>CAZTMK010000014.1:0-61635 GCA_964615235.1 uncultured Thermoplasmatales archaeon
CAGGTGGATGTAATGCTATGTCATACACCACATCAAATAAATTTAATAACGATCCATATTGTTTTTATAGTATTGAAAGAGACATTTTATAATTTAACCGATTAAAAACAGCAATTATTTGAAATAGTTTTACCTCGCTTTTCTCCTTTTAAAATTTATACTTCTCGACAAGTAGACGAAGTTTCAAATCTTTTTAATGATTATTTGCCGATACAAATTTACCATCTTTTGGATTTAAAACCTGGTCATACCAATCTAATTCTATAATCGATAAACTTTTAAGGCTATTAGGATAAGGGAAAGTAGCCATGATGATGAAAATAACATTTTTCTGATCTGCTGTAAAAAAATTATGAAGATAAATGGGCGAACTGAATGGCTATTTAAAAAAGTTAGATTTGTTTGGACATATACGGTCCCTCACGTTTGTATCCTAATCGTTTGTAGTAGTTTCTTGTACCTATCCCAGACAGTATTATCAATTTTTTAGCATCAAGTTCCTCTTTTGAAATTCGCTCAGCCTCATGTATTAAACGCTCGCCCCAACCCCTATGCTGCCATTGATTTTCAATAGCCTTTTTTCCAACCTGAACCATTGGTCCAAAAACATGAAGTTCTCTTACTAAAGTTGATTTATCGGTTTTTGCCTCAGCCCTATATGGATTTTCCGAAGTTTGCCTTAATCTTAACATACCAATTAATGTATCTTGTTTGGAATTTTCATAAGACAAGAAAAATTCTTCCCCCTCTGATGCAGAATATCTTTCAATAAAGAGTTTTATATCATTAATATCTGTTTCATAATTTAATTTGTATTGTTTATGTCCAACCTCTCGACAACGAATACAATTACACCGAAAACCATCTTTTTTTAATTCTTCTTGGACCACTGACCGTAAATCCCCACGTTTTGCGCCACCAACAACTAGATTTAGAGGTATGTCTCGCTGTATGCGCTGGATTCTTACCCATTTAGGTACTAGTTTTTTGATTTCGACTATCAGTTTAACGATATCATCAAAATTGTATGGTTCGTAATCCCCATTTTTCCACATATCGTATAACTTGGTTTCAGGCATTATCATTGTTGGATAGATTTTTATTGCATCCGGTTTAAATCTATCGTCTTTAAATATTGTTTCAAATGTTTTCAAGTCCTGTTTAAAAGTTGAACCAGGCAAACCTGGCATCATATGATATATTACTGCAAAACCAGAATCTTTTGCTATTCTTGCAGCTGTTGTTACATCATTTACAGTGTGTCCTCGATTAATAATTTCATAAACATTGTCGTTAATCGTTTGCACGCCCAATTCGACTCTAGTTATACCTAATTTAAGCATCAAATCAATGTGAGAACCTTTACAATAATCAGGTCTTGTTTCAATAGTAATATCACTAGTTTTTATCACTGAATTTTCAGCAATGGATTGTGCACCCTCTATTGTTTTAGCACTTCCACCAGATATCGCATTTAAACATTGTGTTACAAATTCTTCAAGATAATCTACTGGATAACAAGTTATTGTTCCACCAAAAATAATCAATTCCACCTTGTCAACTGTATGGCCAATGGTATTTAACTGATCTATTCGACTTTTTACCTGTTTATAAGGATCATAATCATTTTCTTTTGCTCGTCTACCAGCCGGTTCATTTCCGGTATAGCTCTGAGGTGTTCCATACTTTGGCCCGCCAGGACAGTATATACACGGTTCATTTTTTGGACAAGGATATGGTTTAGGCATGACAGTTATAATATAAACACCAGAAATTGATCGTATTGGTTTCAATCTTAAAAAACTAAGAATTTGTTTTCTTTCTTCTGTTGTTGTAGCAGATAATATCTGAGAGTTGCGAGGAAATTTATCCAAATTATACTTTTTACATGCCCACAGTTTAACCTTTGTCAAATCTTTATCGTTTTTAAATTCTCCCGAAAGAATTTTTTCAATAATTGCACTATATATATCCTTATTTTTCATACCCATGACATCTGCAATGTGATCTCATTTCGTCGATATCGCAAAAAGTATCAAAAAAAGTATTAAGACTTAAATTTAGTTCTTCCTCCCCTTTTTTTGTGAGCGAGTATTTTTTATCTTTATCCACTTTTAGCAGTTCCTTTTCTGTTAGATATTTTAGGACTGGATATATTGTTCCAGGACTTGGTCTATGTCCTCTTCTTTTTTCTAGTTCCTGTGTTATCTCTGCACCTGTCATATTTTTATTACTTACTAGCCAGAGTATTAGAAACGAAAGGAATCCCTTCATTTTGCAATGATGGTTGTGATGCATTGTTTTTGTTATCGGTTCTTCGATATTAAAAATTTTAGGGAAAAAACAATTATCGCATAACCGATAAATATTAATACTTATATCGTATTTACGATATCGTAAAACCGATATAAGGGGTTTAAAAATGTGTCATGGACCTGGAATAAATAGACATCACGAAATGATGTGTTGGAGAGCCTTTATTACAACCCAAGAAAAAATCGACCACCTAGAAGAATACAAGAAATCTTTAGAAAATGAAATAAGGGGTGTTGACGAATTAATTGAAAAAATTAAAAAGGCCAGCTAAATAGACTGGCCAATCTTACTTTTTTTCTAGCTAGATTTATAACTGAATTTTAAATTACATAAATATGAAAATAAAAGATAAAGATTCTTTCAGGATTTCTCCGATTGGATTTATTAGAAGAGAATGTGAAAAGGTCTTTTTGGACATAAAAGATGAATACATTTCTGGACTAAAAGAAATCGATAATTTCAGTCACATTCAGGTTTTTTGGTGGTTTAATAAATTTGACAGTGAACGTTATCGAAACATACTTCTTTGTAATCCGCCCTATAAAGCACCTGAAACTGGAGTATTTGCATGTAGATCTCCAATTAGACCTAATCCAACAGCGCTTACAACAGTAAAAATCCTTGAGATTGATCTAGAAAGGGGCCTTATTTACATTAATGATATCGATGCGGATTCAGACAGCCCAATTATTGATTTGAAAGGATATTTTCCAGTCTGCGATAGAGTCAGAGAATTTCATGTTCCAAAGTGGGCCTCTGATTGGCCTGAATGGTATCCTGACGAAGGTCTTAGTCCCGAGAAATGAAATATTAGTAATTAAGGTTTTAATCAAGGAATAATGATTATATACCAAGATGTAAGCATTTTTTTTAAGTTTTTTTACATTATCTATACTAAATTTATATTAACTCTATCCAAGATTAAAATTTTGAACGGTTGTAGCAAATGACTGATAAAAAAAATAAAAATAAATCTATAACAATTCTTGGAGCGGGGCCATCTGGATTAACCGCTGCAATAAATCTTGCCAAAAATGGTTTTATAGTAAAAGTATACGAAAAAAATCAAGATTGCGGGATGAGATTTAGAGGTGATTTTCAGGGATTTGAAAATTGGTCTTCAAGAACTGATATTTTAAAAGAATTAAAATCAATGAATATAGAATGCGATTTTTGGTATAAACCAATAACTCAAGCCGAATTTTATGACTATAAACGAAATAGCAGGATAGTTAGTTTTGAGAAGCCAGGTTTATATCTTGTTAGAAGAGGCTCTTTTCCCGGAAGTCTTGATTTTTCGTTAAAAAATCAAGCACTGAAAAACGGCGTAGAGATAATTTTCAATAAAAGAATATCGGAGAAGGACTCGGACATTATAGCTGGAGGTCCAAAGCGAGCAGATGGCATTGTCAGGGGAATTGTGTTTGAAACTAAGACCAATCGTATTCCAACAATTATCTTGGACGACGACCTTGCACCTAAGTCATTTGCATATTTATTAACTGGTGAAGGCTTTGGGTGTCTTGGTACAGGCCTTACAAAGAACTTCAAACTGGCAGACAAATTATTGGATAAAACCATTGAGGCATTTGAGTCCCTCCTAGATATAGATATTTCAAATCCAAAGAGATTTACAGGTTATGGTAACTTTTTTATAAAAGATAAATACGTAGAAAACGGCAGAATTTATGTAGGAGAATCAGCCGGATTACAAGACTATCTTCTTGCATTTGGACTTAGACAAGCTATTACATCGGGATACTTAGCAGCAAGAAGTATTATTTTCAAAGAAGATTATGATAAATTAATCAAACAAAGATTCGCATCTCAACTTAAAACTTCAATGTCAAATAGATTGTTATTTAGCATGGTGGGTAACAAAGGTTATAGTAAATTTTTACAAAAAGGCAAAAAAATTAAAGACCCGTTAAAAAGAATGAACCGTCAATATAATGCTTCTGCAATTAAATATCTGTTTTACCCTTTTGCTAAGTTAATATTTCATAAATAGATTCAATCATACTATTTTCTAAAAAGTTATCAGGAATAATATATCGAAATATTTTGTTGATTGTTGTTTTCGTCTATCTCTTTTAAATAATCATTTGGATCTACAACGGCGTAAATTGTGTGTGAAGTTTTAAAAAAACCTGGAAACCAGGGTACTTCCACGGAAAATTTTCCATTATTTTCGATATAATGCACGATGTATTTACTTGCCAGATGTTTATTGCTATAATCTATTACCATTTGTTTTTTACCTAGTAATGAATCATAAAAAAGTCTTCCACCCTCTTCTGGATGTCCATCCCACAACTGCAATCTTATATCCTTAGGATAAATATTTAGTCCTCTAAAATTTCTATTTAAAGTGTTACCACCCATGCTGAAGTATTCTTCCCCTTCAATTCTCTTTTCACCAATTGTTATGTAATCAAGATAATAATCGCGTTGTTGATTCACATTGTATGTTCCCAGGAAAACTGTATGAATTCCGGGTCTGATTAATACGTCATGAATGGTAACCAAATACCAGGAGTTGGTTGCGGGAACCTGAAAATCTCCAAGATGCATAAAATCTAAATTTAATTTATACCATGCACTCGGTTTGGGAGCATCTTCTGCAACCCTTAAAACAATATCAACTACTTCCCGTCTAATGGATACAAAATGCCATTTCGCCCAACAAGATTTTCCATTTAATGAAAACCAACCATGGGTTCCATGAGCTAGACACAAACCTTTGTTTTTTACTTGGACGCAAATATAATTTCTAAAAAGCCCTTTTTTTACAATTTTTAAATTTTCAATCGAATAATCGTATTCTTCCCAAGAAGGATATGAACTATCTTCTTTGATTGTAATATCATATTTTGAATCTCTTGTATTTTGTTCTGAATTTACTAAAGTTTCATTGTTATTTGTCTCAGCCCAGGAAATAGGATTAAAGTCTAGAATTAAAATTAACATTACAGTTAAAATGCATAAAAAATTCTTTGTATTTGTATTAGTACAGTATCTCACTTGATATCAATTAATTCATTTGAAAATCAAAATTTAAAACTACGCTTCTCGAAAATGGGCAAAATATGAAAATTAGTTAAAAAAAATTATATTTTGCACAAATTTATAAATAATTAAATTTTTTGGACCGTTAACCAATTATTTAATTAAGTATCAAATTAAGAATTCAAAATCTTTCGATTTTTTTCCCATTTTGGTATTTTTTCACATCACATTTAAATAATGGTGTTAGACAATATCAATCATTAACATTAATAAAAATTTAAAGGTTGGGTGGAGTCTATAAAAAGGAAAATTAGATTTGAAGATTATACAAAAAGATTGCAAAAACTAGTCAAAAGCAAAAAAACTCCTGTTGTTGTATATAAAGTAGGAACCTTCAAAACAACAACTACAAAGAATTCTGATTCCGAGAGTGCAGATAATTACGCTTTTTAAAATATTTTTCATAAATTGATAATTTGTGAGGTGTTTAACAATGAAATCAACTTATTGTAATATCACCAAAAAAATTGACAAAATTCATAAAAAAATAAAAAGGTTAAACAAGATGGAAGACAAACTTAAAGAACAATTATCTACCTAATTTTAAATTAATCTTTATATCTTAAAGCCTCTGCAGGCGGAATTTTTGAAGCTTTTCTTGATGCAGGAAAAATACAAATAACTGTAAATATAAATGCGATTAGAAACATTACTATTATGGGAAGCCAGTTAATTACGAAATCAAAATCCAAACTCTGAAATTCATCCCTCCATATTATATAACCAGTAAAAATTCCTAAAAGTGTTCCTATGATAATCCCAATTAATGCCACCATTGAAGTTTCAATTATAAATGACTGGCGCACCATCCGGCTTTTAAAGCCAATGGCCCGCATCATACCTATTTCCTGACATCTCTCATGAACGGAACGTATGGTAATAATTCCCAAACCTGCAATTCCTATAATTAGGCCAAGACCCATAAAGGCATCAAATAAATAAAAAAATTGATTCATAGTTTTAATTACTTCCATAACCATGCTTTCTACGGCAATTACATACATTCCATTTTTCAAAAAAGAACTTTCCATTTTTTTTGCTGTGTCTTCCACATCTACATTTTCATTTACGTTTACTAAAAAATAGTTTGAAGTATTAAAACCAAAGTCTTTCTTAATGAATTCATCGTAACTAAAAATTCCTTGAATAAATGCTGTATCAAGAACCGCAATTATTTTCTTTTTCTGCAATTTATTATCTTTATCAAATATCTCAATTGTTTCTCCCAGTTCTATTGTAAAAGATGAAAATTGTGGACCACCATATTGAACTGTAACTTCACTTTCCACAACAGAAGAATCAATAATTACGAGGCTTTTGTTGGTTTTAATTGCTTCCCATACTTCATTTTCATTTGAATATTCTTCAAGAATTTCAGCAAATGAAAACTTATTTTCATCAATGAAAGAATCGTCCACTCCAATAATTGTGTAGTATATGTCTGATCCTTCTGAATTGGTAATATTTAATTTCACTCTACCAGACACAGGTGAAGAAATGCTCTTTATCTTATCATAAAGACCAACCTTATTAATCTCTGATTGAATGTTTTCAATAGGAGTATTTTTGTTTGAAAATGCAATAATTTCGTAACCTCCAGATGCGTGTTCGATCTGCTTTTCAATATTAACTCCAATCATTCCAACAAGCATTGACATAGTCGTAATTGTAAAGATAACCAAAGCAAAGATCGCTATTGTCATACCAGTTCTAAATTTGGATTTTAAAGAATAAGATATAGCTGTTCTAATGACAGCTTGTCTTGACTTTCCCCTCCCCAAAATAAAAGTTAGTCCTGAAATTATACTATTAGAATTAAACATAACGATTAACAAAGAGGCAAATATCATAAATAAGCCAGAAATAATGAATATTTCAATACCGCCTTTATAATCAGGGTAAAACGATGAAGGAATTGCCCACTGAATCAGTATCAATATTCCAACAAGATTAAATGCTATTCGATCTCCTATCCATCTTCTTAGTATCAATCCAAATCCAAAAATAACTATTGAAAGCCCTGAAAGTAGCGGGGTGAATTCTTCGGTAGCTATTCCTAAAAAAACAAAAATTAAACCTAGAAGAAAAATTAGAGTTCCAATCATAAAAAGTCTCTTATTAACTCTAGAAATTTTTGGCTCAGGAATTTCTCTAATTGCTCTGACAATATTTAATTTTGAAATACGATTCGAGGTAAAATATATTGTTGAAATAGTAAGAAAGAATCCAGAAATAAGCCCTATAATCAAACTTGAGGCTTCAAATGAAAAATATTCTAAAATTGTAATTGAACCAAAGGCATTAAAAATATCTTCGAGCGCGAAAATAATTAAATAAGCTATGAATATACCAAAAAATACGCCAACAAGTGAGGCGGATATTGCATAGATTGTACCTTCGAAAAGATACATTTTTTTAAGTTGATTTTTTTGCATTCCAATTGCTCTAGACATTCCCATCTCGGATTTTCTTTCTTCTGCAAGCATAACAAAAATATTAACAATTAGAATTATTCCAGCGACTATTGAAAAGGTTCCAAATACAATAAATAGGTTTGAAAATTGCTCTAGGTTTTGCTTTCCTTCCTCCAACACTTCTTTTTTTACAAAACTTATATTAAAGTTAAGGCTATCAGAGATATCGATTGTTTTGAATTCTTTAATTACCCTATTTGTGTACTCCATTCCTTCAATTACGTCCCCCTTATTGGAAATTAAAATTCTGTTAATTCTACCAGGCTGGCTTACTGTTTGTTGTGCTTTTTTTAAGTTTACATAAATACCATCTCCAGTTCCAGCTCTTTCTTCAGCCTTAAGAATATGAGTAACTTCAAGGGTTATTGGAAAAGCACTAGCATAAATCATTATTTCATTTCCAATCAATGCATCTAAATCATTTGCAATATTTTCACCCAGCATTACTTCGTCATCTGCTAGGGAGATTACCTTTTCTCCTTCCAGATCGATAAAGGCTCCAAAATTTTCCGCATGATCGAAATCAATACCAAAAAAGGCAGCTCTTGGTTCGGAGAGGTTTGTATCTAGATTTAATACTGCAACATAGTCATTAATTGCTGGAGATAACCCATCAATATACAAAGAACTGAAACCATTTTTTACCTGATTAAAAACTGAAATATTAAAATAATCTGTCTCACCGTTTGGTTTTTTGCCAGTGATAATTTCATCCGTCTTGTGATATGATCTAAGTATTTCTGTTTCTATCATTTTATCCATTGTGTCTCCAATTACTAATGAAGATGAGATAACTCCAGTTCCAATCATAAGACCAATTATAACAATAGCCGCGTAACCCTTCCTTCTTAGAATATTTCTTATGCCTAGCTTTGAAATAACGCGATTTCTCAGCATTTGAATTATTATTGCAATTAGAACTATTGTAAATGCCCCAAGTAAAAGTTCTTCAATCAAGATTTCACCGCAACATAGGCTTATATTCCTTTTTTATAATACCACTGCCCATAACTAAAACTCTATGAGTTTTTTCTGCAATTTTGGAATCGTGAGTCACAAGGACAAATGTCTGGTTATACTCAGCATTTAATCTGCACAAAAGATCCATGATTTCTTCAGATGTTTTACTGTCCAAATCTCCTGTTGGTTCATCACCAAATACAATCAGAGGGTGATTTACTAAAGATCTGGCAATAGTTACCCTCTGTCTCTGTCCTCCAGAAAGTTCCGATGGTTTATGTGATTCCCATCCAACTAAACCAACCATTTTTAATGCTTCAAGAGCCCTTTTTCTTGCAATCGCTGGTTTTACTTTTGCAACAAGCAAGGGAAGTTCTACATTTTCTACGGCAGAAAGGACTGGTAAAAGATTATAAAACTGAAAAATAAACCCCATCTTTTTTGCTCTGTATTCTGTTTTTTCCTCATCAGACATTGCATTAAGATTTCTTCCTTCGATAAGAACGTTGCCTTTCGTAATTGAATCCAATCCTGATAAACAATTTAACAAAGTTGTTTTTCCACATCCTGATACTCCCATTATCGCTATCATTTCGCCTTTTTTTATTTGTAAACTTACACCTTGGAGAGCATGGACCCGGATCCTTCCACCATCATATATTTTATGTAAATTTTGAGCTTCGATAATGTATTTATCCGAAGATTTGAAACTGACTTTTCCCTCTAGATTACAACGTGGACAAATTACTTTTTTTATTTCATGGAGTTCTCCACTTGTTGTAAATATATTTTGACATCTAGGACATTCTATTGTTTTTAGCATAATTGTCTATTTAATTATATTTTTGAACAATATATAAATTTTTATTTAATTATTAAAAAATTTCATTAATTTATACCTCAATAAATTTTTTTTATTTTCACATAAAACTTAAAAAGACCTAAAGTTATAGATATTAACTACTAGGCCAATCAAGAATTTATAGGGGGCAATACTTATTGAGAAGTAAAAAATCTATTCTAGTTTTTGGAATAATTGCAATTTTTTTGATTTCTTCGGTTATTTCAGCTATTGGTAATAATGATATCAAAAATGGAGAAGATAGTATTTTCATGGATAATTTAAATTATCAAGATGGCAGAAATATCTCCAAACTAGAATGGTTTTCACCAAACGGAAAACTCCCTGGTATGTATGATGATTATATTTCATGGCACCCTCCAACTACAGCAAAGTTTAGCGAAAATAATTATTACAAAGATACATCTATTTTTGGTAATAAAATATCAATATTAGTCGATACAAATATTTATAATAAAATTTATGAGAAACTTTACCAATATATTAATGATTTGAAATCGGAAGGTTATTCAACATTTGTTCAAACGGTAAATGGAGGTGGCCCATCCGAGATAAAAACGTGGGTAAAGGAAAGATATAACTCAGGTACAATTGGGATTGTATTTATTGGAGACATCACTGCTGCATGGGCAGAAGTTTCCGATTCTGTATTTCCCTGTGATTTATTTTACATGGATGTCGATGGCAATTGGGAAGATAGAGACAAAGACGGCGTTTACGAAATTCATACATCAGGAAGTGGTGACCTAGGACCCGAATTATTTATTGGTAGGATTTATGCTTATACCCTTGATTATGATACCGAAGTAAACTTGATCAACCTTTATTTGGAAAAAGCTCATGAGTATAGATTGGGACAGATAAGTCAGCCTTGGCGTGCTCTTGAATATGTCGAAGAAGACTGGTTTGATATGGATGTTAACTTAAAAGACATCTATTTACAAAATGTAACAAGACATGATCATGGTTTTCTAACACGGGCGGCCGATTATCTCAATCAAATTAATTTAGGTCAACATTTTGTTCAAGTATGCGCTCATAGTTCCTCAAGCGGGCACTTTTTTGGAACGAGACCCACCGAGTCATCAGCATATGCTCATACATATATTTACGGTCCTACAAATAGATCAGCAAAACTTCTACTAGGTTCTGACGATGGAATAAAAGTCTGGATGAATGGTGAGAATGTTTTAACAAAGGACGTTTATATAAGTTGGACACAGGATAATTTCATTATAGATGTAGATTTAAAACAAGGATGGAACCAACTACTTTGCAAAATAAGCCAGGGGGGAGGGGATTATATGTTCTCTGCAAAAATTACCGATAGTGATTACAAAAGTTATAATGATTTGAAATATCAGATTAATAACCCGTTTTTCTACGTAGAGGAGTCAGATTATATAAGAAGTTGGTTGTTAAACGGATTCCATCAAGATGCTGACTACAACTTTTATAATTATTTATCTAAAAATTACTTAGGACAAAACGAGGCAAATATTAACCCTTATGAAGGGGAAGAAATGGGTGGCAAAACTTGGACCAGATATAATTCTGGAAACCCATTTATCAATATGGGTGAACACTGTGGTAATAAGGACTTTGGGGTTTGTTATGCCTTTTCAAGAGTGTATGCAGATTCTTCCAAATCTTGCCAATTATGGGCTGGATATGATGATGGTATGCGCGTCTGGCTAAATGGTCAGGAGATAATATTTGAAAATGAATGGGGTGATTTTGAGCCCGATACAAAAAAGATTAATGTAACTTTGAATGCAGGCGAAAATAGATTACTTGTAAAAATTTCAGAATGGATGGGCGAGCATGGTTTCAGTTTAAAGTTATGTAAATCTGATGGAAGTCCAGTTGATGGTATTATATATGAACCCGAATCGACACCAATAACTCACATTGGAACTTGGCTAATCAATGGTCCGTATCTTAACATTGATGAAAACACGCGTTTAACAACTGATTATCTAAATGGAGAAAATCAAACTATGCCAAGTCAAAATACAACTGCACCAGAAGGGGATTGGGATAGAGGTATAGGAAATGGATGCCCCTTTAATCTCGGGCAGTTTTTTGACAATGGGGACTGGGTTCTTTCAGAAGATATTCAAAATCTTGATCCACCCGTTTTATTTTATAATCTATTTGCATGCGGTTCTGGAAGATTCACAGATAAAAACTATCTAGCAGGATCATATATATTCAACACAACTTACGGGTTGATCTCCATAGCATCTTCTAAAAGTGGCAGTATGCTTAATTTTGGAGATTTTACAAAACCATTAAGCCAAGGCTCAACTGTAGGTGAAGCATTTAAAATTTGGTTTAATAAACAAGCCCCTTTTCTTCAATGGGAAAAAGAATGGTACTATGGAATGACACTTTTTGGTGATCCAACTCTGGTAGTAAGAGAATTATCAAATTATCCTCCATTTAAACCATGTATAATCGGACATTCTAGTGGTTTGCCAAAAAACAATTATAACTATACTTTTGTCACAACTGATCGTGAGGGTGACGATATTTATTACTGGATTGAATGGGGCGATGGAAATGTTGAGGGAAATGACTGGATAGGACCTTACAGTTCAGGGGAAGAACTAACAATAGCTCATAATTGGACTCAGAAGGGAAAATATTCAATTAGGGTCAAGGCTAAAGATTCTCAGGATGCAGAAAGCGCCTGGAAGACATTGGATGTAAAAATGCCAAAAAACATGCTCGGGGAAATACCAATAATTCTTAAGATGCTAATTCGATTGATAAAAATGTTACCAATGTTTTCCTCCATGTTTAATGTCTAAATCTTTGTAAATACTTACAATGACCTTATTTTAAAGTATATAACTCAAAAAAACTCTTCCTATTTTGCTGTGAGGGTCTTCCAAGGTGCATCCTCTTCTCATATCCCTCCCTCACACCACCTCTCCCCTTTTTTTATTTTCTTTCTTCCCAAATTTATTTTAATATTCATCTGTTAACAATTTGGATAATCCTGTTGATTGATTGTATATGAAATATAAACCCTACGACTGGCAAAAAAGATTCGTAAATGTGTACAGAGGTAACGGAGTAATCAAAGCCTTTGCAGGAACTGGAAAAACCTATGCAACAATTCTTCTTTTAAAGGAAAGGAAATACAATATCACAATTGTAGCAGTGCCAACTAGAAAATTAAAAAGCCAGTGGGAAAAGGAATTATTAGAACATAAAGTTTACAATACATATGTTGAGACTTTTCACATTTTGTCAAAAAAAAGATCAAAAGGATTAAAATGCGATATGTTAGTTGTGGATGAGTGTCACCGTAGCACAAGTCCAGTTTTTCGCCGTATATATGAAAATATAGAATATAATAATATCTTAGGTTTGTCTGCGACCCCAAATAAAGAAAGCTTAAATTTTTGTGGAAACATTTTATTAGAGGTTCCACTGCGTGAAGCCCAAGTTAGCGATTTTACTGTTTATTTCCACGCTATTGACTTGGATTTTGACGAAAGAAAACTTTATGATAAATATTCTGAAGCCATTGGAAGATCGTTAGGAAAAATGAGAAAGGCAGATGATTCCGATAAATGGAAATATCGGCAACAACTTGATTCGATGATATTTAGAAGAAGAAGCCTTGTGTATTCTGCAGAATCTCGAATTCCTAAGGCTGTGGAACTTTTAAAGGAAAATATTGGCAAACCCACGTTAGTAATTTGCAAAAGAATCGAACAAGCAAATCAAATTTCAAAAATCACCGGATATCCAGTTTATCACAGCGAACATGTGAACGAGAAGGCACTAGATGATTTTCAGCATGATCGAATTCCTGTTTTGCTTTCTGTAGGAATGCTTGCAGAAGGTTATGATAAAAGAAATATCCAATGTCTTATAATAGTATCAACTGCAATTACTGAAGCGTATCACATTCAAAGTATTGGTCGTGCGGTCCGTTTACCTGATGATGCGGATATCCATATTCTTTTAGCTAGAAACACTACTGACGAAAAATTATTGCAATTTCGGGAACTTTACAAACATAAAATAATAGGAGTTTTTTCGCCAAGAGCACTTAAGCCTAAAAATCCTTGGCGGGAGCAATTCTATCTTGGTGATGAGTATCATATCGATGCAGAAGGAAGGATTTATCAAAAAAATCAAGACGTAAAACAATACTTCAAAGATAATCCTATATCTGGAGAACTGCAAAGATTTTTTAATTATCATGTAGGTCGGTTCAGAATCACTAAGGAAAACCTTGTTTTAGCAAAGATTGGGGGCAAGATTATTTCGGCCGGAGTTTTACATGAACCTTTGGAACCTACCACACAAAATAACAAAACTTCGATTTGAGGAATTAAAGTTTAAACTGAAATATTTGTAATAAACGGTTTTTTGTAAAGTACTAAAAGTATTAAAGAAAATAATAGGGAAATACTTCCAAGAAGAATAAATGGTATACTTACTCCGATTGCATCAGATAATGCTCCTCCAATAATCAATAATATTGTACCTCCACCTAGTTGCAATGTAAAAATAACTCCAAAGTTTTTCCCTTCGACATTTTCCTGTGTAATTTCAGAAATAAAGGAAAATAAGGCAGGATATGAAAGAAAAATTGAAATTCCAAGGAGAATTAGTATAAAAATAAATACATAAATAGAATTTGTAAAAGCAATTGCAATATCCATTATCCCTATAGTTAAATATGAGAATATAACGACATTTTTCCTTCCAACATAGTCGATGATTTTTCCATAGAAAAATGATACAATGCTTCCAATTCCAATCAAGAAAGCTACAAGTAATCCAATTAATGATAGTGAAAGTGTAGTTTTTTCCTGCAAGAATAAGGGAAGATATGTAATAGTAACTCCCCACGCTGCACCGCTTATTGCAAATGCAGGAATTAAAATTTTAATATTTTTTAGAAGTAAATAGGCATCATTAATTTCTTCTAGTGTCTTCTGTTTTTTATTTTTATGTTTAACTGTAGTAATAGACTCGTCCAAATTTCTTGAAATAAATGTTGCAATTAATACACCAACAATGGCAGCAACTGCCCAAATATAAAGTGGAACTTGCCAAGATGTTAAACTTGAGATGAATAGTGTTGTTGATAAAGCAATAAATGCACCAACATCTGCAAATCCACTTTGGATGCCCATGGCCCAATCAAGTCTTTCTTTTTTGAAAGTTCTTGAAATCCACCCAACACCTATAGGATGAAAGAAACTTGCCGAAAGTCTAATTAAAAGAATAAAAAACAATAAAGAAATAAAATCTACACTTTGTGTTAATAGCAGAAGTGATGCACCCATCATTACAATTCCAGTGGAAAGCAAAGTTTTGGAATTTTTACCATCGGCTTTTCTACCTATCATTAGCTGAGCAAAAAGAGTTATAAGTAATCCTCCGCCAGAAATAAATCCTACCTGTGTATAATTAAGATTGAAGATGTCTTTAAATAAAGGAAACAAAATTGGTATGACTGAAATAGCACCATCATTTATAGCATGATACAAGCTTGTGGTTATCAAAACCGAAATTTTTTCTTTCATTTTGTAGGATTCCGGCAGAGAATCCATAATTGCTTATATAAATTATTATGAATAATATAAATCTCTTTAAATTTCCAAAATTTAATTTTTTAAAGTAAGTAAGGGGCTATCTTATTTTGGGAGGAAAAACATAATGCAAAAAAAATTATGTTTTAGATAGCCCCTTATTTAACAACTTTTATGGTTATTTAAACTTTATTATTAAATTAAATTTTGTATTTAATATTAAATTATTGTAACAATATCTAAATAACATATTTTATATGAAAACTGATTGATTAAAAATAAAAATCAATTAGGCATTATTAAAACTATTGCAATTTAATAACCAAATATTCAAAAATGAAATAATAGTTACCACAATTTGAAAATATGAATCGTTTAAAGACTTATGAAAATTTTCCAATATGGATACCAATTATTGCTGTATTTGTCTCTATTGTAATTTACGTACTTGGAACAATTATATTGATGGGATTTGGCATTATTATAGCCATTTTATACATCATTTATTGCTTTGGAGTGGAAATTTTAGTTATACTTAGAAGTTGTAAAAATTGTTATTATTACAATAGAGTCTGTGGGCTTGGTAAGGGAAAAATTGCTTCTCTATTTACTAAAAAAGGCGATCCTAAAAAATTTACAGAAAAAGAAGTTACTTTCAAAGATATGGTTCCAGATTTTCTCGTCGCAATTTTTCCTCTTGTTGGTGGCATTATATTGTCAGTTATTGATTTTTCTCTAATAAGGATTGGATTAATTGTAATTCTTTTGATGTTTTCTTTTGGAGGAACAGCAGTTATTCGAGGCTCTTTAGCATGTAAATATTGTAGGCAAAGAGAAATTGGATGCCCTGCTGAAAAACTTTTCAACAAAAAATCTAGTTAATAGTTTTCTTCTCTATCGGTTAGGCAAAAAATTGGAAAATAAAATATCCTTAAAGTTGTTTTAAGATTGGAGTGATTTGACTTGAAAATTAAATATTTATACATTTTTTTGTGCATATTCGGAGCTGTCTTGCCATACTATTTCTTCCTCCCTTTCATTGTTGAAAATGGCATAAATCTACAATTGATTATGGATTTACTCTTTATAAATAAAGTAAGCTCTGCATTTGGAATTAACGCATTAATTACATCAATTATTTTTGTGATTTTCATATCCATAGAAAATCGGAAAATAAAATTACCAAATCTTTGGATTCCAATTTTGGCAAGCTCTGTGATGGGGGTATCTTTTGGTCTTCCTTTGTATTTATTACTTAAAGAATTCAAAAAACAATAAAAAAACGAATTTAATATCAAATTTTTGAAAATGTTTTTATTGTTAAATTTATTATATCCTTATTAATTAGATGGGATGATAGAAATCAACTGGATTCAGTTTGGCTGGGTAGTATTAATTTTATTTCAGATTTTTATTTCATTTATTTTCATAAATGCATACAGGAATGACAAAGATAAAAGTAAGCTAATTTTTGGAATTTCATTTTTAATTTTGACATACTCACATTTCTACGAAATTATTTTCACTGGGTTTGGAATTCAATCTGAATTTCTACCAATGCTTACCAACATTCAATATTGGTCTTTTTATCCACTAGTGTTTGCAATAGCAGCCACTGTACATAAACAATTTTTTACTAAAAAAGATAAAAGCAAATTTTACCGACTGTATTACATTATGGGACTATTGAGTTTTTTAATAATTGTTTTTAACCCCATACCATCACAAGAATATGCTGCACTATTGGCAATTTCCATTTCCATCGAAGTCCTTATTATTGCTGGATATATTTATCTTAAAAACAGAGAGTTATCAGACTTACTCTTTTTTTTGGGTCTATTGTTTTATGTTAATGGAGGTTATACACTATCTATAGCCAGTTATGAAATATCTATTGTATTCTTTTTTGTCGGTAATTTATTCATCGCTTTAGTATTAAATCTCCCAAAAATTGCACTTGGTGAAAAGCAATCAGACATCGCAAAAATATTCAATTTGAAAAAACAGCTAGCTGAAACCAAATCGGCCTTGGATGAAAGAGAAAAAACATTTTATACTTTGTTTAACCAAATGGCTGATCCCGTGATGATCCTTGACAAAAAAGGAAAATTTTTAGAATTAACTGATAAGGTAAAAGAATACACCGGTTTTAAAAAAAGTGAGATCCTTGGAAAAAATTTTCTGAGAACAAAACTACTGACACCAAAAAGTAAAGCAGTTTGTATAAAAAATTTAGGAAAGAGAATGGCTGGAATGAAAGTCAAACCTTACGAGGTTGAGGCGTTAACAAAGGATGGAAAAAATTCCCTTTGAAGTAAACGCACAGCAAATTACATACAAGGGAAAAAAAGCAGATATGGTTGTTTTTAGAGATATTTCCGAGCGTAAGAAAGCAGAGGAATATCAAAAAGAATATTTAGAAAACTCATTATTTTTATCAAAAACGGTTATTGAATTAAATAAAACAAAAACCCCTGAGGATGTTTATGATTATATTGGAGCAAGTATTCAAAAATTAACCAGAAATGATGCTTATGTATTCGTAACACATTTTGATGAAACAAATTCAAAATTTAGACTCCATAAGATTTATGGTCGAGGGGGAAATTGGAAAAAACTAATAGATGTTTTAGGGTTAAATCTGGAAAAAAGAAAATTTTATTTTAACACGGATAGTAATTGGCTTGAAAAATTTCGGTCCGGTAATTTTGTAAAAATCTCAAAAGGAGAAATTAATAACCTTTTGGGTCCTAGTTTGGGGTTCGGTTTTAATAAACTAATCAAAAATATTGTAAACTTGGACGGAATTTATACTTTGGGAATAATAAGAGCTGGAAGATTTTTTGGTACAATTTCATTAGTTGAACGTAAAGGAAAAAAAATAGAAAACTTAGAGACAATCCAAATTTTCGTAAATCAAGCTACGGTTGCTTTACAAAGAAATGTTGTCATGCAGGAACTTACAGAATTAAATAGAAATCTTGAGAATAATGTTAATCAAAGAACCGAAAGAATCCAACAACTTCTTAAACAAAAAGACGAATTTATTAGTCAGCTAGGTCATGATCTAAAAAATCCTTTAAACCCCCTTATAAATTTACTACCAATTCTCGAAAAAGATGCTAAAAGAAAGGAGATGTTTAAGGTAGTTAACAGAAATGTTGGATACATGAAAAATTTGGTGAAAAAAACTTTAGATTTGGCCAAGATAAACTCACCAAATACTCAATTAAATTTTGAACCTTTAAATCTTTCATATGAATTTGATAAGGTTTTAGATAGAAACAAATTCAAGTTGCAAGAAAAACAGTTAAAGGTCAATACTGATATTTCAAAGGATTTAAGGGTGTCTGCCGATAAACTTTATTTTGAGGAATTGGTCAACAATCTTGTTGATAATGCAGTTAAGTTTAGCCCTAGGGGAGGAACTATAAATATTGATGCTACGGAAAATGAAAAGGATATAACAGTTATAATCAGCGACGAGGGAATGGGAATGACAAAGAATCAGATTTCTCACATATTTGATGAGTTTTATAAAGCAGACTCATCCCGTCACGATTTTGACAGCAGCGGGCTAGGGATGTCTATCTGCAAACGTGTAGCTGAAAAACACGGAGGTCGAATTTGGGCTGAAAGCAAGGGTCTTGGTAAAGGTAGTAAATTTATCTTCAGTCTGCCCAAAATAGAAGACCCATCCACTATAGGCCATATGTGTGTGAAAAAGGATATTTCTGCTGAAGTAGACCGGATCCTTGAACGTTTCAAATTTTAGATATTTTGAGTTGCCCATTTATCCCATTTAACATAACCTTTTTTAAGCAAAAATATTGCTAGAGGAATTAAAAGTGGGCTTGCTAACATATAAAACGGATTAATAATTGCTCCAATGGTAAAAGAGAATAATATTGGACCTATTGAGGCAATGTAGGGTACAAAAACTTTCGAATCATATAGAAGTATATTGGGATTTAGACCAGTGAAATACACAGTAATTGCCAGTGTGTAAATAGCAATTGAAATAAACATCAAAAATGCAGGTAATAGGTAAAAAATTTGATTCATGGATATTGTTGCAATAACAAGAATCAGAATTGAAAGTATATTAATTATCATAAAGGTAGTTATTTTACCTTTCAGTATGGTGGATACTTTGACAGGTAGAAACATGTAGGGATTAAATGTATCAAATGCAGTTAGCATATTGTAAATTGAAGACGAGACTATTCCCAAAAAAATTGAAAAAATCATTATCGCCTTGACAGTAGGAATTAGCTCCACAAAAATTGATAGAAATAGATAAGTAAATGCAATTGGAAGTAGAAACGAAAAAATTATCTTGCCAAGACCGCCCTCACTTCGTTTCAAATCCAAAAAATCTTTAGCGATAAAAAAAGAATATTTACTAAAAGCAACTTTTTTGTCAAGTACTGTTAACTGATTTTTCTGAAACTTCTTTTTTTCTGGATATTCAAATTTAACAAATGTGATTGAAACAATTGATGGCATTAGAATAAGTAGTATAATTTCTAAAATTGTAATTAATGATGGATTGTAAAAAAATAAATAAGGTAAAATTAAAAAATTAACCTGAATGCTTAAGAAATAAGAGATAAGGAAATAGATTCCGAATGTTGAAAGAATTAATACAATTAATATTTTGCTTGAGTGAGCATAAATTGTAGAAAGAAGGAAAACAGCAGATAGACCTAGTAAAAACGATAATGCAAGTGTAAAGCAAGCGTACAACGAAGAAATAATACTAATGTCAATAAATTGCGTTGCAACCAGAAATCCAGCAAATATTGGCACAATCCAAAGGTGAAAATAGTAAACAATGTCTTTTGCAAAAAAGGCAAAAAATATGATTCTTCCTGAAACTGGAAGAGTTCTTGATGAGTATGCTACCAAACTGGCCTGACCGAAACGCCTGTTCATTATTTCTTTTCCAAATAGTCCAAATGCACCGACACTCAAACCAAAAAAGATAAAAAGATAGTGAGCGTATTTAAAGAGCTGGTCAATTGTTATAACATTTTTTAGAATAGTTATAAATAGAGACCCGATAAAGGATAGAATAAAAATAATTATAGGAAAAAAGGCAAACATTTTATTATTTAATATAGTAGTATGAATCCTCCATTCCTCTTTCAGCATTTTTAAAAAAATTTCTTTAAACATATTAACCTTCTTTTATCAGTTTTAAAAAAAATGATTCAAGATGCTGCTTTTTTGCTAAAATTTCGGAGATTTTTCCTTTGTGAAGCAACTTTCCCTTGTCAAGAATAGCTATCTCAGTACAAATTTCTTCGGCAATTTCAAGTACGTGAGTGGAAAAAAATATTGTATTTTTATTTTTAACATACTCAATTAAAAAATCCTTAAATGATCTTTGAATAATAGGATCAAGATTAATCAGGGGCTCATCGATAAATGCGAGTTTAGGTTCGTGTAAAAAGGCTTGAGAGACCATCAACTTTTGTCGTGTTCCTCTTGATAAATCCTTACAAAGCGCATTTTTTTGATCCTTAAAATCTAAAAGTTCAAACCATTTGTTACATCTCTCTTCGATATTGTCCAATCCTCTTATTTTACACACAAATTCTAAATATTCTTGTGCTGTCAGAAAACTTGGTGGAGTTTCCTGTTCTGGTACAATTCCTACTATTTCTCTAATTTTTATTGGATTTTTTAATACGTCCAAACCTAGAATTTTTGCATTTCCGCTATTTGGTTTGATTTGCCCTGTAAGCATTTTTATCATAGTTGTTTTTCCAGAGCCATTTGGGCCCAGAAGTCCAAATAATTCCCCATTGTTAATTTCCAGAGAAACATTTTTTACTGCTTTAATTTCACCAAAGGATTTCGATAATTCATTTACAACAACTGCACTTATAAGATTCACCACCCTATGTAAGACAAGATTTGTATCCAATTTATGTATTTAAATAATAATCTCATTGTTTTATTTTAGGTTCATATCAGTCTTATAAGCCCCCACCGATTGAGCAAGTTCATTTACTTCCTTTGGATGCGCAAAAAGGGCACAAGGCATGCCCTCAGTTTCAAGTAAATGCTCATTTTCACGGATCTTTTTAAAAAGTGGACTTGCAAGCCCTTCAAGAAGCGGGGATTTTGTTAGATTGTGTGTTGCTATGTTTGAGACCGGACATGGAGTTAAATCACCTGAGGGCGTAATATGGGCAAAACCTCTTCCTGCCGATACGCAGCCTCCAAAATATTCCTCGTCACCTGGAGAGTGAACAATATAAATTGATTTTTTTTCACGATAATTAAGAATTTTATCTCTAAATATTTTTCTCTCTTTGCTTGCCAACATTAAATCATAATCATGTTTCTCGGATGTTGTTGGAATATGTTCGATAAAAATTCCTACACATATTCCCCGTTCTATTAGGTCATCAATATTTTTGTCATCCATCCAATATTTATAATTGTCTCTTGTAATTGTCACCGAGGTGCCGTTAATTACTCCGTACTTGTTTAATTTTTTCAAAGTCCCCATTGCTTTATCAAATACACCTTTGCCTCTTCGATTATCCGTTAATTTACTATCTCCCTCTAGACTTACAATTATTGAAATGTTTCCAAGTTTTTTTAGAGTTTTATAATCCTTTTCTTTAATCAACGTGCCGTTTGTTAATACTATAAAAAAACTGTCTCTAAATTTTTTAAAAAGCTCAATTAGATCAGAATACAAGAATGGTTCTCCCCCGGCTACAATAAACCCAAAAACTCCAATTTTAGTTGCCTCCTCAATTATTACAGTCCACTGTTTTATATCAAGAATTTTTTTTGCTTGCGTGTTGTTACACGTTATATTTCCAGCTGCGGCCGCATAGCATCCATTGCATCTGAGATTGCATTTTGAAGTAACGCTTAAAATTAGAAAAGGCGGTACTTTAATTCCTTCTTCAAGTTTATTGTTCCTAATTTTCTCTGACATCAGATAAGATTTTCTTAGTCTTACAAATGAGCGTATGTATTTTGGATATCTCAATGCCCATGGTAAAAATATCCTTGCAATGTTTGGGTCATAAAGATCAATTGTTTTTTTCAGACAGTCAATTTTCCTCATGTTATTATGTTTTTAGGATGTAACTTGAGTTTTTAAAAATTTAGAAAATATTTACGAATTAAATAATAAAAAGAATTAATAAAAAATAGAAAAAGATTTTTGTAAAAATATTAATCTAAAAACTCATCTTTTTACTAAAATCTTTTTGGCTTATGTTTTTGATAGCAGTCCTTGCAATAAACCGGTCTAGTGCCATCTGGTTTGAATGGTACTTCTGTTTCTTTTCCACATTCTGCACAAGTTACCTTATGCATTTCTCTTGGAGGCCTGTTAAATCGACCTCCTCTATCTTCTCTATACATACAATATTTCCTTATGATTATTGTTAATGCGATATTAATTTAGTATAAAAGTGTTTCTTTTTATTTTAGATTTTAATTAAAAACTGCTTCTATATTTAAGAATTAACCTATATCATCTCCACTTTTAGGATATTTTCTATTTTTCAAATTGATTTAGATTTAATTTTAATCCCTCTGCTACCCGTCGGCCATAATCTGGATCAGCTTTATAGAATATTTTTGTTTGACGAATCTGAATTTCTTTGTTTGCGTTACATAGATGAGTTACAATGTTGCCAATTAGATGATCTCTATCTTTTTCATTCATGACTTTTCTATAAAGATCTCCAGCTTGAACGAAATCATCATTTGGATGTGAATATTTTTGACGTGCTGCTATTCCAGAAACTTCGAATGGGGGCTCTGAAGCATCTATCTGTGGCTCTGGACCACTAAAACTGTTAGGATAATAATTGGGTTTTCCACCCTCATTTGAGTCAAATCTCATGCATCCATCTCGTTGGTAATTATTCATTTCCATAGCCTTGGGTCGGTTAACCGGAAGTAAATGATAATTTGGTCCCAAACGATATCGATGGGCATCGTGATAAGCAAATAAACGACCTTGCAGCATTTTATCAGGTGATGCTACAATACCAGGTACAAAATTACCTGGTGAAAAAGCAGCTTGTTCAACCTCAGCAAAATAGTTATCAGGATTTCGGTTTAAAACCATGCGCCCAACTTCAATTGGCGGGTAATCTCCATGGGGCCATACCTTTGTTACATCAAAAGGGTCAAAACGGTAATTTTCAGCTTCTTCAGGTTTCATAATTTGAACTTGGAGTGTCCAGGATGGATAATCTCCTTTCTTTATTGCCTCGTAGAGATCTCGAGTTGCATGATCTGGATCCGTGCCTTTTAATTTCTCTGCTTCTTGCCTTGTTAGATTTTCAATTCCCTGATCAGTTTTAAAATGATATTTTACCCAAAAGTATTCATTTTTTTTATTGTACCATTTGTAAGTATGACTGCTATATCCATTCATATTACGATATGTTTCGGGAGTGCCGCGATCAGAAAAAAGAATAGTCACTTGGTGAATTGATTCTGGGGTCAAAGACAGAAAATCCCAGAACATATTTGCATCCTTTGTATTTGTTACAGGATGTCTTTTCTGCGTGTGGATGAAATCTGGAAATTTTAAAGGATCTCTTATGAAGAAAACTGGCGTGTTGTTTCCAACAAGATCAAAGTTACCGTCTTCTGTATAGAATTTTACTGCAAAACCTCGAGGATCTCTTTCGGCATCTGCAGATCCCTTCTCTCCACCGACAGTTGAAAATCGAACAAATACTTCAGTTTTCTTTCCGATTTTTGATAAAAATTTTGCTTTTGTATAATTAGTTACATCTTTGGTGACCTCGAAGTAACCACCAGCACCTGCACCTTTTGCATGTACAATTCTTTCAGGAATGCGTTCGCGGTTGAAATGTGCGAGTTTTTCGATTAAATGGACATCCTGTATTAGAACAGGACCCCGATGTCCTGCTGTCACACTATTTTGATCATCTTCTACTGGCTTTCCAAAATTAGTTGTTAATACCTTCTTTTTTTTAGCCACTACCAAATCCCCCATCACAAGAATTTATTTGCAAATCACTTATAAAAGTGAAGTTTTTTTTAAAAAAAAGGATTGTACAATCACTTTAAATAATTAACGTCTCAAATTTTTTAGTTTTAATTGTTAGTATATGTATAGTTACTCCAACGGCCATTAAGATCAATAAAATCCTTATCCAAAAAACATCAATAAAAAGGAGTACTGATAACGATATTGTTATCCACAAAAATGTAATGGCAAGTATTTTTACTTTTAGCGGAATTCCTTTTCCTTCTCTATAGTTTTTTATATATGATCCAAACAACTTGTTTTTTATAAGCCAGTTATAAAACTTTTCTGAGCTTCTAGCATAACAAGCAGCAGCAAGTAAAAGAAATGGGGTGGTCGGTAAAATCGGTAAAAAAATCCCAATTATTCCAAGTCCTAAAAGTATGGTTCCAGATGCAATTAGAATCCATTTTACTATTTTATTTTGTTTTTTATTTCTCAAATAATCATTATGTCAAGAAAGTTTGAATCTTTATATTTTTTGAAAAACAATGACAAGAGAGCTTATTATTAAAGAAATTGCCAAGTTATAAATTTTTTAAAACATAAATTACCCAAGGCGCAATCCTGGTTTCATTGACCCAGTTATAGGGTTCATCCCCTTTTGCCATTGGTCTATAAGTTTTTACTATTTCCAAACCAGACTTTGAGAAGGTTTTCTTATAATCGCTATCTGTCCAGAAAATATCGTAGCATGGCCTTTTATCATCAATATCTGTGGTAATTATTGGAACTATATCACCACTTTTCGCAAATTTGTTGTCAGGAAAATTCTTTGTTGAAAAAGATGCCCAGTCGTTAGTATACATCTCTGGTGAACTGACAATATTGATTATCTTTCCATTTTGATTAAGAAGTTTTGCAAGTTCAGAAAACAAGATTACTTTTTTTTCCATTGTTGGAATATTATCAAATGTAAATGAAGATAAAATAAGATCAAAAGAATTAGCAGACAACTTGCTAAAATCCCCATCTATAATAAGTAGATAATCTCCATCAGAATCTAGTTTTTTAGCAATTTGAATCATCTCATTTGAAATATCAATTCCAACAGTCTTAAATCCAATTTTTCTTAAAAAATGGGTGGATCTTCCTGTACCGCAACCGAAATCCAGAGCTTCTTTACCTTTAACATGCTCCTCAATAATATTTGGTAGATCTCTATAGGCTAAATAGTAAGTTTTGTGAAACTTCAGTTTGGAATAAGCTTCTGCTCGAATCTTGTCTTCATAAGAATTGAAAAATTCCATTCAAAGGTCCTTAATACTTTCTATCTTTTTATAGATATTTTCCTAATAAATGATAAAAATATGTCTTAACTATACAATAATAAGCGGTCCTACAACAATGCCCGCTGTCATTTCTTTTTCCTTAGTCGTTTTATCTGATTCGACAAAAACTGTAATCGCCGGCAATCCTATTCCAAACATGAAAAAGCTACGAACAACTGCGGTTTGTCCAACGCCAAGTGATGTTATTGTCCCTTCACTGTATCTGTTTAAGATAACGCCATATTGAAAATCAATGGACCATTTTATATCTGTTGCATCAGCATTACCCGTATTTTTAATAACTACCTTTATATTGCCAATTCCACTCTTAAATGAATCGATTTCTAGTACTGGGGCTTTTATTTCAATCAAGAATGGTTCAGACCAATCACTATCCATCCCAATAGCATCCCTGGCACGAATTTTAATTTCATATGTACCAGATTTTTTCCATTGATGAGTATCTTGTAACGTTTCTCCGGAATTGTAGGGACCTTGCCATTCAGAAAAAGAACCATCTCCCCAGCTCCACTGATAATACATTTTATGATTATCTATATCATATCCTACCGCTGAAAAACTAATGTTAGAAAGTATTACTCCAGAATTTTCAAGTGTCGTAATTGTTGGTTTTGAGGGTACACAAAATGAAGTTATTGTTTCAAATGATGTTGCGGGATCGCCATATAGGTTAAAAGCATACATATTTTGGTTTATCTCCCAACCCCACCAATTATAATTAGTATAGTATTCTAATTTTGCCCCATATAAGGATTCGCCACAACGCTGATTCTCACCAATCAGATTTTTTGTAAAAATATAGTCAAGTGATGAACAACCCCCATCATCAACATCTTTCCAACCAACTGAACCATATGCATTTCTTGATGCACCAATAAAAGACACCGCTCCATTTTCTATTAAAGCCACACCAAGACTGTAGGTTTCAGGGTGTGAATTTTCGCATGAACAAGAAAATACTATGGCTGGTTTATCATCATCTAGTAAAGATGAATCTGATGTCTTAATAAATGACGGTGATTGCTTTTCTCCCATTTCAGGGATTCCATCGCCATCGTCATATCCCCAAACTAATCTGTGTGTTGATGTAGTAGAACCATGACCATTCCAGTTCACAAAACCATTACCCTGATTCCATCGATTAATTACGTTTTCTCTGGTTAAAGGAAAATCACAGAAATAATAAGAAACGGATAGACCTTCTTTTTCGTATAGAGAAGTGCGTTCAAACCCTTTTTTAGATAAAATTTCATCCCATATACTTTCCATTAAATCTGCACCATCAGTTCTATCATAACTAGGATCGTCATCTTCATCTTCTAACCAAAGAAAAGCACCAATCAGTAATGCATTTTGTTTCCAAACCTGGTCAGTTTGCTCAAAATTGATTATTTTTTGACATATTCTTACGACAGTTTCTGGGTCGTCAAAAGGCAACCTGCCCACATAAACTTCTGCAATGAAATCAGGGGAATCATCGATTCTTTCGCCAAAATATCCATCTTCATCTTTGTCCCAATCTCCAGTTAAATCCGCATAATAATAATCTGTCGGAGTCTTTCCACCATATCCATGGTTGTTGTTATCAGGATAACAATCTCTCATTGGAATTTCTTTGTTGCTACCTACAATTAGTACATTACTAATTCCCCAATCAAGATATTTATCTTTAAGAAAATTCCTGATTTTTTCTTGAATATCACTTCCAGAATATTGATTTTCTATCCAGGATATGTTTACAATTTTAGGTAAATATCCTGTTATTTCACGCCAATTTTTTAAAAAAATAACAGAATTTTCTAATTCTTCGGTAGTGATAATAACGTAATCAAATTTTTCTGATGACGATAAAGAATTTTTGTTTTGATATAATGGCTGTATCGATTGAAAATTGTCAATTATCTGAGATGCGTACAAATCCCTGTTTTTATCATAAACAATGTCATTTTGGGATTTTTGTTTTGTCAAATATTCAATTTCAAGTTTAATTTCCTTATTTAAAAATAAGGTTTTGGAAAGTGGAACATAGGTAAAAGGGGTGAACCTAAATTCAGCATAGTAATAGTTGTTATAGCTTCCTACACCAAGAAATGAATATATGCTACTTGGATATGGTTCTATTGATTCATAAATAGATATTTCATTTGAGTTTTCTAAAACACCGTCTTTGTCAAATAGAAAAGGTGCTGGTTCAATTATGTAAAACCCTGGAAGCTGTTGAGTATCTTTTTGTAATACATTTATTGAAGTAACCTGACATGCCTCGGGCAACCCAACATAAACTATTTTTGAAGGTAGCTTTGGATAACCAGGTTGCATTAAATATCCAAAGTCATCCATTGAAATAACTGATTCTCCATCTTCTGTTTCAGTAATAGTATATGATGAAGCTTTCAGTGTTACAACAATTTTTCCTTCGGGTATTTCAGAAGACGTATTTAGTAAATTTGTTTCTGATACCGATGTTGGTATTGCTGTACCAATAGACATTAGTAAAAATGATACGATTAATAGAAATGAAATTGTATCTTTCTTTTTTATTTTTAAACCCCATTATTACATAGACAACTCTATTATATTAAGTTTTCATTGAATTCAGTACTAACTTTATTTTTCAAATAAAAAAAATTATAAATTATTATTTTTTCTTATTGTCATATGAAATGTCCAAATTGTAACAAGGATATGATAAAAGGAACTTTAGGGTGTCATGCTTATTTTTGTTTTTTTAAAAATATTTTTTGGTATGAAGAATTAAGTGTTGTTACGGGGTTGAAAGATAAAATAAATTTTGGAAATAGATTTGGGGCTTTCATCTGTAAGGAGTGTAAAAAAGTGGTTTTTGATTACTAAGAAATCTAACTTAACTCTTTAAATTAAGATAATCATGAAATCGGGATGATCTTCTTTTTTAAAAAAAAGACTCATCTAAAGTTTTTGATTTTTAACTTCAATATTTTTAGGTTGTGATAATTGTGGTTTTTAAAAACCAAGCTTTATTGTAAGATAATATTTATATACTTTATTTTATTGTTCATGTTGGAGGAAAAAATGGAAAAGATACACCTCTTTTGGCTTCTTGTTTTATTTGCTTTCGCAATAGATATTACAAGGCATCTAATATTTGGAATTGCCTCAATCCATTTCATATATCTATTTACAGGCTTTTTAATTCTAATTTTAGTGATACTCGCTGCATATATTATGTACAAAATTTATTTGGAAAAAAAGGAACTAGCAAAAAATAACAAGAAAAAAAATATTAATGTTTAAAATGCAGTGGAACGATCTGTGTTAATAACAAAGATATAGTCCACATAAATTTTTATTAAAGGTAGGTATTTAAATTGCAGCAAATAAAAGTAACGGTGAATTAAAATGGACAAGAAAGTAAACGAATATATAGAAAACCAAAAATCTCCACAAAAAGAGATTTTACAAAAAGTAAGAAGGATTTTTCTAGAAACAATTCCAAGTTGTGAAGAAAAAAGTGCTTGGGGAGTTATAACATTTGCAGGAGGTAAATTTTACATTGCAGCAATGAAGAATCGTGTGCATGTTGGCTTTGCTATCGATGGATTGGACAAAGAAGAGATAAGCTTGTTTGAAGGAAGTGGCAAAACAATGAGACATATAAAAATTAATTCATTAGATGACATTGACGAGAAAAAGCTTGTAAAACTTATAAAAATGGTGAATGAGAAAGCAATCTGTAATTCATATTAATAAATAATTTTAAGGAAAATATTTGAACGCATAAATACTATTGAAAGAATTTTATGAAATAATTCTATGTTCAAAAATTAAATATGGTTGTTTTTCCATCCCAATTTGTTGATAGACTTTTTGGGCAACAGCATTATTTTCATGTACATAAAGGCGAAGAATTTGTATTTGGGATTGAAGAGCCTGTTGTTGAATGTACTCAAAAAGCTTAGAAAAAACTCCCTTTGTTCTCCATTGTTTTTGGACATAAACGCTTTGCATCCACCAAATCGTTGTGTTTTTCCAATCACTCCACTCAAATGTAATCATCATTTGTCCAATAATTTTTTTGTTTTCTTCTCCGACAATATAGAAACCTTTCTCTTTGTTTGAAATAAGTGATTTAACTGCGTTAAAAACTACATCATAGGATAGGGAAATACCTTCAGATTCTTTAGCAAGTAAAACATTATGTTTTGCAATTGCTTCAGCATCACTCGATTTTGCTTTTCGAATATTCATAATAATTAAAAAAAGAAATTTTTTTTGATTTTTTAGTATTTCTAAAAATATCATAAAAAAAATTAATGATTAATTTATTAAAGATTTAAAATCCAGCGATTGAGATGATGTCATTTGGGTGAAAAAATCAATTCGAAAATATGGATTTGCAATGACTGCAATCTTCAATTTATCAACAATGAGAGAAGGGAAGACCCGACAACAGAAAATGGTCGATGCCCCTACTGCCTAAGTAAAAATATTGAATTAATAAAATAAATATTGACACTCCTTATCACGTAAGGTTTATATGCAACAACTGTTATGTGTAAAATAGGGACAAAGGGGCGACATAATTTTTTTTGCATTATGTTTTTCCTCCCAAAACAAAATTGCCCCTTGATCCCATTTTCTACATCTTTTTCAAAAAACAATCATCTAACATTTGTTACTTCTAATTTTATTCACCAATTAAAAATATTAAGAGATGGGTAAGAGGGGATTTTTTGGAGGAAATAATAGTTAATCTAATCAAGTTTTAGAGTTACTTTAGAGTAAACCCTCTTACGCCACCAAATTTCCAATATATCACTAATATTTAAATATTTTTCAACAAAAAGAAAAATTTAAGATTAAGATATCTATTGAAATACATATTCTGGGATGCAAAATGAAAAAGAAAATTGTTGTGATAGGATTTCTAATGGTATTTACGGGTTTATGCGGATGTACAACACAACAAAACGGACAGGTAAGCGATAATACAAATGAAGCAGAATTATTAAACTATTTTATTAAAACAGTAAAAGGAACATGGTATGACGAGAGTAAAATTGGTGACGGATTTGTTCATAGTGACGATGCAGAAAGATACGTTATAACTGGAACTGTTAGAAATATTTCTAATAAAAGCTTAGATAAAATTACTATCAAGGCATATTTTTATGATATTGATAATGTATTATTGAACACAAAATCTGAAACTGTTTATTATATAACAAAAGGAAGTATTGATAATTTTGAAATTGCATATTATTCTTATGATCAATATTTTGAAGTTGTGGATAGTGTAGAATTTGAAATTTCAGCAAAATGATTGTTGATCTTAAAGGAAGATAATAATTGAATTGAAAATAAATATTTGAAAAAAGCGACCTTTATAATTACGGCACTTATTTGTCAATGTTTCTTCTATAACAGTTATGAAATAACATTACTGTATATATGGGGGAATATCTTCACTTCCTATAATTGACAACTTACAATCATTGCATATCCCATCAGGGTTATCTGTTTCCTCAACCCCACAGATTTTGCAAATCATAAATCTCAATATCTTTTTTTATTTTAATAAATTTAGTTATTCAAATCTTTAGTATATATTTATTATCATACCTAATGTTTAAACTGGGGTTTTCGCTTTTCCAAAAAAGCCTTCATGCCTTCCTGGGCATCTTCAGATAAGCAGTTTTTCGCAATTGCTTCCTGTGCTATATCGTAGGCAATTTCTTCGCTTTGATCGATTTGTTTGTAAAATACTTTTTTTCCAAATCCAAGTGTATATCGACTGTACTGTGCAATTTCTTTAGCCCATTTTTCTGTTTCGTCAGATAGTTCATCAGGCTTAACCACTTTGTTTACAAGACCGAATCTTTCAGCTTCTTTGGCCGAAACATAACGATCAGTAAGAAGCATATCCAGTGCCCTTCTACGTCCAATTACTCTACATAAAGGCACCATAGGTGTTGAACAGAAAAGACCGATTTTTACTCCAGGTGTAGCAAATTTGGCATTTTCACTGGCAATAGCAAGATCGCAAGCGGCAACTAATTGACAACCTGCAGCTGTGGCTATGCCATGAACTTGAGCAATAACAGGCTGAGGCAATTGATGAAGAGTGGTCATTATTTTTGAGCATACTGAAAAAATATTGCGGAAATGATTAATATCATAATCTTCTCCAACCAATTCATTCATATTATGTCCAGCACAGAAGGTGTTACCATTTGCTCTAAAAACAATAACTCGAATATTCTTGTTTTTTGAAACCAGGTTCAATTTCTCTTGAATATTTTTCATCATTTCAAGAGATAGTGCATTTTGCTTGTCCGGATCGTTTAAGGTTAACCATCCAACAAAGTCTTTTTCTTCAAACAACAAAATTCCCATATCAAATCACTTTTTTGAATAGTATCCCAACAAATTTGCTTTGTCTAATATATGACCATTAATAGATTTAATTAGTCTTTTTTTGTTCATTTTTGGATCGGGTGATAAAATCGTATCTACGGCATAAATTGTAAAAATATAGCGATGTTTCGAGAATGGCGGACATGGTCCCATATAACCAATTTTTCTCATACTATTTTTTCCTTGAAAAATTCCATCAGCTAGATTATTTTGATGTGTAATATCTGCAGGCAATTGATTCTTTTCAAAAGGGATATTATATAAAACCCAATGAGTAATAGATCCAAATGGGACGTCCAAATCTTCCATCAAAATAGCATAACTTTTTGTCCCATCTGGAGGATTTTTCCAGCCTAACGGAGGAGATATCTCCTTTCCCTTACATGTATAAATATCCGGAATTAAACCTTCGTTTTCGAACGCCTGACTATATAGTTCAAATGCCATGCTGCTAAACTCCAGATAAATATTCAATCTAAATATCTAATTAATTCATCTAAAGTTAAAATCTTTGCAAAACCCCTTCTTAAAACTTTAATTTCAGCATCGTGTAGATCTTTGAAGTGAGCTGAGGTAACATCACTTCCAAAAACGACTTTGAAGCTTCTTTCAAATGCTTGTCTTGCAGTAGTTGAGCAACAATAGTTTGTCAATGTTCCACAAATAATAACAGTGTCTTTTTTCATGTTTTTTAGAATTGTTTCTAAAGGAGTATCAAAAAAGGCACCATATGATGGTTTGTGAATAATTATTTCATTTTTCAAGGGACGTAGTTCATTACATACTTTTCCTTTTACAAAAAAATTAGACTGATCAATATCCAAATCTGGAAAACGGCTAGGCATAAATGGAATTGTTTTAGGTCTGTCAATATACTGATGAGTCTTTGAATAAACAGTAAAAATTACCGGTATCGTTTTTTTTCTGCAGAAATTAATCAATTTTTTAATACGAGGAATTTGTTTTGTTGCTTCTGGAACCCAATATGGTGTCCAATTCGGTTTTACAAATTCCTCCTGCATGTCAATTACTAATAAGACACATTTTTGTCTATTAATATCAAATTTAACATCTCCGTGATTATAAGCCCTTTTTGCCATATCTAAAACTTGTTTTTCTGAAATATTTCCAAAATCCATGAATTGTTTGTAATAGATTATTTATTATTAAATTTGTCAAATCAAAAACTTATGAAATAAGGCTAATTTTTTCACATAACTAAAGTGATTACAATCGGGGGAGTGTAAAGTAAAAAGTTGTTCCCTTTCCTGGTCCTTCACTCTCAGCCCAAATTTTACCACCGTGCTTTTCAACAATTCGCTTGCAGATATTTAGACCCAGTCCACTGCTATCAAAGTCGTGTCTTGAACCATCCGCCTTATAAAATTCATCAAATGCATGAATAATCTGCTCTTCTGACATCCCTATTCCATTATCTCTTACAGATAAGATTACAAATTGATTATTATCAGAAGCATTCAATGTAATTTTTTTCGGCTCATCGGAATACTTAACTGCGTTATTTAATAAATTATTTAACAATTCGGAAAAACGCAAATCATCAATTTTAACCTTAATACCTTTTGCAATTTTATTTTCAACAATAACCTCAGAATCATCAATCAAATACTGATTATATTGAATTATTTTATCAATAGATTCAGATAAATCCGATTCTACAAAACTAAACTCTACAGTAGTTGAATTTAGTTCAGCAAGCTCCAATGTCTTCTGAACAAGATTTTTCATATAGCCGATGTTTCTAATAATTACATTAAAAATTTCATCAGATTTGGGGTCACTATTCTTTTCTTTTAAAATTGGTATAAGATTGATTAAAGGGTTTAAAGGATTTTTTAGATCATGACCAAGTTGACTGATGAATTTATCTTTCAATTCTAATAGCTCTCCAATTTTTTTTGTCCTTTCCTTTACCTTTTCTTCTAGATCCAATGACAACTTTCTATATCTTTCTTCGGATAATTTTAAAGCGATTTTTGATTGAACCCTTTCTATAATCATTCCAACAAGATTTACATAAGTTTCAACTATGTCCTCCATTTCTAGATTAGTATTTTGTGGTAACTCTGCAATAAAAATACCAAGAATATTTTGTCCCTTATCTATTGCCAATCGATATAGATTTGCTGGTTCTTTTTTGAATTGTTGCTTTTCAATTAAATCCGGTGGAATTATACCACTTAAGCAATCAAAATAATTATCAAATCTTTTAATCGGATTACTTAATAGATCATTTAGAATTTCGTTATTAATACAAAATCTAGAATCAATACCAGATTCAGAATAAATATCATCAAAAACATTATCTGTACTTGATACTGTTTTAATACAAATAGATTCATCCTTATGATTATAGGAGATAAAGAGTGCATAAGAAGCGGCGCAAATTTTCTTAAAATTATTACATATTATTTTGTATATGCTGTCACTTTCAGCATTCTCTACCTGAATCGGAGTGTCATATAATACTCTTAATTTGTTTGTCCTTTCGAGTAAAATTTTTTGTGCATGTTTTTCAGCTTTTTCAATTCTTTTTTGTTCACTAATATCTACACCTGAACAAATTATTCTAGTTCCCTCACCAGATTCATTGGTAATTTTATTATTATTCCAAGAAATATATCTTCTTTCACCGTTAGAAGTTAAAATCTGAGTTTCAAAATATTTCGAAGATTCTTCCCCGTCTTTAATAAAATCTAAAAAATTTCCTTTGACCTCGGATATCATTTCCTCAGGCACAAAATTATTAAAGAAATTTTTCCCAATTACGCTGCTATGATCCGTATGGAGGATTTCGCAACCTTTGTTATTAATTAAATTGATATTTCCTTTTGAATCTAATGCAATTATAATTACTCCAGCAACATCTAAATATTGTTTGGCTTTTTGTTTTTCTTCTTTTAAATTTTTTTGTGCTTGTTTTATTTCGGAAATATCTCTAAAATCCTCAAGTATTCCAATTATCTCGCCATTTCTATCTTTATATGGTGTAATTACTTCAATACATTGTAATTTTCTTCCATCGGCGGTTTCCCTTTCAATCTCTCTACTAAAACCAGTACCAGATTTCAATACTTGAACTAATGAACAGTTTTCTGTACCACAATTTTTTGATTTAAAAATTTCATGACATTTATGATTGAGCATTTTGTCTGGAAAAACGCCTGCAAGTATCCCCATGGTTTTATTTGTTTTAATAACATTAAAATCTTTATCTATAATTCTAATTCCATCAGCTGCTGAGTTAGTTATAAATTCCAATTGCTGTTTTAATTCAAGTAAATCATCTTTAATCTTTCTTTTTTCCTCTGCCTCAATTTGTAAAGCTAGATAATCTGCAATTGAAGTAACAAAATTTATCTCAGTCTCGTCCCATCTATGTATCTCTCCACAATGTTCATTACAAATTATGCTCGCAATCGAACCATGGTGTCTCACGGGCACATCCATCATCGAAAAAATGTTGAACAATTTCAGATATGAATCCAAAAATTCGCTGGTTCTTTTATCATTTCTTGCATCAGATGCATCAATTATTCTTTTTTCTTTCAATTCTCTAAAATAGTTTGGATAATTTTTTATCTCTAAAATATGATCTTTTTCATGAAGATTTTTTTGCGCATCATACAAATCTTTGCATATTATTTTTGAATGGGATTCATCGAAAAGCCATATACTACATCGAGATATTTTCAATGTTTTACCAATTATTTCAGTCAAATAATTAAATGCAGTATCTAAGTTGTCGAATTTTTTCTTTGAAATTTCTAATAAGGTTTGTTGTAATATAAATTTCCTATCAAAAAGTTCGCTTTGTGCTTTTTCGTCATTTCCAAGATTATTTTTATTACTAATGGTTGATCCATATTGTTCTTCATTACGAAGTTCATCTACAATTGAAGGAACTTCGTTCATATTGGCCACCAGTAATTAAGTTTTAAATTAATTGTCATTCCATCGATAATATCAGCCATCCAATTTTGCCTTCATCCAAGATAGAGTCTCAACCATAAGTTCATTTCTTGTAAATTAATGTTATCCATATCAGAGCTCCTATGACCAAGGCCGTAGTAATATATGGGGCAGAAACACCAATAATCTCGGGAAGTAAGGACCCAGCACCACAAGCTGTGTTATAATACGATTCTAATAATGGATTTAGAACAAATATCACTAAAGCCATTCCGGGAATAAATGACAAAAATATCAAAAGAAATGTCATGTTTCCCTCTCCAATCTGCCTTAATGTTCCTAAGATACAACCACCGTTTAGAAGGATTCCTGCACCAAAAAATATCCCTGCAAGGATATTGTAAAAACCGAATCCCCTAATTTGGCCAACAGCTTTAAGACCTAAATCTTCTGAAATAAAACCTGAGAGAAGAAAACCAATGCTTGTGATAATAAACATAACTAAAAATATCAACGCAATACGTTTTCCTTTACCCATGAAAATTTCGCCAAGTCCGTGCGCATAGCACAAGCCCGAACGTTGAACGAAGATACCAAAGCCAATACCAAAGACGAATCCGACAATAGCTAGTAATTCAAATGAAAGAGAAATTGGCATTATTAGATCCCCCTCCTTGTGATAAATCTGTAACTAATAAAACCGCCAATAAATATTCCAGCTGCCGAGAGGAATGAATTTATCGATAGCATCGGCATACCGGTAATAAAAACTGTAGAACAGGTCCCAGGTGCAAGAGTTATTCCAATTCCAATGAAGATTCCTCCAATAATTGCACGTAGGATTGTATTCTTATTTTTTGGAAATCTAATTATAAATTCTTTACTTGATTTTGCTGCAATAAAAGAACCACAAATTAAACCAATATTTACAATGAATGCAAATAGAAAAGCAGTTTCTGCACCTTCCTTTCCGAATACGCCAATCATGGGCAAAAAACTGCTGCCGCCTATCCAAAATTTACCTATGACAAAATACATAATAACATTTAATAAAGCAAAACAAGACACCAAAAACAGGAAGTTATTAAACAGTTTCTTTTCTGCCATTTAACTACCCCTTTTTGTAACTTTTATTTTCCATCCACCATTTATTTTTTCGACATTAACAATTATATCCTTATATTCCCTTAATTCATAGGGTATAGATTTGATTGCTAACGGGTCGTCAACAATAAAAATAATTGTTTCACCGACTCTCATTTTATCTATTTCCTTAATTGCCTCTACTACGGGATAAGGACAAATCAGACCAGATAAGTTTTTTTCACACTCCATGCGCATCCATCCTTTATCAATAAATAAAGATAATACAGCATATATAACAATTTACATTTTTTAAAAATTTAGAACAATTTAAACAAAAATCCTACCAGAATAAAAAATCTATTGAATCCATGCAAGAACCATGCACCAAGCAAGTTGTTAGATCTTCTGACAATTTCTAATGTTAGAAAACCTTGAATTATTGTAGGAATGATTGAAATTGATGTAAAATGTTGCGGGTGCATAAAAATAAAACATAATAAGGAAGTTATGTAGGCAACATAGAGATTATTCAATCTTTTAAATAAAAATAAAAAGAGAATTCCCCTGAATAGAATTTCTTCAGTAATTGATTCCACGAAATATATACTTCCAACAAAAATTGTATTTCCACCAATTGTGCCAGAATAACTTACTACAATAAAGGATACTAACAGCATTACAGGAAGAAAAATTAAACCCAATTTCAGACTTTTTTCAATGCCATTTGTACTAATCCCAAAAGATTTCCAATCAAAAATTTTTTCGTCTGATTTTGATAGATATCTATGTAAAATATCGTAAATGTAAAGCAGAAACAAAGGAATTAACACAAATAAAAGTAATTTTACATATAAATTTGCATCAACGTAAAATTTAAGAGATAAAGGCCAGTAAAATACGACAATAATAATCAAAGAAAGTGTAAGTGTCAATACTTCCCCCAATCTATCCTTTCTGTATATTACACAATAAATTATTGGTAAAACAAGGGGAATTAGCAAAGGCCACAAGAAAAAATTAAATTCCATGATATTTCCACTTGTATAATTGAAGCAATGACATTAAGAAAATTTATCCTAAATTAAAAATTTGTCGCTTTTTCGAATTATTTTTAATTTTCCTGAGGGAGTATCGTTTATCCATTCTCCATTTTGAGATCGATACCATTTCAGACTGTCAGCTCCAACGGACCAATATCTTTGATTTTCATCTATTACTACAATATCTGAAAAAAGCCAATAGTAAGTTTGAGGGTCTACTTCGCCTTTGTCCATATCATTTTTCAAACTTCTTAATTTATCAATAATAACATTTGGATAATATATCTGGCCTTTCTCAATAGTTTTTAAATTAACTGGCCTGGCAATTCTGGCACCACATGAGCTACAAAATTTAAAATCTGCCTTCTGAATTGTTCCGCATTGATTACATTTAACTTGGGATGGTTGTTTTTGTTTTACTTTTTGTTTGGTTAAAGATTTACCTAATTTTGTCTTATTAAAAGCTAGTCCAAGTAGAAAACAAACAATTATTGTAATGATTATATTTCCAATCAATAGACTAATACCCCACCCTACAATAAATAAGAATAGGAATTGAATTATCAAATTTTTATTTTCAGTTTTCATTTTAAGCCCTCGAACCAATTACTGCTGCATAGGACTTAGAATCGGCCGACCCAAGAATCTTATTTTTTCCTGATCCACTTCTAGGTGGTTCAAAACGCCAGTTTCTCCTAATAATACTCTGAAATTTTTTTATCCATTCTCTTTCTTCTGGATTATTGGACCTGGATAATTTTTGTTCAAGTTCTGGAAACGTAGAATAAAAAGTTCCACCATCTTTCACATTATTTTTTAAAAGTTCTAATAACCTTTCCATATTATTCGATGTAAAATATTCATTAAAAGCTTTAGGTCTACTGTTCCATATTTCAAGAAACTCCTCTTTGAGAGAAACGCCTCTTTTAATTCTTACTTGCTCAGCTTTGACATCAAATTTTATATTTTCTTGTTTTTCCTTCAAAATTTTATTAAATACTTCATGTGCTTCTTTAGGATATCCAGGATTATTTTCGAGAAATCTAAAAGTTATTCTTTCCTCAGATAAAAGAGGAAAATTACTGGGTGCTTCAGCTGGGACATATTCTTTTCTTATTTTATCCCAATATTTCTTTTTATGAGTTTCAAACTCTTCAGGACTCATCCTCAAAGGATCAATTTCAGGTGAAGATTGTGGAATAGAGTCAAAGTCAACAGTATTTGATTGAGATTTCATAGTTTCAGCAGATATACTTTCTGAAGAGGTGCCAGCAGTTCCTGAAGCGGTAGATAAACCACCTGATACTGCAATTGCTCCTCCAGCACCAACCGCAGCCCCTACAATACCCTCTGCTGCAGAAGCGCCAATACGATCACCAAACGAAACACTACTTGAAGCTTCACCAAATGAACAAGGATAACTAACTCCAGGTTCACACTCCCCACACGGACAGCATTCACCTCCATCCAATTGCATTAAAATAAAGGCAAAAGGAACCAAGCCAAGAATAATCTGAGGCTTGTTCAACCAGACCTCCATTACCATTTAAAATGTTTTGAATTCGAACCTTTAGACCATCTGTAACAATATAGCGGATTATATCAGCATGACGGTATAACTCAACTTTTGAAATATTATCTTTAATTCTGTATAGAGCTTCATTGATAATTTTATTTAATAGCTCTCTATTTTCTTTGATTTTTAAAGAACTTGAGTTTTTAATTTTTGAAAAAACGTTAAACTTACCGTTTTTTTGATCTTGTTCAAAATCTATATATCCATCTAAAAAATATGCAATTCTTCCAATGTCTTTACCTACATTTGACAAATATTTATAGTTATAATCAGCATCGGCAAAACTTGCTGAATGAGCAAATATTTTTGAATACATTTGCTCAGTCAAATAAGAATAATAGTCTAAATTAAATCCGGGTTTCAACTCTCTTTTTCGTTGGTTTTCTAAAATACTTTTTATTGATGGAATTGAAACCCCAAACTCTTTGAGGTTTCTTTCTGCCTGCAAAACCCTATTTTTATAGAAAAAATACAAAATTTTTGCCTGAGAAGATTTTTCATCTTCTATATCATCATATAAATTCACACCGCTTTGCAGTAAAGAAACAGCCGCTGGGTACTCAAATTCTGGATAAGACAAAGCTTTTTTTGACCATGGTTTACATGCAATAGCTTGCTGTGAAAATTGTGATTTTCGACGTTGTGAATCAATTAGAAATGATAAATAAACTGAATCATTTGTTAACAGAAGGCGGGATGTTCTACCATACTGAGATGAAAGTGCATTGCAAACATTACAGGCGTAATAACGTTTAGTTTCCCTTTTTAGACCACAGGTTTTTATATCAAGCAAACCAAACATAGGATATCTCCCAACAATAATTTTTGTATCGTATATCTAATTTTTCAATAATACGTTTTCGTTTTTTTAATTATGGAAAAATTTGGGCCATTTATACCAAAAATGTTATATTACTTGTGAAATATTTTCTAAATATATATGGTCTACAGAAATTGGAAAATGCCAAAAAATAAAAACTTTAATGTTAAAAATAGAGGTAAAAAATCTAAAGGCGGTCAAGATTCCAAAGATGAGATGAAAAGTGCTAAAAAAGATGCTGATAATTTAAAACGTAAAAGGAAAAGATTGACATTAGATTGGTTTTTTAGACCTCAAGGAGATTAGCCTATCTCATTATCACAGAATTTAATATTATTGGTGGCAGGATAAATGGAAGAAGTCATCAAATTAGCCCCGGGAGAATATAAAAAGGTAAAAGTAGGGTTTGCAAAGGCAATCCATCTTTTATATTGTGGCATGCCAAACAAGGATACGTTTTCAATTGGTTTTTTGAAATCAGAAGGATATCAAGGATATGGATTAAATATATACTATCCAAAAAATGCAAATGTTATTACTATTAATGACAAGGAATTCAAAGTCATTGAAGTCTCCCCAGAAAAACTAGTCATACAGCAATACATGACAAATGAGCTTTATAACATAAAAAACTAAATTTATTGCAAAAAATAGCTAATCATGGTTTTTGCTTTGGTTTGTATCTATTTTTATCGCTAAAAAAAGCTATTAATGCATATCCTGCATATACCTTTGCAGAGTGAGGAGCGTTTGCAGGAATAAAAAAATTATCACCAACTGAATATGTTTTCTTTTTACCGTTAATTACAACATCTGCCTTGCCATGCAATACAATCTCCCATTGACTCCCATGAGAATGCTCGGGAATATTAACGTCTTTTTCAAATTTCATAAAAACAATTTGATTATTTTCTGCCTGAGAAATATAACCCTTAACTCCATCCAAAGGTATCAAAGCTTCAGGTAAATTGAGAATGGGTTCAGGAAAAATATCTGACATTTATTACAACCTCTCATTTTTCAATGCCTTAAGATGAAGATATGTTTTTCTATAACAATAGAAAATCAACATTCCGGGAATTATTATTAAAGTTATAGCTATTAATTTGATATTATTTGAATAGTTATTGTAGTAAATCCAATTTGCAATGACGCTTGAAATAAATGCGGTTGGTAGTATATACCAAAGTATCTTTTTTGTACGTCCGTCTGCTAAATCCTTAATAAGATAAATAATAAATAAACTTGAAATGATTCCTAATATTGAATAGATCATTATTGTTAAAATTACATATTCTGCGGAGTTAAGTGCTCCACCCAAAAAAATTGAGATGAAATAAAAAATTACAAATTCAATAATTAATAATCTCCCAGCGATTTTCATACTATTTTCGTGTTTTTCACCGAACTCCTTTTTACCCTTAAATATATAAATTAAACCTATCAAACCTAAAATTCCTAGTATAAATAATAAAAAAATTGGAATTAAAAATAAAATACTATTTGCATTGTAAATTACAAATAATTGAATAAACAGATATAAAATTACTACAAAGGGAAAACAAGTTGTAATAAGTTTCAATCCTTTTAAGGTAAAGGAAACATCTAAATCCATTGGAAAAAATGTATGATTAAAGACTATTAAAAGTAATTGCTTTATGGAAATAATTAAAAAAATCGGCAGCAATTTACATAGATTTGTTTATGAACGACAAAAACAATTTATAGCTGACTAGAAATCATAGTTGGATTATGGAAAAAGCAACATTTGGTGCTGGTTGTTTTTGGGGAGTAGAAGCATCTTTTAGAAAAATATCTGGTGTAGTAGAAACAAAAGTTGGATATATGGGAGGCAGTCTTGAGAATCCAACATATGAAGATGTTTGTACTGATAAAACAGGCCACGCAGAAGTTGTACAAATCATTTACGATGAAAGTAAGATTTCATATGATAAGCTTCTAGATATTTTTTGGAATATCCATGACCCCACACAACTCAACAAACAAGGGCCAGACATCGGTACGCAATACAGATCGGTTGTATTTTATCACAATGAAGAACAAAGAAAAATTGCAGAAAAATCCAAAAAAGATTTGCAATCATTGAAAAAATTTAGAAAAACAATTGTAACCGAAATTAAAAAAGCCGAGACATTTTATCCTGCCGAAGAATATCATCAGCAGTATCTGAAAAAACAAGGTCTTTAGTTGCGCAAATTGTAAAAAACAATTATCAACTTGAAATTTATTTCAATTTTTATGGATGAAATCTCTGAATTTTTGTTTGAACTTGGACATTTAAGAAGAATTAGTCATGAAGGATGGAAACTAATAGGGGTTAAATATCCTGAAAGTGTCGCAGAACATAGCTTAAGGGCAGCTCAAATTGGGTATATCCTTGCCATTCTAGAAAATTATAACAGACCTGAGGAGGTTTGTGCAATGCTTGTATTTCATGACATAGGAGAATGCAGAATCGGAGATATACATAAATTAGCAAATAGGTATGTTAAGGTAAACGAGGAAGAAGTAATCATAGATCAGGTAAAAAGGTTTAATAAATTTGGTAAGGAAATTTTGAATTTATGGCAGAATTTTGAATATAAAAAAACAAAGGCAGGAATTATTGCAAAGGATGCTGACCTTCTTGATATGATTTTGACGGCAACAGAATATTTTCATCAAGGGTTTACCGATGCCAATGATTGGATTGAGAAAATTGGAAGAAAACTTGAAACAGAATCTGCAAGAAAACTTTTAAATCACATTAAGGAAAAAAACCCATTTGACTGGTGGTATGGATTAAAGAAAATGTAATCTAATTATGATTTTCAAAAGGATATTTTATTTTTCATATAACTTTGTTGCAACAAAAATTTTGTAAATTAAACAAAAAGGTTAATATTATAAAATATTGTTTCTCATTTGGTGATTGGGATGTTTAAGATAAAATCTAATTTAATTATATTAGTTCTAATTGCAATAATTTTAATTGAATTGAGTCTTCCTTTCATATTTTCAAACAAATTTAGCTTTACAGAATTAATTCTATGGGGATCGTCTCTTTTAGTTTTAGCCGCAATTTTGTTTATAATTGTAAGTAGCGCGGTAGATAAAGAAAAGAAATTAAATCAAATTCAAGACGACAATTATATAAATTCAAAAAAAATTGAAATTAAAAAAATGATTTTTGTCGCTATCGTTGCTTTTTCAATTTACTATTTCATCTACAACATTTTTACTAAAGCAGATGTACTTGAAAATTCTTTCATAATTTTTTTGCCTAATATTCTATGGGTAATCCTAATGCTTGGATATATTGGTTCTTTGTGGTATAAGAAAAAACACGAGTTGCTTTGAAGTGAATTAAAACATAATTTGTCATATTGATAATTTTTCAAGATAACTATAAATACATACATTGCTAGATATTATCACTCAATGACAAAAAAACCTAAACAAAAACGAAATTTACTTTCTGAAAATTTTATTTACCAAGGTTATCAAGAGTTGGAAGCCGCTACGAGAGCAAGAGCAATTATTAACAAAAATAAAAAGTAGTTATTGATTTTTTAATTACTTACAATTTTTTGTGCAATCAGGATTATTAAGATAACAAAATTGGGTAATTTTATTAATTTAAAAAAAATACTTTTTTTATGAAAAAGCTTACGATTTATCTTAGAATGAATAATTTTTTACTCAATTTACTCAAACAACTATCCTTTTTTGATAAAATCATTTCTTCAGAATTGATTGAAGTATTAAAAATAGATATGGAGAAAGGGTACAAGATTATTCTGGTTAAATTGACTCTCAAATCTGGTTATGGTTTAGATGACCTAAAATTACCTGGAAATTCTAAAATAATTTCAGTGCTAAGAGGGGAAGGAAATACTTTCGTCTGTTTATTAAAAGGAGAGTTACCAAATCATTTATTTAAAGTCTTCAAAAAAATAAGTATAAAGTTTAATTTGGATCTTATATGGACAACTCCAACAAAAGTAAGCGGAGAAAATATTTTGATTAGTGCTATTGGCGATGAAAAAAATTTACAGAAATTACTAAAAAACTGTAAATTTATAGGAGATATTCAAAAAATTAGTTTTACTAAGCCTTTTGCAGACGGTTTTGACATTTTGTCTTGTTTAACTGATAAGCAAAAACAAGTAATATTTGCTGCAAAAAACAATGGATATTATGAATATCCTAGGAAAATTAGCGCAGATCAACTTTCTAAGCAAGTTGGTATCAGTAAAGCAACTACCGTTGAACACCTACGTAAGGCTGAAAAGCGGATTATGTCTCAGATATTAGTTGATAATTAAAAATATTTATCTTAATTTTAGATTAACAGTAATAGTTTTTTAGCATTCAGCAAATAAAAATGCTAATCCACAACTTTAATTGAAAATTTACATTCCGAATCGCCAGTTACCACTGATTGTAATAATTCCACCTTCAAGGGTTTTTCTAGTACTTCCTCCCAAAATTTTTTTACAAATGCCTTTGAGCAATAGCAATAAGTCTTTGAAATTGTTACACTCTCAGGCAATCCTCTCAATAAACTGCAATAGCATCGCATAGGGCGAGTAAAGGCTTTGGGTGTGTAATATTGAAATATAACATTGTTTTTTCTTTCAAGACGCGTTCCGGGCATTGGTTTTTTTTGTTCAGACTCTAAAAATTCATCAATTGTTTTAAAATTATTTCTGCGTTTTTTAGCTCTTTCTATAACATTTTTATTAATCATAGCGCAATTTCTTCCGCAAGATTCCATAATTTTTAGCCGATTATCTACGTCAACATATTTATCTAGTCTTTCCATCACATTTTTTATAAAAATTGCGATTTTTTCTTTGCTGGACGCAGGCTTTAACTGTTCCTTTCCATCCATTATTTTTTTACAAATTTCTTCTCCAGATATTTTATTAATACAAATCTCCAACTGTTTTATCATATCTAAATCAGTTTTTGTCAGATGCATTCCTCCAGCTATTTCGAATTATTTTTTTGAAGAATCAGACAATTTGTATAAATCAAATACTAATAAAGTGTTACTATTTGATCCACAACACTTTTTCTTACATTTTCTTCTGTGAATTCCTCAAGATGGCCGGGTACTTTTATTATTGGAATGCCTTTATCTTTCAGGTAATTTATGGCTGGCAAAGCCTTTTCTTTAAACTCTTTGAGTCTTGATTTTATTTTTTCTTTTGTATCATCTGAACGCTGAATTACCTCTCCCCCGCACTCACATTTTCCATTTATTGGAGGTTTGTAATCAAGATGATAAACCTTTCCGCATTTTGGGCAAATTCTTCTTTTAATTGTTCTTTGTATAATTCGCTCATCGTCGTTATCAACCAAAAGAATAAAATCAATTTTTGAATTATTTTTTTCCAAAAGATTGATTAAAAATTTTGACTGATCTACGGTACGGGGATAACCATCAAGTATCTGATTTCTGAAATTCTTTTTTGAAAAATAAGATTCAAATAAAGCATTTGTTATAAAATCTGGAACAAAAAGTCCTTGATCAACAAAATATTTTGCCTTCATACCAAGTATAATATCATAATCGTCCGTCTTTAGTTCCTGTACAATTTTATAATCGGGTTTAAAATTATTCTCTTTATTATCCCAAAATACATCCAAATCTCTAGGATAACCGTAATCATTAAATTTTTTTAGATAGGAGCGGAAAATGTCTCCTGTTGATAACTGTTCTAAATTGAATTCATTTACTAAAACGTCGATTCTTGGCTGCTTGCCTGCCCCACTTTTTCCAACGACTACAACATTTGTGATATTGTGAGGATCAACTTTGCTCATGGAGGCGTGTAATTGAAATTAAGTATTTAAAAGCAGTTATAGGATAAATAATCATTAAAAGACAAAAAAACAACTAATAAAATTCAAGGAAATCGTAAATACTTAAATAGAAGAATACTTAAATAAAGAAATCAAATCCGATTTTTATGGTAAAGAGAGACAGACTTGGCAAGCATTGCATTTTACCTTTTACAAAAAGCAGACGCAACATCGAATTAATTGTGCACGAAGGATTCAGAAAACATTCTGTTCATGCTATTATTGAAGTTGATATAACAAATGCTAGAGAAAAAATAAGGAAAATTAAACAGGAAAAGGGCACAGATATATCTTTTACCGGTTGGCTTGTTAAATGTGTTGGAGACGCCATAAACAAACATAAAGAACTCAACACTTACAGATTAGGAAAAAGAAAAACTGCTGTATTTGATGATGTAGATATTCCTATTCCAATTGAACGTACTACACAAAATGAAACAAGACCGATGGCTTATATAATTAGAAAGGCAAACGAAAAAAGTGTTGATGATATTACAAAAGAAATTAGGGCTGTTCAAAAAGAAACTGTTAAAGAATCCACTCAGGTTCTTGGTGATTTTCTTACCAAAGGTGAGCATTTTATCATTAATGCTCCGATGTTTATTAAAAAACTGGCAATACTTATTCTGAGAAGAAATGGCCTTTTTAAAAAAAAGCATTTCGGCACAGTTGCTGTAACTTCAATTGGAATGAAAGGAAATTTTCCGGGTTGGGCTGTTCCATTGGGATCAATCAATACTGCGATAATTGCTGTTGGGGGAATTACAAAAAAACCTGGCGTGATCGGAGACAACATTGCTATTAGGGAATACCTTCATATAACAGTCACGGTAGATCATGATCTTGTTGACGGGGGACCGCTAGCAAGGTTTGTAGAGGAGCTTAAAAATATAATAGAAAATGGGCAATTTCTAGACTAATAGACTGAAATTTATGTGTGTTTGATAAATTACCTTATCTTTACACCAAGAATAATAAAATTGTTTGCTATACCAAAGAATTTATCCTTTTCCAGGATTGCTCCACAAATTTTTTGATATTTAACTCCACCTGAAGTTATCCAAATTCCATGACCTCGACCAGGGCACATGAATGTATAGTTTGTTTCATATTCATGAAATTCTGTTGGGAACGCAAGCATTAGAATGATACCATCTTTAGTTTCAGGATTTAAAATAAAATTATAAGTTGAATTCTGGACTATTGGCATTTCTATAAATACAAATTCATAACCTTCTTTGTACACTGAAACATTCCATATGCAATACAACAATGGCAGATTGTCTTTGAAATAGTATCCCGATTCATCGCTATAACATTCGAATGTATCTCCGCAACTCATTGTGACCTTCGCCCCAACTATTGGATTTTTGTATTGATCGGCAATATAACCAGATAAGCAAGCTTTGTCCGTGAGGTTCAATATAAAGTCACAAGTTGAATTTTCCCCAATAGGCATGTTGACATATACAATTTCATATCCGGGTTTAAAAGCAGAAATATTCCATATGCAATACAATAATGGAATGCCTTCTTGGAGATAATATCCAGTTTCATTGCTAAAACATTCAAAAGTAAAATCCCCACAGGTTATAAAAACCCTAGCTGAATCAATTGGATTTGTTTTATTATCAGTTATAAAACCTGAGAGACTTCCGTAAATTTCCATTTTCTCCGGCAATATACTGCTGATTGAGGAAGGTGCAAAGAATCCTCCTACAAATAAAACTATTATTGCAATTAAATACAATTTTTTTAACATTTTAATTTCCTCCTTTTATCCAATTTCTCCAGATTTCCCTAGTTATGTTTTTCTTTATATAATTTTGGAAATCGTTTGGAAATTTCCAAACTATATAGTAAAGCCTCAATTATTTGAATATCCCCCAATTTTCAGACTAGGATCACCAAATAGATTAAATTCATTTATTGTTACATAATCAATTACCATACTTTCTGGGCTTCTAATTTGAGTAATATACTTATTTTGAGCTTCAATAAACATTGTTGACAAAGAAATCCCTTGTTCGTAAGATTCAAAGAAGAATCTATTTAGATTAGATGATCCAAAAATAATATCTATGATTTCCTCATTGTCATAGGCCACTCCAAAAAAACCCGGCTGTGTTGCTGCAATAACAGCAATTCCACCCCCAGATTTTTTATTTAATAATGATCCTGCAAAACACGGAAAAAATCTATTTGTTTCAATTTTATCAAGAATTCTTTTAATGAAATGTATAAAAGTATAAGGATATAATACGCATATTGGTATCATTATTTTATCAAAAATATCGTAATCAATTTTTCCAGTTAAACAAGCATCTAAGAAAAAAATCGGAAGCATATTTTCGTTGTCTAAATCATTAATATTTTTTATTGAATATGATATTGTTGATTTATTAACCGGTAGATATGTTCCAATGGAATCCATATAACCATGTCCTGCATAGCTTACAAAACCAGCTCCAGAATTTATTTCATCAGTAATTATTTCCGGCTGAAAAGTATCTAATGAAGTATATAATTTAATCAAATCAAACCCATGATTATTCATCTCTGGACCTATATAATTTTCATGGAGCCATTCTCCCTCATAAGCTGATTCATAATTAGGGCTTGTATCTCCACCCATCAAAATAATTTTATTAAACCATTCATCTGCATTTGTTGATGTTTCATATTTAATTATTTTATCAACAATATTATTACATTCCTCCAACGTGTCACAAGGCAGTCTTCCTACCCCTACATCAGGGTATAAATCAACATCATCAATTATTTTACCATTACAATTGTTATAACGATATTCACAATATTTATCATTATTATTTGTATCCCAACTAGAAAAATTACCATTGAAATCATATATATCAGCATAATAAAGATCAGAAAGAATTTCATACCAGTTTATTACACCTGTAATAACAGTATTTGCACACTTTCTCATCGGAACTGATTTTATATTTCCTACCAATAGAATATAATTAGACCCAAACTTTTCAACCATATCTTTGATAAAATACTTAATCTTCTCAGCTTTATCTTTACCAGAATATTCACTATAGATTTCACCTGTTGTTTTTAATATTGTTTTAACGCCGACATTACTCTTATGGTCTACAAGAAGCTGGAGACTATCTACAAATTTCTCTGGTGATATAATTACTAAGTCGAAATCATCAGCGGTAAAAAGTGGTTTCTCCGGAGGTAAATTATAAATCTGAATATTAACAACATCGGGAATAAGAATGATATTTTCAATAGGGTTGTATTGAGGAACCACTTTTACCGTCAGATAAAGTACATGTTCATCCTCATATAATCCAGCACCTTTATGGATAAAGTAATTATCCTCAGGATAAAATGAATCGGAACTATAAGTTATGTCATCAATTTTAAAATCAGATTCTTTTAATTTATTAAATCCGCTATCTACAAATGGAGTCGGACATGGGCATATCTTTTTGGATAATTCATATTTTTCATTATTGTAATTTACGCATACATCGAGAATTTTTGTTCCTAATGGAAATGTAAAAACCTTTTTTATAACAGGCAATAAAGGTTTAAATGGTTCTTTTAGAAACTCATCAGATTCTTCAAAATCAACTATTAAAAAATCCCCAATATCATTAATAACTGGTTTAGAAAAATGAAATGATTTTTCTAATATTTCTACTCTGTTTGCATTTCCTGGTTTAGATATTGATATAAACCCACCTAAGATTATAACTCCCATTACAAATATTGAAAATATTTTTTTCATAATATTTACCATTTAAACAGTTTTATATTTTAAAATATAATAAATAAATATTTAAATATTATTACCTTAATTTCGTGTAAAAACTAAAAATATTTAAGTAAAATAAACTAAATATACGAAAATATGAATCAAATTACAGAAAAAGATAAAGAAATTCTTTATCATTTTGACATCAATTCAAGAAGACCCCTAAGGCAAATTGCTTATGAAATAAATTTACCAGAAAATACTTTAAGGTATCGAGTTGAAAAATTAGAGGAAAAAAAAATAGTTACAAACTATTATACGTTAATAAATTCATATAAATTGGGAATTAATTCTTTGAAATTCTATACAAGATTCAAAAATATTAATTCTAAAATTAAAAATGACATTGTATCTTATATGATAGAACATGAGGATACATGGCTCGTATGTGAAGACGAAGGGGAATTTGATTTCACTGCAATTTTTTGGATTAGAAATATTCATGATTTTTACAAATCTTGGCAACAAGTTCTAAATAGATACTCGAAATATTTTTTAAATCCGATACTTTATTTTCAGGTCGAAGCAATATCATTCAAACCAACCTACTTAGTCAATGTTGACAAAAGAGAAAAAAACGAACCTTTTGAGATATCAAAAACTGGTTCAATTATAAATATTGACAATATCGATAAAAAAATTCTAGAATTACTTGCAACAAATGCCCGTTTGCCAACTATTAATATCTCTTCCATTCTTAAATTATCAAGTAACGTCATCAAGAGTAGAATCAAAAAATTGGTTGGTAAAGACATTATTCAAGCATACCGGATTAATTTCGATATATCAAAATTAGGATATTTAAAAATTAAAACGGATATTTTTTTAAATGAATACAAGTATCAAAAGAAAATTATTGATTATATTGGGGGCTGTCCCTATCTTGTTTGTATTATGAAATCAATTGGTTATTCCCATTTAGAACTAGAATTTGATGTGAAGTCTTTATCACATTTTCATGAAATAATTAGTGATCTTATTGATAACAATACAGACGCAATTAATAATTATTCATATTTCCAAATTCTAAGAACACATAAACTACGTTGGATACCTAAAATGATAGATTAAAATTTTTGAATTATAAAAACTTAATCCTAAATATGTTGAACAAAAAATAAACTAAATCATTAAAATTTAATAAAATGTCTAAATTTTTGTATTGAAAAAAACTAATAATAATTTTCAAAGTTGGATTGTTATAAACGGAAAATCAGAATATTGATATTTTTATTGTAATATTGCATGTCTCTTTCGCATTGTTTCTTCTGTTTCATTTTTGCTTTCTAATAAATCTGCGACAATACCATCGAGTAATATCCATACACTCGACTCAAAAAGTGTACCAAGAGGTGCATATTTCTTTCTCTTGGCATCATTGCACCACGCAGAAATATATAAGGTGACATCAGCAAATTTGGCAATTTCAGAATCTTTTTTTGCTGTAACTGATATAACCTTTGCCCCTATGTTGCGAGAAATCTCTGCAGTCATTACCGCAGGAATCGTTTCTCCTGAACCGGATACAATAAAAACCAAATCTCCTGGTTGAACTGGAGCAGTAATTGTTTCACCAATAACAAACGTTGGAAAACCAAGATGAACAAGTCTTATAGCAAATGCTTTAGCAACAAGTCCAGATCTTCCCGCACCATAAACAAATATTCGATTTGAATTTACAAATAACCTTTTTACTGTTTCAATGTCTTCAATTTCGACTTTATCTAGAACATCTTTTATTTTTTTCTGAATGTATGTTATTGATTCACTAAATATTGTATCTTTCTTCATTTAATCTCAGACAAATCTCTGTAGTCTGCCTCTTCTTTGCCAGTACGCTTCATAATAGCTTTTTCAACCTGGAGACGGATAAAAACCGCATCGTGTTCTAATAATGGAGATTCAGAAATCAATGTTACATTGTACTTATTATCCAGAATTGTTTCAATAAATGGGGCAATAGGCATATCGCCCTTCTTGATAGGCAGATGATACAGTTCATCTCCATTTTCGTATAAAACTCCCGTTACATGTATTAGATAATGATTCAATTTTAAAGGTTTAAGTCTCTGAAAAACGTCTTCAAAGTCCTCTTGTTTTTTAAGACATCCATTACCACGAGCATGTATGTGGCCTAAATCTATTACAGGAACGACATCTTTGAAATTGGAACATAATTCAACGATTTCATCAAGACTTCCAAAAGTCTTTTGTTTACCCATTGTTTCAAAGCCAATTTTGGTTTTTATTTTCTCTTTTTTAAATATGCTTTGCAGTTTTTTTGTATTCTTAATAATTTTTTTCATGGTTTTCTTTTCTGAATTTTCGCTATAGTAACCAGGATGAACAATTACAGTTTTTGCCCCCATTTTATCTGCAAGGCGAGCCGAGAAAAGTATTTTTTCAAAACTAAGGTCAACTTCCTCATCACCTCCTAGATTTATGTAGTAAGGAGCATGAACATGTAATTCAACATCATTTTCCTCCGAATAATCCTTCATAAATTGAGCTTCTTCGTCCTCCATTACATAAAGTCCACGGACGAATTGTACTTCCATGGCATTTAAGTCAAGAAGCTCTTTTGTATAAACCAACCCGTCCTTGTTTGTTCTGCCTTTACATGATAAAGGAATTCCGGCCTGCCCTACTCGAATAATAAACTCTCCCTCCAACTCAAGTAATTATATTATTGCCCATAGTATGTATACTTTTCGATTAAAAATCAAAAATATAAATTATGCTAATTCCTCTAAACGACTCATAATATTCCAGATCAGGGTCCTGCCGTGTAGAGGGATATTTGGATCATTTGCCAACTCATCAAGTCTTGATGTTGCAGTTGCAACTCTTACATCCAAAGGATCGGATTCGTTTAAAAGTAATGTTTTAACTTCCTCAGCTCCCCGTCTAATATTTCGAGGAATCGAATTATCCTCATGAAGCATATCTAAACCATCGCATACCTGATCGATTTTCTCATCTGACATAACGAATCGCCCTCCGTATATTCCTGACGTGTATATCAAAGTTAAATAAAAATATTATGGAGAATCTAATCATCGGAATATTCTGCATTTATCAAATTTATAATTTCAGTTGAAATTTGTTTTCCAATACCTTGAACTTGCATGAGTTCATCTTCAGTTGCGTTAATAAGATTTTTTATACTTCCGAAATGTTGCAATAATCTTTTAGCAATTACCGAAGATACTTTTGGTAGCCCCTCGACAAGATATTGCTGATTCTCTGATATAGTATGGGTCCTTTTTTCTCCTCTAATCGAAACAGATTTTTTATCAAGTTTCTGTTCTCTTTTAGCAATTACATTTAGAAGATCTGCTGTCTCTACAGAATTTTTTGTGGGAAGTATCGTTATTCCAAAATCAATTGCAATAGATGCCAAACTTCCCATTATCGCATTGTGAGATATGTTTCTTTGCGTTAGTAGATTATCCCCTTCCAAAATTAGGACTGGTCTGGAGTATGCATCGCGAAGTTGCCCCAGCTGCCTAAATAAATTTCCATTAATGAGTGAATCAAGATAGTCGCCCACTTCTTTTCTCTCTACCCCTATTCTTGAGGAAAGCACATAGTCGCCAACATCCAATTGTTTGGGCTCAATACTAGCACCCTTTATTGTAAGATTTCTTACTACTGTTGACTTAAACTCACGATGATCCACGATTATTTTAATATCTCTATCTTTTTTTTCATAGTCAGACAAGGTTTTTTGATTAACTGATTCTTTCAAGATTTTCGGGTAATCTGATTTATTTTCAATTTCCTTTTTAATTTTGGATCTTAGAAGTTCCAGTTCTGAACGCATTCTTTTTTCTTTTCTTTTAGAAGCCCAATAGTATCCTTCATCTGGTGTACCTTTTGTAATAAGAATTATGACCTTTCCAGGCATTTTTCTCCCTGTTCTTCCCCGGCGTTGTATTGCTCTGATTTCAGATGGAATAGGCTCATAAAATACCACAAGATCCGTTGAAGGAATGTCGAGTCCTTCTTCTGCAACTGATGTAGCAATCAACACATTATATCTGCCTGCCTTGAAATCGTTGATTAAAGAAAGTTGCTGCTTTTGGGTTAAACCTTTATCACCTTCTTTTGCAGCTTGGCCGATAAATCTTGCTGGACGAGCTAAATCAATCTCTTTTAGGGTTTCTAAAACCTTAGAAGAAGTATCTCGGTAATGAGTAAATATAATAATACGAGACTCTTTATTTTTTTCAAACTGCTCTTTTACAATTTTTTTGACTTCATTGATCTTAGGATGTTCAATATCAAGTGATTTGATATATAAAATAGATTCCAAAACATTATTGTCACTCATTATTGCTCTAGATGACTTGCTGCTTCCCTTAGATGACGCTTCCTTGCTAACTCTCTGAAAATAACATTTAACCGCATTTACTCCCTGTGTTTGAAGCAACTCTGATGCATAATGAAGTTTCAATGCTTCAGACTGAATTGATGCAGCATTAAACAATGCTTTAGAAGGACGAACTTGTGATCTAATCTCAGCTTGTATTTTTGTCTGGGCATCTAAAATTTTTGTGCGACTTATCTGATTGATTGAAGCTGATTCAATAGCACCAATTTCTTTTAAAATTTTTAATCTTGAAGCTAAAGCCTTTCTCAAAAGTTGAAGGATAAGAGCAAATTCCTTTGGAAGTGGAATTTCCTTCCAAAAAATTTTCAACGCATGTACGTAGGGGAGAACGTCGGTATCATATTTTGTTCGAATTTCTATATTATTAATATCTAAATTTCTGCAAACTTCAAGAATTTTTGAAACGTCATTACCCGGTGAAGCAGTCATTGCCAAAACATGTCTTTTCTCTCTTTGTTTTTGGTAAACCTCGGAGACAAAAACGTAGGAATATTCTCCTACTGCGTGATGAGATTCATCAAAGATAATCAAAGAAACGTCTTTTAGAAAAATTCGCTTTGACAAAAGATCGTTTTCAATAACTTGTGGGGTTGAAACGATTATTTTGCTACTATCCCAAAGCTTTTTTCGTTTTTCTGGGGATACTTCTCCTGTAAAAATGTTAATATATTCTGGATTAATCACAAGAAATTCCTTTAGGAATTGTGCATGCTGTATTACGAGGGGTTTTGTTGGTGCAAGAAATAGAATTTTTTCATTTTTAGAATCGAGTTTTTCTGCAATTAAAAGTAAGGCAATTATTGTTTTCCCAAGACCTGTTGGAAGGACTACAAGAGAATTTTTTTTCTTTGATGATTCGGCTATAGCAACCTGGAATTTCCTGTATTCTACACTATTTGATTTAATGAACTTATGTTGAATGAACACAATAATCTGAATGAAAGTGATACTTTAGTATATTTGGATTATAACTTCTAGTCATTTTAGGAAATATGAAAATCATTATAAGAAATCAAAATAATTAACACAAGGTGAAGAAGAGATGGAAATTCTTGGATTTACACTGCCTTTGTGGGCATTATTTCTTATTGGAATTATTGGAGTAATTATTGCATGGAAATTAATAAAATTCGCAATTAAGATTGTTCTAATACTGATTGTATTTTTCGGAAGTCTATTTTTAATAGATTTTTTTGATGTTGTAGGGATTATTCAACAATTTTTAGGTGGACTTGCTTAATTATCTCTTCTATTAAATGATATGAAAAATAAATCTTTGTCAACTAGTTCTAATTTACCAAAATTAAATGGGTTTATACTTTTTACTCTATCTGTTCTATCAAATTTATCTTCAAACATCGGTTGCCTCTCCCCAACGCTCGTAATTAAATCTAGTTTATAACACTTTCTTTTTAAATTAGTTTGATATTTTCATACATTAAAAAAATTTTAAAAATTTAGTGCAACACCTTTCATTTTTTTACAAGATAAATTAAATATAATAATGAAAATAATATACACATAGACAATGACATCTAGAGATAATTTCAAATCCTTTATTCCTTCTTCAAAGACTATTCCTGAACTTACCTTAAGGGCAGTAATTGTAGGATTGTTTCTTGCAGTAGTTCTTGGAGCAGCCAATGCTTACCTAGGTCTCTATGCAGGCATGACTGTTTCTGCAATTATTCCTGGGGCAGTAATGGCTTTAGCTTTTTTGAAACCTTTTAAGGGAACTATACTAGAAGTTAATTTAGCCACAATGGGCGCCTCTGCCGGAGAATGTGTTGCAGCTGGAGTAATATTTACAATTCCGGCTCTTGTGTTATTAGGTGTATGGTCTGAAATTAATTATCTTGAAACAACTCTTATTTCGCTTTTTGGTGGTTTACTTGGTGTTTTATGGATGGTGCCACTTAGACGGGCTTTAGTCGTTAAGACAGATCTACCTTTTCCTGAAGGTGTTGCAGTTGCTGCAGTTTTAACAACAACAGTAGGGGGAGAAACCGCGGGAAGACGAAAGGAAACTGCTGAAGGGGTTAGTGGCATTTGGCTTGCTGTTGGTGCAATAATAGCGGGCCTGTATAAGTTTGGAGAACTTTCACTTAATTTATTTAGAGGCACCATAGAATATATCACAAGTATAGGTAAATACACACTTATTGAAGAACAGAATGAAGGTTTGATTTATTCAGGAGTTACTACTTCTCCAGCACTTCTTGGAGTAGGGTGGATAATTGGACCAAAAATTTCATCATATGTTATTGTTGGGGGACTTATCGGTTGGGTCATAATAGCTCCCTTAATAGCCTTAGCTACAGGTCTCCCTCAACCTTTAACACCATCCGAATTAGGAGATGCAATGTCATTTGGATATGGTGATCTAGATCTAGGAACAAAAATCTGGGGATTTTTTAAAATTTGGGGAGAGCAAATCAGATACATCGGAGTCGGTGCTATGCTTATTGGTGGTCTTTACGCTATTTGGACTATAAGAAATAATCTAGTTGATAGTGTTAAAGAAGCAATTATTGGTATAAAGGGAGGCAATATAAAAGCAAAAAAAAGAACCGATCAAGATATTGCTTATAGATTAGTATTTGTCCTCATTGTGTTGATGATTATTCCAATTTTTCTTCTATACTTGTGGTTATCAATTACCATCGGAATTGCTATTATCATGGCAGTAGTCACTATTCTTTTTGCATTTATTGCTAGTGCACTTGCAGGTTATTTAACAGGTCTAGTTGGTTCATCAAATTGTCCCATATCCGGAGTTACCGTTGCAGTTCTTCTCATAGTTAGTTTAATTATGCTTGGTTTCGGATCCACCGGGCTTTCGGGAATGGCAGTTGTTATTTTCATTTCTGCAGTTATTTGTATAGGTGGTTCAATATCTGGTGATCTTCTACAGTCGATGGCTTGCGGACAAATGCTGGGTGCAACACCCAAAAAACTACAGATTTCTATGACACTTGGCGTTATTGCAGTATCTGGTGTTGTCGGTTTGGTTATAGGTGTACTCCACAAGGCATTTACAATCGGTAGCAGGGAACTTCCTGCGCCCCAAGCTTTTCTTATGAGGGGAATTGTCCAGGGAGTACTTGGAGGTGAAATGCTCTGGCCTTATGTAATCGCTGGAATGGTTCTGGCCCTAGTTTTAATTTTGATAAATCTTCCTGTTCTTCCTGTTGCAATTGGAATATACCTTCCTTTCACCTTATCAGTTCCGATATTTTTAGGGGGGATTATTAGAGCAATTACAGACAAAGTAATGAAGAGAAAATTTGGAAGTGCAGATGAGGAAGAGGTAAGTGACTGGGAACTAGCGATAAAACAGACTGGCATTACTCCAAAAGAAAAAACAATTAGAACTGGATTGCTGTTTACCGCCGGTCTTGTAGCAGGTGAGGCGTTAATGGGTGTAGTAATTGCATTACTAATTGTAGTCGGTATTGACTTATCAATAATGTCTGTTTCTCCATGGTGGCCCGGATTGTTAATCTGGGGATTCATTGCTTTATTGTTGGCTTATATTCCATTAAGAGAAATTCTAAATAAAAATACCTGATAGTCTTTTTAGATGATAATCAGAGACATTAAAAAAGCAAAATACATAAATGCATCAGACAAAACAAAACTTTGTGAATTAATTCACCCTTTAAGAGAAGATGTTTTTCAAATTTCCTACAGCCTTGCTCATGCAATACTAAAACCGGGTGAAAAATCACAGCCTCACAAATTAAAAAGTTCATCTGAAGTTTATTATATTCTTAATGGAAAGGGGATAATACATGTTGATAACAAATGCTCTGAAATCAAAACAGGCCAAGCAATTTATGTTCCGCCCAAATCAACCCAATCTATAGAAAACTGTGGAAAAGTGGATTTAAAATTTTTATGTATTGTTTCTCCACCTTGGCAATCTTTAGATGATTTATCAGTTTAATATTATCTACACATGTGTTTTTTCTCAAGGGATTTTATAGTTCCCGACGTTCCTAAGGTTTTAATTTCGACTTCTGTGTCAGTTTTTATTTTTTTGATATTTTGTAAAATTTCAATTGTTGCTTCCTTTTCTGTGTGTTTACATCTAACAATTCCAGTATCTTTATCAAACTTGACAAGAAAAATTCTTTTTTCTTTTACATCTACATCGAAAAGCTCTTGGCATTTTCTTCTTATAGCTGCAATAACATCCTGTTTTGATATGGATCCCTTTTTGTTCTTTAAAAATACTTGAAATCCGACGTACCTTCTCCTATTTCCTTGCTTGATAATGACTTCACACCTCACTATCGAGTTTTACTCTGATTCGATACGAGGTGCCAAGAGGTAGTTAACATGACCGTTTTTTTCGGCAATATCAAATTCAACGCGTGCTGGGTTATCAGTCCCTAGTCTAATTGTTATTGGGTCTTCTCCTCTAACAGATTTAATCATGTTGCTAAAGTAATCTATCGAAAACAGACTTTTGCATTTGGAAGGTGCCTTTAACTCAAGTAAAAGATCTTTTGGTAATTTCAGGTTTACTGTGTCTGTATCTCCCTCTGCAGAAAGTTCAAAGTTATCTTTATTTGCCTGTAAAGCAAGATGATCAGATACAGCTTCTGATGCCTTGACACCACGGTTTAACTCTGATGCTTTTAAAATAATTGTTGCGGGTAACTCCAAAACAGGCATTTTTGGATCCGGCATTCCTGCGGTATCTATAAGCGCCATTCGTCGAACAAGATTACCGATCTTTACAACCAATTGATTTGTCTCCTCATTGTGTTCAAGGGTCACAATGTCACCAGATGTAGATAGCCTCATTATCCCGCCGAGTTTATCAATGTCTACACCAAGTTCCATCTCCTCTGCTTTATACTCCTCAAATGCTTTTTTATCTACATGAAGGTCAACCATAGCTACATGTGCTGGGTCTACAGCACGCAAGGTTAGGGCGTTTGGCGTAACATTTAATTTAACTTCATTAACTAGCGGTGATGTCACTTCAATAATATTTTTTAAGATTTCTGACTTAACTTTAACATTGAACATGGTTCCTACTCCCCCAATTCCATCTTTCAGAAGGGTTTTTACTTAATACGTTTCCTCTTTATAACCATAACGATTAATTTTAAAATTAATTGAGATTAATTAATCTTCACGCCATTTATAACCGCACTTTGTACATGTATAAAATCTGCTTTCTGGCTCGTCACTACCTCTCATTTGTCTTAAAACCCAAAAAGCTTCATTATTTGCGCATTTAGGACATTTAATATTTGTTTTTGGATAGACATTTATTTTATCCTTATCTTCAATAATTGTCACTTCTTTTTTCTTCTGTTCACTTACAACAACACTTTTACCAGATATCGTTTTTTTGAATCCACATTTACTGCAAATTAATATACCATCCTTTGGATACATTAGGCCTCTACATTTTTCACAGAACATTTCTTTACCTACCTAATAGATAATCTTTAATTATTTTTTCATGGTCAAATGATAATTCTGGTAACTGATTTTCTTGAAAAAACTTTGCCTCGGATGCATCGTCTCCACCTTTTAAAGTTCCATCCAACATTTCTAAAATATAAACAACTGAGACAGTATGTCCTCTAGGGTCGCGATTTGGATCTGAATAAACCCCCAACAGACTTTTTATTTTTGTATTTAGTCCTGTTTCTTCAAAAATTTCTCTAATTACGGCCTTCTCAGTTGTTTCACCATATTCAACAAAACCACCGGGAAGTGCCCATTTACCTTTAAAAGGATTATTTTTTCTTTTGATCAGTAAGATAGTATTGTCTCTAAATATTATTCCATCAACTGTTAAATTTGGTGATTTAAATTTCATCACGTTGGTAAAGCAAAATTTGTATTTAATATTTAATAAGAAGAAAAAGAGAGGTTTTTTAATTCCTCTCAATTATCTGCTAAATGATTCCCAAAAAGAGGGTAATTCCCTTTGCAACTCTGTTTTCCACACATTAAAGGTGGTATCATCGATTCCTTCACTAGCTCGCACAGACTTAAACAATTTATGATTATATCGTCTAATTTCATTATCATTTCTCAATGTGCTCATCCCTCCTATCCAAGGAAAAATAATATTATTGGTACCATTTATGAATATTTTTCTTAGGTGAATATGTATACGAATACGTAGATCGTAATTCCAGGATAAACATTCAGTAAAATAAAAAAATGAGGAATATATTCCTGGTATCTATCCGGGCTCGTGGTCTAGGTGGTTATGACGTCGCCTTGACATGGCGGAGGTCAGGAGTTCAAATCTCCTCGAGCCCATACTTCTCTCTCGGAGGAGTTCCATTCGAAACCGAGGTTTTTTTGCCGTTTATCGATTTTAGCACATTTTCCCCTTCCACGTTTTTCGCGTGGAATTTGAGGATGCGCTTCAACCAATCGTAAGGCGCTTGTTCATGGTACTGCTCTGCATATTTTATGTAAGACATCGTTGTTTGTATCTGGTCGTGACCGAGCCAGTTCTTTACTGGTATAACGTCATAATGCCCAGTCTTTACTTTTGTAGATATTAGACGCGCGATTGCGCACCAGTGTCTCATATCATACGGCTGGTATTGTTTCCAAACCATTTTCCCGTACTTTCTAAGTAGTTTTCCAAGATATGCTTTTGTAAATGGTTTTCCATTAGACTGTATATAGAGATGGTCTCCAGATTGGTTGTTTTCTGCCTTTGGTCTCCATTTGTCAATCCAGTTCTTAAATGATTTTCTCCTGTAATCGCTGATTAGTTCCCGAGGCAATACGACAGTTCTTTGAGACCTTCGTTTTTTCGGCTCTGTAACTATTATGTAGCCAGTTCCGTTTTTGTTTATATTCACATCGCTTGTTTTCATCTCCAGTATTTCACTGGGGGCTCTCCATCCGATAAGAAACGAATGGTAGAACATATACTGGAACAGTTTGCACTTGTACGGGTCTTTAGAATATTTGTATGTAAAGAACTTGTGCACGACATCGGGTAATGGTAATATTCTCTTGTGGCTCTTTGGTGGTGTTGGCAGTCTTATGTCCCATTTCGGCATTCCGTAAGCGCGTAGAAACATATTCATTGTTTGTACTTCGTGCTTTAGTGCGTGTGGTGTGGCAT
>CAZTMK010000015.1:0-58346 GCA_964615235.1 uncultured Thermoplasmatales archaeon
TTAATGGTTATATGTCATATTAGGAATAAGAGAGTAGAATAATTATTGTGCAAAATGGGTATTTATTGTGCAATTCACATATTAGCACTCACAGTTACAAAGCCTGTAACTTCGAAAAAGGAGACGATATGGGATCTGTAAATTTCTATGAGAAAATATTTTAGATATATTCAAATATACTTTTTTTTATATCAGGAGTTTTAAATGTTACCATGGATTAACTTTATCTGTCTTATTACATGCATATTCTTATTCTGTTTTTTTTATACTCTTAGTTTAATTCCTAAGAAAAGAGAAGAAAAAATAGGGAAAAAGGCTTGGAAACAATGTGCTCATTTCAGAATTATCGCTGGTGGATTAGAATTTGTAATATCATTAAACATATTCCTCTGGATTTGGTTTCCTATCCCAGACCTGGACTGGATGATTCATCCAAATCAGTGGATGGGCATTGCTATTTGTGTGGCAATAGTTGTTCCTGGCTTAATTATCATGTTCAAGGGCATAAAGGATGCAGGATCAGAAACATATCAACCGTCAGATCAAACAACCATGTATGGAGGAATTTACAAATACATTCGCCATCCACAAACACTCGGTGAATTCCCGCTTTTTATTGCCTTTGGTTTCTTTGTTAATTCATGGTTCCTAGTAGTTGTTCTCACCGCTTTTGTTATCATCTATGTGCCCATTATGATTCACTTTGAAGAAAAAGATCTGATCAGACGATTTGGAGAATCATATAAGAAATATCAAGCGGAAACCGGTGCATTATTACCAAAGATTTGAAAAAATGTGGTTTTTTTCTTCTGATAACAATGAAAAAGCGCTCTCGTTAGGAGAGGAACCTGAATTTACTGAAAAATACAGGTTTTCTCCCAATAAGATCACAGGAATGCAAGAGGAATGCTGTAAACGTCGATTTAGACATAAAGAAATCAAGATTAGAGCTGGATTTATTGTTTGATTTAATTTCTATCAAAAAGTACTTTTCAAAGAAAAGTTTATAACTAATGAATTACATATTATTATATTGAGGTCTTAAATGATTGAAAAAACGAATCTGGCAAAAATAGAAAAGAAAATTTACAGCTCTTTGTTTAATGACGGAACATTGGATATTCTTGGGGGTTTATGGTTATTGGGATTAGGATTGTCAATCTTACTTGCAGATTTGGGTTTTGGGATTTCTGAAGAAATAATGCTTTATACAGTTATCCCTGCCTTCGTTGTATACTTCGCTTTGATATTTTTTGTAACAAACCCCCGAAAAGGCGTCATGAAATTGCCGGAAAAAGTACAAAGGAGTAAAACCAAATTCCTTATGATACAGATAGTCTGGTTGGTTCTGGCTTTAATTGCTGGAATTTATTTTTCCATGCAACCTTTAAATTCAAGGTTGTGGAACGACATATCTGCTTCATTGTTTTGGATTACAGGGTCAATAATATTATGTAGCATCGCGGCATTTTCTCTTAAAATAGACCGATTTTATATATACGGATTTTTGGTTGCCATTCCGTTTCCATTCAGGATATTTATGAAGACGATTTTCTTTGATATTAGCACAAGCATGTTCTTTGTTGTATCAGTAATAATATTATTTTGGGGCACTGTGGTTTTGATACAGTTCATAAAAAACACTCCTAAAATTGATAAATTATGAAAAAAAAATCAAAAAATAATAAAGTAATAAATATTTCAATTGAAGACATAGATAAAGTAATCCATGAGCCAGCAAGAATGAAAATCATGGCCAATCTGTATTTTGTAGAAAGCATGGATGCAATTTTTTTACTACGACAAACGGATCTTACCTGGGGTAACCTTGCCACACATACAAAAAAGCTGGAAGCAGCGGGTTATATTGAAGTGAAAAAAGAGTTCATCAAGAGGAAGCCTCATACCATGTTCCTATTAACAAAGAAAGGAAGAGAGGCATTCGAAGCATATACAAAAAAGATGAAACATTTATTTGAGGACTTTCTATGAAAATCCTAAAAGACCAATCAAAGATTCAATTTTTAAAACATCTTCACGTTCATCAGATGAAAGAGATTTGAAATCATTTTTACTAGCAAAATAAAAAATCTTGAATTAATATTTCATGAAACTAGAAATAAACTAATTAATCAAATACCTATGTTATCATAACAATTAAATAGGAATATCTATTTCGATTGATTTGAGGGATTCGGGATGGATGAAAAAATTGATTATAATGAACCAATTAAGGTTGGAAATAATATATGGTGGATAGGTTTTTATGATGAAAATACTGCTTTTCATTGTAATCCCTATGTATTAGTAGATGGCGATGAAGCAGTTCTTTTCGATCCAGCGGGCATTCATGAATATCCAAAGGTAGCTAGTAAACTTTTTTCGATTGTAGAACCTCACCAAATTAAGTATATTGTGTTATGTCATCAAGATCCTGATTTGTGTGCTAGTGTCCCACTCCTAGAAGATGTTATTTTAAATCCAGATTTGAAATTGGTGACTCATTCTCGAAGTAGTGTCTTAATTAAATATTATGGGGTTAAAAGTGAGTTTTATAATGTTGATCACCATAATTATTCTCTCGAATTATCAAATGGTAGAATTTTACGATTTATCCTTGCACCTTTTTGTCATTTTCCTGCAGCAATAATGACTTACGATGAAAAGGAAAAATGTCTTTTTTCAGGAGATCTTTTTGGAGCCATCTCTCAGGAGTGGCATCTATTTGCAAAGCAGGGATATGAAACCCAAATGGAGGCATTTCATTGTGGATATATCGCGAGTAATAGACATATACGAAACGTGCTAACCAATCTGGAAAAATTTAGGATAGATATAATATATCCACAGCATGGATCAATCATTCGAGATGATATGATATCTAATTGTATCAATTATTTAAAAAATATGAACTGTGGAATTGATTCAAATAAAAATGAAGAGGAACTATATGGATGGATACCAAAAAAAATCGAACCATTTACTTAATGAAACGGAATTTGAGATTCAACATCTTAAACAGCAATTAAATATCAGAAATAAATTATTTAATGAAACTGTTATTAAAATGCATGTTTTACAAAAAGAATTATTGGATTTGAATAATTTTAATGATCAACTTTTTCAATCCATTCAGGATATTATCATTGTTACAGATAATCAAAATAATATTATAAAAATTAATTCTTCTTTATCTAATGTTTTAGGATTTAAAATAAGTGATCTAATAGGAAAACAAATAGATGAATTTTTTGAAAAATCTATTGAAGAAATTAATTTCAAAAATATTGATAGTAATTATTCAGGAGAATTTGTTGATAAATCTAGCAGAAGATTACCAGTTATGATCTCAAAATTTGATTTTAATAATGTTAATAATGAATCAATTGGTTCAATTTATATTATAAAAGATATGACTGATATTAAAAATACAGAATTAGAGTTGAAAAAAGCACATATTCAACTTAAAAAGATAAATCATGAATTGGAGGAAAGAGTCAGAATTAGGACAAAGGAAATTCATCATTTATTAAAACAAAAAGAGGATTTTATTAATCAGATTGGTCACGACCTAAAAAATCCATTGGGACCATTATTGAATTTAATTCCAATGATGGCAGAGATGGAGGAGGATCAAAAAAAGAAAGAAATATTTAACGTCATTATGAAAAATACAACTCACATGAAGAACTTGGTAAATAAGACAGTTAAAATTGCAGAGTTAAATGCTCCAGAAACAAAATTTTCTTATGAAGATATTAACATCTTTAATGTTGTTAATGATGTTGTTGAACAGAATAAATTTTTATTTCAGAAGAATAGTCTCAAAGTTGAAAACAACATTCCAGAAGACACGTGGATTAGTGGAGATAAATTACAGATAACAGAGCTTTTTGATAATTTATTAAATAATGCCGGAAAATATTCCAATGGTCCCGGTTGTATCACGGTTGATGTAAAAGAAGAGCATGGTGATGTAACTTTTTATGTTAAGGATACTGGAATCGGAATGACTAAGGATCAAATTGGTCATGTTTTTGACGAATTTTATAAAGCGGATAGTTCCAGGCATGATTTCGATAGTAGTGGGCTGGGTATGTCGATATGTAAGCGGATTGTTGAAAAGCACGGAGGGCACATCTGGGTGGAAAGTGAAGGGCTAGGTAAAGGCTCCACAATTTTTTTAGCATTTCCGAAAAAACCTGGATTACAGGAAACCAAGATTGAACATAACTCATATGAAGATATTTCACATGAGATAGATTTAGTGTTGAAAACAAAAAATTAAAAACATTCATTCTTAAATAAATAGTAAAATTTAATGTTCGTGACATTTGGCATGTATCCAATGATGTCCTTCCATACATCCTAAAATTGCTTTATGAACGTCCGAGTCTGGTTCAATAAAAATCTTTTCTCCACATTCTGAGCAATAGAGCCAAATAGCCCAAGCATCTGAACCCTCTTTAAACCCATCACGGTGACCTTTATCATATGCGTCTGAATATTCTTTCTGCGTCTCCAATAAGGATTCCCGCACAAGTTGAGAGATACTTTTTTCACACTTTTTGGACATCTCTCGAATGACATCTTTTTCATGTTTCTTCATGCGAAAAGTAATAGTCGGATTATTCTCTTCATACTTGATCTGTGAAGGATATTTCTTCCTTTTTGGATATGGATACATTTTCCATTTCGCCCCTTTATTTTATTCTTTTCAGTTTTCTGGACGTGTTCTGTATAATCCTCTATAACTTGTCGATACAATATTCTGTACAGTGTCTCTGTTCAGTGTTCTATACTTGAACTTTCTCTTATTTAATCGCTCTAACAAAGTATGAACCATCATGGTTGAAAACGGCAATTCTCCTTCCAACAAGTAACATTAGTTGTTGCAGTTGAACTGCATTTGAAGGTATTTCAATTTCTTTTGTACATGTGAATTGTAACTTGAAGCAAGCATTTTCTTTTTCAACCGAATGTAGTATACCTACTATTTCTTGATTAGATTCCAGCTGCAAAGTTTACCACTTCCTGGTTAAAAAGAACTCATTTTCAATCGTTCCTATGGTTGCACTTCTTGAGATTGAATGTCGTTCTGCATAATGGTTCAGAAGAGCTTTTGTATTATCTTCCAAGTAAGTGCATATATGGTTTTTAGTATTGGCCATGGCAAACTATATGTATTGCGTAATTTATCTATATTATCAATTTTTAAATTATGAGGTTACAATAAGTGTTAATATGGTAAAGCGCGAACGAAGAAAACAAACACTTGAAGATGTAATATACAAATGGAAAAAGCAATACATGAGTATCATTTTCCTAACTATTCATTTTCAAAATAATTTCAAAGATAAAAAAAATGGTTTGCGTTTAATACACTATAGATATGCACTTGTAAAAAAACATAATATAAAATCGCCAACTGGTCTTTTAGGATTGGAAGGCATGAAACAGTTTTTTGGATGGAAATTAAATCAATTATATTATTTAAAAGAGATTGAGAAATGCATAACAACTACAAACAACCTCTCTAAATACCTAAAAAACCTGGTAGAAATGGGTGCACTTCACAAAATTCCAGATGAAAAAGAGAATTTAGCGATATATCGAATCAATCCAGATAATCATAAAAAAATAGAGTTGGCTATGAAACAATCTATAATTACAAAAATAATAAAAGATATACCCAAAGAACTTTTTGAAGAGTTTTGCGATAAACTTGCTATATTCATAAGCGAGGGATTAAAAATACATGGTATGAAAAATCAAGCTGAATCGATTAATCTTAATTTCTCTATTTTTGACAATCCATCTGATTAATTTTTATAGTTGTCTAGCCAAACATTTTTTAATCAATGTAAAAACATAAGAATTTCTCTACCTAATAAATCCTGTAGGGGGGTCATTGAAACTAATCCATTTGGACAGGAGAAAATCAATTTCTACCATCTAGTACCAATAAAATAACTAATTACAAAATATCCTGACTATTTTTCCACCTACGATTAAAAACATTATCAACAGCATCTCGTAAATCTTTTCCTGTTTCAAATATGAAACATTCTTTATTGCCTAAATCTTTTAGGCTATGACCTACAATCCACATACAGTTATTATCAATAATATATCGATCGTGGATTTTTGATTTATCATATTTCCGAATCTCAATATTATACCCTTCATTTTTAAAATCATTTAAAGTTCTATTGAAATTTCCAGTTGGTTTGTCTTCAATGCTAGCAGTTAAAATTTTTATTTTGATATTTTTATCAATATTTAAGAGAATATCAAAAATCCGAGGGTTAATGTAAGGATCGCAAATCTTAATATCACCAGATAATTTATTTAATACTTTATTTGCAAGTATATATTTACTTGAAAATTGGCTATCTGATTTTATATATATTTCATTATTTTCATCCAAATTTTCAAAAAGTTTTTTTCTTCCTTTTTCCATGATTTTATAATAAGATTTATTTTTATTGACCAATCCGCTAGGAAGATTATTCAATGCATATCTTACTGCTTGAGGAGAAGTATTTATTTCAATTACTTGAGTTAAAAAAATTGAAATTTCAGAACATGTTAGTTTATCTATATTTAATTCTCGAGAGATAACATGTAATGTCCATAAAGACCTTTGCCAAACTTTATCGTAAATATGTGGATTTGTATATTTTTTTACACAACCTTTATCAAAATTTGTAATTATTTTTTTTAAATTACTCATCGCTTAATTAATTCTCCCATCAATTGTAATCCTAATTTTATACCGTTGTCAGTTATTTTATAAGATTTATTACCTTCTTTATAAAATATATAAGCTCGTCTATCCTTCCTTTTCATATCTCTTTTAAAATGTGATCCACAAGAAACATTTGCCTCTTTTAGGTATTTAAGAAGATCATCATAAGGAATTTCTCTTTGATCAAAATGGTAATAAAATCCAGTAAGAAGAATAACAGAGTTATAGTAATTTTCATCTGAATCTTTATCACAATGTTTCTTTCTTAACAAATGTATCAAATTTTCTTCAAAATCAAATATTGATTTAACTTTTTCTTTATCAACCTCCAAATCTTTTGCTAAATCATCGATACCTTTAGGATTCATTGTAAACTCTGTATAACTAATATCTTGGCTCTGAGATATTGACTTTTTAGCTTTCTTTGCCATTTTAGAGGACATTTTTTTTGTTGAAGAAATTTTGGTAGTAATAGATAAACCAGGAGTAGCTCTCTTTATTTTATTTTGATATTTTAGAGTTAATGAATCCAAAATTTCATCTATCTTATAATAGTTGATAAAATATTTATCTCCTTCCTGCGAAATATAACCTGATGCAACTAATTTTCCTAATGGGCCCGAAAGAGTTGTTAATTTTATCATTAATGAATCTGAAATTTCTTTAGACGTATATTTATAATCATCAACTAACTCCAATTCTTTTGCAAAATAATTTCCTATTAGAAATAATGATACTTTTTCATGATTAGAAAAACTTGGATTTTCAAATAATATCTTACCTTTCTTGCCATCAATGGCAAATAAGTTTCTGCTTTTTTTAATTAAATCTTCAAATCTTTTAAAGGTATCTTCTTCAGATAATACTAATTTTTTTAATATCTCTTTCCTCTTTTCTGTATTCATTAAATCACCCCTATTACTTAAAAAATAGGATAAATAAAAGAAATAGCAGATTATGTATAAATTCTTTACTATGAATTTCATAGATTTGGAATATGTTATTAATTCAAATTTTTTCTTAATAGGGGCATTTTTTAAAATTTTTGCATTGTACATATCTATAAGATATGTATAAAGTGTTATCCCTAATTTAGTAAAATTTGGGCTAAATGTTAATCATCAAATCAAAACACAGTATTACCATGTTTTTCCATCTTTTTCTCATTAGAAACTCCAATCATGGCCTCATGATTATTATCAGATATCTTTTTAGAAATGAATAATCTAGAATTATTAATTACTATGATTTCTCAATTATTAAAACAGATTTAGTACACATTAAATTTAGGCATACAAGCTAAATACGCCTTTTTCAAATCTTTAAAGTCAATATGATAATAAATATCAATAACCTCTCTTCGTTTATCTCCCCGTAGTTCCTTTATAAATTCCCTTGGCATCCCATTTCTACGTAGATATGTAGTAAAACAATGCCTTAGATTGTGGCAGGAAAAATGATCCTCCATTCTATCTGAATTCTCATTAAAGAGAGGCATTTTTTTTCCTGCTTCATGATATCTTTTTGCCCACTTTACGACACTTTCATAAATACCTGTTCTGTTAAGACGCTTACCAAAATCGTTGACAAACAATGCATTTTCATTAGCCTTTGCAATATAGTTTCTTCTTTTGAGCCATTGTTTCAGTATGTTTTCACATTCTTCATCAAAAAATACAGTTCTATTACTCCTTTTATGGAATACAGATTTTAATGTAATCGTTTTTTCAACAAAATCAATGTCATCTAAATCTATGGCAATTAGTTCACCTCTTCTAATACCAGTTTTTACAAACAATAACGTTATAGCTTTATCTCGCAGACTCATAATGCTATTCAAAAAGTTGGACATTTCATCAATATCAATAATTTTTCTTTTTGCAGGTATATAACCATTTTTGTATTGTCTTACATAACGCCTTCTTACGATAAGAACAATATTTTTCTTAATGAATCCTTTGTATTCCAGATAGTCATAAAGACAATTTAAAGCGCTAAAATAAATTTTGACACGAGTATGAGAAACCACCCTTTCCAGTGTTAAATATTTGTAAAAATCTTCAAGGATATCTTTATTTTCAATCCCATCTACTGAAAGAAGACTAAGATGTTTTTCATGTAAGTAGTTACTGAATATGTTTGTTGCCGATTTGTAGTTCTCAACTGTCTTCTGTGTCATATTTCTTAATTTACAATCTTCGACAAAATCAAATAAAAGCTCTTTATCGGTTATTTGAGCCACTGATAACCGCCCTTGTACATTTTAATTATTCCATAATCAAGAAGTGTCTCTATCTGCTTGTTAATCACTTTTACTGTTACAGAATCATGAGGTGATACTTGTAAAAGATCCAGGATTTCATGTTCTTTAATATTTCTTTTTTGTTTCAATAGATCAATTAGTTTCCGCTCGTATTCACGAACACCATTAAAAGACTTAGTTAAAAAATCCTTTTGTTTTAGATTTTTAATTTCCTCTTCATATTTATCTGTTAAAACATTGAGCATATTGACTTGTTTAGTAAGTTTAAGATTTTCTATACGAAGCTGTTGAACAACATTATTTGCTTCTAGTAATTTTTTTTCCAAATTTTTTTGTGATTTCAAAACATTACCAGATTGAAAATAATCATTCACAATATTCTGAATAAAACTGCTTGTTGTCATCCCCTTTTCTAACGCTGCTTTTTTCCACCGATTAACATCTTTATTTGATGAAAGATATAAGGAAATTCTTCTTTTGTGAGAAGTAGTCTTTGCAGAAGTTATTTTTTTCTTCTTAACCATTTTTGACGCCATATTTGTAATACTATATGGAGTATTTAAATGTGACGTCACATTGATGCCCGCATCGGGATTCGAACCCGAGTAGGAGCCTCCGCAGGGCTCCAGGATATCCAAACTACCTCATGCGGGCGAGTATTGTGGGCCCAAACTACTACCCTAACTTAAGGGAGGTTGGTTAATTCCCCGCCCGGGATAAACACGGCGGATTTAATAAACATAACTTTTTAGTTACCGTTGGTGTATTCTTTTTTGTTTATTTAGCGGCGGTTGTATGAAGAATGACGAGTGTACGATTTACATTATGAAAGGCGAGAAATGCATCAATAAGTTTAAAAAAGATAAGAGCGGATGGAGCCTGACAATTGCTACTGGTCGTGTGTTTCCTTGTACTTGTGGGCAGATGGTTTCTCATTTACTTCCTGCTTTAGCATTCGGAAGTCGGAGGGGTATAACGGTTAAGGTCGTTCCTGACGAAGATTAGTATTAAAAATACGGGTAGTTTGGTCCGGTAATATCTACATCATGCGGGCCTATTTGATTACATCAACCAAAGCTACTTTTTCCAGAATAAGAAACTCATATTTATCTTTCGTTACTGTCTCAATTTCATCTTTACTCAATCCAAAATCTAGCAACTTTTGATAATTCCCCTCTAAAAAAGAATTATTCTGTTCTAAATCTAATTGATTTAAGATATTTTTCAAAATATTATCAGAAATTTTAACTTCAGTATTATTTTCATCTTTAAGCAACACCATCGCGATTTCTTCGCAGCCCTTTTTAATACCCATTTTCGGAATAGCCTTTTTTATTTGCCTCTCTCCAGAAGCATACAGCATTATTTCCTTGTCAAGCGTATTTGTTGAATTTGTTTTTCTTTGCATTGCTCTTAAAGCATGCTCAATTGCAGAATGGAGATGAGCTTCACCACAAATCATTGATGCATCAAAAACCTGGATTGTTAAATTATACTTTCCCGAAAGAAATGAAATTTTTTTTAAAAATTCGTCAACATCTAAAACTTTTCCTTTTGCACCAACAATTTTTATCATTTCCTTTCACGCTTTTTAGGTTTTGTAAACTCGCTTAAATCCCGTTCAATCTCTTTATCACTTTCACCTATTTGTTTTTTGATACTTTTTGCAATAGCCATGCCAATAGTTTTCACATCCGCAAGCCGTTTTAGTGGCACTCCACGCAAATCGCTGATTGTTTTAAATCCACTTTTGTATAATGCTCTTGCTCTGATTCGACCTATGCCTTTCAATGAAACCAAATTTAACAATTCCTTTCTACAACCATATTGTACTCTCAAAATCAATTCAGTTAAATCAGAAACACAATCAAAATTATACATCCTTGCAAATTCACGTGCAGCATGTAACAGCCAATTCACCATCTCAACTATATTATGTATATCGCCAGGTCCAACATTGTATTTGTTTACAATGCCATCCTCGTGGACTTCGTCAATCCAATCCTCGACAAGTGATGCTGTTTTTAAATCACTTAAAAACCACTCGTACTCTTCGCTTGTCATTGTTGGTATGTCAATGAGAAATCCACCATTCAGCTGGTCGGCCTTTTCCTCAACCCAAGTATCTGCTCTTCTCAAATAAAGCGAACGCACATCTGGAGTTGAACAAACTGCATGAATAAGTGACAATTCAGAAGTTTTAACATCACATGATTTTTCAAGTGCACGTTTCAATATTAGCGCAGATAATGGGTCAATGTAAAGTGAAGAGGTCCTTTTTCCAAGCAATGTTGACATGAATTGGTTCTTGTTAATAATTTCAATAAAACCATTTTCCTGTAGAAATCTAATTGCACTATCTATATCATCCTTTAGTGCAAGAGTATCTGCTTGATATGCGTAAAACGTACTGTCTATAAATCTATAGATTCCTTCTACATTTTCAACAAAATCTGATGCAATTGCAGAAAGCAGGTGCATTCTTAATGCTGCCTGACTTCCAAGCTTTGAAAAAATTGGTTCGGTTTCACCCATAACGTAATTATTGAATATCAGCTCCTGCTGTTCTTCGTTTTTTGCAATTGAAATTGCTTCGCCATGATCATCATATCTTGGCCTACCGGCACGTCCCGCCTGTTGTTTGTATTCAAGAATTGGAATGGGTCTCATGCCGAAATTTGAATCATACCTCCACAAATCTCTAATTATTACTCTTTGGGCTGGGATATTTACTCCTGCTGCAAGAGTGGGCGTTGCAACAATACATTTTATTATTCTGTTTTTAAATCCCTGTTCAACTGCTTTTCTTTGAACACTGGATAATCCAGCATTGTGAAATGCAGTGCCATGGGAAATACAAAAATGTAATTTTTTATCAATTGATGTAAGTTCTGATGATTGTTTTGACAACTCTTTTAATAACTTTTCAAGACTGTTTTTTTCGTCAGGCGATAAGTAATTATTAACTATTACTCCCAAATCTGTTGCAGTAGAGACTGTGGATCTTCTTGTGTTGACAAATACCAAAACCTGTCCACCGCCCTTAAGTGAATTTCCGACTAGACGCTCGACTGGTTTTTTTTCTGCACCTTCAATGCGTATAATTTTCCCGTTATCATATTTTACAATATCTTGAAAACTCACACCTTCTCTAAGTGGTACGGGTCTCCAGTCAGACTGAACTAGCTTTCCGTTAAGCCAAATTGAGAGCTCGGTTGCATTTTTAATTGTGGCAGAAAGGGCAATTATTTGTGTTGTAGGATTCAGGGATTTAAAATGTGCGATAATGACCTCTAGTGTAGGTCCACGATCGGGATCGTTTATAAGATGAATTTCATCAATTATCAGTACCTTTATCTTGCTCATCCATTGGATTTTGTGTCTTAACAACGAATCTGCCTTTTCTGATGTGCAAACTATGATATCATATCTAGAGAGTCTGGGGTCGGAATCGTCAAGATCTCCAGTGGAAATTGCTACCCTTAAACCCAGTTTCTCGAATAGTTTGAGCTCCTCATATTTTTCCCTTGCAAGTGCTTTCAATGGTACGACATATAGCGCTTTTCCTCCTTTATTTAGGATTCTATTAACAATTGCAATATATGCCACAAGGCTTTTACCGCTAGCGGTAGGGATTGATAAAACAAGATTTTCTTTTTTTAGGACGTGCGGTATTGCCTCCGTTTGAGGAGGATAAAGATTTTTAATTTCATGTTCTTTGAGTATCTCAATAATTTTCTTGTCCAATGCTAGCTTATCTATGTTCATTTTTTGGATAGTATTAAATGCCACTTTATAAGATTCACACCTGATTTGCTGGCAGTATTTTAATGTAAAGTGGGTATAAGATACAAAAATTTATTAATTATAAAATTATTTAAATTGTAATAGATTTAAAATCGGGGGGAATTAAGTGCTTAAAAAAATCCTCATAATTTGTTTAAGTGCAGTTCTTTTGCTAAATTTATTCAGCGGATGTATTGAAAAACCGATAGAAATTGAAGGTAATTTGAAAACTACTGCTTATCCTCCAATTGGGGAAGAAGTTCCAACTTGTCTTGTATGGGCTGTAGAAACATTTGAAGGTTCTATTTTCTATTTAACTCAAAACAAAACCCCATTGTGTTCTTTAGATGATTTCGGCTCTTTTCTTGAAAATGATGCCGTTTTTGTTACTGGCACTTTGCACCTTCTTACCAAATATAATGAAAAAACTAAAGTATACAAAGCAATTGAAATAGATAACATTTCCAGAGTTAATAATGATAAATTTGATGTTCACGAATGGGGAGTATTTGTAAAAGGTTATGATTGTAACCTCACTGACATATTAACTGAATCGCCACCTACGATTTATGGAAGAAAACCAGTAATCTATTTTCATTCGTTAATAAATAATACAAATGTATGTGTGAAAATTAATTCAATAAAAAATGCGTCTGTAATTCCAGATGCAACACTTGAAAATAATCAAATTATCTGGGAGACAACTGTTGAAAATGATTTGATAACTTTACCAAATGGAACCAACTACTCCTATCTCTTTTACGAGGGAGAAACCAATTTTACCACAAATATAGTAGCAGAGATTACAAATATCCAAAGTAAAGATCTCAAAGTCACTTTCCATGTAAAAAATCTTGAAAGTTATTCAATTTCAAATATATATCTTATCTTTGGATATCCAATGGGTATTGATAACTATCAGATTCATATTGGTGGAATGACTTACATATACATAGAAAAATTGGCACCTAATGAGGAAAAGACTATTACTGTCCCATTAAAAGAAGGATTATCTTATGAAACTGAAAATCTATTTTTATCTTTAATAGAAAATGGACTAACTAGCAAAGAGGCAGAAGAATTGATAGATTATTGGGAGGAATGGTGGTTTTACCCGACAAACCTCGGGGTTTATTCAAGAATTCTTTATATGGTTCCTCAAACAATTTACGATCAATTATTTCCAATTGAAATTAATCCCGCCCCTGAATCAATTAAAAGAGTTGGAATTATTACGATAACAGATTTACCGATAGTTGATTCTTTATAATTTTTCTATCAAATATCAGCATTTTGAGATTAAAAACAACGTTTTCATTCAAATCATTTATAAAAGGTTAGTCATATTCAGAATCGAAAGGAACGGATTGATATCCATGGGTCGAAGACAAACGATGATGGAAAAATACAAACAGCAAATGAAAGCTTACAGAAAAAAACGGATGAAATTTGATAACACCCCTTTTCTTCCATCAGATGGCAATGTCTATGTGATGGATTCTCTTGATCCGACCAAAAAAATTAAAGTAGAAGTCTTAAAAAAACGAACAAAGCAACATCGTGAAGTAATCGAGACCATTGCATGTCCAGTTTGTTCAAATCCTATGCACTGGGATGGTGCATGGGAGGCATTTGTTTGTGAAAAACACGGAAAGCGGGCTATATATGAAATTGTCTCAAATGATTAGAAATTCGACATGTTTTAAGTATAACTTCTTACATTCTTATGTGGTGGTGTGAGATATGGTTGAGCAAAAAATTGGAGTTGTTGAACATTTTTTTACACATGTCAGTGTTGCTGCAATTAAAATTACAGGCGGTGAACTTAAAATAGGGGATACTATTCACATTGTCGGTGCCCATACCGACTTTAAACAGAAAGTAAATAGTATGGAGATTAATAGAAATCCGATAGAACGCGTAACAATTGGCGACGAAGTTGGTATTAAAACTGATGAAAGAGCAAGAGAAAAAGATATTGTATATAAATTGACAGAGGAATAAGCTATGAAGGAGTTGTCAGAAGTAAGAACGCTCAAAGTTAATCGTTATGTAATAATTGATGACGAACCTTGCAAAATTGTTTCAATTTCTACTTCAAAACCCGGAAAACACGGAGAAGCAAAAGCAAGAATTGAGGCAATAGGTGTATTTGATGGACAGAAAAGAAGCATAGTTCATCCTGTAAAACACAAAGTTCATATTCCAATAATTGACAAAAGAAGTGCACAGGTATTGTCATTAGTTGGTGATAGAGCTGTTCAACTTATGGATTTGGAAACCTATGAGACATTTGAGATGCCAATTCCAGATGAATTCAAAGATCAACTACAGCCGGGAAATGAAATTCAATATTTACAGGCATTAGGAAGGAAAAAAATAACTAGAGCATAGGAAAACGTTGATTAAAATTTTATATAATACTTTCTAAATATGAATTTTCCAGATTATTTTGCAGATGCAGAATCAGGTTTTTCCAAAGCAGAATTTGTATTAGTGGGAGTTCCCTTTGATAAAACATCTTCTTTCAGAAAAGGAGCTGCATTAGCACCTAATGAAATTAGACGAGCCAGTTGGAATTTGGAAAGTTATAATATTATTAATGATGTCGATTTCACAGAAATCAAAGTTCATGATTACGGAAACATAGATATTATCGATGAATCGTCTGAAGAGATGCTTGAAAAAGTAACTAAATTTACTAAAAAACTACTAGAATCTAAAAAATTCCCAGTCTTTATTGGTGGTGAGCATTCTATTACATCTGGGATTTTAAAAGCTTTTCCAAAGGACATTTCTGTTTTGGTTTTAGATGCACATATCGATTTCAGACAAAGTTATCTTGATAATATCTTTAATCATGCATGCGTTGTCCGAAGAATTTCAGACCAGATAGATATCAGCAATATTGCAGTGATAGGAGTTAGATCTGCAGATAAAGAAGAGTATGAGGCCGCCAAATCTAAGAAACTATTTTTCATTGATTCATTTTCTTTTAAAAATCAAGGAGTGGAAAATGTAATTAGTCAAATTGACAAAAAACTTAATTCAGATAAGATATATCTTTCATTAGACATTGACGTAATTGATCCAGCCTATGCTCCGGGTACCAGTACCCCAGAGCCATTTGGACTTAATCCAGTTGAAGTTTTAAAAATAATTGAGCACTTTTCCTCAAAATTAATTGGATGTGATGTTACAGAAGTTTGCCCCCCTTATGATCATGGTCAAACGGCCCTTCTTGCAGCAAAATTTATCAGATATATTATTGAAAATCAATGGATTAAAAAGGGACTAGTTTAATATAGCATTACTTTATTCAACACTTTCATGCAAACAGAAAAAATCGCAATAATTGTTTTGGCTGTAATTGTCGTAGGAGCCCTTACGACGTTTTTGGTTTTGTCTTATTATGGAGATATTTTTGAAAATCTATTTGGTGGAAATGGTGGTACCGTTGAAACTGGGGAAATAGAACTTGGAGACTGCGCTGATGTAAACTATATTGGTAGATATGCGTCTAACAACACAATTTTTGACTCTTCCTATAACGATACAATAAACAAAACAGGTGGCTCGCCTCTGCAGGTTTTTGTAAGCACAAATAGTAGCGAGAGTCCCTTTAAAGACGGTTACACTTCAGTAATTGAGGGTTTTGCGGAAGGTCTTGTAGGGCTTAAGGATGGGAAAACTAAAACTATAGGGCCCATACCTCCTGAGAAGGCCTATGGAGTTATTCCAAAGATCGGCGACCTTTTAGATCTTACAGAGTTGGCTGGTACAAACATATCGTATCGTATTGTTCAAATAATTAAAAATGCAACGATGCCTGAGGAATATGAATACTATTTTGGAAGTGTAACTACTACATTATATGTTATTAGAGAAGATTGGCATTATATTGGTGAAAATTTATACCAAACTTCACCTTATCTGTCTTGGGAAAATGGGTCAGTTGCAACAAAAATAAACGATACTTTATTATGGAGTTACACAACACCAACGACTCAGGTTAGCGAAAATTTCACTTGGAGTTATGCAGATCCTAACACTGGTATGATTACAACTTTTCCGGAAAATACTAGTTACGTTAGTAGTATTAATGAATCTACCATTGTTGTCCAACATATTCCTACAATAGGCCAGGAAATCATTTTATCCAGTTATTATGGATCCCTAACTTATACAATTGAAAATATTACATCAGAAAAAATTAATGCATCTAGCGGAACAGATGATGAAAAATCCTATATGGAATTTGACCGCCAAACAATAATTCAGAGAAATGAAACGCGGAATATTACAATTAGTTTGCCGGAAGAAGCACTAGAGCAATTTTTACTCTCACAGCTTAGATTAAGTCTAAAAAATTTCCATCTTAGTTTAGCATCTTTGGCTGGGGAATCTCTAATTTTCGAAGTAGAAGTTGTAAAAGTATACAAAAATCCTCAGGAAGAAAGTTGAAATTTGATTTCTTTTTCTAGAAGGGTTAAAAACTCTTCTTCCTTTCCTTTTGGAATTGTAGCTCCAGCAGCAATGTTATGTCCACCTCCAATCCCATTTATTAATTCGGCGGATTTTTTCATTGCTTGAGAAAGATTTAGACCTTTTTCGATTAGTGCTTGGGTGCCTCTCGCAGAAACTTTTACCTCACTTTCGTCTTTGTTTGCAAACCCGACTAATGGTAAATCGCTTGTTATTTCCTCCGAATTAAGCAACATATTTGTTACAATGCCTACGATTGTATCTCTAATTCCTGATTTGGCATGGAAGAATTGCAGATATTGGCGTTTTTCTATACCTTCTTCTTTTACAAACTGTAATCCTTCTACTAGATTTTGCCTGTGCCCTTGTAAAAGTGATAATGCCTTTTTAAGCCAGACATCTCTGTTTCCCAGACACACTTGGAGTCCAACCTCACATTGTCCGTATCTAGCAGTCGAGTTTAACAAAGTGGCAAACTCTTTTGCATCATGAAGTTCTGTTTCTATTGATTCATTTATCAATTCGTATATTTCTCCAATTAATCTTTTAGCAGTCTTATGACCAAAACCCTTTTCAAGTAATAATTTAGTAATTTCTGAAATAATTAACCGTCTTTCATCCTTACATAAATGAATCCAGTGTCTCCAATTATCCCCATCTTTTAACCTAATACCCAGATTTTGCAGAAAATTTAAACTTGTACTTTCACGTCCGCTTATCCCAGGAATTATAGGATCACTTGCGTATTGTATCATTTTGAATAAAGGTCTTGTTTCACGACCAAAGTAGTTAATATCAAGTTTTGATTTGACAACTTTTATTTCCTCTGCATCTTTGAGAATGGCTCTATTAAATCCCTCTAATCTACAAAATTTTCTATCCTGCAAATCTCCAACGGCTCCTACTAGTGCAAGGGCCGATAAATCAATATTTTCCTTATTTATTGATTTAGAAACAAGATAAGTTACTCCAGCACCGCTGATCTGGTATGACCCATCCAGACCGAATAAATGGGGATTTAGGTGATAACTTGCATTAGATTTATTACTACAGGAATGATGATCTGTGATTACTTTGTTTATATCTGCGTGGTTTCCTTCCAAAATACTTCCTAAATCTGTGAACCAAACAAGTTCGTGATTTTTATTTTTTAAACGTTCAATTACAACATTATCTAATTGTTTTACAAAATCTATAGAAACCTGTTTGCCAAGACGAGTTATAGTTTGTTTTGCAATTGCACCTGCGGTAATTCCATCCGCATCTATATGAGTAACGATATGAACTTCATTTGAATTTTTAATAATTTTTGCTATCTCTTTTGCTCGTTTGATCACTGAGTGCACCATCTGGTTTTTTGTTTAATAGAGATGAAAAATGTACGTTTCACATATGTTCATCCAAGCAGAAGAAACCCCATCTTTCACAAAAATGAATATAAAAAATCAAATAAGTAGTTTCCGATTAAAAGTTAATCACCAGACTTAAAAAATAGGGTAGATAACGGACAATCGGGTAAAAAGCCAAATTTGTCCATTACTACTTATCTTCTTGATATTAAATCAACAATATCCAAATATCTAATTTCCCAGACTTTGCAGATCATTTTTCTGCCTCCCCACGAATGAAACATTAAAAAAATTACACTTTAAAAAGTTATAGTTTTTTTTAAATTACTTGCACAATTACCTGCGTAATTGATTTTTTTAAAATTTAAAAATTGAGAAAAAAACAGAGTTTTATTGCTCTGCCATTGATTTATATCTCTTGTATTTTTCGTTAACATCTTCCTCAAGTTTCTTGTGTAGCTTCTTCGCTTCATTTGGAAATGATCGTGTCAGGCTATTGTATCTGACCTCACCCATTATAAAATCGTGCAGGGTTCCATTTGGTTGCTTATAGTCTAGCTGGAATGGATTTCCCCCCTCTTCCTTTAATCTAGGATCATATCTGTAAAGAGGCCAATATCCAGATTCTACTGCCAATTTTTCTTCGTTTTGGGATTTACCCATCCCTGCTTTTATACCGTGATTTATACAGGGTGCGTATGCAATAATCAATGATGGTCCTGGGTAAGATTCAGCTTCTTTTAGAGCTTTTATTAGTTGGTTTTTATTTGCACCCATAGCAACAGAAGTGACGTAAACATAACCGTAACTCATTGCCATTAGACCCAAGTCTTTCTTCTTTGTTTTCTTTCCTGATGCTGCGAACTTGGCAACAGAACCAATTGGTGTTGCTTTTGATGATTGTCCACCTGTATTTGAGTATACTTCTGTGTCTAGAACAAGAATATTTATGTCCTCTCCCATCGCTAGAACATGGTCAAGCCCACCATATCCAATATCATATGCCCATCCATCTCCACCAACAGACCATATGGATTTCTTGGTCAACATTTCTTTTGATTCCCAAATTTCATTTAACAGATTATCATCATGGTTGTCTTTCAAAAATGATTTAATTTTGTTACTATATTCCTGGGATTTTTCTGCATCGTTCATTCCATTGAGCCAATTCTCGAAAGATTCTTTGACCTCTCCAGTAACTTTTCCTCCCTCAATTGCTTGTTTAATTTTATCTGCCAGCTTTGCCCGACGTTGAATTGTTGCGAGCACCATTCCAAAACCATACTCGGCATTGTCCTCAAATAAAGAATTTGCCCAGGCTGGCCCATGACCTTTTTCGTTAACCGCAAAGGGAACAGATGGCGCAGAACCGCCCCAAATGGATGAACAACCGGTTGCATTTGCAATTATCATTCGGTCGCCGAATAGCTGTGTAATAAGTTTCAAATATGGTGTCTCACCACATCCAGCACAAGCACCAGAAAATTCAAGTAAAGGCCGTCTGAATTGAGATCCTTTTACAGAAAATTTATCAAAATTACCAGTACGAATTGGGATTGTTTCTGCATATTTTCTTAAAGGAATCTGTTTTTCCAGCTGTGAATATAATGGTTTCATTACAAGTGCTTTTTCTTTAGATGGACAGATATCTGCACAATTTCCACATCCAACACAATCTTCAGGGTAAACTTGTATTCTAAAATACAATCCATCCATATCTTTGCCTACTGCCTTTTTGGTTTCAAATCCTTCAGGGGCACTTTTGATTTCCTCATCTGTAACTAATACAGGTCTAATTGCAGCATGCGGACAAACCATTGCACATTGGTTACATTGAATACAGTTGTCCTTTATCCATTCAGGAATATTTATTGCAACACTACGTTTCTCATACTTTGTTGTAGCAGTTGGAAAAATCCCGCCTGGTATAAAAGCACTAACCGGAAGTTTATCTCCCTGCTGTGCAAGCATCGGTCTCATTACTTTTTTAACAAATTCAGGTTCGTCATTTTCTTTTTCTTTCTCAACTGTTAAATTGGCCCAGAAGTCCGGATAGTTAATTTCGTTAATGTTTTCTAAGGCGGCATCAACAGCTTTCCAATTCATCTCAACAATTTCTCTTCCCTTTTTGCCATATGTTTTATCAATTGCTTTTTTTAGATAACCGATCGCTTCGTCAACTGGTATTACGTTTGCAAGCTTGAAAAATGTTGCTTGCATAACCATATTAATACGACCTCCAAGACCAATATTTTCAGCAATTTTTACGGCGTCAATTGTGTAAAATTTAAGATGATTTTCAGCAATTGTCTTTTTAATGGAATTTGGGAGATAAGTTTCCATTTCCTCAGTTTTCCATGGTGCATTAAGAACGAAAGTACCTCCCTCTTTAATGCCTTCCAGAAGATCATATTTGTCAACATAAGATGGATTGTGACATGCAATGTAGTCTGCATTGCTCGTTATTAAATAGGTAGACTTGATTGGTACTTTTCCAAATCTTAAGTGAGAGACAGTAACTCCACCAGATTTTTTCGAATCATATGCAAAATAACCCTGTACATACATATCTGTGTTGTCACCAATGATTTTAATTGCATCTTTGTTGGCACCAACTGTTCCATCTCCGCCAAGGCCCCAGAATTTGCATCTTACAAGGCCTTCAGGTGAAGCATCGATTTTATCCCCGATAAGTAAAGAGGTGAAAGTTACATCATCTTCTATTCCAACAGTAAATTGGTTTTTAGGTTCATTCATTTTGAGATTATCAAATACTGCCTTTGCCATAGGTGGATTAAAATCTTTTGATCCTAACCCATATCGACCCCCAACAATCACCATATCTTTGTGTAAGTTACGGAAAACATTACAAATATCTAGATAAAGGGGTTCCCCTAATGCTCCGTTTTCCTTGGTTCTGTCAAGAACAGCGATACGTTTCACAGTTTCTGGAATTACATCAAGCAAATGTTTTGTTGAAAACGGTCTAAATAGTCTTACTTTTACAAGTCCGACCTTTTCACCTTGCTTGTTTAGATAATTTACGGTTTCCTCGGCTGCTTCTGCTCCAGAACCCATCATGATAATTATATTTTCTGCATCTGGTGCACCAACATAATCAAATAGGTGATATGAGCGACCTGTAAGTTTACTTACAACTTTCATTTTCTCTTCAACAATTTCTGGTATTGCCTGATAATATTTGTTTGCAGCTTCGTTAACTTGGAAATAAATGTCAGGATTTTGAGCCGTTCCCCTCAAATGAGGTTTTTCGGGATTTAGCGCTCTGTTTCTATGATTTTTTATCCCATCCCAATCAACTAAATCTGAGATATCGTTATAATCAAGCATCTCAATTTTTTGAATCTCATGGGATGATCTAAAACCATCAAAAAAGTGCACGAAAGGAATACTTGACTTTATTGTTGAAAGGTGAGCAACTAATGCTAAATCATTAATTTCCTGTATGGAACCAGATGCAATCATTGCAAAACCTGTTGCTCTAGCTGCCATTACATCTTGGTGATCCCCAAATATCGATAGTGCCTGTCCTGCGATTGCACGTGCAGAAACATGAAAAACTGTTGGCATTAGCTCTCCTGCAATTTTATACATATTTGGTATCATTAGAAGAAGTCCTTGTGATGCTGTGAAAGTTGAGGTAAAACCACCTGCAGATAGAGATCCATGAACTGCGCCAGAGGCACCACCTTCAGATTGCATTTCCGCGACTTTTACTTGTTGACCAAAAATATTTTTTCTTCCCTGTGCTGACCATGCATCTATCATCTCGCCCATTGGTGAGGAGGGGGTTATTGGATAGATTGCTGCTACATCACTGAAAGCATATGCAACATGTGCAGCTGCCGTGTTTCCGTCTACAGATTTCCAATTTTTGCTTTTAGAGTTGCTCATCATTTACACCTCTACAAGATTTAATTTTTAACCCTTAATCTGTGATGGATTCCCACCAAATTATTAGATTATAGTTGATATTTGACAGACCGGGTAAGTAGTGGGTATACAGGTCCTCCTCATAAATATTTGGTATATAATATATCTATATCTAAAGAGATAACTAATTTACAATTGGAAGAATTTAAATTAATTAATTTTTTTAAAAAATTGTTGTATTTTTTAAGTTAAAAAAACCTTTATTAATACGAATATAGATATAGGTAATAGAAAAATAGAAAAATATCTATAAAAATATGAAAATCTCTGGAGGAACCAGGATTGAATAAAATATTTGGACGAAAAAAAACCGAATCAATTTCTGAAGAAACGCCAAGCATTCCGAAACTAAGGAAAATGGCAACCACAAAAGAATTGAAAGCTGTTTTGAAGAAAATAGAAGATGAAACCATTCCCACAGTTAGAAAAGCATGGATAGAATATTTTATTGAATTAATTAATAGACCTAAAAGCCCGAGCATAAAAAAGGATTAAAATATTTTTTATTCCACTGATTTTTTTTAAATATCTTCTTATTTTTCCTAACTATTATAGTTTATATATTTTCTTTTAAATCATAAAAATTAAATAACCAATTAAGCTACCAGACGCTCGGTGATAATCTAAAATGGATATCTCTTATGTGATACCTATAGGTGGAGTTCTTGCTTTGATTTTTGCATTGTATCTTTATTTTTCCGTAAAAAGGCAAAGTTCTGGAAACGAAAAAATGAGAGAACTTAGTAGTGCAATTAGAAAAGGTGCAATGGCCTTTTTAAAGAGTGAATATAAGGTACTTGTAGTTTTTGTTATAGTTATTGCATTGATACTATTCGGTACGTCTTTTATCGAAGGTACCAATATGAGTTGGGGAATGTCAGTGGCATTTGTTTTTGGTGCATTTTTCTCGGGAGTATCCGGCAACATTGGCATGAGGGTGGCAACAATGGCAAACGCCAGAACAGCCGAAGCAGCAAAAAAACATCTAAGCAAAGGACTTACCGTTGCATTCTCGAGTGGAGCAGTTATGGGAATGTGTGTTGTTGGTCTTGGTGTAATAGGAGTTTTAGGTTTATTTTTCATTTTCAATAAATTTCTTGGTTTTGATGCAAACACTACAACAAATATTTTATTTGGTTTTGGATTTGGAGCTTCTTCCATCGCACTTTTTGCCCGTGTTGGTGGAGGCATCTATACAAAATCTGCTGATGTAGGTGCGGATCTTGTTGGCAAGGTTGAAGCAGGAATTCCAGAAGACGATCCTAGAAACCCAGCAGTCATTGCAGATCAGGTTGGAGATAATGTTGGTGATGTAGCTGGCATGGGTGCCGACCTTTTTGAATCATATGTAGATTCAATAATTGCTACTATGGCTCTTGGAGCTCTTGCAGGAGGATTTGCTATTACTCAATATGGAGAAAATGCAATTCTTCTACCCTTGATAATCGCCGGAATGGGCATTATTGCTTCAATTATTGGTACCCTAGTTGTTCTAATGGGAAAAGGAAAGAATGTATATAGTGCATTAAGAAATTCCTTATTTTTAGCCACAATATTAACAGCAATATTTGGTGGTGTTGCAACATGGTTTTCTATTGGAAATCTTAATCCCTTTTATGCAATGCTTGCAGGACTAATTGCAGGCATTATTATTGGTCTGAGTACTGAGTATTATACATCAGAAAAAAGAAAACCTGCCAAGCAGATTGCAGAGGCATCAAAAACAGGCCCTGCAACCGTCATAATACAGGGCATGATGACCGGAATGCTTAGTACTATCATTCCTATAGTTGCAGTTGTTATCGCTATGATTGTTGCCCATCAATTAGCCGATTTTTATGGCGTTGCAATATCAGCAGTTGGAATGCTTAGCATTCTTGGAGTTTCCCTTGCAACAGACTGCTATGGGCCGGTTGCAGACAATGCACAGGGTATTTCTGAAATGGCGGGTATGGGTCAAGAGGTTAGAGAAAGAACTGAACAGCTGGATGCAGTTGGAAATACAACTGCAGCCATGGGGAAAGGTTTTGCCATCGGTTCGGCTGCAATTACATCACTTGCATTGATTTTTACTTATATTGTAACTGCGGAAGCACTAGGTGTAAAAGTTGACTTGTCGCTAAGTAACCCCTATCTAGTTTCCGGAATTTTTCTTGGTGCAATGCTTCCATTTGTATTTGCGGCATTGACGATGGGTGCCGTTGGTAGAGCTGCTTATTCAATGGTTGAGGAGGTTAGATACCAATTCAAGGAATTTAATCTTCTAAAAAGTGATGAAAACAAACCGGACTATGAAAGATGTGTTAGAATTAGTACTTACCAGGCACTAAGAGAGATGATTATTCCTAGTCTTATGGCTGTTGTTTCACCAATTGTTGTTGGAATTGTTTTAAGACCTGAAGGGCTAGGCGGGCTATTAATGGGTTCAATTGCAACAGGTTTTTTATTAGCCGTATTTCTAGCAAATTCCGGTGGTGCTTGGGACAATGCAAAAAAATATATTGAATCTGGTAACCTAGGTGGAAAAGGCTCTGATTCACACAAGGCAACGGTTATTGGTGATACTGTAGGTGATCCATGTAAGGATACCTCTGGTCCATCTCTAAACATCCTTATTAAGCTGATGAGCATTGTATCGCTTGTATTCCTGCCAATAATTATTGCTTTCGGTCTCTAATTATCTTCAAAAAACATTTAAGGAGTAAGTTTATTCCAAGACGAATAAATTAGTTTAAATTAGTGATTATTATGTATTCAATGGCAAGACTTGAAGATACAATTAGAATAACGCCAGAGCGTTTTGGCGAAAATCTTGATAAGGTTGTCGAGGAAATAGTTCAAAAGACCTTTGAAGGAACAATGAGAAAAAATTATGGTATCATTGTAGCTGCAGACAATATTCAACCAGTTGGTGATGGAATTATCATCCATGGCGATGGTGCGATGTACCAGAGAGTAGCGTTTGACGCATTGTTATTCCAACCTGTTTTACAAGAGATAGTAGATGGAATTGTATGTGAAATTGTTGAGTTTGGCGCCTTCTGCCACATCGGTCCAATTGATGCTCTAATTCATATGAGCCAAATAATGAATGATTATGTTGAAGTTGATGCTGAAAATGAAATTATCACAGGCAAAGAAAAGAAACAAACTTTAAGAAACGGTGATCTTGTTCGCGCAAGAATTGTCGCCGTAAGCCTTAACGAGCTATCGGTAAGAGAAAGCAAGATTGGATTGACTATGCGCCAACCATCATTGGGTTCTCATGAATGGCTGCATGGGACAGATGAGGAAGATAAAAAGGATAAAAAGGGAAAAAAAGCAAAAAAGACTGAAAAGTGATTTTTATGAAAGTCCTCAATGCATGTAAAAATTGTCACATTCTAACAGATAGCAATATATGTCCAAATTGTGCTGTCCCCACTTCAAAAAGATGGAGAGGTTATGTAATTGTAACTGATCCAGCAAAATCGCTTATTGCACAAAAAATGAACATTAACAAACCCGGCAGATATGCATTGAAGGTTCGTTAATGGAGGATATCTTATACGCTCTACCCAATAATCTACGAGATTTGCTAAGCGAACCGATTGGCAGACTTGTTTCTGGAAACGACGTAATTCCCGCTCTTTTAAAAGAGGAAAATATTGTATCAATAGGTGATCAAGTTACATATACCCTTGTAGCGAATAACCATAATCCCATTTTTTGTATTGTTGATTATCACGTGCAGCGTAAAAAATTTCCAGAAGATCTTGTAAAAGTTATTCAATCTTATGGAGATTATTCCACTAGAATTGTTAATCCAAAGGGCACTATTACAAAAGCACTTTGGGATGCAATCGAAAATGCATTCAAGATATTTCCAAAAAAAACAACTAGAATCGAGGTAGTTGGTGAAGAAGATCTGGCTTCTCTTGCCGCGATTTACCTGGCTCCTACAGACGTAACTATAATATATGGATTGCCGAATAGGGGGGTCTTAATAGTTAAACCTACATATGAAATAAAAAGGAAGGTAAAATCTGTCCTTGACATGATGTGAGTCATATGGAAATTGAAATTGATTTGAAAAAGGATAATCCTCTGCTTAATCGTCATGAAATAAAATTTACAGTAAAACATCCGGGTGAAAAGACACCAAACAGAGAGATAATTAGAAGCGAATTAGCCGAAAAAATTAATGCAAAAAAGGAAAACATCATAATTGATTATATTAACTCTGGATTCGGCATTCAAGAAAGTACTGGTTATGCAAAGATATACAACCCTACAAAATTTACTGAGGAAATTGAGCGGAAACACATTTTAAAGAGAAATAAAATCATTTCTAGAAAAGAAAAGAAAGAAGGTGCTAAGGAAGAAAAACAACCTGAAGCAGCCGAGGAAAAACCAAAGGAAGAAGAAAAACCTGCTGAAGAGAAAAACCCCCCTAAACAAGAGGAAAAACAACAGAAGGAGGAAGAGAAATGAAGAAAATCGAGATATTCAAGGAAGAGGGTGGAAAGATAATGCGACAACGCCGGCATTGCCCGAAATGTGGTGATGGAGTTTTTCTTGCTCAGCATAAGGATAGGTATAGCTGTGGAAACTGTGGATATACGGAATTCATTGCAAAAAAACCAAAACCTTAAGCAAATAAGTAGCCTACCGTAGCTTAATTCTTAAAAACTTTAAATTTTCATATTCAAATTTTTTCCGCATAGTTACATATTGTATATGAGAATATTTAGTTTTTGAACTCTTTTAATGTTTTTCTTAAAAAGACTTTTTTATGATGGATGTTGGATGAAAAATATCTTAATGTAATTTCATATAGTGGAATAGATCTAGGGTCTGTAGTGTAGCCTGGATATCACAGAAGCCCCCGGAGCTTCTAACTCGGGTTCGAATCCCGGCAGATCCGTACTCGTTTTCTCCTGTTAAAAAAATCAAAAAAATGCAGTTTTTTGCTGCTTTTGGATTTTTGGGTTCACTCATTAAACCTTTTTTTTCTTTCTTTTGAAAAATCTATAGTTATAAAAGGTGATGCCTTCTGAAAGGCAATCTTCAGAGCGGGGCTCTGGGTCTAGAGGTCTTGTTTTTCCGTTGAAACCTAAGTCATCTGGTGAGTGGGAATCCTGTGGTTTAGTGTTTGCAAATAGTGAAATCGATGTTAATTTAGTGGTTGATAATATTTATATTATTAAGAAACTAGTTAATCCGCTTAATCCTTTGTTTAAGGATCATTGGATATAAAATAATTTGTAAATAAAAATAAAAAGGAATTTTATGATTTAAGTTCAGTAGATTATACAGTATCGGGCATCTCTCCAAGAACTTAAGCAGAAAACTTGATATGTCAATGTTTCTGTTTTTAGGCGTAGAAATTGAGTGTGTTCCCCAGTCGCTTTCTACATCATATTGGTTTTTTGCTTTTACTTTTATAACGAAGGAGTCTTTTAGGTTATAAATATGTGAAATATCTCTTTCTTCACCAGAACTGTATGGTCCAAGCCATCCCTCTGTGTTTCCATCACCCCAGTCAATGTAATAGTAGATATCATTTCCAGTGTCATATGATACTATTTTGTATGTTAGTTCTTCACCTGGTTCACCAGAAGTTGTCCCAGAGATACTGGGGACAGTTGGACTGTTTATGTATTTGATATGTATTTCTTCTTCTGTTGTTACCTGGTTTCCTGCGTTGTCAACCGCCATAGCCTCCAAAGTAAAAACATCTTGACGGTCATCTATAACAAAGGGGTTGTTGTATTCCACCCAGTCACTGGTTTTATATCTGTAAAATAGTTGGTCAACACCTGAGAGATCATCATCACCATCTAGGGTAACTGTTACTTCGTTGATATACCATCCATCATCTAGGTTTCCATCTAATGATATATAGAGGGTGGGATTTGTTTTATCAATCCAGAAAGTCTCAGACACAGGGTTTTCCTCGTTTCCCCAGTAGTCTACTGAGTATGCCTCTACAGTGTGCTCTCCTTCATTACCTACTGGTATATATTGTTGCTCAGATGGATTATATCTTATCCAGTTGCCTCCATCTATACGGTAATATGTATTGCTTACTCTTGTCCAATCAGTAGCTGAAAAAGAAATCTTCTGAGTAGTACTATAATAATCAGAGCCTGATGAACCAAGTCCATGATGAATACTGGTTTCTGGTGGAACTGTCTGATCTATTTTTATTGTACATGTATCACTAGCTGTTCCTCCATCATTATCAGTCAAAGTAAGAGTAACCTCATAGATTTTATCAGGTTTAGGGAATATATGATAAAGATACTTATCAGGAGATGTGGTCCCATCACCGAAATCCCAAAGGCAGGATACAATGCTTCCATCAGGGTCATAAGAATACCTGGAATCAAAATGAATTTCAAGATCGTTTTTTGGATTGGCAGGGTCTGGATATTTATCTGGTTTGATTACTACCGCAGCAGGCCAATTTTGTTTCACATTTACAGTTTTCATCCGGTCACTATGCAGACCCCATTGACTCCAAACACTAAGGTTCACCTCATATGAACCCTCAATATTATAAGTCCAGGTTGGATTTTTCTTATTGGAATCGATAACACCATCACCATTGAAATCCCATTCCCACATGGTTACATCCCCATCAGAGATATCAATAAATTCTATTTCTTCCCCAGGATGATTGTATTCAGGATCATAATTAAAATCAGCAAAAACAGCCTCTATAATTGGAGCAGGTCCTTCACCTTGCTCTTCCTCAGGCCAATCCTCAGCAATAATCCAGTCACATTCAGAGACACCTAAATTAAGACAACCATATGCAAGATTACAAAATCCGCCATACCCCTGAGAGGTCCCATGACTGTTTTTAAGTATCCAATATCCTCCACCATTAATAGATGCATCATCAACCCATCCAACACATAGTATTAGATGATTGGTATATCCTGAATCATCATTTTCATATACATCATTTGGATCATGATGGGTATCAACAAAATTTTGTAAACCATTAGACCAATACATAGAAACAGCTATTGGGCCTTTATCCAACAAATAGGTTTTTAGCGCATCCCAATCATTTGGATTATCTTCAGAAATTGTAAATGCTCCCCAGCTAGATATCTGCCACAGTTTATCATCAGGATCAAGAATAGGTTCTGTATGAAAATCCCAGTCAGTACATTTATCACTACAGGGTACGGTATCAGTTGCTGTATACGGCATACAGGATTCAATTGGAACACCATTTACTCCATTACCCGATGTACTAACAATATTATTTATCATAGTGGATCCCCATCCTCCGCCACAGCCATTGCATCCTGCATTGATACATGAAAGACCATACTGTTCAGAAAGATCAATATCAGTATATGGTTTTCCAGATGCTATATCAATAGCAGCTTCGAAAGCACCCCATACAGCAAAAATATAGCAACTACCACAATAAACAGGATAAGCTTGATCTTTGACTGGTGTCACCCAGTTTCCGCCATAGTTTGCCCAGTTGAATTGACTTGGAAGATCATTAAAACTCATTGTAGGCTGTGGATCTGTATCAATTAGCTTTAAAATTTCTTCAGATCTAGGTGGTATATCTGTCATACCAAGATATTCTGTATTTGTATCATTACATACCGAACATTGTTCAAAATCTTTGGTATATTTTTGGTTAATACTAACAACAGTGGTAGTACTTACTAGCATCAAAAACATTAAAAAAATAGCTATTATTTTTCTCATAGTATCTCTACCCCCATTTATAATGAAACTTGACATTTCTTAAATCTTATGGGTTTATATAAATTAACCGGCTATTATATAAATTAACCGGTTATCAAATGAAATCCCCTCTGTTGAGGACATCGAGCCCCGGCAGATCCGTTCTCGTTTTCTCCTGTTAATTTTTTATATAGATTATTCATAGCTAATACTATCAACACAGAATTTAAAACTAGTTTGATTTATCTTAGTATAAAGACTACGCCCCTCTAGCTTTTCAAATGTTTCATTAGAATCTAATAAATCAAAGGAAAAAATTAGTGAACCATTTAGAACATAGAAATCTAAGTAATCCTCTGTTGAATCTGGATATCTAATGTGGCAGGTTTTATTTATATATATAATAGAATATTCATCATAGGTTGATGTTTTAAAATCAAAATCATACATGACAACGTTATCAAGAGTAATTAATGGAGAATATTTACCTAGATTCTCAATTTTACCGAATACATCCAAATTGATGCATATCGTGCTGGTATCAGTGTTATCGTAACGAATGAATTTTACTTTTTTAATGTCAACATTTGGGAATTCTGTAGTATTTCCGATATGTGTTAAATTTCTATCTAGCAATTTGACATCTCCAAAAGGGTCATTATAAATTTGTGCAAAATCCTCCGGGTAATAAAATATTATTTTAATCGTTGATTCCCAAATTTCTTCATGATGACCAGTTGCATAATATTCTAATTTGATTGTTATGCTGGCACATTTATTGATAAAATCAATGGGTGGTACAACAGCTAGAAGTGTACTTGCTGTATTGTTCTCTCCATATGGATTAAATCCTATTGCTATATGGGGGTTAATATAAAGACTCCAGTTTTCTGGAAAATCAATTACTTCAAACCTTACACTAGTTCTTCCATTTCCATTATTGATTAAATTAATTGGAATTTTCGAGGTTGTAAATGGTGGTGTTAAAACAAAGTTTTGATAACTGTAGCTTAGGTCTGGATAGTAACCTGCTGTAACAGGTATTGTTAGATGCTGAGAACCTTTGCCTAAGATACTAATTAAACCTAAAGGACCTTTGATTGGCTGGGATTCGGCTTTTATGGTCAATAGATTCGTTTGAAATGCTGGAGATGAACGATTTAATGATACTGTTAAAATCGCAACCTGTGGTTTATCCGGTTTTTTAGTATTAAGTGGTTGATATACGATATCTGGTGTAATTTCACAATTGCAATAATCTGGTGCCTCAATTGATAGTTTTATGGGAACGATTTTGTTTTTCAATAGAGGGATGATTACTCCAGAACCAAAACCTGCGACGTAATGATAGATATAGATTGGTATTTTTACGATTTCTTTTTCCGGTTCGATTGTGTCTGGGATGAATTCGGAATCATAATCTATATCAATAACCCTATTGAAAAATGGCTTTAATAACGTTGTTTTATACTCAACTGTAGAATCGTTGTTTTTTGAAGCGATGGATGGGGTTAAACTGGCGATAATTAAAATTGAAGAAATTATGAAAATATAACCACATCTGAATTTCATAAATTTTCCTCCTTTTTTAAATATAATAATAGTACATGTATAAAATTTTATCGAATTACATTTTTAATTTAATGGGATTGTTATTTCATTAAAACCTAAATCTTCAGGAGAATGGATCGCTGAATGTCTGCTGATTGTTGAAAACGAGATTGAAATTTCTGTTTTGTTGGAATATATTGACCTAGTTACAAGGATGGCAACTCCTTTGCAATGTGAATAATTGTTCAATTACCTAAATAAAAATTGAAAAAATCCTATTTTGAACCATATTATTTCAATAATATTAATATATACTAATTTTATTAATTATATTGGAGGAAAATATGAAAAAAAGAATATTAGCACTTGCTTTTATCTCGATTATGGTTCTTGCAACATTATCTAATACTGTTTTTGCGAAAGAGTCTGAGGAATCTTTTAAGGAAAATATTTTACTTGAAAAAATAAATGATATGAGCATTTTTAAAAATATAAATTTCAATTTTTTTGAACTATTAAACGAAATATTGGAATGGATCTTATTAGGATTAGGTTTTTTATACTTTTTACCATATATATTTGCTAAAATACTTGATTATCTTTTCCCTGAAGTAATCAACGAAGGCTTATTTGAAATTATAGATATTATTACACGAGTATTATCTTACACTACACTTCTTATTTTTAATGTTTTATGGAAAATAATAGACTTCTTTGACACCATTATACCATTAAATAGATGAGTAAAAGTATGAAAAATGAAAAATAGCAAATTAATCTATTTAAATTTAGATAAAAAGCAATCTTTTCATTTTTTAACAAAAAAACCTTATTTATTAATCTTGATTTCAATTTAATGATAATATGGATAATGACATAAAGAAGTTAATAAAGGAATTAGCAGAAATTTATGATAAAGACAGTCTTGATACTTTCATTTCTGTATATTTTAATAAAAACATAGATGATTCATTTTTGGAAAAAAGAACAGGTGTTTGCACATCTCTTCTAAAAGGGGAAGAAAAAGAAAATTTTATAAAAACAATTGACGAAATCACCGAATTTCTTAAAACAAATAAAAATAATAATATTGCAATTTTTGCGTCATCTAAATATAATTACTTTAGATTCATTCCACTTTCAATTGAGATAAATAATTCTTTAATTGTTGATTCCTCACCATATATACGTCCTCTTGCAAGAATTCTTGATGAATGGAAATCATTTACTTTGGTACTTCTAAATTCAAATCAAGCAAAAATCTTCTCTGTTTCTCTTGGACAGGCAAGACAGCAAGAAAAACTTTCAAAGGATATCATTAACAAACATAAAAAGGGAGGATGGTCACAGGCACGTTTTCAGAGAATTCGAAAGGGCGCAATCCATGATTTCTTTTTAGAAGTTAAAGATCATCTTGAAAAAATTGCTGATGAACAGATTGTTTTAGCTGGACCAGGGACTGCAAAAATACATTTTAAAAACTTACTTTCAAAAAATCTTGGTAAACGAATTATCGATACAATTGATATTGATATTGATGACGAGCAAAATTTATTGAAAGAATCTATTGAGGTAATGTCAAAACTTGAGGATGTACAAAGTCATGAAGCAGTAAAACGCCTCAAGGAGGAAATTCTTATGGATGGTCTAGGAGTATATGGTTTGGATGATACGTTAAATGCCGTAAAAAATGGACAAGTCGATTTACTGATAATTCAAAAAGATTATAAAATCAAGGGTTGCATCTGCGAACACTGTCAGATTTTGAAATCAGGTCCGATTAAGGACTGTCCAATCTGTGGAGGACCTGTTTCTGAGGCAGATGTAATTGAAGAAATTATTGAATTTGCTGAAAGAACTGATGCTAAAATTGAATTTACAGATGATGAAGAAATTTCAAAACTTGGACATATTGGAGGAATACTCAGATACAAATAAAGTTTTTACCTTTATTGTATTTATGGCAAATTGCAACGCAATTTAAGGAGAAACATGATTTAAAATGTGCCTTTATATAAATAGGAAAAAACAAATTTTGAAGAAAATCTTAGTTTATACAAACAAGGTAAATAGCCTCTGTATCAAAACGACACAATAAGAATAAAATATCTAAACTTATTAGATCAAAAAATTAAAGTAGACAAGAAAATGAATCTATAAATAATCAAATTTCTTTGTGCTGTAAAATGCATCCTTTGCATTCATCTGGCTAACCAACTGATTAAATTCGGTTTTAATTTCATCTACAATTTTTTTTGATAAAAACTTATCTGTTTTTAATTTTAAACAGGGCAAATCTTCAACATTTCCTTGCAATCTGCAAACAATAGGGCGAACAGGATAAATCAAGCACCCATCATTTTTCAGATATGGACATCTCATTTTATTGCTTTTAAATTCATCAATTGACCAAACAATATAATCCAAATTGTTCTGCTCTAGGTATTCCCTAATAATGATTTCTTCTGGTTTAAACCAAACAATAGGTCCACAGCAACTGTGGCAGTGAAGACAGGGAAAATTGTCAGGTATCTTTGCATAAATTTTGTTTAGTCTTTCTTTTATTTCATTGTCTCTTAACATCGATTCCATCAGGAAATATCAAATTACTTTATTATTCTAATTATGTACATAATATCCACATATATAACCACAACTACTTTAAAATAAAACCATATTCTACTTTGTCTTTCAGGGGAGAAAAAAATGTTATCGAAAATACCAATAAACCTTGAAAAAATTAGGCCAGAAGACATTGACAAGGAAATTTTAAGAGCCGCCTTAATTGCGGAATTAGATGCAATTAATCTTTACGAAGAGATGGCAGCATTGGCCAAAAACAAAAATATAAAAACAGTTTTACTTGATGTGGCTAAAGAAGAAAAAGAGCATGTAGGCGAGTTTCAGACACTTTTATTAATTCATGATAAAGAACAAGTCGAGGAATTAAAAAGTGGGAAAGAAGAAGTTGAAGAACTAATTGGAAAATAAAAATGTGGGGAAAAAGCATGGAAAAATGTTATATATGTTGCTGTTGCGGTGAAGAGCACGATTTGGACGAAGTCCATGATGTTGAGATAAAGGGAGAAAATAAAAAGATCTGTCAAGAATGTGTAACGGCTGTTAAAGGTCTTATCTGAATTTTTTAAAAAACCTTAAGATACAATGACAGGTATTTCTAAAATGCCTGCAAATATCGTCAATATAGCAAAACCCAGTGCAAAGAAAATATACTCTACGTACATAATAGACCAAGCATGAATATTTTCAAGGGTCTTACTTTCTTCACCTTTGAGCATTAAGTAGCATACAAAGCAAGAAACAAACGTCATAAGTGTTAACGGCCAAAGGTAATAGGCAAGTAGCCCCATATCAATGAAAACTGGAATAAATGCAAACGGGAAAAACATAAAAGGAAATGCGATTAAAGCCGATTTTTTAACCCCATAAGTGTTTACCAAGGTTTTCGTACCTGTCATTTGATCGGCTTTTATATCAACTATGTCTTTTGTGGTCATTCCACCAATAAAATACACCATGGCAATAAATCCGATGGTTAATGGTAGTGGGTGAAAGGGATTGCCAAAAACACTCCAAGATGCCAAAATTCCAAGAAGACCACGAGGAATTGCTATCCAAATCTGATTAATAAACAAATATTTCTTTATTCTAGGTGGAAGCGAATAGGTTACGGTAAATAACATTATAAGAAAGACAAACGCTCCAAAATATGCATTAATTGTTACAGCTCTAATTAAAGCAAAAAGGTAGAATATATATGCCAGGCTCTGGGCCTCTTCAGGTCTGATAATGCCTCTGGGAATCGGTCTATAGGGTTTTGATATCTTGTCGGATTCGTAATCAGTGGCTTGATTTAGGGAATTAGATGCAGCGTTTACTAATGCCAAGGTTAGGCTTGCGTTTCCTGTGGTAACCCACCAGTCGCTCGGTATATTTGTTTTGCTGAAAACCAATCCTGCAACAACAATTGACATTGATACAATAAAAGGGGCAGCAAGGGTAAATGGCCGAAGAAGATCAATATATCCTCTAATATGTTTTGAAAGTAACCGTGTTTTGGCATACGGTTCTTTCATTGTGAGCTTACCAAAATCTAAATGTTTACCTTTTTTTGCTTTGGCAGTCATCATCTCCTAATATCTGATAAACCATTATATGCTTTTTCCAAATCACAAGAATTCTTTATTCTTGGTTAATTTTCCTGAAGCTTTGCAAAGTAAATCATTTAAAATTAGAACGGAAAGAAGATTTTTCCGGTTAACACTATAATATCAAGGCTAATTTGTTCAATAAACTATTTTTTTTTAGAAAAAATATTATTTTGAACATACTTTTTGCGATAAAGCTTTTATAATATAATGAAATTTATTTATTTGGAGGAATTGCTAAAAGATAATTGGAGGCAAAAATATGAAAAGAAAAATTATTGGTTTTTTAGTTTGTATGCTATTTTTAATGCAGATTATTCCAATATCCATGGGATTAGCCAATGATGTAGAAAATACCTTAAATGAATCTGAGCCAGAATTTGAAGTTGGACTTTATCCTGGCGTTTATTCAGGCGTTTTTAATAATTTTTTACCCTTTGGTAGTCTGCGGATATCGGTAAAAAATATTGGTGATGAAACTGCTCATAATGTAACGCTTATCAATTTAAGTATTGATGAAAATGTGCTATACAACAGTCGTGTTACAGAATGGAAAAAAGACATCGAACCAGGTCAGACAATAAAACAAAATCCTTCTGGTATGTTTGTTGGTTTTGGAAGATTCAATGCCACAATGACTGTCACATGTGATGAAGGGGTAATTGGTACAGGAAGTAGTAGTGGATTTATCTTTGGTATTGTAATATTTGTTCCTTAAAACTGGAGAATATCGTTCAGTTTACGGGCAGAATTAAGGGCACAATTGAATCCTATCCCCATTGCTTTTACGGAATCGCCTATTAAAAACAAATTTTCAACTGGAGTCTTTATTTCAGGTTTTTCGTTATCAATTGTCTTTGCTACCCCATCAAGATGCCATATACTGGGATAAATTGCCCAGTTAAGATGTGAATGATAATCCGGAATTAAAATTTCTAGATTTTTGTCCATTAAGCCTTTAAGTTTTTCTAAAGTTGTGCTGTTTCTGGCTTCATCCGGTGTACAGATTATGTATGATTGGATTAGATGACTGTTTTGGGGACAAACATGTGCTTTTTTACTGGCAGTCATAAAATCTATCATGCCAACTGCATCTTTTCCATCAACGCCAATATTTCTTTCTATAAAATGAAAAGTTTTTCCAATCAGTTCATCAGGACAGCTTGATAGAGAATAATATGCGCATAAACTACCTGTACCCTTCAATGATTTTATGTATTTTACATATTCTGGGGGAAAATTACTTTCATCTGCAAATTTAAAAAGATCCTGAACCAAGGCATTTGAAACAATTAAATCAAAGTTTATTTCTTCATCGTCAACAACTAATCCAGTGGCTTTACCATCCTTTATTATTATTTTTTTGACTGATTTGTTTAATTTGATTTTTCCTCCGCATTTTTTTATTATGATTGCAAGTTTATTATGAATATTTGAAAGTCCCTTAATTGGATATCCGCAAGGCTTTGATCCCTTGTACAAGTTACGTTGAGACCTGAACATCTCACCTGTCGAAATTTTATCAAGATTATTTACTGTAGTAATCGATCGGGAAAATATCTCAAGAATAAGTGTCATTTTACCCTTACCATATTTTTTTATTGTTTCGGTAATAGAGACACTATCAAGCTGCCTTAAAGTATTTTCAGATGCAAATAAAAGCCGAAGGATATTTGGAAGTATCTTTAATTTATCAAATCTTGAAAGAAAAGGAAAATCGTAACCATCTTTTTTTACAAGTCCTACGAAGGACTCCATAAAATCGACATGTTCACCAAATTCAGATAATAAAGTATTTACGTTTGATAAAACCCCTCCACCGATTGCATGATATCCAAGATCTAACTTGTAACCATCCAACATATGTTTGTTAAAAATCGTATCTAGGTCAGGCTCGGATTTGTATACTTTCATATTAAATCGAGACAAAACATCTACATAATCCTTTGCAGAAATGCCAGAAAAATTTTCAAAGGTAAAAGCCCTACCACCGATAAATGATTCTTTTTCAAAAATAGTTACATCAAATCCCTTTTTAGAAAGTAATGCGCCTGCAGTCAGTCCACCGATTCCGGCTCCGATAATTCCAATCTTTTTTCTTTGCATTTTACTAAAGGGCTGCGAATATCTGCTATTTTATAACATTTTCCTAGTCAATCCAATATCGGAATTAATATTGCATATCAAATTCTAAATGCTTGCTTTAAATATCCAATTGCATATCGTCTAAAAACCTTCCACTTGTATTGTCGAAGGGGCAATTTTCCTATCATAATTTTTAAAAAAAGATCTGAAAGAACATCATCTTTTGTAGCAACTTTAAAAATATTTTCATTTGGCCTGTTTCTTTGGTTTTTCGCTAGATTGTAAAAGGCGTAAATATCTTTTCCAAACTCTTTCATCCATAGTTTTTGATATAAGGATAACAGATTTGCATCAAAATTTTCGTAGTTTGATGCCTTTTCTATTACAATTGATGCAATTTCTCCAGAAACCATTGCATAATATATGCCCTCCCCACTAAATGGATTAATAAAACCTGCAGCATCACCAACCAAAATTGTTCTGTTACAATATGTTTGCTTGAGAGGAACAATCGGAAGAGATCCTCCATGATATCGATTGATTTCCAATTCCTCTGGAATGATTTTTAATTTCTTCAAAGTTGAAAAGAAATTTTTGTATAAATTTACAAAATTTATTTTGGGCCGATTTTTTGGCCGATAGCCGACTTCCCCAATTCCAATATTTAGATGTTTATTTTTTGGAAATACCCAGCCGTATCCATAGATATTTTGAAATCTAGATAATATGCTTACAAAACGCTCTCTACCAGCAATTTCATCTATTGTTTTTTCATCAACTTCATACTCGTTGTATATACAAATTCCTGTCCCTTCGCCACTCTTTCTTAGTCCTGTTTTTTCTGCTATTTTACTGAAAACTCCATCTGCGCCAATTACAATATCACAAGAAATTGATGTGCCGTCATTCAAAAAAACCAATGCTTTGTCATTTGTAATTTCTACATTTACCACGGCTTTTCCGTCAGCAAAATCTACGCCTTTTTCAACTGCCAGATCCACAAGATTTTTGTCAAATTTTTTTCTCAGGGTCATTGCTAAAATTGGCTCGTGATCCCTTACTACAATTTTGTGATTTAGAGAAGAGGAATAAGCATAACCTCCATAAGAATATGAATCAACAAAATTTTCGTTGTCAATATAGGGGTAGCGAGTTAAGATTTGGTAAGGTAAACCGCCACCACAAGGTTTGTCACGAGGAAATTTTTCTTTATCTATAAGATTAACTTTGAATCCTTTCTCGGAAAGAAATTTCGCAGCTGTTGAGCCTGCAGGCCCTGCGCCTACAATACAAACATCTGTTTTTTTTGCCATATTACATTCGTGGTTTGAAGAGTTTTTCTCCAATCAACGGTGCAAAACTAATATACCAGCCTATAGGGAAAACAATCAAAATTATTGTAATCGTTTCACCAACTGTAGAGAGTAACGTGATTGGTACAAGCGAATATCGCAAAAACGATTGAATTCCTATATATTTTCTTATCCGGCTTCTGTCAAATTTTTTAATTGTCAACAATCTTAAGTTGAAAAATAGTACACCAGACGATCCTAGTACAAGTATTGCCAATTGAAAAATGCTATAAGATACATTAAAAAATACAAATGGCGAAAATAAAAGAAAAATTGAAAATAATCTAATACCCATACCAAAAATCTTGAAGCTGTTGGGAATAAAAATATTTTCACCCTTGACTTTTACACCGACATTTAAGGCAATGTTACTAACACCCATTTTGTAATCATGATCAGCATCTTTTATTCCTCCCTCTACTGCATTCATATGAAGAGTCTGATTAAAGGTCAAAATAAAAATTATCCAAGTCAAAATTCCGGGAGCACCAAATGAAAGCGCTCCAAATAAAAAAACAAATGACATTGATATTGCTACAAAAAAATCAGAACCTGCAATTTTTTTACCATATATGTTATAAAAACTTCCGAGAATGCCTGCGATTATTATACAAATTAATGCCATGAATTTGTATTCATCAAGAGTTTTTCCCCTCCACAGAATAAAAATAAATAAAAATGTTAACAAAATTAAAAATATACTTATAGTAAGGGCACTTTTTTTTGAAATGTCTCCGCTTACCAAAGGCTTACCATGAAGTTCTGGGATTAATTTGTCAAGCTCAACATCGGAATAATCATTTAGAATAAAACCGTATATTGCAGCAAAAGCACCTATTATAAAAAGTAAAGACAAGCTGTAGAGATCTACAACCCCAACGGTAATGGCTGCAATTATTGTAGGAGTGGCAAGTGCAGCGAGACCGGGAATGCGTAGCAATCTGGCATACGCAGCAACTTTATTCATATTTGTTAGAAGAAATGCTGGTATTAAATATTTTTCTAAATTTTGGTTAAAACCTAATAAAATTTATCTAGAATTACTAAAGCGAGAGTGGGATATTATCTACGTTTACAGATTAGATAGATGGGGTAGAACGCTTAAAGATTTAATCAAGGAGATTGAAACTTTGGTAAACCATAAGGTTAATTTTGTGTCATTAACTTAGAACATTGATTTATCAACAGTAACTAATAAGTTACAATTTCATATTATTGGTCCATTTGCAAAATTTGAACGACCAATCGTAAGTGAAAGAACAAAACTTGGTCCAGAGCATGCAAGGAAACAAGGAAAAAAATTGGCAGACCATAAGGTTCAAGAGACAAAAAAGAAGAAAGAGCGGTTACTATCTCAGATATGCAAAGAATTAGTCATTTTAATGTATCATTTGTTCCTTTATAATTTCGTAACATTTAAATTAAATTATATTATTGTGTCATAAAATCCAAAGGGGGTAAAGTAACATGGAAGGAGGAATGTTTAGAAAAAGTATAATTGTAGTATTAGTGATGCTAATAGCCAGTACAGTAATACTTCCTACAATAACGGTGATAAGTGAAGAGTTAAAAAATGACATAGTTGTTCCGAGGGACTATCAAACCATCCAAGAAGCAATCGATAATGCAAATCCGGGGGATTCAATCTTAGTCTGGAGCGGCATTTATCAGGAAAATATCCATATTTATCAGGGTAAAAACAATATTCAAATTATTGGAAATTACTCTGATAGACCCGTTATTGATGGCGGTAGAAATTGTGATGTTGTAAAAATAGTTGCCAATAATATAATTTTAAGTAATTTTTATATTAGAATGAGTGGCGAACTTAGTAATGGTATATCAATTCGCGCTCAAGGAATTCAAATAGAAAATTGTTGTATAACCAATAATTTTCAAGGTATTTTTATTAATTCACAGGTCTCCTTCAATATAAATATAAGTGATTGTGAGATTGTTAATAATAGTTATTGGGGAATATTGATAGAAGATAATTGTAATGATATTACAATAAATAATTCTGTTATATCACAAAATAAAAATGGAATTACTGCAAAAGATTCACAGCTTATAAGTATTATCGACAATCAAATTAATGAAAACGATTGGATAGGAGTCGCTATTGAGGGAAAATCTTCACACGATAATTTAATTGATTCAAACGACATTATCAATAACGACATTGGTATATATTTTTGGTGTTCTGGGCGTAATAACATTGTTAGTGGAAATAATATAATTGACAATGACTCTCCAATTGTATTCAAATGGTCTAGCAGACAGAAATTATCTGGAAATTATTGGGAACCGAGAAGATATCCTTCATTTGTGAATATTTTATATAACTTATTAAATAAACCAATTCCGTACTACATAATCGGGCATGGTGGATATCCACCAGCATTCTATCTACCTCCATTTATCTACATTGATAGCGAACCAAAAATGGAAAGAATATAGAGCTCTATAATAATGAATTATCATACAAAATTCATTGGCTTTAGTAATAAATACACATTAAAATTTTGAGGGTAAAAAAATCCCTCCTTAATTTTCTTTATATTATCTCTTTATTTCACAATCTAGTAAAATAGTGTTCAATTTTTTAGAATTTATGATGATGTTACATTGTTTTTGGCTGAAGCAATGTTTTATGTAAAATTAAATTTGATAAAATAAAGCCAATACCTGGGAAGAACATCAGTATTCCCGCCCAGGGATTTAGACTCATTAGCATTACTGGAACAAGTGCGAAATTTATCATATAATGGCTTCCTATGTACTTTCTTGCTTTTTCTCTCTCAAATTTTTTCATTGAAAGTAGTCTATAAGAAAGAATAAACATCAAAATTGCAACAAATGCAAGTATTGCCCATTGTATGTATTGTAATGTAGCATTTTGTGAAAAACCTGTAATTATGAAGAAAGGTAAAAACACTACAACAATGTCGCATATCTGGATAAAAAATGCTAGTGCTTTAAACTTGTTAGATACAATTAGTAAACCATCAGAAATTCTTACACCTAGTTTTATTGCCGCTGTTTTTGCACCCTTTACATAGTCATTTTCAACATCCTTCATCCCTCCTGCGACAATTTGCATAAACAGCACTTGAATGGCACCTAGAATACAAACAATCCAGCCAATAAAAGAAATATCAGAAAAACTCCTTACTGCTTCTCCATTAGAATATCCGTAAAATGCACCATATAAAATTAAGAAAAATATTCCTATAGAAACCAAAATGTCCATGAAAGGCAATTTTTTGCTTATTAGATCGTATAGAACTATAAAAAATGCTGAAGCTGCGATTACTACAGTTGGAATAAAATTTGAAAACCTCATTACCAGATAACCTGCAATAATAAATGCAATAAACATTGACATTATTGCAAAAGCCTTCGCATTTCTCATTGAAATTGTCCCGCTTATCAATGGTCTATCACTGATTTCCTTTGATGACTCATCTAGCTTATAATCGATAATGTCATTGAAAACAAATCCAAAAGTATGACCAAAAAAACCTACTAGAAACAAAAGTAGTAGAATGAAAATGTCATACTGTTGCATAGCAATTGCACCCATAACTGGTGAAACCCCTGTCAAAACTGCATTAAATGAACGGGCAAGTTTGAGATATTCTCGGATTTTAACCATATGGCTTCTATGGAAATATATAAGACATAAAAAACCATCGATTAAAAAATGCAGTTTTAATCTAATTTTCCTTAAATTTTAAAAAGGAAAATACAATTTCGAGGACAAATATTATGAAAATACTAGCAGCAGCAGATATTCATGGTTCGCAATACCGTTTAAATTTAATTTTATCAAATGTTTCTAAATACTCACCCGACTTAGTTATCATTTGTGGAGATATTACCCAATTCGGACCTGGCGAAGTGGCTACCCAATTTCTCAATCAAATTCCTGTTGAAACACTTGCACTTACCGGCAACATTGATCCATCGGAGGTAAACGGGGCAATCGATGAAAGCAGAGCAACAAATGTAAATATGAAAATAGTAAAGAAAGACTCATTTACATTTGCTGGAGTTAGCGGTGTTGATGAACGTCAAACAAAGGAATTTGCAGAAAATTATGGAAAACTAATTGATAAAGATACTATTTTAATAACACATGTCCCTCCCCACGGTTTACATGATAGGGTTTTTCTTGGGATGCATTCTGGAAGCAAGGAGTTAAGAAAATTAGTAGACAACCGTCATCCAAAACTTGTATTGTGCGGTCATATTCATGAAGACCCTGGTTTTACAAAAATTAATAACACTGTCGTTGTAAATTGCAGTCTTGGTAAAAGAGGAGAAGGTGCACTTATTACTTTTGAGAAAGATAATTTAGATGTTCAAATGATAGAGTAATTTCATTTTTGTTGATTTTGAATCTTGGCCCATGTATCCCTAAGTCCTACGGTTTTGTTAATTATCAAGGAATTCTTCTTTGTATCTGAGTCAATGCAGAAATAACCAAGGCGCTCGAATTGAAAACGATCAAAAGGTTTTAGATTCTTTATTGATGGTTCCACTTTACAAGAATTTAAAATTTTTAATGAGTCTGGATTGATAAATTCCTTGTAATCAACTCCTTTATGCCCGGTTGGGTTTTCTACGGTAAATAATTTTTCGTATAACCTAATTTCTGCATCAATTGCATGAGGTCCAGAGACCCAGTGAATAGTTGATTTTACGCGTCTTCCGTCTGGTGCATATCCACCTTTTGTGACGGGATCATAGGTACATCTGAGTTCAACAACTTTGTCACCCTCTTTAATTGCTTCTTGACAGGTAATAAAATAAGCATATCTTAGTCTAACCTCTCTACCAGGTGCAAGCCTGTAGAATTTTTTTGGAGGATTTTCCATAAAATCGTCTTGTTCAATAAATAAGGTTTTTGAAAATGGAACCATGCGAGTTCCAGCATCAGGATTTTCTGGGTTCATTATTGCCTCTACTTGTTCTACTTTATCATTTGGATAGTTATCTATTACTACTTTTAATGGATTTAAAACCCCCATAAATCTGGGAGCAGTTTTATTTAAATCATTTCTTACGCAATGTTCCAAAAATTCCATTGAAATTATGCTGTTTACCTTGGCTACCCCAATGCGGCTACAAAAATCTCTAATTGATGAAGGAGAGTATCCTCGTCGTCTCATCCCACTTATTGTAGGCATTCTGGGATCATCCCAGCCTTTTACTAGACTACTTTGGACCAACTCAAGAAGCATTCTCTTGCTCATAATTGTGTAGGTTAAATTAAGTCTTGCAAATTCTATCTGCTGGGGATGGTAAACTCCAAGTTGATCAAGAAACCAGTCGTATAAAGGTCTGTGATTTTCAAATTCCAAAGTGCAAATTGAATGAGTAATACCTTCAATTGAATCTTCAAGCCCGTGTGCCCAGTCATACATGGGGTATATGCACCACTTATCCCCGCTTCTATGGTGGGATTGATGAAGAATTCTATACATGACAGGGTCTCTCATATTGAGATTTGGATGAGCCATATCGATTTTTGCCCTAAGGACCTTTTCACCGTCAGCAAATCCACCTGCCTTCATCTTTTCAAGTAATTCTAGGTTTTCCTCTATGGATCTATTGCGATATGGGCTTTCTTTTCCAGGCTGTGTTAATGTACCACGATTCTTACTTATTTCATCAGAAGGTGAATCATCAACATAAGCTTGTCCTTGTTTTACCAACTGAACTGCATATTCATACATTTTGTCAAAATAATCTGATGCAAAAAGTAGACGATCTCCCCAATTAAATCCAAGCCATTTTACATCTTCAATTATAGATTTTACGTACTCTTGTTCCTCCTTGGAAGGATTGGTATCGTCAAATCGTAAGTTACACAAACCATTGTACTCTTCAGCGATTCCAAAATTTAGACAAATTGATTTTGCATGACCGATGTGAAGATAACCATTTGGTTCTGGTGGAAAACGTGTGTGAACTCTTCCATCGTATTTGTTTGTTCTTAGGTCCTCATCTATTATTTCTCTTATAAAATCACGTGGAGATTCATCTTTATTTTCCATCTCATCACCATATAGATTATACTACTATATTGCTTTGACATCTTAAATGATAAACAGCAGTAATTAAAAAATAAACAAATAAAGATTTTGTATAATTTCATTGTTAAAAATCATCTTTACAACAGCAAATTAAACAAAATTCACTTAAATAAGTTCAACTGAAACGGTTTTAATATTAACATAGAAAAATTTATAAAATAATAACTGATAAATATCTTAGAATAAAACTTAGAATAAAATAATGATCTTCTTATAGATATATATTGGATATTATCTATATTAATAAAGGGGGAAAATATTCAAAATATGGAGGAAATGTTAACGGAAGAGTAGGAAATACATAAAGAGGAATTTTTGAAATATGTTTAAAATAAAATTGTAAATGGGGAAGAAATTATGAAAAATAAATATTTATTAATAATAATATGTACGATAGTGTTTTTTGCTATTTTGGCAGCAAATACAGTAAATGCAGTAACAATTGAACCAAATCCAGAATTACAAGCAACATGTGGCATTGATATTGCCCTTGTTCTTGACAGTTCGGGAAGCATTAGTTCCTCAGATATGGTCGTCATGAAAAATGCATTTATAGGATTTGTTAATATCCTATTACCTAACACTCCTACACAATTTAGTGTCATCGATTTTGATGATAATGCGGTAATATTGCAATCATTTACTAATAATAAAACAGACATTATTAATGCAATCAATATGCCTACATCAGGTGGTTGTACAAACTGGGAGGATGGTCTCATAAAAGCAAATGACACCTTTGATCCCAGAGTTGATAAACCAGACCTTGTTTTGTTTGCATCGGATGGTAACCCCAATACTGTTTATGGCGGATCGCCATGTGGTACATCTGAATCCGCTGCAGTTTCCGCAGCAGTTGCGATTGCTAATACAATGAAATTAGATGGCATTCGTATTATCACTCTTGGAATTGGAGATGATATAGATTCAGCTAATCTAATCGCGATATCAAGTTCAGATGCATATTACGATGTTGATGAATTTGATGAACTTGAAGATACGCTTGAAACTATTGCCAGCGAATTGTGTGGGGGAACAATATCAGTACAAAAGAAAGTAGATGGCGAACCAGAAGCAGGTTGGGAATTTACCCTGACCGTAACAAATGGTACAGCAACACCAAATCCTGGGATAACAGATGATTTGGGATTTGTTGTTTTTGATATTAATATTACCCAAGGTTCCGAGGCAATTGTAAATATTACTGAGACTCTAAAAACTGGTTATCTGTTTGATAGTGTATACGCCCAAAACTGTACAGGTGCTATAGTTGGAACTCCGGGCACTAATGCAATATATGGTATACCAGTGAGGGGAGATTGCGCGATCTATTGTCTGTTCAATAATACTAATCTAACTGGTTTGGATGACACACCACCTGTTACAAATAAAACTGTTAGCGATCCAAAGTATGGACCAAATGATGAATGGGTCACGGAATCGACTGAATTCAATCTAACCGCATTTGATAATGAGTCAGGTGTCAATGCAACCTATTATAGAATCTGGTATATGGGTTCATGGAGTCTTTGGGAGGTATATGATGGGAATTTCACACTAGATGGAAATTGTATGCATTACATTGAGTTTTATTCTGTAGATAATGCTGGTAACATAGAACCCGTGCAAAACCAAACTCACTATGTTGATGAGATGGCGCCAATAACTAATCCTTATCCACCTGAATTTGGAATTCCATACACAACGATTGAATATGAGGGAGAACAATATGTTGTTATCAATTGTACTACACCCATGTGGATCAATGTAACAGATCCAAGCTGCGGTATTGGAGTTTTAAATATTTCATATTCTGTTTGGTATTATGATACATCATCTTCAAGTTATGTAAAGATACCTGGTTCAGAAAGGGAAGTACATGATAATGATATTTATGATCTTGATCCTGATCTGGGCGAGATATCTGTGTCACTAACCATTGATGAGGAATGTTTGCATCAAGTAAGATGGACGGTTTTTGACCTGTTTGGGCATTTCGCAATTTATAATTATTCATTTGCAGTTGACTGCACACCGCCTACTATAACAAAAACACACCCAATTTGCTATATTCCAATAGATCCTGATACAGGATGGATTGGAGTCTGTAACGAGATAACACTTAGTGCAATAGATGGTGGTACTTTTCCATGTATATCTGGTGTTGATGATATATTTTGGGGTTTCACATATGAAGGTACATGGCATCCTATAGACCCATTTGATAGTTATGGTGGCAACACTGTTGGTTATTTTAAAGATGATAAATGGTGGTATACATATAGTCCTTCACTTAATGTACATTGGCTTGAAACAGGCTTGCATGTTTTGGAATATTGGGCAAAAGATAAAGTAAACAATATGGGTCCAACACATACACAGACCTATTGGGCTAACATATGTCAACCGGAAATATGGGTGGATGATGATTATACAAGTTCCACGCCTGGCTGGCGGATAACTCATTTCAACAGTATTCGTTATGGTTTGGAATGGCTTGAATCTGGGGGAACTGCTCATATCCATAAAGGCATTTATCTGGAAGATATTGTTGTTGATGATGTTCCATGTTGTGATAACACCGGTATTACAATAGAGGGAGTTGAGTGTTATCCTTCACTTCCAAAACAAAGTGGAGCAGTTATTGTCGGAACTATTACAATTAAAGTAAATGACGTAAGTATTAATTGTCTAATGTTTGAGCCCACAAGTGATCCGGCAATTACTGTAGAGGGAAGCGGAGCGGTAATTCAACATAATATATTCTTTAAGGAATGCTTAGCTGATGCCACAGCCATTGAAAACATGGGTCAATCAATGGTTGAAGCACGTTACAACTATTGGGGAGCACCAAACGGCCCCTCAGGAGGAGTTATAGATCCAGTTACAGGAATGGAAGCAGATGGCTATGGAACGATTCTGCTTGGAGATAATATTAGATTTGATCCTTGGGCAGGAGTACACGCACAGATAAAAGCATCAAAAACAGAAGTTGAACCTGGACAAAGCATAGTATTCAGCTCAGAACCATACAGCTTTGCATACTATATCGATGGTACACCAAATGACTATCACGTACTATGGGATTTCGGTGATGGAGAGTACAGCCAGGACAAGACAATAGGCCATGTATTCGACATGCCAGGTACCTACCAAGTAAGCTTAAGGATAAGAGCAGGTGACACGTCATTACATCCGGGTTTCATGTATGACTGGGATTATGTAACCATTCATGTATTAGAGCCGGGAGCACCATTGACGGTAAGTGCTGATGGCCCTGGACTTAGCGGCTATGAGACGCTTGTTGGCGATCCCGTCCAGTTGTTTGGTCAAGCTTATGGCGGCGATGGAGTATATACTTGGTCCTGGGATTTCGGTGATGATTCTGCTGGAAGTAGTATTCAGAATCCGACCCATGCTTATGATGCACCTGGAACTTATACTGCAACATTAACTGTGACTTCTGGCAGTGAGACTGCTTCAGATACCGCTGAGGTAGTTGTGTATGATGTTGAGGAATTACTTGTGAATGTTGGTCATGATCTAGATACGATTGTTGGTATTGATAACCTGTTTACAGTGTCTGTGAAGGGCGGTCGTGCCCCATATTCCTATTTATGGAACTTTGGTGATGGTGCTACTTCAACGGTTGCAAATCCAGTTCATGTGTTTACGAGTCCTGGCGAGTATGTTGTCGAAGTTACGCTTACCGATTCTCTTGGTAAATCTAAATCAGATAAATCGATGGTTTCGGTTGTTGAGGACACAACAATTGAGCAATGTGAGATCCTTAGTGTATCTGGTGGTTTTGGGGTTAAAGTTTCTATTTCATCTGGCGATGAACCAGTTGACTGGTCAATAGATGTTGACGGAGGAATTGTTTTACTAGGTGGACACAACAGTGGAAACATACCAAAGAAATCTGAGCAGGCGGTCCAAATTCCACTTACAATTGGATTCGGTAAAGTCGATATTACAGTAACTGTAAATGATCTGGTGGAAAAGAGAAGTGCATTCTTGCTAGGACCATTCTTCCTGGGAGTAAGGGAAATTTAATATTTTCCTTTCTTTTTTATTTATTCAAAAATCCAATTAAATAATGTTGTCAGTAATTTTCTAATATGATCAGCAATCCCCAAAAAAGCAATTTAGTATCTTTTACATATGCAAACTAACGTGTATAACATAACAAGAAACTGCAATATTTATGGCAGAGAGAATGTCGAATTATAAAAGATAATTTTTAATTATTGATAATTTGTATCAATCATTTCTCCATGGAATGCAAAATCAATCTTACCAAAACCTGTTGAAATAGAAGAAGGTGCGATGTCTATCTTAATTATATTTTCGACATCATGTGAATAATGAAAACTTCCGCCCCATTTACTGTTTATTTCGTATGCATCGTATGTTCCTGAAGGAACCGTCGTTTTTACTTCCGATATCGACAAATCGGGTATTGTGGGAATAATAATATCTGTCTTACCAAGTAATTCATTAAGGATTTCCTCGAATCTAATAACAGGTAAAAATCTAGCAAATTCTTTAGGGATTAATTCCACTTTAAATAATGAGGCGATTTTATTTGCAAAATTAATAATGTTTAGCAACGGTGATGAAATATCGCCATTTACTATTAATTCCGTTGATGGATTATCATATTTCTTGTTATCAAACAGCGGATAATTTACATATTTTAAGTCAGGATTAAATTCAATTGAAATATCTGTTTTATATGAAAATGGGATGGGAAGAAATTTGGGAAAAATTATTTTGCCATCAATGTTACAATCCACCTGATTTATACTTTGATTTCTTTTTGAAAAAATAATTTCACCGGAAATACTTGTTTTTGTTAATTGAGCAAGGATATTAAAAATATTATATTCTAAAGAGATTTCTGCATCAAGTGTCCCAGAAAATTTCATAACATATGTTTCTGGAGTTTCTTCATTGATTTTAAATTTTATTTGAGGAATATTTACTTCCAAAATAATCTTTGTTTGGTCCTCTATTAAACTTAATTCTAAGTTATCAAAGAGATACTCCCATTCGTTTCCAATAGACCAGATATCAACAAATGCAGCAGTGTTTGTACTACCTTGTTGTCCTATTTGATCCCTTATAGTTAATGTAACATTGTATATTCCTTTGCTATCGTATTCATGTGTAACAGTAATTCCTTTACCTGTAGTTCCATCCCCAAAATCCCATATGTAGTCGGCTATTTCCCCTTCTACATCAAAGCTATCTATTCCAGAAAAGGTAATGGGATTTTCAATAGATCCATGATACATTCCACCTGTGCTTGCTACAGGCTCCCAGTCGAAGGATTCAGGGTTATAATCAACCCAGGCAATTGTGCCAGAGTCAATATTCAATGCACCATATTCAATATTAAAAAATCCGTTATTTGCCCAAAAAGGACTCCAGCTATTTTTACAAATCCAGTATCCACCATTTCCAATTGATGAATCGTCTTTCCATCCAGCAATTATCACAACATGATTCTGCCAGGGACTGGGCCCTGCATAGGGATAAAATTGATCGGAATCATGATTTATCAGCCCCCACGCAGTAAAATCATCTGATGCATACATGCTTGTTATAACTGGTCCTTTTTCAATGATTGTTGATTTGATAATTTGTTTATCTCCAGATACAGTGGCATAAAAAGAATCATAATCGAGGAGTGGGACAAGTTTTTCTTGCCAATCGGAAGATTTGTCACTGCAATCAATATTGTCATCTGCTTGATAAGGCATACAAGATTCCAATGGTAAACCGTTACAAAAATTTCCCACTAAATCAGCATCCATTATATTTTCTAACGCTCGCATAAAACTTCCCCCCTTACAACTTCCTGCACTTCCTAGGCAAGAAAGTATATACTGCTCTGATAAATCTGGGTCAAGACAGGGGTTGTTTTCCTTTATGTTTATAACTGACTCAATTACCGCAACAGCGGCAAAAGCCCAACAGCTCCCACAGTTACCTTGGTATCTTGCCGGTGTTGTCCAATCACCGTTATAATTGGTCCAACTGAATTTTGAAGGAGTATCTATTGCCATAGGTTTAGGGTTGTTAGATGGAATTGGTTCCTGCATTACTTGCTCCATTGTTCTACAAATTAGAAAATTGCTATCATACCTTGTTTCTATTTTACTGAAGGCAATAGTACTGTATGAAAAAAGCAGCGAAATAATAAATATAATTAATAAATTTTTAAGTAGCATTTTGGCGGTTCCCCAATTATATTAACAATATAATTTATAGATTTTATATGTATAATAATTTTTTTGTATAAATCTGTTTTGCACAATAAAACAATGACAATTATTATTTCGTGTGGAAATTTTTAGAATTTGCAATTTTCATTTTAATAAAAATTTATATATAACATTTGTCCATTATTATATAAATAAGTTAAGTATCAAAAAACATATCATGGGAAAAAATAAATCGGGGGCAATTTAAAAGATGAAGAAAATCATAGGACTATTCACCGTATTTTTAATAGTTACTTCGATGGGATCTGCATCTGGATTATTGAGAGATAATTCACAATTTCCATTTTCTTTACAACCTTCACAAGTTGAGGATTTCGATCCACTTGTTGATATTACTGTTACTGTGCAGATTTTGAAAATAAGATCGCTAGAGAAGCGCGACATCCAAGTCAATGCCATTGAAAAAATCGACTGGGAAAACGATCCAGATTTTTACGTAAAGTTATATATTAACAACGATGAGTTCAAAAGTCCTGTTTGGAATAATCTAAAGTATATTGAAAATGTAGGCTGGGAGGCAAAACTGAATGTTCCTGACGATGAAGAATTTGTATATATCCGTATAGAATTGTGGGATTGGAATCTCGGTCTTGATATGCCTTGCGATGTTAGCAATATGAACTATAATAGTGAGAAATATAAAGAAAGTTTTGGCGTCGATTTGATCTACAGTATTGCAACAGGACACTGGTGGGGAGAGGACTTTGCCTGTTATGATTTTATAAGTGCAGACCCAAGTGGTTATGGAAGATTAAATGGTTGCGATGATGGAAGTATCTATCAACGCGAAAGGGATTGCGAACTCTGGTTTGACATAACTCAAACTGATTATGATAACGATGGAATTCCTTACTGGACAGAGGTAAATTTTTATGGAACTGATCCAACAGTTTGTGATCTTGGAACTGATATTGATAATGATGGAGTGCCCATAGAATGGGAACATAGATGGGGCCATTATGCTTGGTATCATTGGGGAGATGATACCTATTATCATGAATGGATTTATCTACCAAATGAATATAACGATCATGCAAATCTGGATCCTGATGAGGATGGACTATCCAATTACCAAGAATACCTTCTCAGCCAATGGGGTTCAGATCCTTTCCGAAAAGATATCTTTCTAGAAATCGATCAAATGGAAAAGGGACCTAAAGGTGAAGGAAGCTATTTACCAGAATTATCTAAGGAACTGATTACAACCGCATTTGATAGAAGAAATATCGTATTTCATATTGACGACGGATGTATGGGCGGTGGTCAGAAAAATATCCCCTTTGATGAAGAAACAACTGACCAGGAATTAAGGACCATTTACCGAAATTTTTTCTTAAACGGAAATCCTAGCTATTGGCGGAAGGGCGTTTTTCATTATGCACTTATTATTTATCATGCCGAGCGGTATCCTGGTTTCGTTTTCGTTGGAGACGATTGTCCCGATTCTCTTCAACTTTCTACGAAAGCACACTCTAAAATAGCAGGTCGATATCCTATTTTAAACAGATTCGTCTGGCGTACTCTTGATATGGATGAAATATATGCAACAGTTTTTGCGGGGGCACTAATGCATGAAACTGGACATACGTTGGGAATTTTTAATCAAAATACTCCAGGATGTGACGATCAGGAGGGAAAATTCCCATATCAAATTAATTACTGGCGTTGGAAACCGTATAAAAGTGTTATGAATTACGGTTACGTTTACAAAATCGTTGATTACTCTGATGGCTCTCGTGGCAAAAATGATTTTGACGATTGGGATAGAATTGACCTAACCTATTTCCAAAGATCTTGGCATTAACTAAATTGCAATAAATCCTCTTTCTTTTGTTTTTTATTAATATAAAATGTATAAAAAGGATTCTACACCCCTCAATCAGGGCTTAGAAATTCAAATAGGAATAATTTCAATCGAAACAAAGGTAAAATATTATATCTATATTTCCTATTAGGAAGCGTAATATACTTCTCCTGTTTAATTGGATCAAAACTGAATTTTCTAGAAATGAATTTCCAAATGTTTTCTAGGTTTTGACTATTCCAATATCTTGCAGGACCGTTTTATATAAAGGTGTGTTCTTATCCTTTCGGTTGCCGTATAAGAAACATTTCTCCAATGATTAAGGATTAATAAACACAATATTCCACTAAAAACACCAACTTATCATCTTTTTTTCTATGTTAATATATATTCGAAACATTTAAATCATAACAATAGATGTATAATATTAACGGTTTTTAATTAGGACCTTAGCGGAGGTGCAAGATATATATGAGAAAAATATTTGCTGTTTTTATAGGAATGTTTGTATTAGCAAGCTCTGTTGTAGTGATAACTATAGGTAAAAATGTTAATGTAGAAATAGAAAATGAGGATTGTGGATGTGAAAATGACATTATTTATACAACAATACGACCTGATGGAACTGAATGTAAATGTTTGCTTTTAAATGGTAAGTATCCAGTAATGTCAGAATTGCCACCTCGTACTGAGGAGGAACTCAGGCTTATGGATTTAAATCCTCAGCCTACTATGGATCCTAATGATCTACCTGATTCTTTTAGTTGGTTAAGTTTTGGTGGTAATTGGCTTACTCCTGCAAAAAATCAGGGAAATTGTGGTAGCTGTTGGGCTTTTGGTGCACTTGGTGCGATGGAATCAGCTATAAAGATAGCTTCTGCCGATTCTGGTTGGAATCCTGATTTATCAGAGCAATATATTCTTTCATGTCTTAGTGCTGCTGGTTCCTGTGGTGGTGGTTGGATGTCGACTTGTCTTCAGTATATAAAATCTACATCTCCTGGTTCCACAGGTAATGGTATAAATGGTTGCACAATTGAAACCTGTATGCCTTATCAAGCTGTTGATTGGATACCATGTTCTGAAAAATGTGATGAATGGGATCAATTTACATATCCATATCCAGAAAAGGATGACCATCTTTTCCAGATTTTAGATACTGGTTATTTTTCTACTGATCCTAATGATCAAAATGACTGGGATTTATTGAAAACCTATGTTTTCGAATATGGCCCTATAGTTGTTGATATTTATGCATCAGGCGGTTGGTCCTCTTTCTGGAATACTCACCATAGCCCAACTGATGTCTATGATGGATCAGAGCAAGGTACTACAAACCATGCACAAGTGCTTTGTGGATGGGTAAATGATCAGAATGTTAAAAACGGTGGATATTGGATTATTAAAAATAGTTGGGGGACAGGTTTTGGTTATAATGGTTTTAGTAATATTGCATATGGTTGTCTTAGATTAGGGGATCGTGATGTATCATGGGTTACAACAACAGAATGGGATATAGAAGAAGAGGAAGAGGTTCCAGATCCAACAGTTCCTGTTATTAAACTTGTTTATGCTGGATGGGATTATTATGTGGGAAATGATCAGGGTGATCAATGTCCAAGACCCGGTGAAGAAATGCGATTCAGAGATCAATCCACTGGTCCTGTTGTAGATTGGCAATGGGATTTCAATGGTGATGGCATTATTGATTCCACTAGCAACAGACCAACGTGGAGCTATGCTTCACCAGGGCAATATTCAGTCACATTAATTGTTTCAAATGAATGGGGAGTTAACAGTACTCTTGCAAAAACAGTTATAGTGAAAGATATCTGGCCACCAAAGGCAGTTATATCACCAGATTATTATGCTGGAAGAAAAACTAAAATAGATTTTGAGGGTAGATTTTCTTATAATCCAGATCCAGATGAAAGTATTGTTAATTATGCATGGAATTTCGGTGATGGAACAATAGTTGAAGATGATACAACCGGGCATTTATCTCATACTTACCCAGATCAAAACGATGAGTATACTGCAACACTCACTGTTACAAATACTAAAGGCGCAACAGATACTGCTATTTCAGAAATAAAAATTGATAAATATCAGCCACCGATAACAACGGCATATCCAGGGGGTATTGGTACAGATGATGATAACTGGTTCAATAATGATCCAACTAAATTGGATTTAGTTGCAACGGATTGGACTGGTGTGAGCAAATTAAGATACAGAATGGATTCGACTCAACCAGAGGAATGGAAAACAGTACCAGCCTACGGAAGTAGAGAGTTTCTAGAAGAATTAAAAATATCTGGCCATGGAGTTCATTATATTGAATTCTTTTCAGAAGATGTATATGGCGTTGTTGAAAGTGTTAAAGATGTGCAAATAAAAATTGATACAAAGCTTCCAGCTCTAGACATAGATGTAAATGGGAATACCGTAACACTAACTGGAACAGATGCTGATTCAGGTGTAAAAATAATAAACTATAATATTGATTACAATGATTGGGAGGAATACACAGGTCCATTTACCATCAATCAAGGTGGAACACATACTTTATTAGTTGTTGTTGAAGATATAGCTGGAAACAGCTACTCTGAACAAAAACAAATAACAACAATGCCTGGACCATCCTTACCTGAAATTAATGGTCCACAAAGTGGAAAATCACAGACGCTCTATACTTTTTACTTTGCATCAACTGATTCGCAAGGTAGTGATATATCATATTATGTCGACTGGGGCGATGGAACGACCACGGGTTGGACAGAGTATGTTCCGTCAGGTCAGGCAATAACAAAAGATCATTCTTGGACTGGAGAGGGATCATTCACAGTTAAAGCAAAAGCTAAAAATAGGAATGGCATAGAAAGCGACTGGTCTGAAACACATGAAATAAGACTACCGAAATCCAAAATATCAAACCCATTTTTGTCAAACTTATTTGAAAGAACGGTAAACATTTTTCAGATAATTGAATGGATAATAAACACGATGTTCTACTAAAAAACAGGACTAACAACCCCTCTTTTTTTCTTTTATTTTTTATAAATTATCCAAAACCGATCATCTCTTATATGATTAAAATGGGATGTTGGAAGTATTAGATTGTTGGGGGCTACTAAGCTTAACTTTTTGAGCATAGCCTAATATTGAATTGCCTACTTTCAAACCAGTAAAACCACTTCCACCAATGTGCAATATATGAAGAAATACAGCATTACTGTCGTATACAAGCTTGAATAGAGCACCATATAATGAACCGTTTATTTCGATTATCCCGTTGATGCCTTCAGTCCGAATCCAACCTTGTGAAGGTGTATCATAACTTTCACCTCCGCCATGTTCCCTGGCACCATCACCAATTGATATATATCCACATAATGAAACGCTTTTGTATAATCTCAGACCAAAAAACCTGAGGACATATATGTTTATTAACATCCAAAAGGGTGAAAACAATTGCCAATCGATAGGTATAATCCCTCCAAGGGTAATAAGGTAGACTGGGAGAAAAGGCCATAAATAGGAATTAGTTACCTCTCCGTTAATATAACAATCTGAATTTTCGTATATTTCGCTTGATTCACTTATATCCCTATTTTGCATAATTATGAGTTTTCTTATCAATGAATTTTCATATAATTCTCCAGTAACAAGTTTTTGTACTTGCTCTACACTGTAACTACCAAGCAATCCCAGATTATCCAATTGAACTACAGCATCCTTGTAAATAGATATGCTTTCTTCTCTGGATTCCGATGCATTCAGTCTGCTATGTATATCAACAAACATAGTGTCTAATCTGTCTGCATCTTCTTTGGTTAACTTTGCGGTATATTCGTTAATTCCTCCTAATCCACACATCTGTATAGGAATCTCTATTACTTCCTGCTGTTCAGATATGGTTTCCACATCTGCATAAAATGTGGGAGAAAAGGCTATTCCTAAGAAAAGAAGAACAGTCCCTATTACAACTATCTTTTTCATATTAACCTCCCTCTTCTATCAAAGAATCCCCAGACTGAATACTGTAACTGTTAAAGTGTCTGGTTCTGACATCAACCCATTCTTATCTATTGCTGTTACTGTAATCTTTAACTCTCCAAAATGAGTTCCTTTGTAAGTGTATTGGTATGGTGCGGTAGAATCATATCCAGTATCATTTTTGATGTTAAATAAAACTGTATCAACTCCGTAACCATCACCGTCGTTTGCATCAACTAAAATTGGAACCTCACCAAAACAGAAAACACTATCGCCGATAGAAATTATCTTTCTTCCTAACACATATATTTCCACCTCTGGCGAAGTTATCTCAACTGTTGGGGCAGTTGTATCAAATGTGAACACTGCCGACTTAGTTGCTTCTTTATTATCCCAATTGTCGACTGACCAGTATTCAACAGTATGTGTCCCTTCAGGTAATTTAAATGGTTCTGTGTACTCTGTTATGGGTCCACCATCAATTTTATAATATGTTGCCTCAATTTCTTGCAACTCATAAATTCCATCCAATATTGCTATTAATGTTATCATTCCCGAATTTTCATCATAAAATATTGAAGTTTCAGGTGGATATGGTAAATCCAATAGTCTATTTCCATTTATCATTGGCACAACTGTTGCCATTAAAAACAAGAACATAATAAGAATAGCAACTGCTTTTGAATGTAATCGC
>CAZTMK010000016.1:0-55335 GCA_964615235.1 uncultured Thermoplasmatales archaeon
TAAGAAAAATTAATTACTCTTAAAGCATTTACCTCCCTTGGTAGAGAGAATTTCCCCATTTATTAAATTTGGTAAAATGCGGATCGCAGAGGAGAAAAAATGAAGGAAAAAATACTGGAAGAGGCCTTAAAATGGTATAAGAATCAGCAGGAGAATCCAGATATTGAAGATTTTGTAGGTCTTATAATCGATCAAACCACAGACTCTCTCTTTGATAAAATCAAAGATGAATTGAAACTTGAATTTGATAACGGTAATCTGCAACATCCATTTGTAATCTCTAGCGAATATTATTTAGATTTAAAGTTTAAAGAAATAAAAGATAAATATTTGAAAACCAAGGACATCAAGCAGGAATTGACTACGAAATCAATGGAATGAGTTTGATATTTGATTCTAGTTTTTTAATTTCCTAATCAAATCTACAATTTTGTATGCTATCTTGTCTCGCTTATTTACAGAGCCACTATTTGTTCTGTAACTTTCTACTTAAAAATCATATTTTATAAGGAGCTCTTTTTTTGGTAAAAGCGCGTCACCATCTATTTATGTAAAACTCTGAAAAGAAATATTATTGATTGTTTAATTTTTCTTCAGGAACTTTTAAATAATTAATAATTTTCTTAAAATTATATGGATGACAAGGTTGAGAAATATCCAGAAGGTCATTTTGTAGGAATGTGGATGGGAATATGCATAGCTATTTTCTCAGGATTTGGAATTCCTCTTAGCATTGCTACTGAGAATCCAGGATTTATGGGCATAGGACCTGCATTAGGTGTGGCAATTGGAGCAGCAATAGGGCAATCAATAGAAAATAAGTATAAACAAGAAGGGAGAATTCGACCTCTTACAGAATCGGAACAGAAGAGAAAGAAAAATCTTGTAATAGCAAGTATTCTCATACTTCTTTTAGGAGTTTTAATATTTATTTTACTGTATTTCCTATGAATTTCAAAATGAACCTCTATCTGCTTAAATGAGAAAGCGACCAATTTTTAATGGAAAAAACGAGTCAATATCCTGGCCCTTGTACCACTATCTATTTCAATTAAACACAAACTAACACAAAACTAAAAAAATTTTTACAATCTGCAATTTTTCCAAACTATCTTTAAATAGTAAAGCTGACAAGAATTAACAATCTATTGGAAATCAATCGATTATAATGGATGTGAAAATTGTGAAGCATAAGACTAGCAAGATTGGTGAATATGGAATCACATGGAAGCCTGTCGAAGGCTACATAACAAAAAATGGAAAGAAAATTCCTCCCCGTATGAAAAAAGTGGAGTTCAGGTGGAAGGATAATTAGCTTTTTTAATAATTAATAAGCCTTGATTTCTCCCCATCTTGATATTTTATTTATCAATAGTACTTTTTATACAATAATTTATCATAATTTTTATGGCATTTTCTGAATAGCTAGACCAATATCTATTAACTGATTTGAAACATTCGATTTTGGTTTAAAATCAATTTTAATTCTAGTTATTTTTTCTAAAAAAAGAAAAAGGATGCAGAATGCATGATTATAGCATTTTACATACTATCTTAAAGAATTTTTTTGGGAATAACTTGCTACATTGATATATTGCTGGGAGCTTTTAGAATAGACATGTGATTTTTAGAGTTATTTTAATTGCTTTGTTTCGATTATGTTGGAGGATTTGGTGGGCCACACCCTTCGTAGAACCACTCTACGTCTATGAACAGATTAGCTTCTATCGCAGAACCAACTGAAAGATCTGCCTTCAATGATTGAATCTTAGATAGATAATAGTAATCCGTAAATGTCCAGATCTCATCAATTAGGTTTCCTTCTCCAGGTCCTCCAAAAAACGCCCATTCTTTTTTAACTGCATGTTTGTCCCATCCGTAGCATGTTCCTAAGTATGCCCAGCCCCTTCCTTTGACATATCCAGTTATGTGAACCTTCACGCCAACATATGGGCATTTGCAATTACTGTTGTCATACCATGTATTAGTTATACCTATAGCCGTTGCTCTTCCATCCGGCTCACCAGTAAACAATGCCATATCTGCATAATCATTATTGGTGCATGCCTTTGCATTTCCATTTGAATCCCACTTAGATTCATTGAAATTTAGATAATAGGGTGGCGTAGTGAACTCATAGGGTTTCTCGTTTCCAACGTAGAACCAATTCAGGTCAGCAGATACTTGTGCTGAGCAAAAACCACCTGAGAAAACTGTAATTTCAATTAACTGATATGGTGAAGATCCTTTCTCTATGAAAGTGATAGTTGTGCCGTATAGTTCATTATGTGGAAGAGTTATAACTTTGTGATCCATGCCTCCTTCCCATTTGTAAGTTATATCAACATTGTTATAGAAACCATAGGCAAGTCCGCTTAAATGAAGCTGACAAGCTATTAATTTTCCTTCCTTCAAAGTTTGAGTAAATCCTATACATTTTGCAGTGGATTGAAATGTTTTGAACACCATGTCTGCCATCTTGGGTTCACACCATACTTTACTAGATGGAGGATCATCAATTGCATCCCATTTATCAAAATAAGTATAATAAACCCCGTAGGAATCTTCACCTGGTTTTTCTGCTTGCGTTTGTTGAGGTACCATACTTACCCCAACTGTTATCATAATTAATGATAAACTAATAGCTAAAATTTTTTTCATTTTATATCAACCTCTACCATTATTATTTATTTTATTTCCTTTAAAGTTCAAAATATACTAATATAATTTTTTCAATTTTCCTCCTTTATTTTCACCTCCCTTTCTAATTATTGAGTTATAATGTATGAAAAGATATATAAACGTTGCGAGAAAGCTGTTTTATTGAATATTTTATATTTAAAAATCAATTCAAAAAGCAAATCAATATTTTTCATAATCAATATATGTTTATTCTTTAGATTCTATTTTAGTAGTATTGTGAAAAAAGCTACTATGAAGTTCTGATGATTTATTATAAAAAATTTGTAAATTCCGTATTTGATTTCAACATCTGAATTTACATTATCATTTATTGTAAAAATCCAACATATATTTATAGCATCATATTCTTATTTTATAAGTGAAAAAAATAAATGAAAATATAATTGGATTGGTAAAAAAATTTGCTACTGAATTACCTGCTTTTCCAGATGGTAGAATAGATTATTCAAATTCAAAAACAGCGATTGTTGTTACTATTTTTATTAAATATAATGACAAAATCCTTTTATTGAAAAGAAGTGATAAGGTAAGTACTTACAGAGGAAAATGGAACACTGTTGCAGGATACATTGATGAGGTTAAACCTGTTGAAGAAAAAATCTATGAGGAATTGAGGGAGGAACTTGGCATTGAAAAAGAAAATATTGAAAAATTAAAACTAAAGGACCCTTTTTCATTTAAAGACGATGAAATCAATCGCACTTGGATTATTAATCCAGCTGTGGTTGAGTTAAATAAAAAACCCGACATAAAACTTGATTGGGAACATGTTGAATACAAGTGGATTAACCCAAGAGATATTGATAGTTATGACACTGTTCCAAATCTCAAGGAAAGTCTAAAAAAGGGTTTAAACTAGAATTGTTATTCTCCAACTGCAGCAATCATTGCAAGAATTTGCTTATCTTTGAATCCCTTGTGCTGTAATGCTCCTGAGGTACAGGCAGAAACACAACTACCACACCCCATACACAAAGCTTCGTTAACTTGAGCATGAGTAACAATTTTTCCGTCAATTTCTTCTTCAACCGACTCAATAGCATTGTACGGGCAAATGGATATACAAACCTTACACCCAGAGCATAAATCAACATCAACGATTGCTATTTGAGGATCAATATCCATTTCCTCTTGAGATAAAATTACTGATGCTCTAGATGCTGCACCGCTTGCATGCGATACTGTATCCTGGATGTCTTTTGGTCCCTGGCAACACCCTGCAATAAAAATTCCATTAGTTAAGGTATCCATTGGCCTAAGTTTTGGGTGAGCTTCTAAATAAAAACCATCACTACTTTGAGAAAGTCGCATTATATGTGCTAGCTCGCCAGAATCGCTTCTGGGAACAAGTGCAGGGACTAAAACTACCAGATCGGTTTTGATTTCCAATAACTTATTTGTCGTTGTATCAAAAATATCTATTGTTAAGTATTCTCCAACATTTCTAACTTCTGATGGCCTACCCCTGAAGAAATTTGTATTTATGCCACGTATATTTCTATAAAATTCTTCATATCCTTTACCAAAACTACGGATATCTGTGTAACAGATATTTAATTCGACTTCATTACCCAGTTTTTCCTTAAGTAAATACATTTGTTTTAAGGCACTCATACATCCTATACGACAACACCATGTACACGCCGTTTCATCACGGGAACCAACACATAAAAGGTAAGTAACGCTTTTTGGTTTTTTACTATCAGATGGTCGGGTTATCTCACCTCTGGTAGGTCCTGAAGAATTTATCAAACGTTCCATTTCAAGAGAAGTAATAACATCTTTTGAATTTGAATAACTATATTCAAACATTGTTGAAGGATCTAGTACATCATATCCAGTGGCAATAATTATTGCTCCAACTTTGATTTCCCTTTCTTTGTCTTTTTGTTTAAAATTAATAGCCCCTGGTTCACAAGCTTCCTGACACAAAGGTCCAGTACCACATTTTCCCCTTGTCAGCATTAGACAACTATCGGAGTCAATTGTAGCTTTCAGTGGTATAGCTTGAGGAAAGGGTACGTAAACCGCTCCACGTTTGCCCATTTCCATGTCAAATTCACTTGGGATTCGCCCTTTTAGTCTGCATGCATCCATACATGCAAGACACCCGGTACATTTATCCATGTCAACAAATCTGGCTTTTTCTCTGATTTTGACTGTATAGTTACCAACACTTCCATCAACGCTTACCAATTCAGAGTAAGTCATAAGTTCGATATTTGGGTGATTACCTACATCCATCATTTTTGGAGTTAGAATACAACCAGAACAATCCAGTGTTGGAAAAGTTTTATCCAGCTGAGCCATTCTTCCACCGATACTTGGGCTTTTTTCGACAAGATAAACCTTATGACCTTTTTGAGCCAAATCAAGCGAGGCTTGAATTCCAGCTATTCCACCACCAATTACCAACGCGTTTGGCGTTACTTTTATCTTGGATTTTACTAAAGGTTCTAAAAGTCGTGCTTTTGCAACAGCACTTTTAACAATCGCCTTTGCTTTTTCTGTTGCAAGTTTTTTATCATCATGAGCCCATGAACATTGTTCCCTTATATTTGCAATTTCTAAGTTAAAGGGATTAACCTTACCTGATTCAACAACTCCCCTAAAAGTCTGCTCGTGCATCCTAGGAGAGCAGCATGCGATAACTACACTATCTAGCTTTTCTTTTTTAATTGACTCCTTGATTAATTTGGCCCCATTATCAGAGCACATATACTTGTAATTCTTACTAACAGCAACATTGTCTAAAGTTTTGGCGTATTCTGTCAATTTTTCAACGTCAACGGTTGATGAAATGTTTATTCCACAGTGACAAACGAAAACCCCGATTTTATTATTCATTTTTTCACTCCGATTTTTTCCACAGGACTTTGGTTTAATTTCAGTCCAAGTTTATCATCAGATATCCCGAATGACATTCCAATTAACTGTGTAAGATAAAAAACGGGCATTTCTAATTTCGTTGCTACGGTTTCCCCTGCCTTTACTTGTTTTGCATCATATTGACGATGACACCAAGGACATGTATCCACAAAAGCACCGAATCCTTGCTCCTGCACACTTTTTAACTTCTGGCCAGTCTTGGTTAAGCCCGATTCTGGCAGATTTGCGGTTAATAAAGCTCCACAACAATCTAATTTTTCTGGATAATATTCTGGACTTGCGCCGATTTCTTTTAATATTTTGTCAATTTTTTGTGGATTTTCTGAATCATCCGGTCTTCCCACTTCTGAAGGCCGAATAAGATGACAGCCATAATGAACGGCTGTTTTAAGATCTTTTAATGGTTTTTTTACTAATTTTTTAATCTTTTCAGTTCCAATAACATCGTATAATAAGTCCAAAATACTGATAATTTTAGAACTGCCCTTATAGGTTAAATCTTCGTCTTTTAGTAGATTATTTACTCGATTAAACATTGTTTCATCAGAATCAAGAATTTTTTTTGTTTCGCTAAGAGCAAGATGACACATTGGACAAGGAGCAAAAATATTAAGATTTTCTTTTTCTGCAATGGCGATATTTCTGGCAGATAGAGTTAAAGTCATCATCTGATTTACACTTTTGATTGGCTCACCACAGCATGAAAAATTTTTGATATCGACTAGTTCAACCCCAAGCTTTGGAATTACTTCTCTAATAGACATTTCGTATGCGTATTGCTCGGTCGGCATCACGCAACCCGGATATAGTGCAAATTTTTCCATAAAAAATCCCCTTAAAGTTTCTCAACAGCAATTTTTGCAAGCATAGCTTGAAATTTCATAGGATCCTCAGGTTTGGAAATTTGAGGCAAATTTAGTTGATTTCTATCTATTGATTTGTTATCTTTAGTGGATATTGTTTTAATATCCTGTAAAAGACCCGTTGATAAAACTGATTGTAGCAACTGTGTATAATTCCCTGGTATCTGTTTTCCACTGGCAACAGCCATATTTTTCAAGGCAAATAAAATTTCAACCGGTGCCACCTTTTGTGGGCATCTCTCCCTACATTTAAAGCAACTCATGCAAGTCCATATAATATCTGAGTTAACCATTTCATCGATTAGACCTCTTTTTAAAAGGGCTACGATTTTGTGAGGTTCTAATTCTAATAATTTATGAGCTTCACAGCCTGAAGTACATTTGGCACATTGAAAACAATAGTCAGAAATTTCATTTTTTAATTTTAACAACCTTTCGTTGATATAATTTCTTGCTTCAGATTGTGGTTCCCCCATGGAGGTTAAGTCTGTTATTGACATTGGAATACCCTGATTTATTAACAATTGTTAATTATTTATACTTTCGCATATTGCTCTTCGACGATAAGAGAATCTCCTTATACCCTTTTTTATATTTAAAATATGCCAAAATTTTTTTAAAAAAATTGGAAAATATTATCAAGAAAAACCCCAGAGGAAGAAAAAGTAGAAATTATGACTTATTTTTTTCTTGGTTCCACTTGTATATTTTCTTTTATATTTGCTAGACGTTTTGCAAGTTCAATATAGTGATTTATATCTGATTTTGCATTGATCATTAGCTTAGCCCCATCAGGTGAACCGCCACCATGCATACAACCGGGCACCCCAGCACCGATAGTTAACCACTCTATTAATCTAGCAATTTTCGCTCTTGTTTCACCTGAACAATTAGCCTTCAAATATTTTTTCAGAAGATTGCCATATCTTGGATCGTTGATATCTTTGCAAGAAGGAAGACACCCTGTTTCAGCTATTCCTCCAGCAATATCTTGGGTAATTCGTTTGGTTTCATAGGGTAGAGTTGCTACATGAACCTTGTTTACATTTGCTATAAGAGGATCTGGAATCCAAACTCCTGATGGATGTTTTTTACCAAGAGAACTAGCTGCAACTCCCATTCCAAATGTTGTTTCGTTATTGATTATCATCTGGTTAATTTTTTCCCTAAAGACCTTTTCTGATAGACCATTAGCACGTGCCATTAAAGCAGCAGCTCCAACCATGAGATCTCCTTGACCTGCCACACAACCCCCAATTGCTGCTCTGTATGGAGCTACAAAGTTAAGTACTGCCTGAATTGCCTTTGAATATTCTTGGCACATGAAAATGCGATTTTTTGGAATAAATACATCATCAAATAGTAGGTATGCCTGGGTAATTCCCCCGATATCAACAGGGATGTCAAAACCTTCTTCATTTTCTCTTGTATCACTTGGTCTTCTGGTTTCTACGATTGTAAGATTTTCAATATCTCTGGGAATTACAAAAGAAATGGCATAATCTTTGTCCTCTTCTTTGTAGCTTGTTCCAGGCATAATAAATATTTCATTTGCCGCGGCAACTCCGCATATCATTACCTTGGCTCCTCTTACAACCATGCCCTTTTCACTTTTTTCAACAACATGCAAACTCATGTCAGGATCTTCTTGATTTGATGGAGATTTCGATCTATCGCCCTTTGGATCGGTTAAGGCTCCTGCAAGTGTAATATCTCTTTCTTGGGCATCCTTTAACCAGGCTTTGATCCTATCATGATAGGAAGTACCCAATTCCTTATCCATATCGTATGTTGTTGACCACATGGCATTTATTGCGTTGAATCCTGCGCATCTTCCACCTGTACAAGTACCAGTTAAATTAAACATTAATCGTTTCATTTTTACATTGGCAATCATATCTTCTGGGCCTTTGATTATTGATAAATATCTGATTACCTGTTTGCCTGTTAATCCGGATTTGGTTGTAAGAATATCTTTGTATTCGTCCATTTGTGCAGCATCAAATATTTGCGCATGACCGTTCACAGTTCGTTTTGTTGCGGGATGGGTTGTTACGTCCTTTATTAGTTCGCCAAACTTGTAAATATTTGGCCGCATTTTTTTGAGACTTTGCTTATATTCTTTTGATGTTTTCATTTTTTATTTCTCCCTCAAATTTGGATTATTTTGCATTTTTAATAGAGAAGGCAACACTGTTTTTCTGCATTAAATTATTTTTTAGGTCACTATTAGACTTGAAGTAATAAATGTTGTGCGAATTTTGCAAATTTAAAGAAATATGGAGCAAAAAAACAATAAATTAATATATTCATTAACAGATTTAAGTAGTACCGGGAGTTGTAATTAATGAAGAAATATTGTATATTATTTGGAGCAGTTGCAATTTCTACACTTCTCATCTCCTCTGTTTCAGCTATACCTCAAACTCATAGTCAGCCAGTAATGGAGATTGTTAACGAAATTGAAAAAAATAGGGCTGTTTTGGAAGATAAATATTTAATTTCTACTGAGGATGCTAAAACAAGTCTATCAAAGATATTGCCTTTAGGTATTCTTGATACTATCATACAACTGTTATCTCTTCTTGTCAGTTTAGTATATGGTATTGTTAATTTTCTACTAAAAATAATGCAGTTGGCTTCTCTTATTACATTGTTAATAAATGCAATTACGGCATTAATCAATACAGTAACCCAATTCATTGAATGGTTAACGAATTTGTTTAATCCTCAGGCTCAGGCATTGACATCTTAAATCTTGATATTTTCTAACTTAGTTACAAATTAGGTAATTGTAAGTTTTTAATCGAGACCAAAGGTCGGTGGCAGATAGAGTCTAAGTTTTAGAGGGAACTAGCCAAACCCTATTTACCTCTACACATAAGTATATTTTATAAAATAATCGTAAATGTAGGGGTAAATCTACTTCAGATCTATTTACATTGATTACGCCAATAACAATTATGATGAAAATCATATGCAATCCATCTTTTTTGTGCAAAATAAGCTTTTGAATCAACGATATTTTTATTTTGCTCAATTTTTTTAAAAAAACTCTTAAATATATTTTATTGTCTTAATTATTAGGTGTCATGATATGAATAAAAAATTATCTCTGTTTTTGGCTGCAAGTTTGGCATTAATTTGTTTTTCAGTATGTTCAACGGGCGATCCAGTTATTAAAGGAGAAGAAATGAACTTAAATGAAACATCATATGGATATGGGTTTGTAATAGTAGAGACTTTTAGTACTTCCGGGAGTATTTCAGGAATACCTGAAAACGAACATGTTGGTAGTTTACATGATGTAAACATCACAACAAATGGTGGTTGTATATCGTTGTTCTTCACTTCTCCAGTTTGGGGTTCTGCTATTAATTTTAGAAGTGAGGATGTTCATATACAAATGGAAAATTTCTTAGGAGTGTCAGTATTGTATTCTGGAAATATTGGATGTTTGGTTGGAATATGTAAAAATATTTCTTGGGAAATAATAGAATAAAGATTTAAATTTTGAGTATAAATTCCCATTCACACCATAAGTCTTCAGGATGTTTATCAGGGGGACAAACATTGCAATTCACTTCTATTTTAGGATTAAATTCTTTTGCAAAAGATTGCAAAAATCCATGTCTTACTGGTTTACAACCAAACTCACTTAGTCCTTTGGAAATTCTTGTATTTTGCACCCTGCATTTTATATTTCTGACAATCGCACGATTCTTTTCAACAACAATTTCCTTGTCCTCAAGATCCAGTGCCCAGCCGGAATACCGAAGGGCTTTAATCATTGACTCAATGTCGTCACCATTAATTTCAAATAACTTTTTAATTCGTCGGGCTTCGATTTTTCCCATTACCTTCCATACACCTCTATCAATTTCTGTTGCAGCCTCAGTACTAAATTTTTCTTCAATTCCTAGATAATAAAGGCCGTCAACAGCCCACATATCGCGTAAATGCATAAAAACAAAGTCAGCAATTTTATCGGATGGAATTTTTTTAATCAGTTCTTCATCAAAATCTCTGCCCGTAAGTATTCACCTCTTTGTATTAATAAAGAATTTAGCCGATTTTATCCTTAATTGCATTTGTCAATTTTGGAAGAACCTCGTAAATATCCCCGACAATTCCATAATCTGCAGATTTGAAAATCAATGCCTCGGGATCCTTATTTATTGCGACAATTACACCCGAATCCCTCATTCCAGCAATATGCTGAATTTGTCCAGATATACCTGCGGCAATGTAAAGCTTGGGTTTTACTTTGTGACCCGATAGCCCGATCCAATGCTCTTCCGATAGCCACTTTAAATCAGCAGCAATAGGGCGGCTGCAACCAACAGTTTTTCCTTTGATTACATCTGCAAGTTCCTCAACCATTTTAATGTCTTCTTTATTTTTGATTCCTCGACCACAAGAAACAATTATTTCTGCATCCTCAACGTTGACACCACCACTTTTCATTTTTTGAACATTTAGAATTTTTGAATTATGCTTTTCCGCTTCATACTTCTTTTTTGTTATTTTTCCGCTACGTTTGCTGTCTTTGTCTAGTGGGTCAAAAACCTTTGGCGGTATTGTTACAATTTCGGGTTTAGAATTGAATTCTTCTACAGCTATTGCATTTCCAGAATAAACCACTCTTTCAACTGTCAACTTTTTGTTGTTCAGATATAGATTCATACAATCGATGACACAACCTGCATCAAGCTTCCCTGCAAGTCTGGATGCAAGTTCCTTGCCATTTTTATTGGACCCAATAAGTATTGTTTCCGTCTTGGTTTCAGTTATTATCTTTTTTAGAATGTCTGTGTATTCTTCTGCTTTAAACGATTCCAAGTTTGTTTCTGCAATGTGAACAATGTCTGCACCGTGGGCAATAAAATCTTTTGCTACACTTTCATCGGATTTACCAATAATTACAGCGGTAAGTTTTTTACCAAGGCCATCAGAAATTTCTCTACCCTTATTCAATAGCTCAAGTGTTATTTTTTTATCATCAGAATAAACAAGTACCATTTTTATCACCTCAATAAACCCTCTTTTGCAAGACTATCTACTAGTTTTGAAATTGATTCATCGATATCATCTTTAAAGATGACATTTTTCCGATCCATTGATACACCCTTCAACTCTATTGTACTTACTTTTGCATCAATTTTAGCATCAAGAGAATCTGCCGACCATTCGTTTATAGGTTTACTTGCAGACCCCAAAATTTGCATTAGACTCGGAAGTCTTGGTTCATTAATTTCCTTTGTAACGGTAATTAAAACGGGATAATTGGATTCTGTAGTTATTGATTGTTCACCCATATTGCGTTCTGCAGTGACTTTATCCTTTTCCGCATTTACACTCTGGGCATATGTTATTTGGGGGACACCCAGTAAACCAGCAAGTCTGGGTCCTATTTGACCTGAAAATAGATCAATGGATGCTTCTCCACATAATATAATATCATAATTTCCAATTTTTTTAATCGCTTCTGAAAGAAGATTTGAAACAACACGGTAATCATACACTTCAGGAGGATTTACTAGCACGCCTTCGTCTGCACCCATGGCAAGTAATTCTTTTATTCTTTCTTTTGCATCAGGCGGACCAACTGTAACAACTGTGATTTTACCACCATTTTTCTCCTTGATTTTAATTGCTTCCTCCATTGCATTTTTATCAATGTCACTTATCTTTTGAGCAACACCTGTAAGAATTGGTTTTTTTGTATTTGGATCTACCTTCATTTCTGATACATCAACAACCTGCTTTGCACAAACTATTATGTTCATGATTACTCTCCTCCTAACTTCCTACTTTTTTCTAATTCTCTTAATTGCTTCCTCATTATCTTGCCACTTTGCGTTTTGGGAAGCTCACTAACAAATTCAATTTCCCTTGGATATTTATATGGGGCAGAGATCCTTTTGGTATGTTCTTGGATATCTAAAATTAATTCATTTGATGCTTTACTTTCATCGTAAAGAATAACAAATGCTTTTACTATTACGCCCCTAATTTTATCTGGACTTGCAACAACGGCTGCCTCTAAAACGTCTGGATGAGAAATTAATGCTGATTCCACTTCAAATGGAGAAATTCTATAACCTGATGCCATTATGAGATCGTCATCTCTTCCACTAAACCAAAAATATCCATCTTCATCCTTGTATAGCACATCGCCAGTAAGAAACCATTCTCCTCTAAAACTTTTAGAAGTTTTGCCAGGTTTATTCCAATACTCTCTAAATAATCCGGGATCATATCTATTAACTGCAAGAATTCCTGGTTTTTCGGGAGGAAGAGGATTTCCATCCTCATCAATTACATCACAAATTTTACCTGGTTGAGGCTTACCGCATGATCCAATTTTAATATCCATTCCGGTTAAGTTTGAAAGATATACCATGATCTCAGTCATACCTATGCCATCGTGGATATCCAGTCCGAAACGTTTTTTCCATTCCACAATTACTTCTGGATTTAGAGGCTCACCTGCTGAAATACAATGCCTGATACTTGAGAGGTTGTATTTTTTCTCCGCACCTTTCACTGTTAAAAATAAACGGTAACAGGTTGGAACAGATGCAAGGTTAGTAATTTTGTATTTTTCAATTAATTTAAACCATTTTTCTGGATTAAACTTTCCATCGTAAACGAAAGTAGTTACGCCCCATCTCCAAACATATAAAAAACCATTTCCCAAAGGAAATATCCAACTTAAATCCCCAGTATGTCCGACAATATCGTCGTCCATTACATTTTGCCAGTGTTTTGCACTGGGATCATTGCCTGCAACCCATCTGTGCAGATGAACTGCTCCCTTTGGGTTACCTGTTGTTCCAGAGGTGTAACAGAAAAAAGCAATGTCATCTTTAGTTGTATTTTCAAGGGCTAATTTGTCAGATGCATCATTCATAAGATCTGTATATGATAACTCATTTTCTCCTGGTTCGTCAACAACAATTATATTTTCAAGAGTTGGGCATTTATTTCTTATTTCACGTACTTGATTAATATATTTAGAAGTGGTAATTACTGCTTTTGAACTACTATCGTTAATTCTATATTCGATTTCATGTCCACGAAACATCACACTTGAAGGAATTGGAACTGCTCCAATTTTTACCCCACCAATAAAAGATGCGTGAAATGCAGGAATGTTTGGAAGTCTAATAAGAAAACGATCGCCTTTTTTAAATCCAATTTTTTTTAAAACATTTCCATACTTATTAGTAAATTTTTTCATCTCAGAAAAAGTGTATTTTTCTGTATCTCTTTCTTCATTTTCCCACAATAGGGCAATTTTATTTTTGTTTTTTCCGTCTGCATGTTTGTCCACGCAGTCGTAACCAATATTGTATTTCTCTGGAATGTCCCATTTCCAACTATCAAATTCTTTTTTGTAGTTGAACTCCCCCATTTTTATACCTCAATTTATCTAAGTAAACTACCAGCAATGACCATGCGTTGCACTTCTGAGGTTCCCTCGTAAATCTCAGTTATTTTTGCATCTCTGAACAATCGCTCAACAGTGTATTCTTTTGTGTATCCGTAGCCACCATGTATCTGTACGGCTTTTATCACTGCCTCCATCGCGGTTTCAGAAGCAAAAAGTTTTGCCATTGCCGCTTCTTTTGAGAAACGCTCTCCTTTATCCTTTGTGTAAGCCGCATTATAAACCAAATATCTTGCTGCTTCAATTTTAGTTGCCAAATCTGCAATCATCCATTGGATTGCCTGGAATTTAGCAATGGGCCTTCCGAACTGTTGACGTTGTTTTGAATATTCGATACTTTCTTCTAGTGCTGCTTGTGCAATACCAACGGCTTGAGCAGCAATACCAATTCTTCCCCCATCAAGAGTACTTAAAGCAATTTTGAAGCCGTCTCCTTCCTTTCCCAACAAATTTTCTTTCGGAACCTCCATGTTCTCAAATATCAACTCTGTAACATGATTAGCATTGATACCCAATTTATCAAAAAGACTACCTACCTTGAAGCCGGGAGTATCACTTTCTACAATAAACGCACTAATTCCCTTTGAACCAGCTTCCTTGTCAGTTACTGCAAATACAATTAAAATACCGGCCTTATCACCACTTGTAATAAAGCATTTGTCTCCATTTATAACATATTTATTTCCCTTAAGAACTGCCTTTGTCTGCATGGCACCTAAATCAGATCCAGCATTTGGCTCAGTTCCAGCAAAGGCACCGATTTTTTCACCTTTTGCAAGTATTGGTAAATACTTCTTTTTTTGCGCATCGGTACCATACTTCATTATCGGATAAGAAACCAATGAGTTATGAACAGATGTAATTACACCAGTTGATGCACATTTTTTGGATATTTCCTCTACTACAGTTGCATAACTTATTGTGTCAAGCCCCGCTCCACCATACTCTGTTGGTATAATAATTCCTAAGAGACCAAGTTTTGCCATTTTCTGAAGAATTTTTGTTGGAAACTCTCCGGTTTTATCTAGATCCGCTGCAACTGGAGCAATCTCTTTTTCTGCAAATTCTCGTACCATCTTTTGTATCATTTTTTGTTGATCATTTAATTCTAATTTCATCTTTTTACCCTCGTTGTACTTTTTATGAATGTCTCCCCCAAATAACACAGTTACTGTAAATAATTAGGAGAGCTTTGCTTCATCGAGGCTTCGAAAACAAATTATTAAACATAAAGGTTTCTATAATCTTCTCGAAAAAATAAGAAAAAAATATAACAAATTTATCCATTACGAAATTCCAACAAGGGGTTATTTCATTGGAAAAAGGACTTGTTCACATATACACTGGACCAGGCAAGGGAAAAACAACTGCTGCTTTGGGTCTTGGTTTAAGGGCTGCTGGTGCAGGCAATAAAGTTCATGTTGTTCAATTTATGAAAGGAAGAAGGTATTCCGAAATAAATTCAATAGAAAAACTAAAAAATTTTACAATTTCACAGCATGGAAGAGACGAGTTTGTATCAAAAGAAAATCCTGAAAAAATTGATATTGATCTTGCACAAAAGGGTTTTTCTTATGCAAAAGAAATAGTAAAAAGTGGCAAATATGATTTGATAATTCTTGATGAAATTAATGTGGCAATAGATTTTAATCTAATTTCAATTGATGATGTTTTAAAGCTAATTAATGAAAAACCAAAAAAACTTGAATTGGTATTAACAGGTCGATACGCTGATCCTAAACTCATTCAAATTGCTGATGTTGTTACAGAAATGCTTGAAATAAAACATCCATATCAACGAGGTATTATGGCAAGAAAAGGCATTGATTTCTAGCGGGGGAGGAGTTCTACATGTTCGATAAAAAAGAAATCGAAGAATTAAGAAAAAAAAAGCAAGAATGGAAAAAAAATTGCTATGATAAACATATTCAAAAACATCCAGAAAGAAAAAAGAAATTTGAAAATCTTTCCTGTATCGAAATTAAGAGTTTATACACTCCAGATGATATTGCTAATAAGAATTATTTAAAAGATATTGGTTTTCCTGGAGAGTATCCATTTTTAAGGGGTGTTCATGCAACCTTATATCGAGGCCGCCTATGGACAATGAGACAGTTTGCAGGATTTGGAAGTGCTGAAGAAACCAACCTCAGATACAAGTACTTATTAGATCACGGGGAAACAGGACTTAGCGTTGCTTTTGATTATCCAACACTTTATGGCTATGATACGGATCATCCAATGTCTAGAGGTGAATTTGGAAAATGCGGTGTTGCAGTTTCTTCATTAAAAGATATGGAGATATTGTTTTCCGGTATTCCAGTCGATAAAATTACAACCTCTATGACAATTAATGGTCCAGCATCAATTGTCTGGGCAATGTATATTGCCAATGCTGAAAACAGAGGCATAAAAAAGGAATCTATTGGAGGAACAATTCAAAATGATATTTTAAAAGAATACATTGCTCAAAAATCTTACATTTTTCCACCAGAGCCCTCAATGCGTCTGATTGTTGATACATTCGAATATGGATTCAAATACGTACCCAAGTGGAATACAATAAGCATCAGTGGTTACCATATTAGGGAGGCCGGTTCTACAGCCATTCAGGAACTTGCATTTACTCTTGGCGATGGAATAGAATATGTAAAGGCAGCAGTTGAACGAGGTCTTGATATTGATAAATTTGCGCCAAGACTTAGTTTCTTTTTCAATGCCCATAATGATTTTTTCGAAGAAATTGCTAAGTATCGTGCAGCTCGAAGAATCTGGGCAAGAGAAATAAAAAAATTAGGTGCAAAGAAAAAACGTTCATTATTTATGCGTTTTCATACACAGACTGCGGGATGCTCATTAACTTCCCAACAACCAGAAATAAATATTGCTAGGGTTACAATGCAAGCATTATCTGCTGTTCTTGGTGGAACCCAATCTCTTCATACAAACTCTATGGATGAGGCCTTGGCACTTCCATCCGAAAAAGCAGCTCGTATAGCTTTGAGAACCCAGCAAATAATAGCAGAGGAGAGTGGGGTTACAAATACAGTTGATCCTCTTGGCGGTTCATATTATATTGAGTGGCTTACAGATAAAATGGAAGAAGAAACATACAAATATTTTGATAGAGTTGAGAAACTGGGCGGAGTAATTCCAGCAATTGAAAAGGGATTTTTCCAAAGGGAAATTGCAGAGGCGGCATACAGATATCAGAGAGAAATTGATAGTAAGAAGCGCATCGTAGTAGGTGTTAATGATTATACAATCGATGAGGAAATAACAATTCCAATATTGAAAATGGATGAGAAAGGTGAAGAACGCCAAATAAATCGTTTAAAAAATCTTAGAAAAAACAGAAATAATACTAAGGTGGAAAGAAATCTTGAAAAATTGAGAAAAGCAGCCTCTGGTGATGAAAATTTGATGCCTTATATTTTAGAATGCATTCATTCTTACGCAACACTTGGAGAAACTTGTCAAGTTTTACGTGATGTTTTTGGTGAATATGAGGAACCAGCTTTGTTTTAGAGGGATTTATTATGAACAAAAAAATCAGAGTACTTGTAGCAAAGCCTGGCCTTGATGGCCATGATCGTGGTGCAAAGGTTGTTGCTCGTGCACTAAGAGATGCCGGTATGGAGGTAATCTACACGGGACTTCATCAAACTGCAGACATGATTGTTGAAACTGCAATCCAAGAGGATGTCGATGTAATCGGTCTCAGTCTTTTATCTGGTGCTCACATGACTTTATTTATCGATGTAGCTAACTTACTTAAGAAAAATGGTATCGATGATGTCTTGGTTCTTGGAGGGGGCATAATTCCAGAGGAAGATATTCCAAAATTAAAAAAGGCGGGCATTGCTGGAGTTTTTGGTCCAGGGACACATTGCGATGAAATTGTAAAGTTTATTAAAAAGAACGTGAAAAGATGAACGAACTTGTTTCTGGGGTTCTAAAGGGCAATCCTAGATCTGTTGCACGACTTATCACTTATGTTGAGAACCAATCTGAAAAGACTTCTGAATTAATGAAGCAAATCCATCCACACACCGGCAAGGCACAAATTATAGGCATAACTGGAGTTATGGGAAGCGGTAAAAGCACTCTTATTTGTGAATTAACCAGGAAATATAGAGAACAAGGAAAATCGGTAGGAATTATTGCAATTGATCCAACCAGTCCTTTTTCAGGCGGCGCTCTTTTAGGTGACAGAGTTCGTATGATGGAACTTGCAATGGACAAGGATGTTTTCATAAGAAGCATGGGAACGAGAGGAGTTCTTGGTGGGTTAACAAGCGCTGTTTATGATGTAGTAGAAATCCTTGATGCTTCAAAAAAGGATGTAATAATTATTGAAACAGTAGGTGTAGGTCAGGCTGAGGTTGATGTTGTAAAAATAGCAGACACAACCATTGTTGTTGTAGTTCCAGGTCTAGGCGATTCCATTCAAACAATCAAGGCAGGAGTTATGGAAATTGCAGATATTTTTGTTGTAAATAAAGCAGATAACCCTAAAGTTGAGCAAACTGTTGCAGAAATTCAAAGCTTGGTGGATATTACTTGTTTTGACAAAGAAAGAAAAATTCCAATTGTAGAAACGATTGCGAAGCAGGGCAAAGGAATCGAAGATATGATTAGTGAAATTGAAAAACACAGAAAATATCTTACTGAAACTAAAACCTTTGAAAAACAAAGAAGACTGCGATACGAGGCAGAACTTGTCGAAATAATAAAGAAGCAATTGATGAGTCTGATTTTTGATGAAGAGACATTGAAAAGGAAAATTGATACATTGTTAAACAAAATCTATTCCAAGGAAATTGATCCATACACTGCTTCTGAAGAAATTCTAGGAAAAATATTAAAATAAAAAAAGTAAAGGGAAAATTACATTCCCTTGAAATTTGGTTTACGTTTTTCAAGAAATGCGTTCATTCCTTCTTTTTGATCATAAGTTGAAAATCCAGATGAAAAGTAGGAAATTTCAAGAGCACAGGCTGAATGCATATCTATGTCTGTTCCACGGTTTACTAAAGCTTTAATAAAGGAAGTCTGAACAGGTGATTTGGTCGCAATTTTTTTCGCGATTTTTTCAGTTTCCTCTTCAAGTTTTTCGTCATCAACTATTTTCGTTAGCAGTCCAATTCTGTGTGCTTCTTCGGCACTTATATTGTCTCCAGTAAGCATCAGTTCTTTAGCCTTTGCTCTTCCAACAAGTCTTGGCAGGCATTGAGTACCGCAAAATCCTGGCGAAATTCCAAGGTTTATCTCTGGTTGTCCAATTTTTGCACTTTTTGCAGCAATAGTGATATCACAATTCATCAAAACCTCGCATCCTCCACCTAGAGCATATCCATTTATCATTGCAATATAGGGCAATCTTGATGATCTTATATTTGAAAGCATATTGTGTCCATTTTCTGCGAATTCCTTTGCCTGAAGAACGCTCATTTCCTTCATCTCTTTGATATCTGCCCCTGCAATGAATGATTTATCTCCCGCACCTGTAAGAATTACCACACGGATTGATTTGTCATCTTCGAGATCTTTAATTGCCTTTGTAAGTTCCATAATTGTGGCTGTGTTTAATGCATTAAGTACCTCGGGTCTATTTATTGTTATTTTAGCAATACCATCTTTTTTTTCAACTATGATATTTTTGTAAGCCATCAGTTCTCACCCCTATTTACTGTAATCATAGAATCCTTTTCCGCTTTTTCTTCCGAGGTATCCTGCATGAACCATCTTTTTTAATAAAGGACAAGGTCTGTATTTTGAATCGTTAAAACCTTCGTAAAGAACCGTCATTATATTCAAAACAACATCAAGACCTATTAAATCAGCAAGAGCTAATGGCCCCATTGGATGATTCATCCCAAGTTTCATTACATTGTCAATATTTTCAGGTGTTCCAATACCTTCCATGTAACAATACACAGCCTCATTTATCATGGGCATCAAAAGACGGTTGGAAACAAAACCAGGTCCGTCGTTTACCTCAACAGGTATCTTACCCATTTTTTCAGATAATTCTATGATTAACTTTGCAGTTTCGTCATTTGTTCTTAGTCCACGAATAACTTCAACAAGTTTCATTATTGGTACAGGATTCATAAAATGCATGCCAATAAATTTCTCCGGTCTACTTGTAACTGATGCAAGATCTGTTATAGGAATTGTTGAAGTATTGGACGCTAGATAAGTATTTTTTTTGCAGATCTTATCAAGTTCCTTGAACAATTCCTTTTTTACCTCAACATTTTCAAAAATTGCTTCAATTACCAAATCTACATCTTTTAAGCCCTCAAGTTTTGTAGTACCTTTGATTTTCCCAAGAATTTCATCTTTTTTGTCTTTTGTAATTTTTCCTTTTTCAATACTTTTATCTAAAAATTTATTGATCTTTGAAATTCCCTTGTTTACATAGTCGTCCTTGATATCTCTAAGAATAACATCAAATCCTGATTGTGCCGCGACAAGAGCAATTCCATGCCCCATTTGACCTGCGCCAATAACTCCAATTTTTTTGATTGCCATAAAATCACCTTTCAACAATCATTGAGACGGCGTTTCCACCACCAAGACAGATGGTTGCCAGTCCTCTATGTTTGTTGTATTTTTTCATAGCATAAATAAGCGTTGTAAGTATCCGGCTTCCACTGCTTCCGATCGGATGTCCCAATGCAACAGCCCCGCCATGGACATTAAATATTTTTTTGGAAAATCCAAACGCATTCATAACAGCAACTGATGCTGATGAAAAAGCCTCGTTATGCTCCACTAAATCAATATCATCTGCACTAAGCTTCATCTTTTTAAGAAGGGCTTTAACTCCTGGAATTGGAGCTTCCATTACATACTCCGGTTTAACACCACTTGTATTGTATCCCTTAATTGTGGCAAGGGGCTCAATTCCAAGTTTTTCAGCCTTATCTTTGCTCATGACAACAACTGCAGATGCTCCATCAGTAATTTGAGAGGCATTTCCAGCAGTTACAACACCACCCTCCTTGAAGAAGGGTTTTAGTTTTGACAAGCTTTCAAAGGTTGTCCCTGGTCTGATACCTTCATCTTTATCAAAAATTATTGGATCTTTCTTTTTTTGTTTTATTTCTATAGGCACAATTTCATCTTTGTAACTACCGTTTGCTGTAGCTTTCTCTGCCTTTTGATGACTTGATGCAGCAAACTCGTCGCAATCTTTTCTTGTAATATTGTTTCTTTCAGCAATTACTTCTCCAGTTAAACCCATATGAAAATCGTTATAAACATCCCACAGCCCATCATGAACCATAGAATCTATTATTTTTCCGTCAAATAGGCGGTAACCAAATCGAGCTTTGTCCAATAAGTAAGGGCAATTACTCATGCTTTCCATTCCGCCAGCGACAATACAGTCTGCATCACCTAATTTAATAGCCTGAGTAGCAAGAACCACGGCTTTTAATGAAGATCCACAAACTTTATCGACATGAAAAGAACCAACTTCATAGGGTATGCCTGCTGCAATTGCGGCTTGTCTAGCAACATTCTGACCAAGTCCAGCACTAACAACACATCCCATTATTACTTCATCGATATCTTTTGGTTTTAAACCTGCTCTATCAACCGCCTCCTTTATTACTATGCTCCCTAGTTTGGGAGCAGAAAAACCCTTTATCGCACCGCCAAATTTTCCTTGTGCGGTCCTGACTCCTGAGACTAATACCACTTCTTTCATCTGGTTGTACCTCCCCTGAGGAAAAAGTAGTCAGCAAATAAGCTAAATCTTTAAAACGTTTTCCGAATAATACAGACTCAAAGATTATGAATCAACTTTTCCGCAACTCTCTTCTTAGAATTTTACCAGAAATTGTTTTTGGCAATTCATCAACGTAATCTATTACCCTTGGATATTTGTAGGGAGCTGTCAATTTCTTTACGTGTTCCTGTAATTCCTTAGTAAGTGTCTCAGATGGTTTGAAACCCTTCGCAAGAACAACATAAGCTTTTACGATAATTCCTCTTATACCTTTTGGATCTGGTGCCCCAACAACCGCGCACTCCGCGACAGCATCATGTTCAATTAATGCAGATTCGACTTCAAAGGGACCTATACGATATCCTGATGACTTTATTACGTCATCATCTCTTCCAACAAACCAGAAATAACCATCTTTATCCTTGTAACCTCTATCACCTGTGAAATAGTAATTGCCACGAAAAGCCCTTTTCATTATATCTGGGTCTTTCCAGTATTCTTTAAATAGACCAGGTGGTCGCTCATCACCCAAATAGATTGCGATGTTACCTTCTTCATTGGGTTCTAATTCTTTTCCATTGTCATCAACAATTCTAACGTCATGACCAGGAGTTGGTTTTCCAACAGAACCATACCTAATAGGCATAAATCTATAGTTGGAAAGAACGCATACAGTTTCGGTTTGACCATAAAAATCATAAATTTCCAAACCAAAGGCCTTTTTCCAAACTCGAATTACTTCTGGATTAAGAGGCTCTCCGGCACTCATCGAATGTCGTAGTTTTAGATTATATTTTGAAAGATCCATTTGGATAAGCATTCTATAAACTGTTGGCGGTGCACAAAATGTGGTAACGCCATATTTTTCCATTGCTTTTAATAGTCCATCTGCATCAAATCTTCCCGGGGTCTCCCACTGGATGACAGCTGCACCTGCAATCATTTGTCCAAATAACTTACCCCATGCAGCTTTTGCCCAACCGGTTTCGGAAACGGTCCAATGAAGATCTTTATCTGTTAAGGCCTGAGCAAATTTGGCTGTTACTTCATGACCAAGAGGGTAACTATGAGTATGAAGCACCATTTTTGGATGTCCCGTTGTTCCAGATGTGAAATATATAAGCATGGGATCAGATGACTTTGTTTTTTCGTTTTCATCAAGTGATACTTCACCAGTAACTTCGCTCATTTCTTCATCGTAATTATACCAATCTGGCCTCTTACCATCTACTAGCATCATATATTTTAGGGTTGGGCATTTGGCTTTAATTGCTTCAACGTTATCGGCATGATCCAAATCTGTTAAAACCATTCGCGCCTCAGCACGATTAATTCTATATTCGATATCCTTTGAAGTAAGTAAAACTGTACCTGGCATTGGAACAACACCAAGTTTAAACATTCCAATTAGAGCGATATACCACTCTGGAACACTTTGTAATATTACTAATACTCTATCCCTTTTTTTAATGCCAATTTTTTTGAGAACATTGGCAAATTTATTTGACGCCTTGCTAAGATCATAGAAGGTATGATATCTATCATGTTTGCCGGTTCTATCTATAGAAATTAGCGCTAGTTTGGTTCTGTCTTCCGCCCATTTGTCGACTACATCAAAACCAAAATTGTAATATTTTGGCACCTGCCATTTAAAATTCTTATAAAGTTTTTCATAAGTAACTGTACTTTCTTTTGAAGTCATTTATATCCTCCATTACAGCAAGATTAGAGGCCTAATTGTCTGGCAATAACCATTCTTTGGACTTCTGATGTTCCTTCACCTATAGTGCAGAGCTTTATATCACGATAAAATCTTTCGACTGGATAGTCAGTTGTGTAACCATAGCCTCCAAAGATTTGAATTGCTTTAACAGTAGCACGCATTGCCATTTCTGATGCAAATAGTTTGGCCATTGATGCTTCCTTTGTAAATCTCACGTTTTGATCCTCCATGTAGGCTGCTCGATAAACAAGCAATCTTGCTGCTTCAATCTCTGTTGCCATATCTGCAAGCATCCATTGTATTGCTTGGAATTTACCAATTGGTTTTCCAAATTGTTGCCGTTCTTTTGCATAATTCAAACTTTCTTCAAATGCACCTTGTGCAATTCCCACACTCATGGCACCGATTGCAGTTCTACCTCTATCAAGGATATTCATTGCTCCAACAAACCCCATTCCTTCCGTATCAAGCATATTTTCTTTTGGAACACGACAATCCTCAAAAATAAGTTCTGCAGTATGACTTCCTCGCAAGCCGAGTTTATCTTCCAATTGACCTACCTTAAAGCCTGGAGTGTCTTTTTCAACAATAAATGCGCTTATTCCCTTCGCACCTTTCGTCTTATCGGTTTTCGCCATTACAGTTACGACTTCGGCAATATCGCCACTTGTAATAAATTGTTTAGTGCCGTTAATTACCCATTCGTTTTTATCCAATACCGCCGTGGTTTGCGTAGCTGCGGCATCCGAACCTGCGTTTGGTTCCGATAACGCCCAAGCTGCAAGTCCTTCTCCACCAGTTATTTTCGGCAAGTATTTTTTCCTTTGCTCTTCTGTACCTTTCTCATAAATATGACCTGCACCAAGACTATTGTGCGCTTCGACGGTTAAGCCTGTGGATCCGCAAACTCTAGATATTTCCTCAAGAGCAATCATGTAACTAACTCTGTCGATTCCAGCTCCCCCATATTGTTGTGGAACTGTCATACCTAAAAGACCCATTTTTCCCATTTTTTTGTAAAGTTCTTTGGGAAAATATTCCTCTTGATCAATTTTTTTTGCGATAGGCCTAATTTCTTTTTCACAAAATGCTCTTATTGTTTTTTGAAATAATTTTTGTTCTTCGTTAAGATTGAAATCCAATTTAAATCACCACTCCCGTGATTAAATAACCCTATAAAACCTTTAGCAATTAAGATACGTTAAATGCCGATTGGTTTAATATCTATTTTAAAACCTTTCCAGTCTCCATATACCAAAGATATAAATCAAGTTCGGCAAGAGTAAGACCAGTTTTTTTTGCAATTTTTCTCAAAATATTTTCAATTTCCAAGTATTTATTTTTCGTTAGTGTTTTTTGCTTCTTTATTAATTTGTACTTAATCAATACATCTATAATATGAAAATCAATAATTGCATAATCTTCAAAACCAATATTTCTTAAAAAATGACTGGCCTCTTTATAGCCAAGGCCTTTAACGTTTTTTACAAACCAATCTCTTATTGCTAATCTATCATGATGATTAATAATTTTTTTTAATTGCTCTTTACATTCCTTAAAATCCCAAATATATGATGCTCTAGCATTTGGAAATCTATGTCCATAATCTTTTAATTTTTCAGAAATCATTTCTTCTGAATCAATAAGAAAACAATCGCCAATTTCATTCTGAATTTTGATGCTTTTTTCAGCGTTAAAATTTGCAGTTAACATACAAAAACATGCTTCCTTAAAAAGATCGTCATTGGATTCTTTATCGAAGTTTTTAAACTGAGCAATCCTTTCACCAATTGTTATTCCGATGTTACTGATTTTAAGCTCTTCAATTTTATTTATTAATTCATTCATCTTTCTTACCACAAGTTCTATTTATTAAAAGAATATATTTTGATTTTAATAAATTACTACCATAAAGTAAATATTTTTAATTTTGAGGTGTTAATTATGTTGAGTTGCGCAAAATTTTATATTTTTTTATTTTTTGTAATAATAATTTACAGATAGAAAAACAAGATTCGTAATTTAACTATTGATAAAATCATATATAAAAATCAAATAAACGGTCGTTAATTATAAATATTTTAAGAATCATTTACTTTTATGAGAAACACTCCATGCGAATTCATGATGTGGAATGGTCTCCCAGTAATTAGACGAGAAATTGCAGAGAGTATGATTAATAACTTTGGATTAAATCAAAAAGAAACTGCAAGCAAATTGGGTGTAACTCCTGCAGCAGTTTGTCAATATATCTCTAAAAAAAGGGGAAAAATAAAAATTATTGATGAAAACATACTCAACGAAATAAAAATTTCTGCAGAAAAAATAATCGAAAATGGTGGCAATTCAGTAATTAACGAAACATGCAGAATTTGTAAAATTATGAGGAAAGAAGGAATATTTTCCTTCACCTGCAATGCTTGTGATGTTGATAAGTAATTTTATTAATTATTAGCAAGAGCTATGTTCGATTGCCTCATTTGGACAGGCATTTACACAAGCACAGCATTCGATGCATTCGCCTACATTTTTTGCTACGGCCTTACCATCAACTAGTTCAAAAATTTCAACTGGGCATGCAGTGACGCACTCGCCAGCACCAGTGCATTTATCATAGTCAATTGTAATCTTAATTTCCCCTTCTTCATAATCTTTTTTCATAGGTTTTAAACCCCCGATAAATTAAGATATTGTAAACCATCTTCACTATTTTAGAGTTTCTAAAACAAATAAAATAAGAAAATATAAAGATATGAAACTCAATTAGGGAATTCAAAAAAATTGCAATATTTGGGGGTGGAATTTAACATGAACGATATAGTCTGGAAACCATCAAAGGAATATATTGAAAAAGCAAATATTACACGATTCATGAAAAAATATAACATTGCAAGTTATGATGAGCTAATAAAAAAATCAACAGAAGATTTAGAATGGTTTTGGGATGCGGTAATTAAAGACTTAAATATTGAATTTTACCAGACTTATAATAAAATATATGACGATACTGAAGGAATACAATGGACAAAATGGTTTATAGGTGGAAAACTAAACATTGTTCATAATACATTAGACAGACATGCTAAATCAAATAAAAAAGACTATACGGCAATTATATGGGAATGCGAAAACGGAGATACAAGAAAGTTAACATATTTAGAACTATACAGAGAAGTAAATAAATTTGCAAATGCACTGAAAAAATTAGGGGTTAAAAAGGGAGACAGAGTAGGCATATATATGCCAATGATCCCAGAAATCGTTATAGGATTTCTAGCTATTATGAAAATCGGTGCAATAAGCATACCAATATTCTCAGGTTTCGGGGGGCAGGCCTTAGCATCTCGTTTAGATGTGGCAGAGGCTAAAATCCTCCTTACAGCTGATGGCTCCCTTCGACGTGGTAAAATTGTTGACATAAAAAAAGAAGCAGACATCGCTGCTGAAATTGTCCCGAGTATTAATCATGTCATAGTTTTTGAAAGAATGAAAAATAAAATTTCATGGAATAAAAACAAAGATATCTGGTGGCATGAAATAGTTCAAAAACAGTCTAATGAGTGTGAAACAGAACACATGGACTCAGAGGATTATGCAATGATTATCTTTTCATCTGGGACAACCGGTCGACCAAAGGGAACGGTTCATACACATGGTGGTGCTCTTATTCAGATAGCAAAGGAATTGAGATATTATTTCGATGTCAAAGAAAAAGATGTATTTTTTTGGTTAACAGATATTGGCTGGATGATGGGACCATGGATGATTGTAGGGGTTCATAGTTTTGCGGCGACAATAGTAGTTTATGAAGGGGCACCAAATTATCCAAATCCTGATAGAATTTGGGAACTCATTGATAAACATAAAATCAACCAGCTAGGTATTTCGCCAACAGCGATCAGATTACTTATGAAATATGGGGATGAATGGACAAAAAAACACAATCTTGGTAGTTTAAGGATTCTTGGTTCTACAGGTGAACCATGGGATCCAGATTCTTGGAATTGGTTTTTTGAAAAAATTGGTAGAAAAAAATTACCAATAATCAATATATCTGGTGGAACTGAAATAGTAGGATGCTTCTTATCGCCTCTCCCAATTACAGAACTTAAACCATGCACTCTGCGTGGTCCAGGTCTGGGTATGGACATCGATGTTTTTAATGACGATGGAAAACCGATAAGAGGGTCAATGGGACATCTTGTTGCGAAAAAACCAGCACCCTCTATGACAAGAGGTTTCTGGAAAGAACCAGAACGATATATTGAGACATATTGGTCACGCTGGCCCAATATATGGTATCATGGAGATTGGGCAAAAATTGATGAGGATGGTTTTTGGTCACTTCATGGGCGAAGTGATGATACAATAAAAATTGCTGGAAGACGGACAGGACCTGCAGAAATTGAAGCTGCTCTCATAGAGCATCCCTCTGTTTCTGAAGCTGCGACTATAGGAGTTCCAGATGAAATAAAAGGTGAAGATATTGTTAGTTTTGTTGTTTTAAAACCAGGCTTTAATCCCGGTGAAGAACTAAGAGACGAACTCAAAGGGCAAGTTGTTAAAATAATGGGTAAAACATTGAAACCTCGTGATATAAAATTTGTTGGTGATTTACCTAAAACTAGATCAGCAAAAATAGTTAGAAGAATAATAAAGGCGACATATCTAGGTGAACAAGTTCCCGATATTTCATCTGTTGAAAATCCAAATGCTGTAGATGAGATAAAAAAAGCAATCTAAAATAATTTAAATCTTTATCGTTAATTGTCGAAATACAAAAACATTTTTCAATGTAATATTTATTACATTCTCTACAGAGACAGGGGGTTTTTTAAAAAAGCTTTTTACGTCTCATAACGTAAAATAGGAGAATAATAATGTCAAAAAAAGTATGTATAATAGGTGGAGCCACTACTCCTTTTGATTATGGTCCTACTGGTTTTGAAAGTATAGAAGGTGGAGCGGCTGAATGTATAAGAGAAGTAAGAGGGGATATACCAGAATTTTCTATGAGAGATATCGATTTAATGATTTATTCTCATTTTTCTGTACATTTTGGCCATCAACTATGTTCCGAGTGGATCATTCATGATCACCTAGGATTGGTAGGAGTTCCTCATTACCGTGTCGAAAATGGAGGAAATACTGGTGGATCAGCATTATATGCAGCAGCTCTTGCTGTTATGTCTGGCCATCATGATGTTGTTGGTGTAATTGGATGGGAAACTATGGATTCAGTATCACAATCACAAGGTAGTGAATTCATCGCATTAGCCTCAGATATAAGATATGAACTATTGGTTGGTGGCATTTATCCGATATACTATGCAGCTATGGCTAATAAATGGATGAAGGATAACAAAGTAACTGAAGAGGATGTTGCTAGTATTGGTGCAAAAAACAGAAATCATGCAATGGATAACCCGAAAGCCCAATGGTATAGAAATGAACACAAATATTTAACAGTTGAAGACGTAATGAATTCCCGACTTATATCTTATCCAATAAAAAAATATGATTGCTGTCTTATGTCAAGAGGTGTTGCTTTTGTTCTAGTTTGCTCAGAGGAATACGCTAAAAAAGTTAATCCAGATAATTACGTAACCATTGATGGAATGGGATTATCAAGTTGTACTATACGGGCAGGTGATCGTCTTAATTTCCCTGGATGGACCGAGCGTTATGGCCAAGGCTATCCTGAGATGACAGAATTTGGAGCTTGCCGCAACGCCGCGGATCAGGCATATAAAATGGCAGGCATCAAAGATCCATTAAAAGATATAGATTTCGGTGAAATACATGATGCATTTTCTACATCTGAGGCTCAGATCTATAAGGCTCTTTATCTAGCCGATACAGATAATATCGCTCAATTTCTACGCGATGAACAGACCCATATGCATGGAGAAATACCTATGAATCCAGGAGGAGGATTGATGGGTTATGGCCATCCAGTTGGCGCAACTGGAATTATGAGCACAGTTGAATGTTATTATCAATTAGCAGGTTTGATACCAAAGAAACATATTAGTAAAAAAACTGAGGTTCCTAATGCAAATTGTGGTATAGTAAATAGTCATGCAGGAACAGGGACAAGTATTTCGAATTTTATCCTAAGGGGGCATTAAGGTGGAGGTGGTAACTGTTATGAAGAAAAAAAAGAAATTTGCTGAAGAGCCTAACTTTGTTGAGAAAAAAACATACCGTCCAAATGATGTAAAAGAGACAGGTCTTGCATTTATTGGTCATGAGATTTCCGAAGATGGAGAAGCAATGAATCAATTTCTCCATTATGATCAATTATACACGATCAGACATGGTTGGAATAGTAAATTTTTCAAAGGTTTAATTGAAGGAAAAATAATGGGAACAAAATGCCATAAATGCGGGGATATCTGGGTACCTGTTCGTACTCATTGTTGGAATCTTGATTGTAATCTTGAAAAAACTGAATGGATAGAAATGCCTCTTACAGCTAAAGTTCACACCTGGACAATTGCAGGATGGAGCGGACGATCATCTCTTAAAAGATTACCAATTGTATTGGTATACGCAGTTATTGGTGACAGCAAGGTTGCTATAGCAAATGAACTTCACGGCATTGATCCCTGGGATGTAGAGTTTGGAATGCCGCTCAAAATAGTATTCAAACCCAAAGAAGAACGCATTGGAGCCGTGACAGATTTTCACTTTGAACCAGCTGATTCATGGAATCCTTCACCTATGAATGAAGAAAAAGAAAGAATTAAAAAACTTGTTGAACCAGTTTATGAATGGGTTAAAACAATGAAATAAGGTTAAAATTTAAACACTCATTCAATATCTTCTTTTTTAATGCGTTATTTTTCAGGGGAAATCCTAACAGAAGATGGTTTAGAAAAAGGTTACATTGGTTTTGAAAAAAAAAAGATTGTTGAAATTGGTAATAAATGCCCAAAAAAACCCTTGTTGAAAGGTCTAATTGTTCCTACTTTTATTAATGCTCACACCCATCTAGGTGACTCATTTATAAGGAAAAAAAATCTTGAACTTCCAAGATCTATTGAGACACTTGTTGCTCCACCTGATGGATTAAAATTTCAGTTATTAATGAAAGCTTCTAGACAGGAAATCATACAGGGTATTAAAGATTCATTAAATGAAATGAGCCTTTCAGGTGTGTCTAGTTTTTGTGATTTCCGTGAAGGTGGATTGCCCGGACTAAAACTAATTAAAACTGCTTTGAAAAATTCTTCATTAGACCCAATAATTCTGGCTAGACCTCAAGGATATTTATATGATAAAGATGAATTAAAAATGCTAATAAATAGATCCCACGGAATTGGTGTAAGTAGTATTTCCGATTGGAATTATGATGAATTAAGAAAAATCTCTAGTGATGTAAAAAATGCTGGAAAAATATTTGCCCTACATGCAAGTGAAAGAATAAGAGAAGATATTGATTTGGTTTTAGATTTAAAGCCAGATTTTCTTGTACATATGCTAAAAGCATCCGAATCCGATTTTTTCAGAGTTAAAGATGAGCATATTCCTATAGTTATCTGTCCAAGATCTAATTCGTATTTTGGATTAAAACCTAAAATATCAATAATGAAAAAGGTCGGTATCGATTTGCTTTTAGGGACTGACAATGGCATGTTATTTTCCCCAAATGTACTTGAAGAAGCAAGATTTTTAAAAGCAAATTTTCATGATTTTTCAAATGAGGAGTTAATAAAAATGATAACTTATGTCCCAAGGAAAGTTTTAAATCTGGATACTAACATTCTTGGCGTCGATTCCTCGTTGGGATTTGTTATATTGGATAAGAAAAATTTAGCTCCATTGTACATATCTATATACCATTAATACTCACGGTTGGGGTAGGAAAATGAAAGTTGAAGAAGTAATGTCGACGGATTTAATTTTTGGTTACGTCCCAGGGACGATAAAGGACGCTTTAAAGATACTAGGAGATTACAATGTTTCTGGTATGCCCATCTTAAAGAAAGACACAAAAAAAATTGTTGGAATTTTAACCAGAACTGATATCTTTAGAAACCCCGATGAAGAGCAACTAGCTTTGGTAATGAGTAAAAATATCTATTCTGTTGATAAAGACGATCAATTAAAAGAAGCTGCAAAACTGCTATTTGAAAAGCGAATTCATGGATTACCGGTATTAAACAAAAAAAAGAATCTTGTTGGAGTTATTAGTCCAAGGGATATAGTTCGTATTATTTCTGGGAAAAAGGATGTAAGTCAAGTTAAAGATTATTATACTCGCTATGTAGTCCCAGTTTACCAGGATACACCAATTAATGTGGTTATGGAAATTATAAAAATTACAAACGAAAACGCTCTCCCCATTTTAAATGGTGAATTGAAGCTAGGAGGTATTGTCAGCGATGGCGATTTATTTAAACTCAGTCACATTCGTGAAAGTGTCTCTCAGACTGACTTAGGAATGGGTGGAGATGAAGATCAATGGACTTGGGAAGGTATCAGAGATACTATAAGATTGCATTATTCTACATCAGAAGTTACTCTTCCCGACGTGCCCGTTAAAGAAATCATGATTTCAAATGTAAAAAAGGCATTTGAAAACACGACAGTTAGCGAGGTTGCAGAAACTATGATTAAACATGATATCAGTCATATTCCTGTTGTTGATTCAAACGATAAGCTTATTGGAATGGTTACAGATCTTGACCTCATGAAGTGCATGTTTTAAGATTCATAAAAAAACTGTTTGCATATTGGTCAAAATTAAGGTTATTGCAGTACATGGCCCCGTTCTAATATCTTTAAATTTTTAATTTAAAATCATATTATTTCAATAATATTAATATATACTAATTTTATTAATTATATTGGAGGAAAATATGAAAAAAATACATCTCTTCTGGCTTCTTTTGTACTTTGCATTAGCTATGTTAGTTGCAAGGTCTTTAATATTTGAAATTGGTTCAATCCATTTTATAAATTTATTAACAGGCCTTTTTAGTCTAATCGAAATGATATTAGCTGCATATGTTTTACACAAAATTTATTTGGAAAAAAAGAATAAAAGAAAAAATAACATGAATGAAAAATAAAAATTATCATTGCAATTGTTTTAATTTCAATTTTTTAGCATCTACTGAATCTTTTAATACACAAAATCCTTACCATTTTTTGTAAAGTTGTTGGATGAGTCGGTTATGCCACAGGATATTTACGATAAAATTATGACGCTTGCAAAAAGAAGAGGTTTTATCTACCCCTCTTTTGAGATATACGGGGGGTCAGCAGGTTTCTATGATTACGGTCCTCTTGGATCAATACTGAAACAAAACATTGAGAATTTGTGGCGCGATTTTTATCTTCATAAAGATAATTGTTATGAGATTAGTACCCCAACTATAACCCTTTATGAGGTACTGAAAGCATCGGGCCATGTTGACGAATTTACCGATTTAACAGTTGATTGCAAGAAGTGTAATGCATCATTCAAGTTAGAGGGAATTATTGATGAAGGAACAAGCATCGAAGAAGCCATTAAATCTGAAAAAATAAAATGTCCCAACTGCGGTAGCAAACTTAAAGACCCTTATCCAGTAAATTTGATGTTTTCCACGAAAATTGGAGTTGGACAGGCGAGGGATGCATTTTTAAGACCTGAAACAGCACAGGGAATTTTCATTGATTTCCATCTATTGTATAGATATGCTAGAGAAAAACTTCCATTTGGGGTTATACAGTTAGGTCGCGGTTATAGAAATGAAGTCTCACCTAGACAGGGTACTATCAGGATGAGAGAGTTTTCAATGGCCGAAGCTGAGGTATTTTTTGATCCAGAAGATAAGACACATTCTGGATTTGATAAAGTAAAAAACAAGGTGCTTTACTTATTTGACAATGAAAAAGAAATGAAAATAAACCTAGAAAAAGCTGTTGAGTCCAACACTATCAATAATCAGGCTCTGGCATATTACATGTATCTTACACAGGAGTTTTTGATGACCGCGGGAGTAGATCCCAAAAGATTTAGATTTAGAAAACACGCTGCAGACGAACTTGCCCATTATGCAAGGGAATGCTGGGATGCAGAACTATTTAGTGAGCGATTCGGTTGGGTCGAATGTGTTGGTATTGCTGACCGATCTGCTTATGATTTAGATTCACACATAGCTGCAACAGGAATAGACATGTATGCTGTGAGAAAATATGATAAAGCAAAAATTACAAAGGTTAAAAAATTAGTCCCAAAAATGGATGTTCTTGGGCCCCTGTTTAAAGGCAAAGCGGGAAAAATAAAAAGCCAACTGGAAACTATCGTTGTCAAAGAAACAGGTAAAATTACGATAGAATTAGATGGAGAAACAATTGAGATCCCCAAGGATTGTTATGATATAGTCGATACGGAGGAAAAAAGTCATGGAGACAAGTTTGTTCCTCATGTAATTGAACCATCTTATGGTATTGATAGAATTTTATATATGATTCTTGAGCACAATTACAAGGAGGTAATTAAGAAAGATGAGGAATATAGACTTTTGAGCTTGAATCCCGCAGTTGCTCCGATAAAAGTTGGTATATTGCCACTAATTAATGATGATAAGTTAGTCAAAATTGCCAAAAATATTGATGAGAATCTACGTAACAATTGTGTTTACACTTATTATGATGACAGCGGTTCAATAGGTAGACGATATGCACGGATGGATGAGGTAGGAACTCCTTTTTGCATTACTGTTGATCATTCTACTTTGGAGGATAATACTGTGACAATAAGAAACCGAGATTCAACGGAACAAGTTAGGATCAACATAAATGAAATACTTAATTATTTGAAAGATAAAATATCGGTTTAACTAGCGAATAAATTACATTTTTTAGAATCAAATATAAAAAAATATTTTGTGTTTTGGAAAGTAATTTTTTTTAAAAAGTTAAAAATTATTGCGTTATTCCTACATCAAGATTCAATCTCAATTTTGGGACTATTTTTTGATAAGATTTAGAATTTCAAAATAACATAAGTTTCATTTTGAAAAATTTATTATAGTTTTTTATTGATTTTGAATAAAAAACCATAAAAATTATATACAATTTTAATATTGAATCAAGAGTATCATGATATGAGAAATAAAATAAAAATCACATTTTCGGGGGGCAAAAAAACTTTTTTTCAAATGAAATAGAAGTTAGACAATAAAATATTTAAAAAATTGAATAGAGGAAAAACAATGGTTAAGAGATCTGAAAAAGCAAAAACGATGAGGAAGCTGATAAAAGCTATATGGATTTTTAACTGGTTTAATTCTTGTGGATTTGCAGAGCTCGTCCCTCTTGTTGGATCTAGATGGGACATGGAACGTTTTGGTATGATTATCGTCGGGACGCCAAGACATGCGGACGTACTTTTTATTGCCGGATATCAAACACATAAATCTTTAGAGAGGGCGAAAAGGGTATATGAGCAAATGGCTGAACCTAGGGTTGTACTTGCTTTAGGATCATGTACTATGACGGGTGGTATGTATTGGGATTCTTATAATACAATCAAAAGATTAGAGGATTATCTTCCTGTTACTATGTATATTCCCGGATGTCCACCGAGACCTGAAGCAGTTTTTGAAGCCTGTGAAAAAATTTTTGGGCATGTCAAGGAGCTCGAGTAAAATGAGTGAAAAAGAAAAAGAGTTACTTGATCAAATTAAAACCAAATTTAAGATTGATGGAAGAGTCCAGAGAAATCAAAGGATTTGGATATCAATAGAGGCAAGTAAATTAATTGATATTTGCAAATGGATGAAAAAAAATAGTTTTACACATCTGTCGGCAATATCCGTTACCGATTGGTTAGAAAAAGCAGAATACGAGATTACTTATCACCTATGGTCTTATGATAAAAAGATACTCATAACTATTAAAACAAGGATTAACAGAAAAAAACCAGTTATCGAATCTGTTTCACCTATTTGGGGCGAAAGTGCTCAGATTCACGAGAGGGAACTCCACGAACTATTTGGTGTGAACTTCAAAGGCAACGAGGATTTAACTCCGCTTTTCTTAGAAGGGTGGAAGGGTCCGGATCCATTCAGAAAGGATTTTAACTGGAGAGAATACGTAAGAAATGAATTTTACGACAAGAAAAATGAACGGGAGAAGGTTTATTATGATTAAAGGAATGGAATCTGCACCCAAAGGATCAGAGTATGATTTATATTTTGGTCCTGCGCATCCCGGTTCAGGAAACTTTGGTGTAAAATTAAAGGTAGAAGGAGAAAAGATAGTTTCTGCTAGAGCCGATCCTGGTTATTTACACAGAGGTTTTGAGAAATTAATGGAATACAGAACACCTATACAAAATGCTGTTTTATCTGATAGACTTTGTATACTTGAGCCATTAAACTGGAATTTAATCCATGCAGAAGCAGCAGATGAATTAATGGGCATAGATATCCCAGAACGAGCAAAATACTTAAGAGTGATAATGGCGGAACTTTCCAGGATACAATCTCATATTATATGGTATGGTGTATTTTCCAAAGGTACTGGTTTTGATACTGGTTTCAAATTGGCTTTTGGATATCGAGATTATATATTGGATTTATTTGAGCTTATAACAGGTGGTAGAGTCTATCCTGCCGGTTATATTTGTCCTGGAGGTGTCAGAAGAGATATACCAAAAGATGCAAAAGAAAAAATATTGAAAGTTCTAGATAAAATGCAGAAGATGATTAAACTTGAGGAATTGGAAAATCCTGCTATGAATGCCAGGGCAAAAGGGGTTGGAGTTTTAAAAGTAAAGGATGCAGTAAGACTAGGTGCAACAGGACCAGTGTTGAGGGGTTCAGGGATGAAAACTGATGTAAGAAAAGATGAGCCCTATGAGATATATGATGGATTAGATTTTGATGTTCCTGTAAGAAAAGAAGGAGATGCATATGCTAGATACTGGATTGGCATAGAGGAGATGAAACAATCAATTAAAATTATAAAACAAGCCTTGAAAGAGCTGCCAGATGGAGAGGTAATAGAATCCTCCTTAAAAAAGCCTAAAATATCTGCTAAGATACCAGAGGGCGAGGTATATGTACGTAATGAGGTAGCAAGAGGAGAAGCAGGTATGTATATGGTTAGCAACGGAAATGGAACACCATATAGAGTTAAAGTCAGAGGTCCTGATTTTTTGCATATGATACCAGTTCTCGAATTTTTATTAAAAGGAGTGCAGATTGCAGATGTTCCCGCAATTTACTGGAGCTTAAATATTTGTCCAGCGGACATGGATAGGTGATGAAATGAAACTAGGAATATTGCCAAAATTGTTTCAAAATTTATTTTCAAAGCCAATGACAGTCAAATTTCCACATGAATCTATTCCCATTCCAGATAGATATAGGGGCGAACATAAATATGATATTGATAAATGCATAGGATGTGGGTTATGTGCTAAGATTTGTCCTAACAGGGCAATAGAGATGGTAGATGTATCTAAAGAGTTCAAGGATAAGTATCCTAAAAAATATCCAAAGATAGATCTTGGTAAATGTTGCTTTTGTGCACTCTGTGAAGATATTTGTCCTAAAGATTCTATTAATTTAACAAAAAATGTGTTCCTGTCAACATTTGATCCATCCACTGTTATTAAAGAACCCATGCCAAAAATATAATAAAAGTTTTGTCTCCAAAAATAAAGAAAAAAAAGATATTTAATAGAATGTGCCTAGTTCGAGAAGCTTTACTAAAATTGAGAGTATGGGTTCAAATAGTTGAGCTAATCTGATGAAAAACGGGTAAAGAATACTCTTAGGTTTCGGCATGCTTATACTCAGTGTAGATGACCAATTACTTTCTGCGTCATGAATGTCTTTTGATTTTACCTTTATTTGGTAATTGCCTTTAGAAGACCAGGTATGACTTGCGCTACATACTGTACCTGAGGTTTTTGGGCCTTGCCAGCCACTATTGGTTCCATCGCCCCAGTCGAACCAGTAATAAACTTGATCTCCATCTGGATCTGTTGTAACAGTAGTATAAGTATAGGCTACACCTGCCTTTCCTTGGGTTTTTCCTGATGGTTTTGAGGGGTCGTTAGGTGGACTATTAGCACCACTGGATATTACTACAGTTTTTGTCGGTGAAAAATAACTTTGAGCACCATTTACATCCTCAGCTTTGACCTTTATATTGTAAGTTCCAGGAGTACTCCATGAATGAGACGTATTAACAACACTTCCAGAAGTAGTAAAACTGGTCCATTCATCGATGACATTGTCTCCGTCCCAGTCCCATCCATATTTTACGTTATCATTGTCAGGATCGGTTGTACTTGTTGTATAAGTATACGAAACACCAGTGGTTCCTGAAGAAGGTCCACTTGGTGTACTCGGGGTTTGAGGTGCATTGTTTGAGCCAGTTATTACAATTGTTAAATATGGTGAATAACCGCTCTGCGCACCGTGTACATCCTCGGCCAATACATGGATTGTAAAAGTTCCAGCTGAATAAAATGTTATGCCAACGGTACAGACTGCACCTGATGAATAAAAGTTGGTCCAATGATCAACAATCCCATCTCCATCATCCAAACCGTATTTGACATTATCATTATCAGGATCAGTAGTACTAGTTGTATAAGTATATTGCACTCCTATCGTCCCAGATGTAGGACCCGAGAGTGGACTTGGAGTGTTTGGAGGGTTATTAGATGATGTTGTTATAACTACAGTAAGAAATGTGGAAAAGCCACTTTGTGCACCGTGTGTATCCTCTGTCTTAACTTTAACGTTATAGGTGCCTGGGCTACTCCACGTGTGTGCAGTAATAATTGGAGTTCCAGATGAGTAAAATCCTGTCCATTGATCTACAACATTGTCTCCGTCCCAGTCCCATCCATATTTTACGTTATCATTGTCAGGATCAGTTGTACTTGTAGTATACGAGTATGAAACACCCGTATTACCAGATGTAGGACCTGAGGGTTGACTTGGAGTATTTGGAGGGTTGTTAGATGGTGATGTTATAACTACTGTCAAAAATGTTGAAAAACCACTCTGTGCGTTATTTACATCCTCGGCTTTTACTTGTACATTATAAGTACCTGGACTATTCCATGTATGTGCGGTGGAAATTTGGGTTCCAGATGAGTAAAATCCTGTCCATTGATCTACAACATTGTCTCCGTCCCAGTCCCATCCATATTTTACGTTATCATTGTCAGGATCAGTTGTACTTGTAGTATACGAGTATGAAACACCCGTATTACCAGATGTAGGACCTGAGGGTTGACTTGGAGTATTTGGAGGGTTGTTAGGGCTTTGTTGTGCCATTCCCATGGAAGGGTCCCCATACAGGTTAAAATTATACATGTTAGCATTGTCTTGCCAAAGATTCCATGGGTAATTAGTGTAGACATATCGCTTCGCATTATAGAGTGCACTACCACAGTCCTGACCTTGATTTGCAATTCGATTAGTAAAATCGTAGCATATTGTCCCATGACCACCATGTGATGGCTGTGTCCAGCCACCACTGCCGTATGAGATTCGGGTTGCACCAACAAATGCGGATGCACCTTGAACTAATAAAGACGCACCAAGGTTATTCCATGTTTCTGGATGGGCACAATTACAGCTAGCACCAAAAACGATAGGAGGTTTGCTATTATACAGGCTGGTGTAATCTGAATTTTGTATTACGATTGGGTATGTAATTTCTCCACTCACGTATGTCTCTGGTACACCATTTCCATTATCCCACGACCATACTTTTCTAGTTGCGGAAGTTGATGATCCGTGCGCAGCCCAGTTTACAATTCCCCAGCCTGTTGTACTACCCCATTGGGCTAAAACGTTTGCATTTGTTAATGAAAAACTACAAGGATATGGACATTGAGTAATTCCTGATTGTTCGTACATTGTTGTACAGCTGAAACCAGTTAGAAGGTTTGTTCTGCATTTTTCCATTACTTCTGCTCCATCCCACCAAACATTGCTGGGATTGTTATCCTCGTTGTTAAACGTATATATTGCACCAAGCAACAACGCGTTTTTCTTCCATCCTGAATAAGGTGCTTGTTCAAAGTTCTGAATCTTAGTACAAATATTTTGGACTGTAGCTCCTGTGTCTATTGGTATTCTGCCTACATAGACCTCAGGGGTAAAATCAACATTATCTTGTCCGCGTTCACCATAAAAACCATCACTATCACTGTCCCAGAAACCTGTAAGATCGGCATAATAATAATCAGTTGGAATATCGTGTGTACCATCTGCAGTATGAACGGTTGGATCGGGCCAACAGGTACGCATTGGTATTGAGCTGTGACTACCAACGATTAAAACATGGGTAATACCCCAGCTGGCATAATTGGCTTTTAAAAAATCTCTTATACTTTTTTGAGTATCAGTCGCGGGATAATTTGAGGTTATCCAAGATAATGTTATAACATTTACGTTATGGCCAAGGCTCTGTTTCCATGTGACAAAATTTGAGACAAATGGCTGTAGCAAAGTCGATGTAATAATCACATAATCATAACTTTGAAAAGCTCCAGAGTTTGGAGATGATGTAAGACAATACAATTGAGCAATTTCATTATAATTTATAATTAATTCCTTTGCGTAATCGTCCATAACTGTATCTGCTAAAGTTACTTTATCAATATTTTCAACAATTTTGTAGTTTATACCAAGTGTTATTTCTTTATGTAAAACTAATTTATTTGTAGATGGATTAAAAACAAACGGATAAAACCCGATTACGGCTAGTTTATATTTTCTAAATTGACTCATTCCCTTGTATTCAAATATTTCATTGGGGAAAGGTTCTGCCAAGATGTTGATATCTAGGTTATTATCACTTTTTTCATCAATTTGTATATCCCCAACAGGTTGAGAAGATAGTCTAATTTTATAATAACCAGGAATTTCTTCGGATTTTTTGCTTACAATATTAATAGATTCTACCTCTGCCCCAGGTGGTAAACCAACATAAAATGTCTTGTAAGGAAGAGTTGGTTTTCCAGGAGCTAAAATTGAGCCAAAACCCTCCATCTGGATGTCAAAAAAATCCAAATCTAAATTTTTTATCAGATATTCATTTGCATTCAATGTAACAAGAATTGTTCCGGTATCTCCTTTGTTTGAAGATGGGATGTCCAGAATTTCTATTTCAAAACTTTGTGTTTTTGCATATGTAGGAACAACTATTGTCAAAATCAACAGCATAAAAATAAATATGCATTTTATTTTATTTTGCAGAATTACTCCCCCTTTATGTAATAAAATAATAACTAGGTGGAATTTAAACTTTTTTGATAAAAAATTCGACAAAAACCCAATAATGCAACAAATGTTTTATTTAAAAATGAAAAATTAAAATTATTCAGACATTGATTTTTTAAAAAATCAGTGTTTTAGATTGATTTTAAGGTTTTATCAATGATATTTAATGCATCGTTTAGCTCTTCAGGTGATACAATAAGGGGAGGTCTGAATCTAATTGTTTTTTCGCCACACCCTAGTACTACTAACCCATTTTTATACAATTTTTTTTGCAATTGATCCCTTTCAACTGTTGATGAAAGATCAAAAGCACACATCAGCCCAAGTCCACGGGCATTATTAATGATTTTAGGATATTTTTGTTGGGTTTCATTTAAACCTTTTAGTAGATATTTTCCTTGTACCTCTGCATTTTTAATTAGTTTTTCTTTGTAAATTACTTCTAGATATTTTTGACAACGGACCATATCTATTAAATTACCACCCCACGTGGAATTTAGTCTACTTGGAACTTTAAACACGTTATCTTTAATTTCGTCAACTCTCCTATTAACTATTATTCCACAAACTTGTGTTTTTTTTCCGAAAGCCAAGATGTCCGGCTTGAAATCAAAATTTTCATATGCCCACATTTCTCCAGTAAGACCAACACCGGTTTGAACTTCGTCAACTATAAACATTATTTCATTTTCATCGCATATATTTCTTAGCTCTACAAAAAATTCATTTCTAAAGTGGTTATCTCCACCTTCCCCCTGGATAGGCTCGATAATTAGTGCAGCGATATCGGATGAATTTTTAGAAATTGCTTGGTAAATTTCACTTAATGCCTGTTCTTCTCGTTTTTTAACTTCGAAAAGATTTTTATCGTTTAAAGGGAAATGTATTTTTGGATTTGTAATTCTAGGCCAAGAAAACTTAGGGAAAAGTTTAGTTTTGTTTTGATTAAATGTATTAGTCATAGATAGAGTATATCCAGTTCTACCATGAAACGCCTCTTTGAAGTGAATAACCTGGTTTCCTAATTCTTTTTTACTGCCTTTTTCAAAGTTCTTTCTTATTTTCCAATCAAACGCAGTTTTCAAACCGTTTTCAACGGCAAGGGCACCGCCACTTACTAAAAATAAATGACAAAAGTCCTTTGGTATTGCATATTTTCCAAATACTTCGACAAACTCCGCCATTTCAGTCGTATATAAATCGGAATTAGTGGGTTTATTTACAGCAAGCTCCCCCATTTTTTTAAGAAACTCTGGCGCGGTTAATTCTGGATGATTGCATCCAAGAGGTGCAGATGCAAAAAACGAAAAACAGTCTAGCAAGTACCTATCTCGTCTGGAGTCGTAAATTTTGCAGCCTTTACTTTTTTTTAGATCAAGTACCAAGTCAAACCCATCTGCGAGCATATATTTAGACAGAGTTTCATGTACTTTTTTTGGATCGATGGACATATTAAGGCCTCCTTATGTGCGGTATCTGACCCCGTTATAAAATAATATCGGTTTTAAACTTGGAAACTTTATAATATAATTTTTAACTATTGTTAAACAAATGAAGAATTATTCAACTACATACTGAGTTATCTTTAAATATGATCTCTTTATTCCAACATATCTATCAGGCGGTATAGACTATGGCACGATTTCCAGAAGCTGAGGAGCGGTTGTTGACAAAAAAGATATGCATGAAATGTGGTGCATCAAACACCGTTAGGGCAAAAAGATGCAGAAGATGCCGATCAGATGAACTTAGAGTCAAAGCTAAAGAAGGCAGAGGAGTTTAATTTTTATTTACCGTCATCTTTAAGAAAGTAATTTCTTTTTTGACATGCAGGAAGAGTCCTGATGCCAGAGACAAAATGTAAAAAAGACGAGGATTTCAACGAATGGTATAACGAAATCGTTGAACTGGCGGATTTATGCGATAAACGATATCCAATCAAAGGTATGAACGTTTGGCGTCCTTACGGTTGGAAATTGATGAATCATGTTGATCAATTGATACATGAAGAAATGAGAAAAACAAACCATCAGGAAGTAAATTTTCCTTTACTTATACCAGAATCTTCTTTTAAAAAAGAGGAAGAACATATAGAAGGTTTTGGAAGTGAGGTTTTCTGGATTACTCACGCAGGTTTAAACCGGCTTGAAGAAAGATGGCTTTTAAGACCAACCTCAGAAACAGCAATGTATCCAATGTTTTCTCTGTGGATTCGATCACATGCAGATCTTCCGTTAAAGACTTATCAGGTAGTAAATACTTTTAGATATGAAACAAAACAAACAAGGGCATTCATCAGGGTCAGAGAAATCCACTTTTTTGAGGCGCATACTTGTCATATTAATTTTGAAAGTGCAGAAGACCAAATTAAAGAAGATAAAGAGATTGCTAAAAGACTTTTTGAAAAGATGTGTTTGCCGTTTATTTTTTGTAAAAGGCCCGAATGGGATAAATTTGCGGGGGCTTACTATACAATTAGCATTGATGTGCTGATGCCTTCAAATCGAACTTTACAGTTGGGTTCCATCCACCAATATCGTGATAATTTTGCAAAACCATATGAGATTTCATATGAAACTGAGGATGGGGCACATGCCTATTGCCATCAAACTACGTACGGCATGAGTGAGCGCATCCTTGGTGCATTGGTAGGTATTCACGGTGATAACAAGGGATTAGTCATGCCGCCGGAAGTTGCTCCGAAACAGATTGTAATAATTCCAATTATTTTCAAAGGAAAAGAACGCATTGTAATGGATACGTGTAAAGATATCTATGAAAAATTTAAGAAAATTGGAATCAGAGTACATATAGATGATCGTGATATTACACCAGGAAACAAGTATTATGATTGGGAGTTGAAGGGTGTTCCACTGAGAATTGAGATCGGTCCTAGAGATGTTGAAAATCAACAGATGGTTTTGGTAAGACGGGATACAGGCGAAAAAAAATCTGTACCAATTGAAAAAGCAAATGAGACTGTTAAACAAATATTTCAGTCAATTAACAATTACTTATATTCAAAGGCAAAGGAATTTTTAGATAAAAACATACATCGCATACACAACGTCCAGGAAGCACAGAATATCCAGGGAATTATTGAGATTCCTTGGTGCGGCAATGAAAAATGTGCTTTAGAAATCGAAAACCTTTTAGAAGGAAATACCTTAGGGGAGCCGATTGATGATTCCGATCGACCCGATAACTGCTACTGTTCCTTGTGTGGACAGTTGGCTGAAAAATGGATGAGATATGCTCGTACATATTGAATAGGAGATAGGGGCATGAGTGGAAAAATTGTTGGATTTGTTAGAGAATATATTTTTGCTTTAAGTATAGTTTGCTTAATTATAGGTATAATTGTTATGGTTTTTCCCATTATACATTATGCTTTTACAGATATACAACCAGATTTAATTGAATCTTTAGAAGAGTGGAATTTTTATCTAATAATTATTGGTTCTGTCTTAATTTTTACTGGCGTTTGGTATTTGTATGTGTATTTAAAAAATCGAAAATTCATATTTGAAGAGATAGATACTAACAAAAGATCTGAATTTATGAAGCGACATGGTGAATTGACAAACGTTGTAAGAAAGATGCCTACCAAGTTTCAAGAAATGGTTAAAGAAAAAGAAAGGGAATTAAATATAAGATAGGGCTGCATCGTGGATGGTGGGTCAATCCCAGAATTTTATATTGTATTAATCGAGCCGAAGTATAGCGGTAATGTAGGTGCAGTTGCCCGCATTATGATGAATTTTGGTTTCAAAAATCTTTTACTTGTCAAACCCTGCCCTCTAAACGAAGAATGTTATGTTCGTGCTGTGCATGCTTACAGCATTCTTGATAATGCAAAAATATTTGGTTCCTTTGAGGAAGTTACTAGTTTCTTAGATTATCTTGTTGCGACTTCATCAATTGAGACAAAATCAGATAAAAAACATCTAAGAAACCCTGTATCTCTTCAGGACTTTTCAAATCAAATATTTGATACTGACGGTAAAGTTGGAATTATCTTTGGAAGGGAAGATTATGGGCTTTATAATCCAGAGATAGCTTCTTGTGATATAATGCTAAGAATTCCCACAGATGACGATTATCCTTCCATGAATCTTTCACATGCTGTTGCAATAGTCTTGTACTCACTTTTCATAAATAGTAACTTTAAACCAAGAAAAAAAAGAAATATCGGTCGAGTAGAAAAGGAGAAATTATTAGAATTTTTTAATCTTCTTTTAGAAGAAATTTCTTACCCTGAACACAAAAAAGAAAAAACAAAGGTAATGTTCAAAAGAATTATGGGAAGGGCCATGCCTTCTAATTGGGAATATCATACCCTTATGGGAGTAATTGGAAAAGCTATTGAAAACATTCAGAAAAACAAAGAATCAAGATAATTTTATATTGTTTCTATGCTGAAAAATACCTGATCTTTTCTGAGTGCAGAATGAACTTTGTCTGCGAACCATACCAATTCGTCAACATTTGCTGATCCTTCTGCCCCCCAGTCATAGACAAAATCGTAATTTCCCTTGGTTGCCTGAAAACCCATGTTTAGCAATTGGTCTTTTACCTCTGATGGGGATGCCCCTTCACTGTTGAACATTATCTTGAGGTATGTTTTCATAAGAATCAAACCCAGATGTTAATATTTAATTTGGTATTAAATAATTGCGTTGTTTTAAAACCTATTGAATGGTATAAATTGGGAATGGTATAAAACATATTATTAGAACTAATAGGGCCACGATAAATAGGACCTGACGTTTTAATCCAAGTTTACTATTGTCATCTAGGGGTGGAGGATGCATCATTCCCATTAAAAAAATTATCAATAGTGCAAAAAACCACCAACCTGTTAGAATCATTATCATAATGGCTATCCATCCGGCTATCCTTTGATGCTTCCCCAAAACTGCCCTGAATATATGTCCACCGTCAAGCTGCCCGGCAGGTAGAAGATTAATTGATGTGATAAGTAGACCAACCCATCCTGCAAATGCAATGGAATTTAAATTTAAGGCAAAATTTTCAGGTATTGTATGTAAGGCATTTGATATCAGTGTAAACAACAAAGAGCTTCCCAGTATTAACTCTCCAGGAGAGGGTTGAGAAATAACGACTTCAGAGGTCGCTATACCAATAACAGCAACTGGAATTGCAACGATAAACCCCGCAAGCGGGCCAGAAATTCCTACGTCAAATAAAGCCTTTTTATTTGGCATAGGGTCTCCACTAGAAATCAATGCGCCAAATGTACCAATGTTGAATCCTGGCACAATTGGAGGAATGGGCATGAAATATGGTAAAGAGGCATTGAGCTTATAGCGTCTGGAAGTAAAATAGTGTCCCATTTCATGAATCAAAAGAATACTTAATAATGGAAATGAAAAATAAATTGCACCATTTAGAAGATTTTCTAAGGTTAAAACTTCGGTTAAATCTGGCACACTATACATATCAGAGTAACCAGAATTTAACAATGCTCCTGTTAAGACTGTTGTAATTATGGTTGCAATAAGTAAAATAATATTTATCCAAACTGATTTTTGCTTTCTTTTCGGCTTGTTTATGATGTAAATTATATGTTCTCCGTGCTCAACTCGGAGCATTGGTATGTATCCTTTATCTGATAGAGATTTTCTTAAAGAATCGAAGTTTTGTTCGAGACTATCTTCATCTACACGACAAAAAAATGCTACTGCATTAGTATCAATTCTAATGTCATAATATGGAAATCTTTGTCCAACTTCTTTTTTTAATAACTCCACATCAAGATTCGAATTTACTATATTTGATTTAAATAAATCCCACTCATTTGGCATGATACTGGCCGTACATATTTTTATACATTAAATAATTTGGGACAGTGCTTTAACAATCAAGTTTATTTATTACTTTGTGATTGCCTCAAACCAGAGTAAAATGACAGTAAAAATGGTTATTGGAACCCAATGGGGAGATGAAGGAAAAGGAAAGGTTGTTGATTACTTTTCAAAGGATGCTGAATATGTGGTTCGTTTTCAGGGTGGAAACAATGCAGGTCACACTATAAAAGTTGGAAATGAAGTATATAAATTACATATTATTCCTTCAGGCGTGATCCAGGGAAAAATTGGAGTAATAGGAAACGGCTGTGTTGTTGATCCTGAGGTTTTGATTTATGAAATTGAACAGCTAAAAAAGCGGGGAATCAATCCAAAATTACTTTTGAGTGATAGAGCAAATATTATTATGCCTTATCACAAAGCTCTGGATGGTGCGGAAGAAAAATTACTCGCTGATAAAAAAATTGGTACTACCAAAAGAGGAATTGGTCCTTGCTACAGTGATAAGATTGCTCGAAGAGGAATTAGATCATGTGATTTAGCTAGCAAGGAAAGCTTAAGAAAAAAACTAGAACGCATTGTTCCTATTGAACAAGAGTTATACAAGGTTTTCAAAATTTCAGAAAATATCGATTTGGAAGAATTGCTAGATATATTTTTAAATTATGGAAACCAACTTAAGCAATATATAACATCTACACATCAAATTTTAAATGATGCTATTTCTAAGGGGAAAAATGTACTTTTAGAAGGGGCTCAGGGAACTATGCTAGATGTTGAATTTGGGACATATCCCTATACTACTTCATCTAACACTGTTGCAGGCGGTGCTAGTTCTGGTGCGGGTATTGGGCCACGAAACATCGATGAAATAATTGGTATTGTAAAGGCATATACAACTAGAGTTGGTGAAGGTCCGATGCCAACTGAACTATTTGACAATGTAGGAAAACACTTAGCTACAAAAGGACATGAATTCGGTACCACTACTAGTAGACCTCGCCGATGCGGTTGGTTGGATCTGGTAGTTGTAAAACACTCATGTATGGTTTCTGGTATAACAAAGATTGCAATTACTAAGCTTGATGTTCTAAATGGCTTACCAAAATTAAAGATTTGTACTGGCTACAAACTCTTTGGTAAAAATATTTCAGAATTTCCTCCAGATATTGAAATGGTTAAAGAATGTAAACCTGAGTATAGGGAATTTTCTGGTTGGGAAGAATTTGAGGCTAGCGTAAGCTCTTTCAAAAACCTCCCAAAAGAGGCCAAGCTTTATCTGAAGTTTATTGAAAAGCAGCTAAAAATCCCAATATCTATAGTATCGATTGGTCCAGGAAGATCTGAAACGATAGAAGTTTAGATTTTGGATTTATCACTCTAATCTATTAAAGTGTTTTCTTAACTTTTATTGCAGTATTGATCCAACGTAGATAAGAGTTACATGCTGCCCGTAGAGAACTTACATCCTTTGATTCGATATCAAGAAAAAATTTCTCATTATCTGTTTTGGTAATAATTTTTGTCTTGGGAATTTTATGGTCAATTTCAGGTTGAAGTGCCCTTGTAACAATATTTGCTTCTTCTTCTGAATCAAAGTTTATGATAAAATTTGCTATCATATATTTTTCAATCCTATATTTGTTAACATTATTTGAATCATTTGGCTTTGATTATTTTGTAGGAAAATGAGTTTGAAATCTATAAAATAATAATTTTAATAAATAGCATAATTTTTAAAAGTTAATAAGAGAGAATGGGGAAGTGGTGAGGTGGTGAGGAAAGATGGATTTTAAAAAATCAATTTTTTTCGTCCCCATTCTCAACTATTATATTAAACTTATAAATATATAAATATTTTCATAAAATTCTAGAAATATTGTCTAATTTCGGCAGGAAAAAATAAAAAATCTTTTTTTAAAAAGACTTAATTCTCTTTGCGACAGTTGGTCTTTCTTTATAAAAAATTTTACTTCCGCAATAAGGACATTGCATACCGATGTTTTTAACATCAAACTTAACAGTTTTCTTGCACAAACCACATCGATAGCCTGTCATTATTCTACCTCCGCTTCTTCAGATTGCGGTTTTACCTCAGAATTCCCAGCGCCACCACGTATTGTTCTTTCTATGGTTTGTCCTGCCTCGGTATGAAATGAATAAGCTCCACCGGCAAACTTTGCACCGCATTTCCGACACTCCCAAATACTAGTTTCAGTTCGTCTAAATTTTAGATGACCGCAACTTGGGCAAGGGTGTTTTGCGCGTTGATAACTTTCAATATTTCGAACTCTTGAGCGTGCACGTACGCCATATCTGGCCTGAAATCGGCCAACTGAACTGACTTTTTTGGTTCTTTTTGCCATATTTATTTGCCCACAATTTTATATAATTCTTCTCGAATTTTCTTCCCGTTATCAACAGAGGCTTTAATAACTTTTTTTATCTCATCAACTGTAAAACTTCCATTTAAACCTTTCTGCATTGCTCTGATATCACCTTTTTCATCAGTTGCTACGGTGAGCCTTGCTTCGGCAATTTCCTCCTCATCTAGGGATGGATCCATAACTATTACATTACCAAATTTGGCAGACGTACATGATATGGGGGGCTCTCTTAAAGGTAATGGATAATTGTCAGGATGTTCTTTTAGATAATTTTCAATTTCCGGATATCTTATTTGTAATTTTTCAAGCGTCGGTTTAATTCTTTGTATCGGTACTTTTGCCGTCATTAAAGCTGCAAGTGAAGCTAAACTTGCGGCATCAAAAAGGTTTCCATCATAATCTATTATATGAATATCGATAAAAACCATCCAGATTTTTTCACCTGGCACTATACATAACTTATCAACTTCAATTATTTCTGACTCTCTAATTCCACGATCAACAACTCTTGCAAGTTCAATTGCATTTTCTCTTGGAGGTCCTGATTCAAAGTCTGGTGACGCCATCGGTATCATTTCAGCTGCGGTTGTCATTACACCAGAGTCAGGTGTATCAGGGTATGGATCTCCTAAATCCATTTTTATACCGGCAACCACCTGAGTATTACCAATTTTTACTCGAGCGGAACCCTCTGCCTTTGGCACATAACCAATTTCAATTTTTATGGGTCTATAATCATCAAATTTCCTATTATCAGCCCGCTTACCCTGGGATGCAAGTTTTGTTAGGTATTCTCGCTTAATTGAAGGAGTAATTGTCATATCACTCAACCTCCAGTTCGGCTTTATATTTTTGAATGATTGCTGCCTTCTGTAACTCTGATACCTTGCGACATCCGTTTATTGCCATATCAAGTGCTTTATCAAACTCATCAAGAGTTAAATGACCATCCATTTGTAACAGAAGAATTTCGCCTGTACGAGGTGAAATAGCAACAGGCAAATCAGCATCCCCGTAGTTATCTTCCTCTTTACCTAAATCAAGTACTAACTGTCCTTCAATTTTCCCCGCTGCACAGGCAACAGGTATATCTTTCATTGGAATTCCCGCATCTGCAAGAGCAACACCTGCGGCAGTTAGACCTGCACATCTTGTGCCTGCCTCGGCATTTAGTACCTCAATATTTACATCAATGGCTGCTCTTGGAAACTTTTCAAGCAGTAAAATTTTTTCCAAAGCCTCTGAAGTAACCTTTGAAATTTCACGACTACGTCTATCTGGTCCAGGACGTTTACGATCTTCTACACTGAATGCAGCCATGTTATAGCGTGCATTAACAATTGCGCGTAATTGGTTTTGTGTATGTCTGGGAACGGCCTCTCTTGGTCCATAGACCGCAACCATAATCTTGTTTCCTCCCCATTCGAGATAACATGAACCATCCGCACGATGGAGAACCCCTGCCTCTATTTTGATAGGTCTTAACTCGTCAATTGCTCTTCCATCAATTCGTTTCCCATCCTGAAATAACTTAATCTGATCATTTTTCATTATCGCACTTCCTGTGTCTCATTTTTTAATAAACTTTCAATTCTATTTGTCAAACCATATGATAAGGATTCATTCTCAATTTTTTTTATAGTATGTAATACCATTGCCACATTATCATCATCGCCATCAATCCAAATACGGCCATTTTGCCCTACGAATATGCGACATCGGGTATATTTTTTTAATAAAGATATCATCGATCCTTTTTTACCTATTATTCTTGGAACCTTGGAGGGTTCAACTGTAATTATTAATCCTCCCTTGATTTTGTAGAGATTTCTGTCCTTTAAGGTGATATTTACTTTGCGTTCAATATCAACCGTGGCTACTTTAGCCATCACGGAATCCCCATGATTTAAATAGCGATCTGTTTCCCCAAATTCCACATCCCATGGAACTTCTGAAACATGTAGTAAGGCTGGATACGGGGAGTTAATATCTACAAGCCAACTAGATGCCATTGCATCTTCCACAACTCCAATTACAAAATCGCCTTCAATTGGATCATATCGACCTTTAATCGGTACCACATTTATAAAATCTGATTTTCTATTGAGGATACCAAGAATTTCCGAATATATTTTACCTTCTTCTACAAATGTTCCTCTTCCCGGCCTATTTTGCTGTGTATCCCCCAAAAACTGGCTTGGAATGACTATTTCACGTTTTTCTTGACTCATAGAAGCTTCCCTTTTAAAATTTATTTCAGAATTTTGGTTGAAACGTTTCCTTTTGCAGCATCGTTTATTTTATCATAAAATTCATTTTGCATTCCGGCAGCTATCCTGATAATACCTATCCAAGAGCCATCAGACTGCCAATCCTCCCTCTCAAGAGCCCCAAAGTTTCGAACAACTCCATATGCTTTACCAATCTGCTCGGCAGGTATTTTAACGCTGATACGTACCTGGTCTATTGAAATTGGTATAATGGTTCGCAGTGCTTCGATTGTCGTTTTTACCTGATCTCTGACTGGTTTAAATGGATCAATATGAATTCCAGCCTCTTCCATTGCAAGCTCGATTCTCTGCCTAGGATGTGGTGCTTTCGTTTTAGGGTCCATCGCATTTCTGCAGATTGATTCAATAATCCTATTTCTCTTATTTTTCTGCATTTTTTGTCTTTGTTCTGTCGTAAGTTGAATGTCTCCCTTTAAAATTATCTTTTTGGCAATTTCTGTAATTTCATCGGTTCCAAAATGCTTTTGGATGGATTCGGATGTTGCATGGGTGCCTTTTTTCGCATCTTTAAAAACTGCATCTATTGCAAGGATTTGCATTATATCTTTTTCTTTTCCTTCGATGATATCAGCTGCTTCGTAAGGATCAACAAGTATCTCAAAATGTTCTTCTCCCTTTTTCAATCGAGCAATAACTGCATCATCAAGACTAACCAATTTTAACTTCCCCCGATTGATTTGGTGACATACTCCTTTGTTTCATCCTGTGACAATATATGGAAATTTATTTTTTCATCGACAATGCCAATTTCTGTTGCATCTGGATTAAGTTTTCCTTCGGTTCCTTTGTGAAGAGCTTTAATTCCCATTTCTATTGCCTCTTCCTTGTTCATTCCATCGCGATATTTGTTTTCAAAAAAGCTCATTGCGCCATTGCGTCCAGCACCTTCGCTGCTTGCTTTGTATTCCATTAGTGCACCAGATGGATCCGTAGAAAATAGCTGAGGTCCTTTGTCATCGACACCTGCGACAAGTAAAGCTGTACCAAATGGACGTACTCCACCATATTGTGTATAAGTCTGTTTAAAATCACATATTTTTTTTACAAGTGTTTTAACTTGAATTTTCTCATTGTAGGTAATTTCATTAATCTGTGCATCAATTCTTGCCCTGTCTATTAATGCCCTTGCATCAGCAACAAGTCCAGAAGTGGCACAGCCAATGTGGTCATCAATTTCAAAGATTTTTTCAATTGAGCCCGGTTCAATAAGATGAGAAGAAACTCTTTTATCAACAAGTAATACTACACCACTTTTATATTTTAATCCAACGGTTGTCGTTCCTCTCTTAACCGCCTCTCGGGCATATTCAACTTGAAATAATCTTCCATCTGGAGAAAAAACAGTTATTGCTCTATCATACGCCATATTTGCTGGTTGCATATCTTCTTTCACCTCAAAATTAACTGAAAGTTATTCTAACAAACACCTCAATTTTTCAAATGAGAATACGCTCTTTATCTATATAGTTTGTGATAATACAATTCTATTAAAATAGGAATATTATTTCCCCCTTTTTTCACCCCAAATAATTTTATGTAATTGCAATCCGAGCTTTACCTGTAATTTATCTTTTAGTATCCACTCTGCTAAAGAATTTGGGCTAATTCCCCAAACGGGCTGAAAAAAGATTGAACAATTCGGTTTATAATCCATTAAAATATTCTTTGCATAGTTGTAGTCTACCTCAGTTTTAATTATCATTTTAATTTGATCATTGGGGCGTAAAAGTTCAATATTTTTCAATTCCATTTTTTCGCACATATTTGATGATGGACATTTTATATCCAAGGAAATAATTAAATTTGGAAATTTTGAAAGTGCTTTGATACATAAACTGCCATTGGTTTCAAGACAAATTGAATAATTATTTTTAGTAAGAACTTCTAAAAGGCTTAGAATATCACTTTGTAAAAGAGGCTCTCCTCCAGTTATACATATATTATTACAAGAGAATTTTTTTATTTCTTTCAAAATATCTTTGATATTTTTTTCTGCTCCCTCATCATATGCATATTTTGTATCACAATAGGAACATCTTAGATTACATCCCGTGGTTCTAATGAAAATATTCGGAAGTCCTGTCCATTCGCCCTCTCCCTGAATGGAATAAAAAATTTCATTGATTTTCATTAGTTGTAACTAACATAAATCCGAATTTAATAATTGTGATTATTGTAAATTCTTCAATTAAATTTTATTGAGTTTATATAATTATTATTTTGTCTCGGAAATTTGATTTTAACCTATTATTGGCCAATTATGTACATATAATAGTACTAAATTTTTATACTAGAAAGTTGATATGTATTATTGCAAATAATATAGGGGCTAGTATGAAAATAAAACATTTTTTGTAATTTTTTTGCATTATGTTTTTCCTCCCAAAGTGCTAGTCCCTATATATAAAAACTTTTTTAATTTATTTAGCAGTATGGGCTTGATGGGAGTTTCATGGGTTAAAAGTAGAAAAACAGGGTAAAACATTAGGTTCTTTTTAGGTTTTAAACAATATAATTTATTATTCTAATATAGTGTTTTTCCCATACTGATTCTATCTTCAGTTGAAAAACCAATCTTTTCATAGAAACTGACAACATTGGAATTATCATTTTCAATCTGAAGGTTGACTTTTAAGCAACCAAGTTTTTTTAATTCATCCACTGCTTTTTCAACCAACGATTGTCCTATTCCTTTACACCTAAATTTTGGTAATACAGCAAGCGAATAAATCCATCCTCTATGTCCATCAAAACCAACCATGATAGTACCAACTATTTTGTTGTTTTCTTCTGCAACAAAAAATAAATTGTCATTATGTTTAACTTTTGTACTAATTGCGATTTCAGGATCGTTATGTGGTTTTTTAGGTTTAAAAACTTCGTTCCAAATAAAGATGACTCGATCTTTATCTGATCTTTGATAATTTCTGATTATCATTATTTGTTTCCCTCATTTGGGTTTTTCTTTGAGGTGATAAATAACTATTCTTGTATAGAAAAATCTTATGGCCTTTTCTTGATATGAAAAATGGACAATACGTTAATTTCTTATTAATCAGTATACTATATTCAGAATGGGCCTGCTGATGGGTAAACAGCTTAACAGGAGAAAAATAAGGTAAAACATTGGATTTTATTTATATTTTAATTTGCAGGTCATGAAAGATAAATATCGGCAAATGTTATTTTTTACCGATACCGATATATAAAAGGAATTACATATCGGTATATTATGAAATATGCCGATGCCGGTATAAAGATAAGTGATTTACTTCTTAAAAAAATTGAAGAGAAAAAGGAAAAATTAGATTCATTGAGGCCACTTCCAAAAGATTCTGTAAAAAGGATTTTTGAAGATATTCGGCTTAGACACACCTATCATTCAGATGCAATTGAAGGAAACACTTTAACCCTCCAAGAAACAAAACTCGTACTTGAAGAAGGAATAACAATAGGTGGCAAACCTTTAAAAGATCATATCGAAGCCAGAAATGATGCAGAAGCATTTGATTTAATGATAGAGCTAGTAAATTCTAAAAAGAAGATTTCTCAAGAAATAATCCAACAAATACATGAGTTTGTCACAAAGGCAATACTTAAAAATCCTGGAAAATACAGAACCGAAAATGTTGCAATAACTGGTGCAAAGATAGGACCTCCAAGTCATCTTAAATTAGTTAAATTGATGGATGAATATATTCAAAACATAGAAAAATTAAAACTTCATACTATTAAAAAAGCAGCTTTTATTCATCATGAGCTTGTTAGAATTCACCCATTTATAGATGGAAACGGACGAGTAGCACGATTACTTACTAATTTTTATCTTATGAAAAAAGGTTATCCTCCCATTATAATACAAAAAGAAGATAGAAAAAATTACTATAAATCATTAAACAAAGCAGATCTTGGTGATTTATCAGATTTTGCGATGTTTATTGCATGTGCAGTAAACGAGTCACTTCAATATTATCTTTCAAGATTTATTGAAGAAGATAGACTTGTACCACTATCTGATTTATCTAAAAAATCTGATTATTCTCAGGAATATTTAAGTCTTAGAGCAAGACAAGGAAAGCTTGATGCAGTTAAAATTGAAAATGTTTGGCACTCTTCAAAAAAAGCTTTAAAAGATTACAAAAAAAGCGTTAAAAAATGATATTTTTTAAAAAAGTGGGCCTGCTGAG
>CAZTMK010000017.1:0-53743 GCA_964615235.1 uncultured Thermoplasmatales archaeon
TCTTGACATTTTTTTCTTTCATATTACCTTTCAAAGACACAGTCGATTATATCAATACACATCATCTATAAAATTTTTTTTCAATGATTTCAAATTATTTTCATTACTTAATTAGGGATCACAAGTATTGTGCAAAGCCGAAAAAGGGTTCTGTTGAATGGAGGGGTGTTGAATTTGTGGCGATTATATTTTTAGTAAATAATTATGCAATATCCTAAAAATACTTTGATTAATTCCCGTTTTGAACATACTTTTTGCAATAAATCTTTTATAATACAACTAGACTTATTTTCCTAGAGAAATTATAAAAAAAATTAAAGGGTGTATAGAATATGAAAAAAAGCACGATAGTTTTTGGAGTAATTGCAATAACCTTATTTATTATAAGCACTGCAACAGCTGTCCCACAAAAGGATAGTGCAACATTGGAGGAGAAACTTGATAAAATACAAGAAATTAAAGATTTAAAAGATTTAAGATATATAATTGGAGTAATACTATTAATAACTGGAATTATATTATTTATAATCGGTAGCATAGGTAGGTAGGGATTTGTACAAATAATCACTTTTTTACAAAGAATTCTGGTAAATTATTCATTAAGACTATTTTCAATTTTGGTAAATTTCCTAAAAAGGTATTTATACTTATTTAAATGAAATATTTTTGGAGAGATGTTTATGGTCAAATGGCCTCTAAGTATTGGTCAACGGGACAGAGTTCACCAATATGATAAATATGTCAGACCAACTTCTGCTGAAAAAAAGATACTCATGACACAAAAATATCACAAACGTTGCCAGAAAAAAATTTCTAGGGCTCTAGAAAATATCAAGGATGCAATTGATGAATACAACGACGCATGGGATGGTAACCCAAAAGTTGTTCGAAAGCTAGCGGATATGATGAAAGATCTACGAATTTTAAAAGAAGATATTATGAAATTAACTTACAACAATTTACCTTATTCTGAGCTTGATAAAGAGCGTATTGATGAAAATGACGCCATAGGTAAGTATTTTCAACTTACAAAATTTCAAAAAATCATTATCAGCTTATCTATTGTAGATTGCTGCATTTATTTAATAGGATCTCTTTACCAAAATAGCTACATAATTGGTATAGGAATATTTGGTATGTTCAGTATAATTTTGGCATTGTATTATAGGTGGGTTTCATCACACAGACCAAAGACTGTAAGCGGAGTTAAAAAAATTGAAGGTGCAAAAGAATTTTTTTAGCTTTTTACAAAAATCAAAATAATTTTGTTAAAGGAAGATACATAGTTGGAAGAGGAACAAAACATATTCAATTTGAGGAGGGAAATTATTGTCCATATATCGGATTTAAAACCTCTTCCAACTCTGATTTTCTCTCTTTTGCCCCCTATAATTTAAAGTATTTTACTGATTTGTCGAAATATGATACTACTTATTTCATTGTCATTTAAATAAGTATATTAAAAATTAATAAAAAAAATGTAAAAAATATGTACAAGAACAAATTTTGAAAGCTATTTTAAAAAAATTATAATTTTTGTCAAAAACCAAAAATCATCATCGATTTTTATACATTTGAACAAAATTTTCATGCTAGATTATTTATATTTACATTTTTTTATTATATTTTGAAAAGGAGGAATGAAATGAAGAAAATATTTGTAATATTAATAATCGTAAGTTTTGTAATGGTTGGAATAAACGCAATTGCAATGATTGATTGTAAAAAAGGAACAAATTACAATATATTAGATGACGAAGATACAGAATATTGGGCATTAATTGTCGGATGTAATGAATTTATGAATCGTCCTCAAAGTGCGCTTCCCAATAACGATTTAGCAGCTGAGGATCTTTATTATACATTATTGAAATCTGATCATTGGCAACCAGATCAAATAAAACTTTTAACTGGTAAAGAAGCAACTACTTTAAACATAATTATGGGTCTTAGATGGTTAGATAAGATGGATGATGAAGATGACATTTGTCTTTTTTATATTGCTACACATGGAGGTCCTCTGCCGGTAGATTTCCCACCCTATGACGAAGATGATGGGTGTGATGAAGCATTATCAACTTACTCGACATGGAGGATTTATTTACCAAGACTACGTCTCTCAATATGCATTCCGTGGTTATCTTTTCTTTATGATGATGAAATCGATTTATTGCTCAGTATGTTAGATGCAAAAGGAGTTTGCGCAATTATCGACTCGTGTTACAGTGGAGGGTTTGATGACATATCATATGGTGCAAAAATAGATAACAAAGCTAAAAGAGAGCCCCTTCAGATTTCTAGTTCGAGGTGGATGCAAGATTTTGGCAAAGATTTAAGCTCATCGGGAAGAGTTGTGCTGATGGCATCTGAGGAAGATACCCTGAGTCAAACTTGGATTTTCGCCCATTATTTAATGGAAGGTTTACAGGGATTTGCAAATGACGATTTTGATGGAATGTGTTCAGCAGAGGAGGCTTTTAACTATGCCTCACCCAAAACATCTGATTTTTTACTCAAAGAATATAATTTTCCAAACTTGCCGCAGATTTTTGACGATTATCCTGGAGAACTTAAATTAACTGATATTGATTATCCTCCAAGTCAACCAGATTTTGTGGGGCCATTTGATTGCAATGTCAACAAAGAATATTCCTATCTAATTTCATCAACTGACCCTGAGGGAGATCGAATTCGTTACTTTGTTGACTGGGGAGACGGTACTGAAGAATGGACCGATTTACATGAATCAGATGAAAATGTTGAAATTTCTCATAGTTGGAATGCGATTGGTACATACAATATCTGGTTTGAATCTGAAGATGAAAACGGGATTAAAAAATACATGCCTCCTTTATTGAAACGTAAGGTTGTTTCGATATCTTTTGATTGTGAAATCGATCAAAGACAGACAGAAATTTTTGAGGGGCAAAGTTTTAACGACGGTTTAATGACAAACGATATTTGGTTTGCACAATCATTTATTTCAAATAAATCCAAATTAACAAAGGTTGATCTAGAAACTATGGTATCGATGGTATACTCAAAAGAACCTGGCCCGCTTCACCTTTCAATCAGAAAAAATCTAACTGGAGAAGATCTTACAGAAATTTACAAAATGCCACACCAGGTAAACGAACATTCTCCTGCAAGAGTTCAATGGTGGACAACCTACGATTTCCCGGATATTGTAATTGAGCCTGAACAAACTTATTACATTATCTGTCGTTTTGATAATGATTCAATAGGTGGATGGCTCTATGCAAGCAAATATTACGAGGACCCTTATCCAGAAGGTGAAGCATTTGTATCTATAAACAAGGGAGTTACATGGATTAAATCAAACAACATTAATGATTTTTGTTTTGTAACCTATACTGAATCTTAAAAACTTGAAAAAATATAGTTTGAGATGGTTATTAAATTCATTAAAGATTGTTTAGTTATCCTTAAACTATTCTTTGTTTAGCAATTTTTTGCTTTCAGTGTATTTACTTAAAAAACTAAGCGTTAAATCACTCCATTTCTTGATTTTTAACTCAAAATCGTGTTCCTTAATAAAAAGCAAACATCCGTTTAAAGAATTATCATTTAATTTAACTAAATCCTGTGCTTGTTCAGCTATTTGATACTCTTGTGATTCGAAATTTTTTTCGAGTTTTTTAGGTGAATTCAATATAGCTTCCATTGATTTAAGGTATTCATTATCTAGCTTGAATAAACCAGCATCGTCCAGAAAATTGATTAAGTAATCTTCACCTTTGTCTACACGTTCTTTCATGTCTTTAACTCTACTGGAAAACGAATTAGCAAGTAGTTTTCTTACAGTTGAACGAGAAACGTATTTGCTTTTTTCAAATTCATCATTACAAGTTAGGGCTTTGTACAATTCTGAATCCTGTACTACCTCCTTCCACTTTTCCTTAAGTTTGTTAGGATCGTAAATTGCTGTTTCCTTTAGCAAACCTCCTTTTTCTGTTAAACAAAAACCTTGTTTTACTATCTCCTCGTCATCTTCTCTTTTAACTATCCGACAATCTTCAAGAACGTCAAGATACTTTAAGTATGACAAAACACGGCCAATTGCACGAGTATTGTTCAGAGGATATTCTTTGATTTTTGAAACATCTTCATCATCAAATTTATCGGCCAGTCTTGGGAATAGTTCTATTAATTTTCTTAGGTTTGAGACAGTAACTACTTCCATCTGACTGGGCACTTTTAATGTATAATTGTAAAAATCTGTTTCGTTCATGTGATAACCAATTGCTGAAATAATTTATTATTATATAAAATGCACCTAACTTCGTGTTCATTACATAACTTTAATTAGGTCACTATTCCATTAAGATTCAGTAGATTCAGTTGGTGACATGGAATCTCAGGTGATTTATTTTTCTAGAAAGGGGAATACGAAAAAAGTAGCCGAAGCAATCGCTTCTGAACTAGGTGTGAAAGCAGAGAATGTGAAGGATGCAGAACTGGTTGAGAATGCTTTGGTTTTTTTAGGTTCTGGATGCTATGGTGGTAAACCTGGAAAGATTATAACAGAATTTATTGAAGATAATAATTTCAACTCTAGAAATGTTGCTTTGTTTGGTACTTCTGGTGGAGGGGAAGGAATGGAAGTCAAAGAAATGGAAAATTTACTGATCGCCAAAAAAGCTTGTATTCAGAATAAATTTTTCTGCAAAGGTAAGTTTTTAATGTTTAGCAGAGGAAGACCAAGTGATGAAGACCTAAATGAGGCGAAAAAGTTTGCAAAGCTTATGAAAAATAAATATCCTAATTAATATAGGTGGTTAACATTTTTTATTTGACCATTTTCCTATGTCCAGGTTTAAACAAATTAAGTTTGAAAAAATAAAATCTAACTGGAGCTACAGAGATGAATCATAATAATGTTGATACAAATTTGAAAAAGGCAATAAATGACCCAGATTATCTTGAAATTTTGCTAGATAATCTCTTATCTAAGGATGATGAAGTTAGATTTTCGAGTTTTCAGATATTATTAAAAATAAGTGAAAAACATCCCGAAGTTTTATACTGGCGCTGGGACTACTTTTCAAAAATGCTTACCAGTGAAAATAGTTACCATCAGTATATTGCTATACATCTACTAGCAAACCTAACAAAAATAGATTCAGAAAATAAATTTGATAATGTATTCGAAACTTATTTTGGAATTTTAAATCAAGGCAAAACAATGACATCAGGACATGCAATTGAAAAAGCCGGTATAATTGCTAAATTTAAAAAACAATATCAATCAAAAATAACGGCATTACTTCTGAATTTTGAAAATATGTATAAAGGGAAACAAACTGAATTAATGAAATCTGCTGTTATACAGGCATTTAGTCATTACTTTGAGGAATCTAATCAGAAAAAAGAAATGATTAAATTTGTAAAAAATTCTGAAAAAAGTGATAGCCCGAAGACACGTAAATTGGCAAATGAATTTCTGCAAAAATATTCAACTTAAAATATTATTGAATTCCATATCTTAGCTAATTATTGGGGGATAAAAGATAAGTTTGAATAAAAAATCATCAAGTTTACAATTCCATTTTAACAAATTAACTATTCATTTGCATCCCGAAGTGTACGAACCAGCAGAAGATACGTTTCAAATTCTAGATGCAATAAAAATATCTCCAAAAGAAAAAGTATTCGAACCTGGGACCGGGTGCGGAATAATTGCATTACATTGCGCATATCTTGGTGCAAATGTTGTATGTTCAGATATTAACCCCTATGCAGTAGAATTAACACGAAAAAATTTCATGACAAATAAAAACCTTTTAAGTGGTAATGTTGACATTAGGTATGGCGATCTTTTCTCGGTTTTGCATTCTAAAGAATTATTCAACGTTATAATTTTTAATCCCCCTTATCTACCAACAAGAGACAATGAAAGGATTGGTAAAACAGGATGGTTTGATATTGCAACAGATGGTGGTCCTACTGGATTAGCAATAATTAAGAGATTTATTGAAAATGTTGAGAAATTTCTTTTGCCTTTTGGTAAAGCTTATTTAATAATCAGTTCACTTTCAAAAGTCGATAAAATACATCATATCTTTTTAAAAAGTAATTTAAAATATAAAATTGAATCCAAGAAAAATTTTGATGATGAATTTTTGTATGTTTATTGCCTTGAGAAGAAATCCTTTTAGTTACTTGTTTCTCAAAAGAACTTCAGCATGAGGATATGCAAATTCAACTTCTCTTGACTTTTTAATCAAATGATAAATCTCTCTTCTAATATCTGTTGAAATTCTGTTTCTTTTTGTAGCAATTGTAAAATATCTTACTTTTATCTCAATTCCAGAATCTTTAAAGACTAATCTTGTCCAGGGTTCCTTTATTAATTTTTTTGGAAATCTTTCATATATAGAAGACATAACTAATTTTACTGCATCCTTCATCAATTGTTCTGCATGATCGAGATTGCTTTCGTAAGTAATTGAAGCACTTACTTCATCCAAGATGTAATCGTCTGAATGAGTATAATTAATAATTTGTTGCTCAAATATTAGCGATGTTGGCAACATAATAGTTCTTCTTGATAGTTCCTCGCCATCAATTGTACCCCCAACTTCATCAAGAAAAATGTGGGTAAGAGTTATGTCTGTAATATCCCCAGTAATTCCAGATATAATAACTCTGTCTCCAATATGAAACGATCTTCGCGTAACGATAATGAGCCATGCAACAACTCCACTAATCGGTTTCTGTAAAGCCCATCCTAGAGCAACAGTTAAAAGTCCTACAATAAAACTAAGTTCACCCCAACGACCATAGTAAGTGGAAAATACAACAATAATTAGTAAAAAAGCAAAAATATATTTTAATAAATCGAGAAAAACAGTTACATTTGATTGCTGTTTTTTTGTTGTTACTTTTTTTAAAAGTCTTCTCCGAATGAGTCTTATGATTACACTAAAAATAACAAATGAAATAACTACAGCAAGAACTATCTCAACAACTTCAAGATAAGGTTCTAGGATTGTTACTAGGTTTGTTAATATATCTGCCATAATATCATTGTGTAATTTTAAATTACAATAAGGAAATAAAAGTATTTTTATTTAACGATATTTAGCTAGCGCTAATGTTTAAAGGATAATTCCTTCATTTTTTAAATATTGAAAATTATCCGGATGACTCTCAAAATATTTGTTAATTGGTTCTAAAGTTTTATTAATATAAAATGTAACGGCATTTTTTAGATCTAATGGATGAAGACCTGATGCGTAGGCTCTTTCCAATTCTTCGTAACTTAGAAATTCTAAATTTCCACCAAATTTTTCGGACCGTTTGATACAGAAAGGTTCTCCTGAAAGTTCAGGGAGTAAAACAAATTTACATATTTCTAAAATTGGATTGTCTTCAACTTGTTTTTCTGGACAATATGCTTTTTTAATCTTGTCTTTGACGGCATCTGGATTATCATGAATTGAAATCATTGAATCTGGTTTGCTCTTGCTCATCTTTACCTCAAGAGGGTTCATTCGTTCTCCAGCCTGCAAACCTGTCAAAAGGGGTGTATGAATAGCCACAGGTGGTTTTATTTCGATTTTTTTTGCTGTATCTCTTGCAAGCATATGAGCATGACGTTGGTCCATGCCACCATAGGCCACATCAAGTTTTAGATAGAATATATCTGATACTTGCATTGCGGGGTAAAAAAGCTTTGAGAGGTCTTTATCCGCTTCACTTTCATCTCTTCCCATTATATCCATGGCTCTTTTTACTCTAGCAACGCTTGTTGATTTTGAAACTCTAAGTACAAGTTCCCAATATTTGGGATCAGATATATAGTCACTTGCATAGATAAATTTGATTTTTGATTTATCAACCCCCATTGCAGAAAAACAATCTTCCATGTATTTTCCGCAAAGTTTAATTTTTTCAATATCCCCACCAAGTTTATCATTAATATAAGCGTGCCAGTCAGCAAGTAAAACTGTAAAATCAAACCCACATTTAATAAAATCCTTAATTTTATTTGTACATATTTTCCATCCCAAATGGACTGTACCAGAGGGTTCAAAACCAATATATCCTCTAGGATGTTCCTTATTTAGAACTTGCGATAATTCCTCGATAGTTACAATTTCTTGGACGTTTTTAGTAATTATATCTAGATTTTCCATAACGGCAACAAGAATATAGCATCCCATTAATGGATATTTCGATTGGAATAAAACAGTTTTTTACTGATTCATCTCTTTAGTTTTTTAATAACCTTTTCGACTATTTTTTCTGAAGAACCCAGATAATTATCAGGATTTAACGCAAAATCAACATCTGCAGAATCAATTAATTGCATAATTTCTTTGTCATCTAAAACAACTTCTTTTAAAGTTTTGTTTTGTTCCGTTGCTTTAATTGAAGCTTTTCGCATAAGTTCATGGGCATTTCCCCTGCCTACCCCTTTGCTAATAAGCATAGTCATCAAAGATTCAGCCATAGGAAGACCTTTGGAAATGTACATATTTTGTCTCATTCTTTCTGGAAAAACCTTCAGATTTTTAAAAACCTCATTTGTTTGATATACTATCCAATCAGTAATTATTAGAGTGTGTGGCAATATAAAACGTTCACCTGAAGAGTTGCACAAATCTCTTTCGTGCCACTGAATAGAATTTTCAAAAGTAGGAATTATAAATCCCCTGACTAACCTTGCCAAACCACAAATCTGTTCAGAGGTTATCGGGTTTCTTTTGTGAGGCATAGTAGAAGAACCTACCTGTTTTTTTGATTCAAATGCCTCGGCTACTTCACAAATCTCGTCACGTTGTAGGTTTCTAATCTCAGTACCAAATTTTTCAATAGTTGTTGAAATATTACAGAGAACAGAAACCAACTCATTGTACCTATCTCTTGCAACAATTTGAGTAGACACATCTTCAATTCCAAGCTTTAAATCACTGAGCATAATCTGCTGAAGTTTCAATGCATTTGGACCCAGTGCCGCACCCGTCCCTACAGCACCAGAAAGTTTTCCAACAAGTATTCTAGATTGGCATTCATGTAATCTTTCTAGATGTCGATCTATTTCCATTGCATATCCTGCCATTTTTAACCCAAAGGTAATTGGAATTGTATGTTGTCCGTGAGTCCTACCTAGCATTACGGTTTTTTTGTGTTTTATTGCAAGATTCACAAGAGTGTTTCTAAGTTCCTTTAAACCTTTTTTAATAATTGATATTGAATCGCCAAACTGCAAGGCATTTGCAGTATCGACAATATCATAGCTTGTTGCTCCTAGATGTACATATTTGCCAGCATCATTTTTGCATATCTCGGCCAGAGCTTTTGTTATAGCCATAACGTCGTGCTTTGTTTCTTTTTCAATTTCTCTAACCCTTTCAATACTTACAAAATCAACAGAAGCTTTTTTAGAAATCTCATCGGCAGCTTCTTTAGGTATGTTACCAACAGCAGAATGCGCTCTTGCAAGAGCTGCCTCAACATCAAGTAAGAACTGGAGTCGACTTTTTTCTCCGAAAATTTCCTTTATTTCTATTCTACCATAACGATAATCAATTGGACAAACTAAATCCATGGTAAATCCCACAATTTGGAAATCAGCTTATGCTTAATAATTCCTACTGTCATAAGTGTTTTAATCTAAAGAATGAATAAAGAGAGATTATTTTATTACACAGTTGACAATATCCAAACATTGTTTTGTCTCCTTTACATCATGAACCCTGATAATATCTGCTCCATTTATTGCAGCAATACAAGCAGCTGCAAGGCTTCCTCCCAATCTATCATTAACTGGAAGTTGCTTTTTCCCACCACATACATTGCCAATAAAGGTTTTTCTAGATGTGCCAACCAAAAGTGGGAATCCTAAACTTTTCAATTCCGATAGCCGTTTTAAAATCTCGCAGTTATCCTCTACTCCTCGACCTGTTCTTTTCCCAAAACCAATTCCGGGGTCTAGGATTATATTTTCCTTTTTTACATCATAAAATACGGCAAAGTCGGCTCTTTCTTTTAAAAAAGCACGTATTTCTTTAACCACATCATCATATTTTGGATCTTGTTGCATGGTTAACGGATTTCCCTTCATATGCATCAGACAGACCGGGACATCGTGTTTAGTTATAACACTTACAAGACCATGATCGCCCTGGAGTGCAGTTACGTCATTTACCATTCCAACTCCAAGTTCAATTGCCTTTTCTGCAACCTCTGATTTATACGTATCTATAGAAAGAGGTATGCTTAATTTATTGGCCAAATTTTCAATAATTGGAATAACTCTTTTTATTTCCTCTTTTGAAGAAATTGGTTTAGAGCCGGGCCGAGTTGACTCACCTCCAATATCAATTATATCTGCACCATCCTCCTCAAGTTTAAGCGCATGATTAATAGCAGCATCAACAGAAAAATGTCTCCCCCTATCTGAAAATGAATCAGGAGTAACATTTAATATTCCCATAATTAAAGTTTTTTTACCTAACAAAAATTTTTTACTCCCAACTTTTAGATATTTCATTCTACCTCCTTTAACAGAATTGCAATTTTTCCGGCAATTTTCTTCAAACGAGGATAATGTCGGTCAAGTTTTATCACTAAATCATTAAGTTGTCTCACTGTGCCAATTATCAGAATATCTCCAGTTTCTCCATGAAGTTTGAAGGTGTTTTGTGGTACTGCCACTTCCCCGCCCACTGAAAGCATGTCCTGTTTGATTATTATTGCATCCTGTAAAATTACCTTTTCAACTTTTATGATTTTTGTAACGGCCTTAGGAGCCATTATTTCAATGCTTTTAGGATCGCTACCTATCTTTTGAATTTCTCTTTTTGCTTCTTTTATCGAATTAATATTTATGAAATATGAATTAAATTCAGTCATTACCGGTCCTAATAGTGGTATTATATAAATAGATTATTTGTTGGTAAAAAAATCGCGCGCCTCTCCAACTGTATACAGTGATCCAGTGACACAAATAATGTCTTTGTTTTCTGCGATAGATAAAGCATGAGAAACTGCCTTTTTAACATCATCAATTTCAATAATTTGTGCCAAAAAACCCTTTTTTTCCAGTTTCTTTATAGTTTGATTAATATTCCACGCTCTATTGTTTTTTGGTTTTGTAAGGATAACGATATCTGCAAGTGGGACAATAGTTGAAAGCATCTTATCGATATCCTTGTCTGCAAGTATACCAATAACTAGAATAATCTTGCCGTAAACAAAATCATTCTCCAGAGTGTGTTTTAAAGCTTGAATACCTGCCGGATTGTGGGCTCCATCCAATATTAACGTTGGAGATTTTCTAACTATCTCTGTTCTTCCAGGAACCATTGCTTTTTCTATTCCTCTAAGGATACTTGTGTCTGAAATATATACTCCATTCATCTGAAGTAATTCAACAGCCCCTAGGGCAATTGCAATGTTTTGTCCCTGGTGTTCACCCAACATTATTGTCTTAACAGAATATTTCTCTAGAGTCCCATTTATAGCAAACTTTTGAAAATTAATTTTTGAACAAATGCGTTTAATATTTTTTTTACTAATTCTGTGTACACTAGAGTTTTTTTCTTTAGCAACATTTTCAATAATTTTTAATGCCTCACCTGAAGCTGCAGTCACTACCGGAGTGTTATTTTTGATGATTCCAGATTTTTCGTATGCAATTTTTTTAATTGCTTTTCCTAAAATATATTTATGATCATAAGCAACATTTGTAATAATCGAAACGGAGGGATTTACAATATTTGTAGCATCATATCTTCCTCCAAGTCCTACCTCAATGACTGCATAATCAATTTTTTTATCTTTAAAATATTCAAATGCCATCGCGGTTAATATTTCAAAATATGTGGGTGGATCCTGATTTTCAATTTGTTTAACAAAGGGCTTTATTTTATTTGTCAGATTTGAAAAATCCTTATTTGAAATTTTTTTTTTATTTACTACTATTCTTTCATTAATTTCCTGTAGATGTGGGGAGGTATACAGACCAACATCGAAACCATTTTGAAAAAGTATTGATGAAATATAATGAGAAACCGAGCCTTTGCCATTTGTACCCCCAACGTGAATTATTTTGAATTCATTTTGGGGATTCTTCAATAGATCTAAAAGATTTTTTATCCTTTCCAGCCCGAGTTTTATTCCAAAACGTGAATAACTATTTAGCCAGTGCATATTTTCATTAATATTCATACAAAAAATCTAATACCCCTCAGAATATAAGACTCCAGAATTTTTTTCTTGGTTATTTAACCATGAATCTCCTGGCAATATCTTTACTTTTCTGCCCTCGATTTTTAATCTACCTTGAGCATAAAGCTGAATAGTTCTAGGCAAAACTTGATGCTCTACTTCCAGAATTCTTTGTGCAAGCAAATCCCTATTATCACCAGGCATTACTTTAACTGCTGCCTGTAAAATTATTGGACCGTGGTCCATTTTCTCATCAATGAAATGTGTAGTGCAACCAGTAATTTTTACTCCATAATCAAATGCATCCCCCTGGCCATTTGTTCCTTTAAAGGAGGGAAGAAGTGCTGGATGAATATTAATTAATTTTCCATACCATTTCTTAACAAAATCGCTAGATAATATTCTCATATATCCAGCCCCTACTACCAAATCAACATTATTTTTGGTTAAAATTTCATCAGTTTCTTTATCTATCTTATTTTTTTCTTTGGGATTTACAAAAACCCCCTTAATTTCGTGGTTCTTTGCTCTTTTTAAAGCAAATGCATCCTTTCTGTCACTCACAACAACAACTACATCAGCATCAATTAACCCGTCTTCTGATGCATCAATAATGCTTTGCAAATCTGTACCATTTCCAGAAGCCAAAACACCAACCCTTAATTTCTTTGTCACACACTTCCCCCTACATTATAAATCTATATATTTAATTTGGTTTAAACGCCTTTTCTATTTTATTTAAAGGTGCATCTGTTTTAAAACCTGTTTGACTGAAATGTGTCCGGTATACATTATATCCTGCCTTTTTTAATTCATTAAAAATTACTTTCTTTTTTGGAGGAGACAACTTAAGACGGGAGGCTATGTCATCAGAATTATAAAAAAATGCAGGAGCATCACTTTCTTCTTCAAGTAAATCTAAAAGTTTCCAAAGAATGTTTTTCGTACCCATTTTTTTATTTGTAAGAATAGAACGAATATTTTCAATAATTCTTTTATTTTGCAATTTATCCACCCATAAAGGCCCTATAAAATCAACCTTATCTTTACAATCATAAAACTGAGACGAATTTACCAAGGATAGTTTTCTAACAGAATCATTAGCATGTCCTACACCATTTCTAACTTGGACATAAACCCTAAAATAATGATCAGTTGTATACGACAATACCGGAGAAATTCCCTTATCATATTTTGTAGCTTCCCTAGAAATAAATGCCAAAAGAATCCTTAAACCAATTTCTTTCATTAAATATGAATGGCAGGTAACCGACCCGTAACGTCTTAGACAAACTTTAGGATAAACCCCGCATAACGTTGCTGTATCAGTTGCAGTAAAAGAGATAATTCCATTATTTTTAATACTTCTAAGCGCAGAGTCAGTAAAATATGCAGGCGAACCAAATGGATCCACGTCAATGTAATGATAACTTTTTTTAGATAATAATAAATTTAGATTTTCATTAGATGCAATTGCATTTTTAAATCCGTTTATCTCTATATTTTTTTTAATCAATTTATAAGCTTCTTCATTCCAGTCATTAATGGTAACAAAAAAATCACCTGCTATTTCATTTGCAAATCTAATTCCCTTTATTCCAGAAGCTGCAAGGCCGTCGAGAATCTCCAATTTTTTTTCACAAGTATTTGCCAACCATTGAACCACAAGAACTGAAAGGTCTCTATTCAACTCCATTGAAGGATTATAAAATGGTAACCAATGCTTTGAACCTGGTCCTTTTTCAGAGATCTTATTCTTGAAAACAAAAATCTTAGTATCTCCCTCTTTGATTATCTGAGGTCTCAATAAATCGTTCATATCTAAAAAAGTGGTGGCAATTTTTCTTTCATAATTTTTTCTAGTTTATAAGGTAAAAGATTTCTATTAACTGGGGTGACCTCTAAAATTCTTATATCGTCTCTTCTTCTAACATCCTGTAACAAAGGTGTTCTGGATTTTTTATGCAGCGTAACCATTATTGGCTTATCTGAATCTAATGCCTCGATAACAACTTCACAAAATCTTTCAGAAAGCATTTCCATTTTGCCAATTTCATCAATTACAATTACGTCTACATCCTCATCGATAATTGCTTTCTCTATAGCAGGTATGCCAATTTTATCGAGAACCGATGTATCAACACCATAATCTCCAACCTTTTCCTTATATTCAAAATTTAGATGAGCAAAAACTTCTTTTTCACCAGTTTGCCAATCTTTTACATAAAAACCTACACGTTTTTTATCTTCCAAAATAGTTTCTGTAATCATTCCTTCTATCGTGTAACCGCTTCTTTCTAGAAACTCAATTACTTTAATGAGTGTTTGGGTTTTTCCAACGTTTGGCATACCAGTAACGCCAATTTTAGGTATATCGTCCATACGGGCTTTATGTAATGCGTTTTGTGTTTAGAAATGTTTTGTAGTAATAGATTAATTGTTTCAATTAGATAATAGATAATAAAACAGAAGTGGAAAATCGAAAATAAAAGTTGAAATACAGAATGGGGCCAGTGAGTTTGTGGTTTATTTTATCTAAGATTTTTTGGATGTGAAATAATGGTCAATTATTTACGATAATAGGATTTGGTACAAAATTTAATTAAACTCATGAGAAGGGTTCAGTAGTTGCCAAGGTATTATCGTTTTCTGGTAATCCACAAGTGTAGAGGTCCACCTGTAACATAAATTAAGATTGCTACTAAAAGAATAATTGGTGCTGCGTTGCTGAAAGATTTTTCAAAAATTATTGTTAGAATTATTAAAACTGTCGCAATTGAGTTTATCTTCAACCCCGTCTTTGGAAACTTAATTGGTGAAACCATAAAAAGAGCAACGAGTAATATTACCAGTATCTCAGCTATGTAATTAATCTTTAAAAGTGAAAGTACTAGAATTATAATTGTACCGGCCGATGCAGGAAGGCCAATAAAAAATTTTTTGTCTTTCAGGACATGAAAAGAGGATAGACGAATAGTACTTAATGATATGAAGAAAATTACTGTTACATAGAAGTAAATTTGAAAATACACGCATGAAGATATTTCGTTTTGATAAGTTGCATATACAAAAACAAGTGGTGCTAATCCCATCGAAACCATATCAGCCATTGCCTCAAAATGTTCCCCAAGAACTCCATGTTTTGTCTTTCTTGCAACTATTCCGTCAAGCCCATCGGCAAGCAAGGCCAGTAGAACAAAGGACAATGCAAGTCTTAACTGTCCGGAAAAAGCCATAATTATCGAAAGAAAACCCAGATTGGCGTTTAATAGACTTATAATGTCAGCAATAGATAACAAACTAATCATTGATTTCTGCAAGAGTATCCTCACCTGCCTTAATTGTATCGCCAACCTTAATGTTTAAAGTCTTTATAGCATTTGATGGAATAAATATATCAACGCGTGAACCAAGTCTGATAATTCCGATTTTGTCTCCTTTTTTGATTACGTCGCCCTTCGAAACATATGTAACAATCCGCCTTGCTAACGTGCCTGCAATTTGAATAACTTTAATCATTCCAATTTTTGATTCTATCAGGATTTCAACTCTTTCATTACGCTCTGATTCTTTTTTAAAAGCGGGAAGATACGAGCCTTTGTGATGAATTATTCCATTGATTCTTCCGTCAATTGGCATACGATTTACGTGAACATTGTAAATATTCATAAAAATTGAAATTTTATTACATTTTCCTAGCACTTTATCTTTAACATCTGTAATTTCACGGATTCTTCCATCTGCAGGTGAAACAATATCATGACCTGCAATTCTTTGTGGATCTCGGAAAAATATCAGAAAGAATGCTGCAAGCAAAATAAGAATAAATGAAAAAAACAGGAATACATAAGAAATTTCTTCACCTAGAAACATTGAAAAAATTGTAAATCCAATTCCAACTATTAATGGAGTTAATATCCAGTTTTTCGTGCCTTTTGCAATTACCATATCATTTTTTTCTCAAAAAGGTTGATTTAATAAATCTTTCTAATGGACCGTTTCGTTTAGGCAGGTCTGTTAAGCAAATAATTTCATCAAAAACCTCTGGTACAATTTTTATAACAATAAATAGTAAAATGATTAAAGCAATCAGGCTTAATCCTTTTCCAATTATGTTATGTGCAATGGAAAAAAATTCAGGATCGCCCTTAACTAAATATGCAATTAACGCGTTTCTTATTAGGTTTAAAAAATAGATTGGAACAATAGTTATCAGAAGTCCCGTTAATTTTCTTTTCAATTCTACTTTAGTAAGTGGAAAAATCATTCCAAGAAAAATTACCATGGACTGAACCGCTGTACAGGCAAAGATTATGTTAACGAGATGGACACCATTGTGTAGGATTACTACATCTTGAACCTCTACATTACTGATGAAGAAATCCAAGATTAAACCGCTTTGCAAAGCTACTGTTTCAATAAGCCAGGGAGCAAGAGGAGTTTTTTCAATTCCAAAATAAACAATGCCGGCTATAGCTGCCGCTCCAACTGCCCAGTTTAAACAACCTACCTCCTCGTTCTTTTTCATAGATAGCCATTCGTGATATGCAAAGTAAAATAATGCAAAAATCCCAACGATGCATAAAGAGGCATTGAATACATCCCCATTCTCGCTATAATACAAGGTATTGATTTGCGTAGACCAATATGTTGCAAATGCAGTCCAACCCAAAATTTTAATTTTATGGCCAATATCTTTATTTTTTAGGAAAAAACCACTCAAAAGAAGAAATAAACTGGAAAAAAGGATTACTGTCAAAAACTGTTCTGTAAGATTATCCGATTCGTATGTTTTAAATGGAAAAAAAATTAAACCCAATATTACCAGTAGGGCAGGCAAGATGAAAAAAATTGGATAAATTGATTGGCTATTAGATTTCTCTCTATTCATATTTTTCCTTTTTCAATTTTAAAAAAAATTGTGTTTTATTGCTCGTATCTAATTGTTTGCAACAATCACATCTAGGACAATCCAAGCATTTGAAATACTGGCTGAATGTCAAAGTTGACCATGAAGGTCTGATCCCACATAAGGAAAATTAAGCCTACCAAGGAAAGTAAAGTAATTGGTACCCAATATGTATAGACTATCTGATCAATCTTAAGTCGAGCAATTGCTACACGTATTAAAGTTACCGAAAACAGCATTACAAGCAGTACTTTTAGCAAATAAAAGATTATATCCACTGCAAAGGCAAGATAAGATTCCAATCCGAAAAGAGGCGAGAGATTGTAAGGGAAAAACAATGCCACGATAACGGAGGCCATAACTAGTGTTTTTACTGCATCAGTTAAATAAAACATTGCCAAATTCCTGCCCGAATATTCGGTTAATAATCCTCCGGCAATTTCTGTTTCTGCTTCAGGGGAATCAAATGGAATTTTAGAAAGCTCTGCTGGAGTTACGAGTACTAATGCCAACAATAAAATTATTCCTCCAATGAAACCTAGAGGCCCAACAAAGTTCCATAAAGGCATTGAAGTTATAGAGGATAGTGCAAAGACATCGCTTACTCCTTCCATACTTAATCGCCAAGCCATGCTGATTATGATAATGGCAAGAGGGAATTCATAGGACATCATGGTAGCCATTTCTCTCTGAGCACCCACTGTGGCGTAAGGAGAACCAGAGGAAAAACCGCCCACCACCATTGCAAGCGACGGTAGAATTAGCAAATATAATATTAATATCAAATCACCGTTTGAAATTACAAGTGGATTGAACCCACCAATTGGCAGATATAAAAGAATCGAAATAGTTGCCACTAAACCAAACAAAGGTGCAAGATGAAAAATCCAAGAAATTGCATTTTCTGGAACAATGTTTTCTTTTACAAACAATTTTCTTACATCTCTGAATGGTTGTATAATAGGTGGTCCGATTCTTCCCTGCATGTGAGCCGAAAGTTTTCTATCAACACCCTTGTAAAGTAATCCAAAAATTATTCCAAATATCGCTAATCCCATAGTTCCCAATATTACCGTTAAAGCCGCCTGAGAAATCTGTTGAATATCCATCTAAATCGCCCCCCCAGGAATAATAATTGAAAGGAAAAGTATAGCTATTATTATTACAAACCATAAAACATAATCACTTACATTTCCAGTATGCATCTTTTTAAGTAACTTTATAATCCAATTCATTACTTCTGAAAAACCCCAATAAACATTGCTTCCTTTGATATGCATTCTTTCCTTTTCGTATTCAGGATTACCCGAAAGAAATGCCTGGGTTTGACTTGTTCCCTTTTTGTAATCCTTTCTCCCAAATCCTCTAATTATCAGTACCACGAGTAATGCAACAATTATTGCAACAATCCATACAAGCGGATTCCAGAAACCACTCCCAGTTTGAAGGGTTTTTAATAGGGATTCAAAAGGCAACATTTTATGCACCTCCAGCAAGACTCAATATTTTTGAAATATATCCTGCGTTATCTACCAAGGCATTTGCTGCTGGTTCGACAATATTTGTAACTATTATATCAGGAAATACTCCAAATACAATTATTATTCCGGCAATTATTGCCATTGCAAAAAGCATGCTTTTTGGAACCTCTTTAACCTGATCAAACCTCGGCAAAGCTGGTCCTAAAAAAGCTGAATGTAATACTTTTACAAAAATTGCTAGCAGAAGAATACTAGATAAAATCGCTATTATTGCTAAAACAGGATTCAACTGATATGTTGATTCATAAATAAGTAGTTTTGAAGCAAAGCCATTCATCGGAGGAAGACCAGAGACGGCCAAAAGTCCAATAATGAAAAATACAGTTGTATATTTCATATTTCTAGCAAGCCCACCTAATCGATTTAGGGATGTTTCGCGTGTGGCATAATAAATTGCCCCTGCAACAAGAAACATCAATCCTACATCAAGTGCATCATTCATAATATGAAAAATTCCACCTTTCAAAGCTGTTAGACCAGCTGTGGATATATCGGGCGACATTGTAACCAAACCAGTCCCTATTCCTAGTATCATATAACCTATTTCACCAACTGCTGCAAAAGCAATTAAGCGTTTTAAGTCGGTTTGGGCAATTGCCATGATAACACCGAGCAAAATTGTCACAATACCAAATAATACCAATACCCATCCAATGGAAACTGGACTAAGCGTTATCATATTTCCATAAATAGTAAAACAGACTCTCAATAAACCATAAAGGCTGGCCTGTGTTGCTCCTATTAGTATTAACGTAATTGAAGATGGGGCTTTACTATATGCATCTGGAAGCCACATGTGTAAAGGTACAATACCTGCTTTCATCGCAAGTGCGCCTATTAAAAGTACCAATGCAATCTTGTCCAAAAAATTAAACTGTATTGAATTGGCAATTATTGCCATGTTTAATGCATTATACTGCCCGTAAAAAAGTGCAACCGAAAATAGAACAAATAAGGCACCGATAGTGCTTATAACAATGTATTTAAAACCAGCTTCAACTGATTTTCCCCGGTTTATCCAAAATGCAATTAAAGCAGCAGACGAAATTGAAGTTATTTCTAAAAATACGAAAAAGTTGAACATGTCACCGGTAAGTTCCATTCCCAGCATACCAGTAGTCATTAAAAGCAATAAAGTATAATATTTATCCAAACCAGTATTTTCCTTCATAAATGCCCATGAGTAAATTAGAGCAACAAGTGCAAGAATCACACTTATTATTGCCATAAAGCAGCTCATGGCATCAACTTCAAATAGTATTCTTACAACAGGAAGGGTTAAATCCTGAGCTCCAAAAATATAGGTTCTAATACCGTTTGTTACCACATCATAGGACAGCAGGAATACAATACCTGTCGTAATAATCATTATCAAAATGGCAAATACATTTCTCAATTTATCATTAATCATTCCAAATATAGGAGTTAAAAAAGCTCCCAACAGAGGAATGGCAACAGCAAAAATCGGAGAATTAGCAACAAAAAATTCTAATGCGTTCATTCTTCTTCCCCTCCAATTTTTCTAACATCTAAAGTGTTGTAATGTCTGTAGATATGTATCACTAATGAAAGCATAAGAGCCAGAACTGCAACACCTATGACGATGCTTGTAAGAGTCAAAGCCTGAGGAACGGGAAGAGACATTAGTCCACCAGGAGAACTGGTATAAATTGGAGCGATACTACCTTCTCTATATCCTAAGGTTATTAAGAATAAATTGACGCCGCTTTCTATAATTGTAATTCCAATTATCATTTTTATTAAATTTTTCCTAAAAACCACTGCGTATAATCCAACAATGATTAATGCAGCAACAGCAATAAAGGGAAAATTGAAAATCATAACTTTTCCTCCTTTTTGCTAATAGCATAAGCCATAACCAGAACAATTGCAAAAAGGCCAACAATTACCTTAAGCCCGACAGCAAAATTCATAAGAGGAATGACCCCTGCAGTATTAATATCAGCAATACCTGATCCAGCAGCAGGAACAGTTCCAAATATTGAGTTTGAACCCACTAAATAGTTATTAAAAAATACTGAGCCAAACAAGAGTCCTAGGAACGCAAGTAGTATAAAGCAAAATGCACCCAGGCTTTCCAGCATTGTAAGATTTTTTTCCTTTATTTTCTCCATTGTCCAAACTGATCCATAGGCAACTAGAACCATAACTAAACCCGATGCAACAACAGCTCCTCCCTGGAATCCGCCACCCGGGGTCAAATGTCCATGAGCAATAACATATAATCCATAAATAAGAATAAATGGAATTGTGATGTTAGTAATTGTTTTCACAATTTTTGACATGCCGCTCATTTTTTAAGCCTCCTGAACAACATCACAACCCCTGCCACTGCAGTAAAAAGAACCGTTGCTTCACCTAAAGTATCAAAACCTCGGTAATCAAAAACAACTGAAGTAACAGCGTTGTTCGCGCCAGTATCAGTTTGTGCGTTTGAAATTATATCATCATCCATTGTAGTGCTGTCTGGAGACCCAAAAGGATGCATTAATAATACAGTAAAAATGAAAAAGACTGCAACAACAGAGAAAGACAATATTGCAGCGATTGATCTTTTTTCCATTATATTTCATCCTCCTTTCGTTTAGTGCCTTTAACAGCTAACACCAGAATGGCAGTAGTTAAACATGCACCTACTCCAGCTTCGGCAATTGCAACATCGGGAGCTTGAAGTATATAAAATTCTAAAGATAGGAGAAGACTCATTGCTGCTAATGCAATAACCGAGGCAAGTAAATCCCTCAATAAAATTGCAACAACAGAGGCAATTATGATTAAGAGTGGAATTGCGAAGTGAATTAATTCATCAATCATTTTTCGACCTCCGTTTTTTTGTTGTGTGCCGATTTATTCTTTAGAGATTTTGATTTGGTTTTTGTCTTGAGATCATCAATAACGGCATTAACTGGTTCAACTCCACTTCTATGAGCAGCGCGGGCTATTGCATGCGCGCCAGTTGGATTAGTTAATAATATTGCAATCAGCGCAACAATCGAATGAATTGCCAAAACAGAACCATCTGTGCTACCAAAATACCAAGACCTAAAACCTATCAGAATTACAGAACCAATAAGAAATATCGATCCAAACGTTGTACATTTTGTACCTGCGTGAAGTCTAGTATAAACATCTGGAAATCTTAATAAACCAATACCAGCAAGAAGATTAAAGAAAACGCCTATGAAAAAGAATATGTAAATGATTATATCGACAATTGACATCTAAAACTTACCTCCTTCCAAATACTTTGCAATAAATAAGGTTGAGATAAATGATAGCAAGGCATATACAATTGCAACATCAATGTAAATAACTTCGTTATATGCTGCACCAAACAAAACCATGCTTGAAATTACTATTGTATTTATTGTATCAAGACCAACAACTCTATCAGGTGCGGTAGGACCTCTGATAATTCTAATTATTGCCATTACAACAGCTAGAGTAATTGCCCCAATAACAATCATAAAAGTTTCAAATGGTATCATTCAGCAATCCTCCTTACCCATTTAGGAAAGCTACCACAAATAAATTTACAATCTACTGGTTTTTTCTTTAGCGATTCTTCTTTAACATTTATCCAGTGAATATAAAGATCATTACTATCTTCATCAATATCTACACTAAGTGTTCCCGGTGTCAAAGTTATTGAATTTGCTAGTAATGTAATTCCAAGGTCAGTTTTTAAATCAGGAGAAATTCTGACTATTCCTGGATTTATTTTTCCAGTAATAACACGGTAAGCAACATCGAAGTTGGCTTTTGCCATTGCAATAAAAAATGGGACAAGGTAGGCAATAAATGAAAACCATCTAACCGGATTCAACATTCTTAAATCTTTTTTGACAAATAATTTTCTTGCTATAAATCCGCATATAAGCGAAAATATTAAACCAAAAATGAGTTCTTCATAACTCCACAGATTGATTACGTAAGTTCCACTACCAGTTATTAAAAGTAAATAGGTTATGAAACAAACGATAGTTGTCACAATAAATGCTAACATATTGCCTCCTTCTCTAACATTATACTAATCGAGTGTAACCTCGATACTTTTTAAAAGGTTACGGTTTTAACATTTTTTCAAATTTTTTAATTATTGCCGACATTCCAACTTTAACTGAAAAGATAATAATGTCATTATAGATGTCAATTGGAGGATCATAAATATGAATGTTAAAATAATCGGTTTTACTCCTAATCCAGAAAAAACAGCAGCAATGGCAGCAAAGCTTACCCATAGCAAAATTAAACCTGAGGATTTGGATAAAAAACCCGAAAAAGAACTTCAATCAATTTTAAAAGAGGTTATGAAATTAGGTCATACAAGTGTAGTAGAACACTCATGTTTTTCTTTTGCAATAAGTGATGTGAGCAGATCATTAACCCATCAGCTAGTAAGACATCGTATCGCAAGCTATGCACAACAAAGCCAGCGGTATGTCAACTTAAATGAGCCTAATTATGTTATGCCACCAAAAATTGCAAAAAATGAGCTGATGAAAAAAGCATATGACAAGACGATGCAGGAAATTTGGGTTCACTACAACAAATTATTAAAAATGGGAATTCCTGCAGAAGATGCAAGATACATATTGCCTAATGCTACCTGTACTAATATCATCGTTACCATGAATGCACGCTCTCTTCTCAATTTTTTTGAATTAAGATGTTGTCTGCATGCACAGTGGGAAATTCGCCAACTAGCAAATAAAATGCTTACAGAGGTTAAGAAAGTCGCACCAATAATTTTTAAAAATGCTGGGCCAAGCTGTAAGAGCAAAGGAATATGCCCAGAACATAAAAAGGACTGTCCGCTTTATCCTAAGTGATTATGTATGAATCTTCCATATGTAATTGTTAATTGTGCCATGTCGGTTGATGGTAAAATTGCACTTCCCAATCGCAGGCAGATAAGAATTTCCAACGATGAAGACATAAAAAGAATGTATCAGCTAAGAAATAGTGTAGATGCAGTGCTTGTGGGAATCGGTACTATTCTAACAGATGATCCAAAACTTACTGTACAGGAAAAATATGTTCAAAATCCAAAGCAACCCTTGAGAGTTGTTCTAGACAAAGAATGCAGAACACCGCCCAATGCTTTGGTTGTTGATGATAAAGCCCCATCAATAATTTTTTCCTCAACAAAAAAAAATGTAAAAAATTATGAAAAAAATGTCGAAGTCATTGATGTATCATTGGATAATGAAGGGTTCCTTGACTTAAAACAGGTATTATCTATACTTTACAATAAAGGTGTAAAAAAGCTACTTGTCGAGGGCGGTGGGACAGTTATTTGGAATTTTTTAAAAAATAATTTGGTCGATGAACTTTACATCTACATCGGATCGATTATTATAGGTGGGGCAAAATCACCAACGATTGCCGATGGCCATGGAATAAAAAATGAAAATGAAGTTATTAACTTAAAATTGATAAGTTCAAATCAACTTGGTGAAGGTATTTTACTTCATTATAAAAAAATTGATAGAAATTAGTTTGTAAAATTTCCTTTTTGCCTAATTTACTGCAATTTATTATAAAGGCCGAGAACGAAAATAATTTTTTGTGTTATTATGTATCACAACATAATTCGAAAAAGTCGTTATAAATATTTGATGGAAACAATATCAAAATTAATTTTGGTAGATTTAATTATTGTTGAATTACTTTATCTACTAACCCATATTTGATTATTTAACCATTGATTAAGAAGTTTTGCAATTTTGATTATTAATTTGTATTTATTTTCAAAGAATTAACAAATTTTTATTTAGTATATTAATTTTAATAAAATTTCACAATATCGTTTACAAAATTTTATTCTAATTCAGGTAGAGAAATTTGGAAAAATTCCTTGTTTTTTTAAAATGTAGGAAATAACGCCACCAAATAGACTAATAAAAATTAATTTTATTGAAGTTAAAATCATTACTAAAAAAGTCAAAATATTGTCAATTACAGTTGATTCTGTAACTCCTGATTTTAGAAAAAATTGTGGTAATGGAAGTGAAGTGTTTCCAATAAAACTGGGAGAATAACTTGATGGAATTATTACATTAACAATTAAAAATGCAATTATCAAGTTTATTAAAAAAGAAGTAATTCCTACAGATGCAGAAATCAATAAAATTTGTTTAATATCATCTGAATTCAATATATAGATGGCAGATAAGCTTCCAATAAAAAAGGATATGTATCGAAGGAATGTGAAATAAGGTATCGACGTAAAAAAAGTTATTAGAAGAAAAATAATTACAAGGATATTGGTAATTGTCGTACCTATCAATATACATTTTAATTTTTGATTCATATTATTCCTTTATCATTGATAATTAAATATATTTTGTTATTTACTAATTGGTTAGAAGTTATTTATAGATTTGAATTTTAGCATAGACAAAAATATTAAACTATCATTAATACAATCAATTAGAAATGAAACTACTTTGCGACCAGATGTTAGGTACACTTGCAAAATGGCTGCGTATTTTAGGATTTGATACTTTTTATGCTCAAAATGAAATGACTGATGATGCTTTGTTGGAAATTGCTAAAAAAGAAAAAAGAATCATAATTACCAGAGATAAAGAATTAACTTTCAGAGCAAAAAAACAACTAATTCCAACAGTTGAGATGCAGGAAACCGATCTAATAGAACAGATCCGCAAGATAATAAAGGAAAATAAAATCGACGAAAATAAATTTTTATCAAGATGCTTAGTTTGCAACACAGAACTTCACTCTATTTCAAAGGATATGGTTTATGGAAAGGTTCCACCAAAAGTTTTTGAAACCAAAGAAAGGTTTTGGCATTGCCCAACTTGTAACAGATATTACTGGATGGGTAGCCATTATGATGATATGATTAAAAGAATTAAAATGATAAACAATTAGTAATTTGTATTACAGCATTTTTACAATTTGTGCATGTGGGATTCCTTTTATTCGCAAAATACATTCGGGATCTACAAGACCAAGTTGAATTGCACATTTTACTGTTTTTTCCCCAACAAGATTTGCTATTGTTGCATTTTCGAGATATGTTTTTAAAACTTCAATACTAACTCTCTGACCATCGTAGAAGCCCTTTGATACGTCCAGATGAAACTTACCTTCTTTAAATTTTTTACCAATAAGTTGCTCATCGCATGCCCCGATTAGTATTTCATTACCCTGTTTGTATACCTTTATGCTTATCATATAGTGCTGCCTATTTTTAATATCTAATATATGTTTTAGGATTTCTTCTTTTATATTTTTTTCTAAAAAACACGTAAAAAATATGTTTCTTAATAACTTCTATTTTTTTTAAAAAATTGATATTAACTCTTTTATTGAAAAATGCGATTTTTATAGAAAAGTATTTATAAGAGTACTTTTCCCCTGGTTGCCCTTTATAAATATTGCAGCTCACAATAATTTAAAATCCCATTATTGCATTCAGAAAAATAAATTCATAATATTTACGAATATTTTTTGTGGGATAGAGGATGGAATCAATAATTAAGTCCTTTTCAGAGCATGGTACATTCGTACAACCAGAAACCCTAGAATATATTCTATCAAAAGATGATCCAAAAGCATTTGTGTTAAGTATAACGGAAAAATTAACTGATTATCCATTGGTATTAACAATTGAAAAAATAAAAAAGCTAGAGCAGGAAATTGTAGATTCGTTAAAATTAAATAAATTTGAAGAGCCGATATCTAAAAATGAATTAAAAACTTCACTATTGGATGCAATATATGGTAATAAACATCTCTTTGAATACCAAAATAATGAAGATGAAAATGAAAACGATGATGACTCAGAAAACGGTTATGATTTTACGAGTACTGAGCAGAATTATGATGCATTACCAAAAATCACATTAACACGTACAAGTACATGGAAGCCACTATCGTCTGAACATGATGCCGAAATTAAGATTTTTAAGGACATAACTGGACATAGTACTTGTGAAGGAACTACAAGCGATTTCACTAAATTGTTTCTTAATAGATTCGATGTTTTAAGAAAAATCTTAAAAAGTCAAAGAAGGGAAATGGCAAACGTTATCCCTATTAATAGAATCAAAAAGAGTGGAATAAAGGAAATTCAAATTGTTGGAATTATTAAAGACATTCGAACCACCAAAAATGGACACAAACTTATAGAAATTGAAGACGAAACAGGTTGTGCAACTGCAATTGTAATAAAAGAAAATCGGGAAGTTTTTTCTCTGGCAGGAGAAGTAATAATCGATGAAATACTTGGCATAAAATGCACATTAAGTAAAAATGGTGATTTATTACTAGTAACAAATATTATTTTTCCTGATATTAGTATACAAAATGAGCGAAGAAAATCTGAAATACCGCTTTGTGCAGCATTTGTATCAGACATCCATGTTGGTAGTAAGCAATTTCTACAAAAAGAATGGCAAGCATTTATTAGATGGATAAATGGAGAGATGGGAAATTCTAGACAAAAAGCCGTTGCCGGAAAAATAAAGTATTTAGTAATTCCTGGAGATGTTGTAGATGGAATTGGAATATATCCTAATCAGGAAAAGGAATTGTCCATAACAGATGTCTACAGGCAATACGAAGTACTAGCAGAGCAGTTGCAATTAATACCAGATCACATATCAATTGTTATGCAACCAGGAAACCATGATGCGGTTAGACCAGCCGAGCCGCAGCCTACATTTGAAAAAGAAATTCAAGACCTTTTTTCAGGAAAAAATATAACATTTATCGGAAATCCCTGTTACTTTTCTCTTCATGGGGTGGAAATACTATCCTATCATGGACAGAGTCTGCTAGATTTTGCAACAAATATTCAAGGTTTGAAGTATAACGAACCTGTAGAAATTATGAAAAATATGTTAAAAAAACACCATTTGGCGCCGGCATATGGGGGATATACACCCCTTGCTCCCGAACACATTGATTATATGGTAATTGACAAGATTCCGGATATTTTTGTAACTGGTCACGTTCATCTTGCAAAAATTGGTGAATATAGAGGCGTGACTTTAATTAACTCCTCGAGTTGGCAGGCACAAACATCTTATCAGAAGATGCTAAATTTTATTCCGGATCCGGCTAAGGTTCCCATTGCAAATTTGAAAAATGGTAATGTAACAATGATGGATTTTTCAAAATAGAATTACTTGCTATATATTCGTTTTTGGCAATTACAGTTTTTCAAAAATACAAAAGTTTATACATGTAACCTACATTTATTTTCGCTAGCTTTTTAGAGATGTTAAAGAATGGGTGGGGATCGTTCCAATAATATCGCTGTTAGCCCTGAAATGCGTTCATATTTCGATCAGATTCAGGTTGAAATAGATCGTTGTTATGAAATCTCAGAAGAGGCAAGAAAAAAGGGTTTTGATCCTGAGTTAAAAGTTGAGATACCACAGGCACTTGATCTTGCAGCTAGAGTTGAACAACTTGTTGGTCCTAAGGGAATTGCCGAAAAAATCCGAAATACAACAAAAAAAATTGGCAATAGAGAATTGGTGTCATTAGAAATTGCCAAAGAAATAATTTCTGGAGATACTTACAACTTTTCCAAAACAGAAGATGCACTGGACCAGGCAATAAGAACAGGACTTGCAATACTTACTGAGGGGGTTCTTGTTGCACCTCTCGAAGGAATTGCTGAGGTAAAACTTGGAAAGAACAAAGATGGTTCAAACTATGTTGATTTGTATTTTTCCGGACCAATTAGAAGTGCAGGTGGTACTGGACAGGCAATGAGTGTACTTATTGCCGATGTTGTAAGAAGAAAACTCGGAATTGATAAATATGTACCTACAAAAGGGGAAATTGAACGTTACAAAGAGGAAATACCCTTGTATAAAAGGGTCCAACACTTGCAATACACTCCATCTGCAGATGAGATTGAAAAAATTGTAAGCGGCTGTCCCATATGCATAAATGGGGAGGGTACAGAGGATGAAGAAGTTACTGGTTACAGGGATTTAAACAGAGTTGCAACAAATAGACTAAGAGGAGGGGCTTGTTTAGTAATTGCGGAGGGATTGTGTCTTAAAGCACCTAAAATACTTAAGCATGTAAAAAAATTAAAACTAAAGGATTGGGATTTTTTAGATATTTTTGTAAATAAAAATGCTGGAAATGATAAGGATTTGGACACAAATGGCATGCCAACTATTGCTCCTTCTTCAAAATATATCGGTGAAGTCATTGCTGGTAGACCCGTATTTTCACATCCATCCAGAAAAGGCGGGTTTAGACTAAGATATGGACGAGCCAGAACTGCTGGTCTTGCGTCCACTGCAATTAATCCTGCAACGAAATATTTGTTAGACAACTTTATTGCTGTTGGCACACAAATTAAAACAGAAAGACCTGGAAAAGGCACGATTGGAACACCATGCAGCAATATCGAAGGACCAATTGTTTTATTTCATAGCGGAGATCTTGTTGAAATTATAGATTACAGTCAAATTGACCAATGCAAGATAAAAAAAATAATTGATCTTGGAGAAATTTTGATTCCATTTGGGGAATTTATCGAAAATAATTCATTACTTCCTGATGCTCCATATTGCTTTGAATGGTGGATCCAAGATTTGCAAAAATCCATCGGCTGTTTACCTGAAAAATATCGAATCGATGAAGTAACCAATGCCGATCAGAAAACAATTGAAAAATTAAATGAAAAATTTGGAAAAAATATTGATATTTACAACCCTTCAAGTGATGATGCTTTTAGGATTTCAGAGACCCTAAATATTCCTTTACATCCAAAATACAATCTTTTTTGGCATGATATCAGTAATGAGGATATCTCCATACTTTCTCAGTATGTTTTTGAAAATGGCAGGTTGGATGATGATTCTAAATTGATGATTCCATATGAAGAAAAACTTAAAACAATAATTATTGAAATTGGGGCGCTTCACAAACAAGAAGAGGGTGCCATAGTTTTTAACCGTTACTCCTATCCAATCATCAGGTGCTGTGGACTTGATATCAAGGATAATAAGATTATAAAAACTACCAGGTACCAAAACCTGTCGTCAATTGATAAAAATAGTAGTTCTGTTTCTACTGTTTCAAAGCTTGCGGGAATAACAATTCGGTCCCGTTCTCCTTTTCGTATTGGAACCAGAATGGGACGACCAGAAAAGGCCGCCGCAAGAAAAATGAGGCCGCCACCACATGTTTTATTCCCCATAGGCAACTATGGTGGAAACCAAAGGCTAATAGGTAACGCATCTGAGGCAGGTAAAATTGAAGTTGAAGCTGGAATTCGAGTTTGCCCAAAATGCGCAAAAAAAACTCATCGAGTTTTTTGTTATTGCGGGGCACATACAGAAATTTTCACAGATTCGAAAGGAAACGGAAGAATTGATTTTCAAGTAATTAATATTGACCAAGAACTAAAAATTGCACAGAAAAATATCAAGGAGAGAACTATTCCGGAAACAATAAAAGGTGTTGTCGGAACAATATCAAAACACAAGACACCCGAACCATTAGAAAAAGGAATTCTTCGGGGAAAACACGATGTATCAGTATTCAAGGATGGTACGATTCGTTTTGACATGACTGATGCCCCCCTCACTCACTTTAGACCAAGGGAGATTGGAGTATCAGTAAAAAGACTCAGAGAGCTTGGATATGCTAAAGATTATCTCGGAAATCAACTTAGGGATGAAAACCAACTTTGTGAATTAAAAGTTCAAGATGTTATAATCTCAAAATCTTGTGCAGAATATTTTTTCAAAGTAACAAAATTTGTAGATGATCTTTTAGTAAAGTTCTACAAAATGGATAGATTTTATAATATTAGAAAACTAGAGAGTTTAACAGGTCATTTAACAATTGGTCTTGCTCCACACACCTCAGCTGGTTCATTATCAAGAATAATTGGTTTTACAGATGCGCAGGTCTGTTTTGCTCATCCTTTTTACCACGCAGCTAAGAGAAGAAATTGTGATGGGGATGAAGACAGCCTAATGCTTTTAATGGATGCATTGTTAAATTTCTCGCATTCTTATGTTCCCGATAAACGAGGTGGTAGAATGGATTTGCCTCTAATCATTACAACAAGAATTGACCCTTCAGAAGTTGACAAAGAAGCTCATAACATTGACACTCTTTCCCGATATCCGCTTGCGTTTTATGAAGCTACAATGCTTCACAAACATTCTAAGGATTTGGAACCATTAATGGATTTGGTATCTTCCAGACTTGGAACAGAATTACAATATGAAAAATTTGGATTTACCCATGACACGGTCGATATTTCCGAGGGACCAAAGATGTCAAATTACAAATCATTAAAAACCATGATGGATAAAATGAATGCACAGCTCAATCTCGCAGCAAAGATACGTGCTGTAGACGAAGCAGATGTTGCATATAAAGTCATAGAAAGACACTTTCTACCAGATATAATCGGTAATTTGAGGGCTTTTAGTAAACAATCATTTAGATGTCCCATCTGTAATATTACCTATAGGAGAGTTCCGTTAAAGGGCTTATGTGAAAAATGTAATGGAAAATTAATTCTAACAGTTCATGAGAAATCAGTTAAAAAATATTTAGAGATATCAAAAGAAATTGCTGAAAAATATAATATTTCACAATATGCGCGCCAACGCATAAAACTAGTCGAAAAATCTATAAATTCGCTTTTTGTAAGCGATAAGATCAGAAAGACAACATTAATTGATTTTCTTTGAATTTTGGCATAACTTTCAAATAGCTATTTGTTTATGCATTGTTACTACAAATGGAGTATTGTGCACTATGGTAGATAACTCCTTTCAAAGAATAAGCAAAAAATCTTGGTACAGATGGTCATTTTACATTAACATCATTTTGTTTTTTATTGTAGCAGTATTCATATACCTGCTAGTAAGAGACTCTATTGAGATCGGTCTTAGATGGGGTTATGCTAACGATATATGGTTATACCTTGTAAGAGATGTTGCATTTTTAGCAGTAGCCCTTGCATTAATATTCTTCCAATTCTTCAGAAATCTTTGGACAATTATGAGAAGATCGTGGTAAACACTCAATGGCGATAGGTGTAGAATAGACCGGGGAGGTAGGCGTTCCCTGTTACCGGAAATCGCCGATATGCTGGAGTCGAAACTGAGAGGCGATGTAACGAGCATTTATTGATCCATCTGTTGACGATGAGACCTTGTCCTTTGGGATTAGAGGTGATGTAAATATATGGCCGGAGGGCCATATTGGCATCTTAATTGTGGAAACCGGGCCAGGCACGGAAGTGAGCAGCCTTACCGCAAACTGCTAATGCTCAATGGGTAAACGGGGTTGAGAATGCAGGTGGGCAGTCTTTAGATGAAACGTGCACCCACTCGATGTGCTTCTACACCCGCTAAAAATAACATAATTAATCCAATTGAATAGAAAATTACTGTGGGGGAAGATATATGGTCAGATTATTAAAAGATGAGAATCTAACAGCATCCTGGCAGAAATACTTTGAAAAACATTGTAAATCCAAAATTGAGACCGTCGCAATCGAGTATCCAACAAAACGAAGTTTATACATAGATTTTTGGGACGTCGATAAAGTAAACCCTGATCTATCGGAATTATTAATAAATCAACCCTATAAAGCCCTTTATAACGCAGAAGAAGCGTTAAAAAATATTGATGTTGCTAGCGAAAATGACATCCGTTTGCATTTTAGAGTAAAAAACCTTCCGGATAATCAAAAAATTATCATACGTAATATTCGAGCAAATCACCTAGGTAAACTTACGGCAATTGAGGGAATAGTAAAGAAAAGAACAGAAGTAAGGCCCAAGCTACTGGTAGGTGCATTTCAATGCCAAAAATGCGGTGCAATAATAAAGGTTGAACAAGAAGAAGACATACTAAAGGAACCTCCAGAATGTAGCGAGGATCAGGGAGGATGCGGGCGTGTATCATCCTTTAAGTTACTTACATCTCTTTCAGAATTTATCGACTCACAAAAGATCGAAATTCAAGAAAATCCAGAGGGGCTTAGAGGGGGTGCACAACCAGAACGAATTAGTGTCTATCTGGAGGATGACCTGGCTGGAGAAATCGCCCCGGGAGATCGAGTTATTGCAAATGGCATTCTTCATTCGATGCAACGACGACGTGGTCAGTTCCGATTAACATCTTTTGATAAAACAATGGATGCTGTAAGCATAGAAACTCAACAAATGGCATTTGATGAAGTAGAGGTTACAGAGGAAGATGAGGTCAAAATATTGGAGGTGAGCAAAGACAAAGGAATTTATACAAAGATGATAAAAAGCATCGCTCCTACAATTTTTGGTATGGATGTAGAAAAAGAAGCGCTGATTCTACAGTTATTTGGAGGAGTACCAAAGACAATGCCTGATGGTACCCGCATTAGGGGAGACATCCATTCTTTGTTTGTAGGTGATCCAGGTACCGCAAAATCTCAAATGTTATCATATATGTCCAAACTTGCACCCAGAAGTGTTTATGCTTCGGGAAAGGCTTCATCGGCTGCCGGTCTTACAGCTGCAGCAGTAAGAGACGAGTTTGGAGAGGGGCAATGGACTCTTGAGGCAGGCGCACTTGTTTTGGCAGATATGGGCATAGCCTGTATTGATGAAATAGACAAAATGAGCGATCAGGATAGAAGCTCTTTACACCAAGCAATGGAACAGCAGGAGATTTCGGTTGCAAAAGCAGGAATTAATGCAACTCTAAAGTCCAGATGCGCAATACTTGCTGCTGCAAATCCTAAATTGGGTAGGTTTGATGAGTTCCTTCCCATGCACGAACAGATAAACATGCCACCTGCTCTTATATCTCGTTTTGATTTGATTTTTTCAATACTTGATAAACCAAATCGTACAAGAGATACGGATCTTGCAACCCATATTTTAAGAACTCATAAGGCTGGAGAAGTTAGCGAACACATTTCAAAAACAAAATCAGATGACAGGGACCTAAAGGAAAAAGATTCGTTAATGCAACATATAATTCCAGAATTTGAGCCGGAATTTCTCAGAAAATATGTGGCTTACGCAAAAAGAAACATATACCCAATAATTACTGACGAAGCTTTAGAATTAATAAAAAATTACTACGTTGATTTAAGGAATTCTTCAGAAGAAACGGTTACTTTTACCCCAAGACAACTTGAGGCCTTTGTTCGCCTTGCAGAAGCCAGTGCAAAATTACGACTAAGCCAGGAAGTAACTGTACAGGATGCAAAACGTTCTATCCATATAATAGAACAATACCTAAGAAGAGTTGGCATGGATAAGGAAACTGGCAGATTCGACATTGATATAATAGCTACTGGTATGAGTCATACCCAACAAAGTAGGATGCGTTCAATTATTGATATTATTCAACGTCTCTCTGATTCTTCAGAAGACGGAAACGCTGAGAGAGCAGATATTGTTAGAGAGGCAGAAATTGACGGGATAGAATTTAGTAGAGCAGAGGAGGCATTAGAACGTTTGAAAAGGACTGGTCAAATCTATGAACCTGTACATGGAAAATACAGGATAACTGGTTATTAATCGTTAAAATTTCATAAATTTTATCTACAATTTAGGTGAAGACAGCTTTCCAATTGCCTTTTTAACATTTTCTCTTTTATCTTCACCAATTTCGGCTACAACAAAATCTAAAAAATTAGTTTTAATGTCATTCCAATTAAGAGTAGTAACTCCAAAATCGTATCTTTTCTTCTGATTTGCTTTGTATACGAAAGGAAGCATGAATTGCGTGTTGCTGTTGTCCATATGCATAAGATAATTTTTTTTCATTGACTTTTTACCCAATAAAAAAATCTCGAATTTTCTGTTAAAATACTTGTAGGTTGGATCCTTGTCATAATATCGGTATTCTAGCTCATAATCCTTGGTAATTGGGATAGTTCCTCTTTCCATTTGCCCTCAGTAAATCGTATCGAAGAATGATATATAATGATTTTTAATTTATTTCAACACTATGAAAACACATAATTATTATAAGAATTCGCAATTAATGAGACTTCTAAATGATTAAAATTATTTCATTTGATCTTGATGGAACACTTGTTACAAGTAAATTCGCTGATCTTGTTTGGCTCGAGGGCTTGCCTAAAATATATTCTATTGAAAAAAATGTTGGTTTCGATGAGGCAAAAAATATTTTAATAAAGGACTACGACGAAATTGGAGAGGAAAAAACTGAATGGTACGATCTTCAATATTGGTTCAATCGCTATAATCTTAACAGTAACTGGGAAAAATTGCTTGATAAATATCGTTATGCAATTAGCCTTTACCCAGAAGTAAAAGAAGTTTTGGAGAATTTATCAAAAAAATTTGAATTGGCAATTATTTCAAATGCAAAAAGGGAATTTATAGATATAACATTAAATCAAACAAATATTGGGCCCTATTTTAACAATATCTTTTCTTCAACATCTGACTTTCATGAGGTCAAAAAGACTGTAGATTTTTATAAATTGGTTCTAAAAAAACTAGGCATCTCAAATAATGAGATAATTCATATTGGAGACCATGATTATTTCGATGTTGTTGTTCCTAGAAGTTTGAATATTTTAAGTTATAATCTAGATAGAGATAACAAAATTAATGGAAGCAATGTAGTTCATAATTTAAAGGAATTTGAAAAAAAAGTTATTGGAAAAAAATAAAAAAATTATGTGGGATTTTAATTATCCCAGATAGTAATCAGCTGGATAAGGCTCAGGTTTTAGGCCTTTTCTTTCTCTTATTTTGCCGACAATTTCAGGCTGCAATTGCCTTGGCAACGGCTCAAATCCGATATTTTCAGTGTTCCAAAGCACTCTTCCACCGGTAGCACTTCTTATTGCTGATGCAAAACCAAACATTTCAGCAACTGGTGCTTTCGCATCTATGTTTACCATGTCTTTTTCAGTTTGCATATCACGTACTACTGCCCTCCGCTGATTCAATTCTCTTGATGCATCTCCCATAAGGTCTTGTGGCGTACTTATGAAAACTTTCTGCATAGGTTCAAGTATTATTGGACTTGAAATGGTCATAGAGCCATATATGGCATTTCGTGCAGCAGGAATGACTTGTGCTGGACCACGATGAATGGCATCTTCGTGGAGTTTCGCATCAACGAGTTTAACGAACAATCCCTGGCAAGGCTCATTTGCTGTTGGCCCACTTTTCATTACCTCATCAAATGCTTCTTTGATGAGTTCTCTGGTTTCGAATAAATACTGAATCCCTTTGGTAACATCGGCTATAATATTTAATCCATGGATGCCGAATACTCCCTTTGCTTCTTCTTTGCTCATACCGATATCTTGCAAGATTTTTACAACTTCATTTTTATATTTCTTAACATTTTGTGGTATTTCGTTGTTATACAATGCTTTGATAATATTTTCTGGCAAAGGCTCAACTTCGATATAGAATCGATTGTGTTTGTTTGGTGATTTTCCTTCAAATTTATTCGGACTTTTCTTTGCTACTGATTCTCGATATACAACGATTGGTTCTGAGCAAACAATATCTACGCCATATTCGTTTTTAATTCGATACTCAGTAATTTCGAGATGGAGTTCTCCCATCCCGGACATAAGATTTTCGCCAGTTTCTTGATTGATATCTACTTGTATACTCGGATCTGCCTTAGAAACCGTTCGAAGCACCTCAATAAGTTTTGGCAAATCTTTCATATTTTTTGCTTCTACAGCAACAGTGACCACCGGCTCAGATACATGGACTATACGTTCAAACGGTTCTGCATCGGGAGAACCAGTAACTGTACTGCCAGCAATTGCATCTCGAATACCGGTGGCAGCAACAATATTTCCTGCACTAACATACTCAACAGGTATTTTATCCGCTCCAACCATCAGATTAACTTGCTGTACACGATTCACCTTTGGCATCCCAGCAACATAAACTTCTTGTCCACGCGTAATTTTCCCACTATACATTCTTCCCACGGCAACTTCTCCAGCATGTGGATCCATGATAATTTTTGTAACCATTAACGCAAGAGGGCCATTTTCTTTTGTTTCAATCATGCTTTTTCCGAGATCGCTTTCTTTGTCGCCCCTCCATATGTGGGGAATTCTATACTTTTGCGCTTCTTTTGGAGATGGTAAATGATCGATGACCATATCTAGCAATACTTCATGAATGGGAGATTTTTTCGACAAAGTTTTCTGATCTTCATTTTTACAGAACTCATAAATATCTTTGAAGCTGAGTCCTGTCTTTTTCATATAAGGTGCGGAAATGGCCCAATTATAATACGCAGATCCAAAAGCAACACTCCCGTCCTCCACTTTAACATTCCATTTTCCTTTGAATTCATCTGGAACGACTTTGTTTACTAATTCATTAAATTTAGCAATTATTTTTATGAATCTTTGTTGCATTTCTTCTGGAGTTACTCTCAGTTCATTGATTAATCTGTCAACTTTATTAACGAATAAAACTGGTTTAACCTTCTCACGAAGTGCCTGCCTTACAACAGTTTCTGTCTGTGGCATTGCTCCTTCAACAGCGCAAACGACAACAACGCATCCGTCAACAGCTCGCATTGCACGTGTTACATCCCCTCCAAAGTCAACGTGACCCGGAGTGTCAAGAAGATTTACTAAATACTCGTTTCCCTCAAACTCATGTACCATTGATGCAGAAGCCGTATTGATTGTAATTCCTCTTGCTTGTTCCTGTTCATCAAAATCAAGAACTAGCTGTTTTCCGGCAAGATCCTCACTCATCATGCCACAGCCTGCAAGTAGATTATCAGAAAGAGTAGTTTTACCATGGTCAATATGAGCGGCAATACCGATATTACGAATATAGTCTAATTTATTCATCAAATTTTTTGCTTTTTTGATATTATCTTCTTTCTTGCCCATAATATTACCTCCAAAAAGATGGTACAGTATGATTATCTAGCAGATTTTGCAACTCTCTCGATATCATTTTTCTTTGCAACTGCAAATGATGCAACATCATTTTTTGCCGCTTTCATTATTTCATCAGCCAAACAGGCTTCAATGCTTTTTTTATTTTTATGACTTGCATTAACCGCTCCAGAACAAATGTTACGTAATGCAACGTCTAGACGTCTTTGAGGTGAAGTATCAACGGCTTTAGGGACAAGAATGCCGCCAAAACGTAGTCTTGTTGTTTCTTCTTTTGGTGAAGCGTTTTCTAGAGCATTTACAATAACTTGAATAGGATTGGTTTTTGTTTTTTTCTCAATGATTTCTAGAGATGTTTTTACAACCTTGTATGCCTTTATTTTTTTACCATTATATTTCTCAGTTCTCATTATATTGTTAATCAATCTTTCAATGATGGGGACTTTTGCCTTTGCAAACATCCTGTTTGAAAAAACTGCTCCTAGGTAAATATTTTCTATGTCAAGGTTGATATATCTTTCAAGACCTTTGTCCTCAATTTTAACTTTACTCATATCGTATTTTAGCAAATTTGAAAAAAAACAATCCGAGTTAATTGGTTTATTTTTATCTGACATAATTATCTTCTCATTGCTTTCTCAACTTTTCCTTTAATCATTTCTTGAAGTGATACATCATTAACTTTAATAACTTTAAATCTGACGCCTGGAATATCTCCATAACTTCTCCCCATCCTTCCGCCAATACCTTCAACCATTACTTCATCGTGTTCATCAATAAACCCTATTGCATTGTTTCCTGGGGCAAAAGCAGTAATTTGACGTCCATTTTTAATTAACTGCACCTTTACACACTTTCTAATGGCAGAATTTGGTTGTTTTGCCTCTATTCCAACTTTTTCGATTACAATTCCACGTGCCTGGGCTGTTCCCTCAAGTGGATCTGCTTTTTCTTTAAGGTGTAGTATTCTCTTTTTATAATATCTATCATTCCAAAGTTGTTTTTTTCTGCCTTTTTTGAGTTTTCTCGCGGCGTTTATTCCTTTGCCCATGATTCACCTACTGGATAAGGTAAGGCAGTATGCGCTTTTAATATTTAAATTTTTTATAAAGGAAAAAAGGAAAATCTTAGGCAAGATGGTTATTCTATATTGACCTAAATAATTTGTCAGTTTTTTAAGATGTTTAAAAAATCTTAGGTTTTAAATTATTTTTAACTTTATTATTTTAATAGAAAAATTTAAACAAAGTTAAAATATATATTATATTGGCATCAAATATGTTCAAAAAATTTATTGTTTACTTATGCATCTGGTGTCTGTGCAGCACGAGCGTCATATCAACACTTACTTTTGCAAATATTGACGATCAACTTGTTGATGACACTGTCGAGGTTTTACTTAGATTACATAATGGGGGAAAGGAAGATATTTACCCTATAGAAATGTCAAAGAAAGATTTTATCGATTTCTGGGAAGGTGTCGATGAATTTCAAAAATCATTAAATGATGAAATAACTTTAAATGAACTAGTAGACATTATTGAAAAAATTCTTTTGGATTTACAAACTTTTCAAGACACATACATAACAAAAGAGGAGATTTCAAAGGATAATAAAAATCATTTTTCATCTATTTCCAATGTTAAGTTAGACAATAAAACAATTGCAAAACATAATTTATGTTTCGTTTCCATAGCAGGAACCATTTCGAAGTGTTCGATTGGAAGCCCCGTGTTTGTCTTTTTATCTTTAGCTAGTATCTTATATTTATTTGCATATTTATTTCAATTTCCTGTAGTTGAAAAATGTCTTTTTCCTTTTATTATACCGGCAATTTTTGTTGTTCCGCCTCGTCTGTTTTTCGGATTTTTACTTGATCGTCTTTTTTATGCAAATACTCCGCTAAAAAGACCATATATACCAATAGCTGCGATTTGGTCAGAAAACAAGGATTTGGATGTGAATATACGCAGTGGATTTCAACAATATCATTACAAAGAAGTTGGGTCATTACTATTAAGAAATTTCGTAGGATTATGGATAACTGTGCCTATTTTAAAGCAAAGTAAAATAATTGGGTTTGCGGGTTACACAGGTGTCGATACTCTTGACATCGATCTCACCTAATTTAAGTAGATTCTAACAGATTTAGATAATTTAATGAATTAATTGTATAAGTAATTAAGATTCTAAAAATGTCTTATACGCAAGATAGGAGGAGTAAATATCGACTTTACTTGTCACCTCATAAGGCGAATGCATACTTAATACAGGAGGGCCCAAATCTATTACCTCCATTCCAAGTCTGGAGAAATATTTAGCAACGGTTCCTCCACCGCCTTTTTCCACTTTTCCAAGTTCACCTGTCTGCCAAGGTATATTTTTAAAATTTAGAAGATTTCTTATTTCGGACACATATTCTGCGGATGCATCATTTGCAGAATATTTGCCGCCATGCCCAGTGTATTTCGACATCACAATGCCATGTCCAAGAGATGAAGCGTTTTTAAGTTCGAAAACTTCTGTGTAATTTGGCGTGACGGCTGCATTAACATCTGCCGATATGACTTTTGATTTTAGCATTACTTTATCCAAATCTACATGAGGATCTATTGTTTTTAAAAGTGATCTAATAAAGGTAGTAACCTGAGCAGATGCATTTCCTTCACTTCCGATTTCCTCTTTATCAACAAATATTGAAATAGCAGTATGACTAGGGTTTTCAATATCCAAAATTGCCTGCAATGCGGTATACGCGCAGACGCGATCATCCTGACCATAAGCAGCAACCATTGATCGATCAAAGCCTAGATCTCTTGGTGCGAAAGCTGGAACTGCCTCAATTTCTGCTGAAATGAAATCCTCCTCTATAAGTCCATATTTTTCATTTAATTTATCTAAAATTGCTGTTTTAATTTTATTTTTAAATTCTCCTTCTACAGGTCTACTTCCAACTACAATATCAAGATTTTCTGCATTTATGGCATCTTGCATTTTTTTAGTATCCTGGACATCATGGGACAGATGAGGTAGGAGATCCGGCACAGAAAAAATTGGGTCTTTTTCTTCTTCTCCTAGTCTAAATGTAATTTTATTTCCATCTTTTTTTATGACTATGCCATGCAAAGCAAGTGGTATTGTCACCCAATGAAATTTTTTAATGCCGCCGTAATAGTGTGTTTCCAACAAAGCAAGACTACTATCTGAGTCTTCAAACAAAGGTACTTGTTTTAAATCTAAACGGGGCGAATCTATGTGAGATATAACTATACGCAAACCATCTGTAAGAGGTTTTACTCCTGAGACAAATATTGCGGCTCCTGATCCCCTGTTGAGCAATATATTTTTATTTTTTTCCTCGGCCATTTGCTTAATTTTAATGACAGCTTCCCTCTCAGTTTTGACTTCGTTGAGAAACCTTTTGTAATTTTCAGAAAAATCATAGGCTTGTTTTATGTTTTCATTTGAAAAAATTTCCCAGGCCGAGGTTTTTTTATAAACATGTTTACTTTCAGCTTCAGCCATAAATCTTGCCTCTTCAACATCATCAATTTAATACATAAAAAGATAACTAAAAAGAAAAAAGGGATAAAAAAATTAATTGATTTTTTATCTCCTTATTATTAGTACCAATACAACTATACCAATAATGACTATAATTGCAATAATTGCAATGAATAGAAGAAGACCAGTATTCGATTCACCGTTAGATTGGCCGTTACCTGAACTACTATCTGTTATAGTTACTTTAACAGTATCCGTGTCAACAGACTCGGCTTCATCAGTGACTGTTAAAGTTGCTGTATAGTTCCCAGCTTCGTCGTATGAGTGAGTTGGATTTTGCTGACTGCTTGTGGTTCCGTCGCCAAAATCCCAGCTAAATTCGAATTCCTCTACTAGTTGTGGAGGGAGGTACTCTGCTTGCCCTTCAAATTGTATTGGCTCTCCAGCCTCGCCTTCATAAGGTCCACCTGCATCAGCAACTATTTCTAGTCCCTCGAAGGCAAAATCAAAGTACACATAATAACTCTCTTCAGACAAATCTAGTTTAAACTCGGAGGTAGTTACAGCCATTTCCTCATATGTCTCATCTGATTTTGTCAGATCTAATTTAATTTCAAGGGTTCCGCCATCAACCGTGAAGCCCGTTATATTCTGTGTTGTTTCGTCAGGATAAATTACTTGGCATTTCTGATTAACATAAGTTATATCATAAAGTCCTTCGGAAGTATAAACCATTGCATTGTATATAACACTATTAAGTGCTTCAGTTATATCATCACCTAAACTCCCACGATTTTCGATTTCGCCATAAACCTGAATAGTTAAGGTGGCTTGATTTGCCCCGTCATTATGCTCATAAGTTACCTTCTCGATATCAATATTTGGTTTTTCATCGGTAAAGTTATATTCCTCAGTCTCGTATAAATCATCCATAGCCATGACATCGCCTTCTGGATCATCAATTGTTTTTAATTCATCTGCAGCACACACTGAGTACATAGCTCCAAAGACGAGGCACATAATACCTAGTGCCACGATACACTTTTTGGCAATATTCATTGGTATTTCTCCTTTCAATATTTTAGTGCGTTATTTGTTTGTGATATATAATGATATTGTTTATTCAAGACTTTTTATTTTAATTTAGTCTTGAGATTCATTACCGTGTTTTGTATTTCGTCAAGATTCTTCAGAAGATTATCAAGGGTGTCTTGTGCTTTTTCCGTAATTATTGCTCCTTGTGGAGAAGGAACGATTATACCATCCCTTTCAAGAGTTCTTAAAGAGTATCTAATCATGTGCTGAGGTTGAGCTGTTATTTGTGAAAGACGAATAATGCCTATTGGGCCTTGTTCTTTGACTGTTTTTAAAACGTCTAAATGTCTTCCCAAAAGATCTAATTCTTTTTGTGTTATGTCTGTAATACTTGTTCTGATCTTTTCCTCCATACAACACCTCCTAAGTCAATTGTTAGCATATGTAACGCAATATCTGTATATAAAATTTGTCAATGTTTGACAAGGTATCATTAGTTATTGAGTTTGAATTAGATTATTAAAAAATCATAAAAATTGATAAAAGAAAAATATTTGATGTATGATAACTATTTCGAAATATGGCAATTGGATTCGCATTATTGAGTATAAGTCCTCTATATGAAAAGGAAGTATATGAGTATTTGAAAAAGATACCAGAAGTAACTGAAGTCCATCCGCTGTTTGGGGAATATGACATCTTAATTAAAATTGAAACAGGAGACATCGATTCCATTGGAAAAGTGGTCATAACAAAAATACGATCGCTTAAGGGTGTAACAGACACAAAAACTTTGATAGGAACAAAAAGCCTCTCGGGTGAATTATAAAAATTACCTTGCTTTTTCAATTTTTTTAAAAAAATAGAATGAGCTGATGGAAATATCATATTGTTTTAACTAGATTTGAGAAGTTATCGGTTAAAAGTAAATCTGCCGCATTTTGAGTTTGGTACTTTACAACGGCCAGATTCCCAAGCCAATTTTATTTCAATCCGAATATGATTTGATTTTTATCCGCTTGAAATGTTTTTACTTTAAGTTTTTCTTCTCTAGCTAACCAACCCAATGCACATAACGCATCTCTTAACGGCAAATGGGAAAATTTAGGTAAATACTGTAGGTCAATTTCTTTATGCCAATTTAGGGCATCCCAAATTTTTCCAGCATCTTGACCAATTTTTTCTGTTAAATTTGTGTCTCCAAGACAGTATAATTGACCGTCTTTTCGAATTTTATTTTCCCTAGCAAGCCATCCCACTGCTGTATAAAATTCGTTAGGATACAAACGTGTGGTTTGCAATATTTCTTGTTCTGTTAAGGCACCTTTTTCATATAGTGTGTTCCAGATTCTTCCAGCATCTTGACCAAACTGGTTTACAATATTTTCCATTGAGTACACCCAATTGGGCTAAATAAATTTGTAGCTCTTATATTTTTCTTTTTATGTTTCTTTTTTTATTTGTTTAAAAGATATCAAGCATAGAAAGAAAAATTGTAAAAATTAGGAAAACGATTTGTTGCCTCAATGTAGGATATTTTAAACAAATCTAATGTGAAGTAAGGAGATGGCATTTTTACAATAAATTTATATGTTTATATCTCTATAAATATCACATAATGTTTTTAAATGAGTAGTGCAATTGTTTTATTTGAAAAAATAATTAACTGGGGGCATAAGATAGTTGATAAAATTACCAGTGTTTATTGTTGGCATTTTATTATTTATTTGTTTTAATGCTGTAGCATTTGGACAATTTTCTATAAACAATAATAGTGTTGGTTTTAATTTTACCAATGAGATTTACATTGATGATGACAACGTAGACGGTCCATGGCTTGGTACACTAGAATACCCATATCAGAATATTTCACAAGGAATCGAAAATGCATCCTGTAATGACATAATTTATATTTTTTCTGGAACATATAACGAAACAATAGATATCAATAAAAGCGTGCAAATTTTTGGAGAAGATTCGAACTGTACAATAATTAATGGATTGTATAATGGCTCTACAGTAAAGATATCATGTGATAATGTAAAATTCAGTAATATAACAATCAGGAATTCCGGAGGTCAATCAAGGGATTCTGGATTGAAAATATCGTCAAATAACGTGTTAATAGATAATTGTTTTATATATAGAACAAGAAGCGGTATCTGTCTAAACAAATCAAAAAACGTCGAGATTTGCAATTGTACGCTACATACAAATGGAGAAGGTGTTTTTTTAAATCACTCTTCAAATGTTATAATTAAATATTGTGAATTTTCGCATAGTGCATTTGGAATTCATTCTGAAAAATCAAAAGAAATTTTTGTTAGCGACTGTTACATATATACTAATGGTATAGGATGCTTAATGATTGACTCCTCAAACATCTCTTTTTCTGATTCAGCGATATGTGATAATAATGACAACCAAGGGGGTGTTTTTCTTTTAAATTGTAAAAACATTTCTTTCAACGATTGTAATATTTTTTACAATGGGGTAGGTGTTAATTTTGATAACTGTTCGTCATCGGTAATTGATAGTTGCACTTTATCATATAACACCCATTTTACCATACTGGTGGAACATGGCTCAAAAGATATTTCAATTTCTGGATGTGAAATAACAGATAATTTTCGCTTTGGAGTGCATGTCTCCGATAGTAACGTATATCTTAATAAATGTAATATCTTTAATAATTCAATAGTTGGACTTCACGTAAAAGGGGTTAAATGCTACGCCACTGATAACTGGTGGGGTTCTTTCCTCGGACCGCTATTTTCAGAAATAAGATTTGCAGATAGGATCCGTAAAGATCCTGGAAGTATCGATTTTTTCCCTTGGTCCTTTAAACCAGTAAAAGAAATAGGATCATCATGGGAAGTATCAGAAAGATTTACAAAGATTAATAGAAATGGTTACGGCGATGAAATAATAATATTGCCTGGACTTGATTCAGATTTAGACGGCGTACCTAATGAATGGGAGGAAAAATGGGGGTATGATGAAAACAAATGGGATGACCATAGTAATTTAGATCCCGATGGGGATGCATTAACAAACATTGAAGAATGTTTTGCTGAACAATATGGAGCTAATCCTTTTCAAAAAGATTTATTCATTGAATTTGATTGGACAGCTACTTTAGATACAGGGGTGACAAATAAGCCGCCTGAAAATCTTATTGATAAAATGAAACAACGTTTTGCCGAACATAGTATATCTCTTCACGTAGACATGGGTGAGTTAGGTGGAGGAGAAGAAATCCCTTACAAAGATAGTTTTTATTATAACTTTCTAAAAGATATCTACTGGGAATATTTTCTGAATAATGATTTAAATAATCCTAGAAAAAATATATTTCATTATGGTTTGATTTGTAATTACGGACCTGGAAACGGTTTTGCATTCATTGGTTGGGCCCACCTCAACTCCTTTTGTATTTCTGGCCAGATGCTTGCTGATTCAAATCCGAATTATGAACGAGGGCAACTAATTGTAACCGGTTCAATGCACGAAACGTGCCATACTCTTGGCCTATTTGCTGATGATTTTGGTGGCAATGATAATCGTGCCTCGGTTTTGCCATGGTTTTGGGAATACTGGAAATTTATGAATTACAAGAGCTGCATGAATTACAGATATACTTGGGATATTTTGGATTATTCGGACGGGCCAAATGGTCCTGGCGATTTTGACGATTGGGGCAATATTGATTTTCAGTTTTTCAAAAATACTTCATATGGGCAATCATCAACAGACTGATTTTATTCTTCTTTCCATTTTGTTACAACTATCCCTATTATGAAAAATATTGCTGCAAAGACCAATACAAAAGCAATGAAATATAAGGATTTTTCAATATTTAAATAAATCGTTGCGTTACGAAGCGCCTCGTTTACATAATAAAGTGGAAGGATCTGGGCAAAGGTTTGAAGAAAACCAGGCATTTGATCAAGAGGAAAGAAGGTTCCTGCAAGAAACATCATGGGAAAAGTAATTGCTCCTCCAGCCATATCTGCGGTTTCTTCATCTTTAACAAATCTGCTGATTATCATTCCCATGCCCGAAAATAGGAAGCTAGTTGCAACTATAATTATCAAGAAGAAAATATTGATTTCAATATTGAGACCCCAAGCTATTATCCCCACCAGAAGAATTACAGAAGTAGAAATAAAGGAAAGAAAGAGCATAAAAAGCATTTTCGATAGTATCCAATCTGCTCTAGAAATGGGCATTGTTAGAAGTTTTCTAAGAATTCCGTCTTTGCGGTATTTTGTATTTCTTTCAATACTTCCGTAAATACATGAAGTCATTATGGTTAATCCAATTATGCCTGGAACAAAAAAATCTATGTAATCATATTCTTCACCAAGGGTACTTATTTCTTCCATTGCTATGATGCGTCTTCCGTGGGTTACATTCATGTTGAATTCATTAAGCGTACTTGCTACAATATTTCTAGTTACAGGGGTTGTGGATTGGTCCGATGGATCAAAGTAAAATTGAATATCTGCCGTAATATTCGGATTTACAAAAGCCTGTTGAAGTTGTGATTCAAACCCTTTGGGAATTACCAAAGCTGTAGTTATATCCTTTTCATGCATATATTCTGAGATGTTTTCATCATCTTTTACGCCAGTATCCAGTCTTAAAACTGAAATATTTTCAAGAATTTGTATAAATTTTTCTGAAAATGAAGAATTGTCAAGATCCTGTACAATTATGTCATAGTTAACGTCTCCAGCGCCAGAAAAAATTGCACCGAAAATCAAAATCAAAAGGACGGGAAACATTAAGGTCCAGAAAACAGTTCCAATGCTTCTGAGCCACTGTCGGATACTTGAGTATATATCTGCGGCAATAAATCTAAAATTAATCATGTTACCTCCGAGAGTCTTGCACCAGTTAGTGTCAAAAATATCTCTTCAAGATTTGATCGCCTAATATCGATACTGCTGTATTCAACGCATTGATGCCTTAAAATTGACAATACATCAAGAACGCGTTCTTTGAATTCGATTTTAACCGAGATATTGCCGTTTCCTTGACTATTAGCTTCAAACCCCCTTTCCTTCAAAGTATCGATTATTTCATGGGAGTTACAGCCTCTGATGTGAAGTAAACTTCCTTTCCCATATTTGGTTATCAAATCTTCGAGGGAGCCTTCAGCAATGATTTTCCCCTTATGAATAATTGCAATATGGTCGGCCAGATATTCAGCTTCTTCCATGTAGTGTGTAGTTAAAAATACCGTTTTTCCCCTCTTTCGTAGCCCTGCAATAACTTCCCAAACCTCTCTCCTAGCTTTTGGATCCAGACCAGTAGTAGGTTCATCTAAAAATATTATCTCAGGATCATTTACTAGTGAAATGGCAACTCCAACACGCTGTTTTTGTCCACCAGAAAGGTCCTTGTATAAAGTGTTTGATTTATCCTTTAAATCCATTGATAAAACGATGTCATCAATGTTGGCTCTTTTATCATAAAGTTTAGAAAAATAATCAAGAGTCTCCCTAACAGTAAGTCTTTCAAAAGAGTGAAATTCTTGTGGAAGAATGCCGATTTTTGATTTAACTTCATTAAAAGAATTTTTAATATCCCTAGCAAGAATGGTAATTTTTCCGTTGGTTGGTTGACGTATTGATTCTATCATTTCAACGGTAGTTGTTTTTCCAGCACCGTTTGGACCGAGAAATGCAAATACCTCGCCTTTTTTTACTTCGAAAGATATGTCGTCTACGGCAGCAAGATCCCCATAGATTTTTTTTAAATTTTGAACTGTTATTGCAGCATATTCTTGTTTTTCATTGATTGCTGGAAAGGTAAATTTTCCTGCTAGTCCACATACCGGACAATTTACTTTTATATCTTCACCAAAATTACCAGAAATTGTAAAAATTTCATGGCATTTTGGACATCTTATTTTTTTTATTGGCATAGTATCATCTAAATAAATGAACACAAGGGATAAGAGAACAGATATTTATGTTTTATCTATATATAATATTAACAAAAAACGTCCAATTGAGCTCGTAATCTATTTACATCATAATACTTATTAACTGTGATTAATATTTCTTTTTAGTGTTTTATGAAGTCTTAAACCTTTTTTGATTTCATGCGAGGTGCGGATAAAATATGGATTTAAATTTTATTAAAAAATTAGTTAAACAATCTGATACAAAAATTGTAATGTTGATATTAGATGGCATTGGTGGACTGCCAAGAGAATCTGACAATAAAACAGAGCTTGAAGCATCATATGCCCCAAATTTTGACGAACTAGCTTCCCGGGGTGTTTGTGGTCTCCATATACCCGTGGGTCCAGGTATTACTCCAGGTAGTGGCCCCGGCCATTTAGGTGTATTTGGATATGATCCATTAAAATACCAGGTCGGCAGAGGGGTTTTGGCAGCATTAGGAATCGGTTTTGATTTGAAAAATAATGATGTTGCAGCTAGAGGAAACTTTTGTACAATCGATGAGCGTGGAAAAGTTATAGATCGTCGGGCAGGCCGAATTTCTACTGAAAAAAACAATGAATTGTGTGAACTACTTGGAAAAATCGAAATTCCGGGAGTTGAAATCCATGTTAAAACAGTTAAAGAGCATCGATTTCTTTTGGTTTTAAGAGGAGATGGATTATCGGGGAGTCTTTATGATACTGATCCTCAAGAAATTGGAGTTGCTCCAATAGAACCCAAGGGATTTACTGCCAAAGATGATAGAACCGTTGTAATTGTTAAGGATTTTTTAGAACAGGCAAAAAAATTACTGGCAAATTCTCATCCTGCAAACATGATCTTATTACGAGGCTTTTCTCAGAAACCTGATTGGCCATCTTATGAAGATGCATTTGGAATAAAAAGTGCTGCAATTGCTGCCTATCCTATGTACCGAGGTCTTGCAAGACTTCTTGGGATGAAGTTATTGGAAACTGGTACAACAATTCAGGATGGGATTGCCACTCTTGAGAGAAATTGGAACGATTTTGATTTCTTTTTTATTCACGTTAAGCCTACTGACAGTTCGGGTGAGGACGGTGATTTTGAAAGAAAGGTTAGAGTGATAGAAGAAGTTGATAAAGAAATCCCCAGAATTATAGCACTAAAACCAGATGTTATTTTTATCACAGGCGATCATTCAACACCTGCAAAAATGAAAAAACACAGTTGGCATCCAGTACCAACAATAATTTGGTCTGAATTATGCAGGCCAGATAATGTAAAAAGTTTTGGAGAAAGAGCATGCATCTCTGGAGGACTCGGACCAAGAATTCCTGCAGTTGATCTTATTCCAATCGCACTTGCAAATGCTCAACGACTTGAAAAGTTTGGAGCGTAGAAATTGTAATCACACCTCGTAAATCTTGAAATATTTGTCTTTAAGATAATCTACAAAAACCTTTGAATTTAAGCTCTCTCCGCATGCCTTTTTTATTATTTCGTCAGCAGTCATTAATCTGCCATGTCTGTGTACTTTTTTAACAAGCCAAGCTAAAATATTTTTAAAATTGCCTTTCTCGATTTCAGTTTTGACTTTTATATTTTCCTTAGACAGTTTTTTAAATAATTGAGAAGCGTAAATTGTTCCAATCGCATAAGTAGGAAAATAACCAAAACTCCCACCGCTCCAATGCATATCTTGAAGCACCCCTTCTTTATCATTTTTTGGTACCAAGCCAAGCAATTTATCCATCTTTTCATTCCAAACTTGTGGTAATTCGGATACATTTAATTTGTCATCTATTAATCCTACCTCGATTTCAAATCTTAGAATAACATGAAGACAATATGTTAGTTCATCGGCCTCTACACGAATAAGAGAGGGGCAAACGTGATTTACAATTTTAAACCATTTTTCAAGGTCAAAACGTGCAAAACAATCGGGTGATGTTTTTTTGAATAAAGGTAAGAAATATATCCAGAAGCTATAGTTCCTTGCGACCATATTTTCCCAAAAACGTGATTGAGATTCGTGAAGTCCAAGAGAAGGTGAATCTGAGATAACTGTATCTTTATAATGATTTCTTGGCATACCAAGTTCATAGAGAGCATGGCCTGCTTCATGGACAGTTGAAAAAAATGAAAACAAAGGATTTTCATGTTCATAATTAGTAGTGATCCTAACATCATCATTACCCATCGATGTAGTAAAAGGATGGGTTGAAATATCAATCCGAGCCCTATCCACGGTAAGATTCATTTTTTCAAAAACAATATTGCATAATTTTTTTTGACTATCACTATCAAGTTTAATGTTTGGTTTTTCTTGCTTCTCATAAACTCGAGTTGATTTAATTTTTTCAAGGATTTTTATTAACTTTTGTTCTAAAAAAGAAAATTCTTTTTTTAGTTTTTCAACAGTCATTCCTTCCTCATAATCATCAAGTAAGCTATCGTATGGCGGACCTGGAAGGTTGATATAGCCACAATATTCCTTTTCAAGTTCTATTATTTTTTCAAGATTTGGTGCAAAAATTTTAAAATCTTTTTTTGCTCTTGCTTTCTCCCAATCCTGATATGCAAAAGTGGTAGTTTTTGCCATTCTTTCAACATAATCGGAAGGAATTTTGCGTGCCTTTTGCACATCCTTTTCCAATCGTATTATCACATTTCTGTCTTTTTCTTTGAGGTCATCAATCCTTTTTGATAATATTTGAATGTGTTTCCAAAATTCATCAGAGATTACTCGCTTATGAATTAGTTTTGAAAGTAGAGCAGTTTGTTCGGAACGTTCAGCTGCGCCCACTGGCGGCATGTATGTCATTTGATCCCAACCTAAAAGTGCCCCGATCCCGCCAAGAACCGAAAGTTCTTTTTGTTGTTTATAAATAAAATCAAGAGAATTTTTCATTTAATCAGCACTCATTTTTTATTCATTAATTTTTTAAATTATTTAAATTTTCATTTCCCTAATTCTATCCTATTTCAATTCCAATCGGACAGTGATCTGATCCCATTACTTCCTGCATAATAAAGGCATTTTTAACATTAGGCAAAAATTCCTTATTAACGAAAAAATAGTCAATTCGCCAGCCAACATTACGCTCACGGGCACGTGTTTTAACATCCCACCATGAATATTGATCTTTTTCTTTGTTAAAATGCCTGAAAGTATCAACATACCCGTGATCAATAAAAGTATCAATCCATGCACGTTCGATGGGAAGAAAACCCGAGACTTTTTCATTTTCCTTAGGCCTAGCAAGATCAATTTCTTTATGCGCAGTATTAAAATCTCCGCAGACCACAATATTTTTTCCTTCTGCTTTTAAATTATCAGTAAATCCAAGGAATGTATCGTAGAAATCCAGTTTAAAATCTAGTCTATCGCGATTCTTTTTTCCATTAGGAAAATATACATTGAACAAAACAAAATCAGGATATTCTGTCATCATTACCCGCCCCTCATTATCAAACCGTTTTATGCCAAAACCGGTTTTGATTTGTAAAGGCTTCTCTTTTGTATAGGTAACAACCCCGCTGTATCCTTTTCTTTCAGCAGGATTCCAAAAGATATGATATCCTGGCGTGTTTTTCAAATGTATTGGTGCTTGCTTGGGCATTGCTTTAATTTCTTGAAGACATAAAATATCTGGCTTTTCTTTCTGAAACCATTGGAAAAGTCCTTTTTTGTTAGCAGCCCTTATTCCATTAACATTCCAAGATAGGATTCTTAATCTTTTTTGAATGGATTATGCCTCCAATTCTAAGAATTTTTTATGCTTATGCATAGAAATTATTTTTAAAATTCTTTTCTACATAAATTTGATAGTAAGCAGTTATTAAATTAAATTGATCTTTAAGATTTATTGAAAATTTTTAGAAATATTGGTCAAAATATAATAATTAATGTTAATTTCTCTAAGATTGAACATAATTTTAATAAAACTATTTATATATCTTTTATATCTATTACAAATATAAAATATATCTCATCAAAATTGAGTAATATCAAGGAGGAATATTATATGAAAAAACTCTCAATTCTCATAATATGTAACATAGTTATTAGCACATTCGGTGCAGTAAGCCTTGCTAACAACCCCAATAATTCAAATTTTGAGACATCTGTCTGGACTCACGAGATGAAATTTTCACAACCGACAACAACCGAATTTGAAAATAGTTACAAATTGGAGTTAAAAGAAGCAAACAACAAACTAAATTATCCTAATACGCCCGAGATACCCTGTTATGATATCACCAAAACTTTTCCGCTCGGAACAAACATCGTTTCTATCACTTGTAATCATGTTACTTCAGAAATAATTTCTTTAAATAAACCCTTAAAGTATTCATCTACATCTCAAACAATTGAAGAACAAGTTTTTTTTGAATTAACTAAAAACCATCATTTGTTTAAAACCAATCAATATTATCCTAATAAACTATTCAGTTATGATGTTGGCGGGGGCCTTTACAATGGAGAGCATGCTACAATTCTTAAAATCCAGTTTTACCCAATAAGATACAACGAAGAAGAAAAAATCTTGGAGTATGTAAAAGAGGTGGAATTTTCAGTAAATGTTGAAAAACCAATCTTTGAGTCTTGTACTAGTAGTGAATATTCACTGGTGATTATTGGACCGTCGGATTTTACTAGCAACATCCAACCCCTTGTGAATCATAAAACTTCTTATGGAGTGCCAACTAAACTAGTGTCATTAGATGATATATATTCAAGCAAATATTTTCCAACCATCGGAAAAGACGATGGCGAGCAAATCAAATATTTCATAAAAGATGCTTTAGAACAATGGGGCACTAAATATATTTTGTTATTTGGCAGCATTTATAAAATTCCTATCAGAACAACGTGGATCAGAAGCAGAACAGTACTTACTGATCTTTACTATTCCGATTTATATTTTTCGGATAAGAGCTTTTGTAGCTGGGATTCAAATAATAACGGATATTATGGCGAATATTGGCACGAAAATGAAACCGATGATGACTTAGACCTCTATCCAGATATATATGTGGGGAGACTTCCTTGTGATACAAAAGAGGAAGTCGAGATTGTTGTCGATAAAATAATGCAGTACGAACAACAAACATATGGTAAGGAGTGGTTCAATAGAATAATATTAATTGGCGGTGACACCCATCCTGGTTATGGTGTAAATGAAGGTGAATTTACTATTGGAATAATTGAAAATTTGATGCAATCTTTTACACCAATTAAGCTTCTTACGTCAGATAATACCTTTAAACCAAAAAATCTCAATGATGCTATAAACAATGGTGCTGGTTTTGTTTGTTACGCAGGTCATGGCTTTGAAAATGGTATGGGGACATACAAACCTAATGGAAACACGCTTCAGTTTTACTTTTCTCCCAATATTATATTTCTCAAAAATAATTACAAGCTTCCCGTAATTTTTTTCGATGCTTGTCTTACTGCTAAACTCGATTTCGTTTTACAGGACCTTTTAAATTATAAAGATTATAGAATTTTTGACCTTTTGGCAAAAATATTTAATTTTGACACTCAAATTAAATTGCCTGTTTTTGCATGGTGTTTTGTCAAACATAAGGGAGGTGGGGCAATTGCCACAATTGGAGCTACAAGAGTAGCATACGGGATGGTAGATCAAACAGGGGTGCATGGCGGAGCGGGATACCT
>CAZTMK010000018.1:0-39207 GCA_964615235.1 uncultured Thermoplasmatales archaeon
CCCCCCCCCCCCAAAAACATAATGCAAATAAGAATTATGTTTTAACCGGTCCCCTATAAGTTATTCAATTATTGTTTATAAAGTCTCTGTTTTTGTTAATTTATTTTTGTATATTAATATTTTATATTAATTTGAGTCCATAGAAAAATACTTAAATCATTTATTCATGTAAATATTGGAGGTTTTTCATTGCAGGAAAAATTTGAAATTAAAAGATCGGCAGATGGGCAATACTATTTCAATCTTAAGGCACCAAATAATGAAATTATTTGTACAAGTGAGATGTACACTACAAAACATAACTGTGAAAATGGAATCGAGGCGGTTAAACGATACGCCCCGACGGCCACTGTCGAAGAGTCAACTGACTAAAACGATTCTATTTTGGTAGAGCATGGTTTTCTATCCCAAGTTAAAATGGATATATCGTCCCGTTGAAAGAACCAGGGTAGTGCAAAATATCATCAATTTAAGAAAACAGATAAGCAAGGAAATTCCGAAGAAAACAGTCAAAGATACGTTACTGCTGGCATCATGGAACATCCGGGATTTTGATTCGAATAAGTTTAAACACGGTCCGAGACTTAAGGAATCGTATTACTACATTGCCGAGATACTATCGGCATTCGATGTTATTGCCCTCCAGGAGATAAACGAGAATTTGAAAGCCCTTTACAAGGTCATGTCAATCATGGGACGAAATTGGGATTTCATCGCAACGGACACCACCGAAGGCAGTTCCGGCAATAACGAAAGAATGGTATTTCTTTATGACAAAGGAAAGGTTAGTTTCCGGGATATCGCCGGTGAAATCGTCCTACCTGCATCAAAGCTGATAGAAGGCGAGCGCCAGTTTGCAAGGACTCCCTTTGTGGTTGCCTTTCAGTCGGGATGGTTCAAATTCATGCTCTGTACTGTCCACATCTACTACGGATCTGATACGGGAACAAAACTTAATCGAAGAATCAAGGAAATAGAGGGAATAGTAAAATTTTTATCAAAGAGGGCTGACGACAGTAAGGATAATTATATTGTCCTTGGAGATTTCAATATCGTACATCCAGAGCATAAAACAATGGAGGCTTTGCTAAAACGTGGATTTATTGTCCCGGATAAGCTAAGAAAACCTTCCAATATCGGGCAGGACAAGTACTATGACCAGATAGCCTTCAAGGTTAATGAAAACGAACTGAAGCTTGGGGACAGCAAGGAAAACGCAGGCGTATTCAACTACTACAAGTCAGTATTCAAGAACGATGATTTTTCAACCTATAGAAGCGAAATGAACCCTGAAAAGAGAGACTCTTACAAACCGGGGGAAACACAATATTACGAAAATGTCTGGCGAACTTTTCAAATGTCGGATCATCTGCCTATGTGGGCAGAGTTGAAAATTGATTTCAGCGAGGATTATCTGAATAAATTACTATAAACCAGACTTTGCACAATAAAACACATTTTGATCAGGTACCCAATTTACAAAAAGTTACTTTTTCTGCAAATCTATTCCCCATTGGCTACCCATATTCTTGCGTTATCTAAATCGAAGAAAAGATGGGAGTCTAATCCCAGGTTCTCTGCCATAGGTTTAAGAGTGCCATAAAGGTTAAAATGGTAAGCATGGTTGCCGAGTTCTTTTCCCGTAACTATAGCAATCTTCTTAACACCGTATCGTACAATCAAGGAATAAAAATCCTCCTCAAGAATTTTGATATTGGGGATATTATCAACTTTATCCAATATGTAAATCATCTTGGAGGCTCCTGTGGTTATTATATGGTATTTCAAAGCGCGGATTGCCTGGTTGAACGAATTTATATCACGAAAATTTTTTTTGATATCTATTTCCAAACAGCCTTCAATATTGCTTTCGGTTATTTCCATATACCCGTCTTTGTACAGTTTCTCCATCTGATTTAACACCTCATGTCATCAGTGTGGCAATAGGGAGAAGTATATTGGAATAAAAAAGGGGAAAATTTCTTACATTCTCTCGGTTGCATTATCCCACCCTACTATTAATTCAAAAAGAAAGCGGCTTAATAAATAATTAAGGTTACTTATTAAATACTTAAGTAATATTTAGTTTCTTATATAAACTAAATATTTAAAATGTGATATCATATTAACAATAAGTGTTAATTCCGATCTGGACGATAAAATGAAGAATTTTTCTAAAAATGAAAGAGAAATGCTAAAGCTATTGCTGGATAGCGGCAGGATGACAGACAGAGAAATATCCAAAAAATTGAACATATCTCCTCAGGCTTGCGGAAGAATCAGGAAAAAGTTAGAAGACAATGGAATTATAAAAGGATATACTTGTAATTTGGATTTTGAAAAAATCGGGTTGGAAGCGTTTGCATTCATCTATGTGAAGCTATCCGCAAAATTTTTTAACGAATTGAAGGGGTTAGATGTTTTTGATAAAATTGCCAACAGTTATAGATTTTTATTTAGTTGTGCGCCATCGGATCCAGAAATTTCTTTGATCTGTCTCACGGCATTCAGGAATATCCGCGAGATGGATGAATTTACCAAAAAAATGAAGCTGAATCTTTCCGAATATTTTGTCAGCTTGCACGTGAAGCCCTTTTCCATCGGAAATTTATTAAGATTTGATCCAAACGGAGTTCTGAAATATATTATTGATGGTAAAAAGATAGAACCCATTACATCCTTAAGCGAATTCCGACACATATAAAAAATATCATCTCTAACTTTAATGTTATTTTAGTAAATTTTTGATGCAAAGATGGGCAAAAAGGAAAAGAGGGGAATTGTTAAAAAAAGTTAAGTATGTTAAATTGGACCTATTTCATTCCCCATGTACTATAAAAAATTAGGATTTTTAGGCTTTTATCTTAATTTTTGTTTTGAAACTGTATTTTTAAATTTGCACATAAATTATTATTCTATATTGACTGTGATTTCTTTTCCATTATTGTCCCAAGCTGAATTTGCAAACTTAAAATATATTTTTGTTACTGGAATAAATTCCTTGTCGATTGTTCTACATATAATTTTATGAGTAGAGTTTCGTCCTGGGTCCAATATAAAAGTTTCAAAGTATGTATCCCCTTCATACAAATATCCGTTTTCGGTCTCATAAATAAAATTGTTTAAAATACAGGAACTTTTTATCTTTCCAATATTTGTTGCCTTTATATTGAAATAGAAATATTCAGTATTGCTATATTGGTATTTTTCCCATCCTGCTGATAAAAATGTAAATTCAATATCACCATTGATTACTGAATCTCCTAAAATATAATTATTATCCTCCACGATGGAAAAATCTTCAAAAAAACCTGCATAATAAAAACCAACAATGACCAAACTTATTATTACCAAAATAGTTACAACTGCAGTTGATTTTTTTATATAAGTAGAGCTAAATCCTCCTCCAATACTAGCTCCAATCCATCCTCCGAATCCAAAAGCAAATATTGAAAAAATTATATTAATTGCGAGTATTTGCAATATTATTTGATCCAATCCAAATGCTCCAAACATCGAAAATTGTTGCATTATTAGATTGCCCTGTAAAATAAATAAAAACACCCAAATTAAGGCATACATTGAAATGAAAGGGATTAAAATTTTCTCTGATAGAAATCCACCGACGAATCCACTGATAATCCATGCAATCCATGGAACAATTGAATTAACTTCTGCTGGAATTAATAAAAACAAGAGCAATATTAGAAATGTATTTTCAGTTCCAAAAAATTGTGTAGCATATGTAATTCCGGGAAATAGCAGATAAACCACAAATAATCCAACTAAGAGGGGAACAAATAAACTTAAACCAAATCCTATTGGTAATTTTATTCGGCGACTTTGCTTTTGATGTAATCTGTACTTGAAATTATTCCATTTGTATCTGAATTTTGATGCCTGTTTTCTTTTATTCCAATGTTTATTTTCTTTACTTTGTTTAGGTTTAAATGGTTTATATGTCCTATCGGGGGAACTTTTCATCTTCCCTTGCTCTTTTTTCCAAGATTCCCAACTTCTATTTTTAAAAACGCATTCATGATTTTCGGGTAACCGATGATCTGCACAAAAATAATTACCACATCTCTTACATTGGTATGGAACCAAACTTGTAAGTTGTTTCCCACAAAATGCACAAATTCTTTCAGTCAATTCTATTCCCCTATATTTGGGATCTATCACCTGATTATTACAAATATTTTTTTTAATTTATTTCTTCAATACTATAACATTAGGAAATTTGTCTTGCAGTCCCTTTTTCCAATCATTGAAGTACTGGACGGTAACCCTTAAATCAAACAAAACAACAATTAAACCACGATCAAAATATTGGGGATACCTAAAACATTTATCCGCTATTGTTCTCAATTCCCTTTGATTTGTGGGTCCCTTTATTTCAATAGCAATATTGTCAATAATGATATCCGGTCTTGCTGATCCTCTTTGTATTTCAATATGTGTATTTTCAAAAACATTTTTTAAATATCTTGCTAAATCAACGTGATATGGCAATTCATTTGGATAATCTACCATGAGCGGTTCAAATTCTTTTATCTTACTTACAACCTCATCTAATCTTTTATCGTCTATCGTTTCGTTTTCCCTCGTTTCTTCAAATTCTTGTTCAAATTTATTTTTTTCAATCTCCATTATTACATCATTAATTGCTATTTTTTTCTTGTGAGCAAAATCAATAATATCATTTAATCCGATCCATTTAACACAAATATTAACAAGTTCATCATAAGTAAAATAGTAGGTGACATATCTTTCATATCTGGTACCTCTTCTACTTACAGCTGTTGTAGTCCTCCTTTCAGAGGTTGATATCCCTTTCTCCCGGCAAAACTGTTTCAAGGTTCCCTCATAAAAACGCCTCAATATTTTTACTTTCCAGTTATTTATTTTTCTTATTTGTTCTTCCTCTTTTGCTTTAATTTCATTATAACATTCTGTGCACAATAATCGTGGTGAGCTAATTGGTAATTTACGATTTCTGATGGATAATAACCCGCCTTCAACACCGCATTCTGTACAGGTTTTAACCAAATTTGATCCTCCCTTGGTATTTTTCGTAATCAGCTATTAATTAATATAATGTTTTATTAACATATTTAAGATAAATTATAATTTTTATAACCAAATAAAAAATACACTTTCTTCTGACAAACAAGCCTTTCCTTCGCCAGATTTCTACTTTCGGAGGTACTGGAACTAAAGAAAGATTTAAAATGAAATTTTAGGATACCTCCCCCCATGGCAAAATACAAAATAGCATGGTTACCAGGTGACGGCGTTGGTAACGATGTAATGGATGCAGCAAAAATTATTCTTGACACTATAAACATCGATGCAGAATATATTCCTGGAGATATCGGATGGGAATTCTGGAAAAAAGAAGGAGACCCTCTACCTCAACGTACAATTGACATTCTACAGGGATCAGACTGTGGTTTATTTGGTGCTATTACATCAAAGCCAAATCAGGAGGCTCAAAAAGAACTCAATCCAGAACTGAGAAATAAAGGATATGTTTATTCCAGTCCAATTGTGCGTCTTAGACAGTTGTTCAATCTTCATACCAACATGAGACCATGCAAGGCTTATCCTGGAAATCCATTGAATTTCAGAGACGATATAGATCTGGTTGTATTCAGAGAAAACACTGAAGGTCTTTATGCAGGCGTTGAATTCAGCCCTTTACCAAAAGAAGTTTTTAATGCCTTAATAACGCACAAAAAGATGAAAAAATTCGAAAATGTTGCTCTTGAAGATATTGCAGTTTCCTGTCGCATCTTTACAAGAAAAGCCTGCCAAAACATTGTAAAACAGGCATTTGAGTATGCAAAAAAGCACAATCGAAAGAGCGTCACTCTTGTTGAAAAACCAAATGTAATCAGAGAGACAAGTGGTATGATGGTTCAGGAGGCAAGAAAAATCGCCAATAATTATCCCAACATTGAATTTTTTGAAACCAACGTAGATGCAATGTGTATGTGGCTTGTAAAAAATCCACAAGATTATGATGTGCTAGTTTCCTCAAACATGTTTGGTGACATCATCTCCGATTTATGCGCACAACTTGTGGGTGGACTTGGATTTGCTGCAAGTGGAAACATCGGTGATAAATTAGCAGTTTTCGAACCAACTCATGGAAGTGCCCCAAAATATGCTGGCCAGTATAAAGTAAATCCAATTGCAATGATTAGATCTGTAAAACTAATGCTAGATTGGCTAGGCGAAAAGAAACATGCGGAAAATCTAGAAAACGCCATTGCAAGTGTTGTAGCCGAAGGAAAAGTAAAAACATATGATCTTGGCGGTTCAAATACATCTCTTGAGGTTGCAGAGGAAATTGCCAAGAGAATAGAATAATACACTTTTATCTAGAAAACCATTTAAACGCTTAGCAGATACCCAAAAAACTGGAGAATATTTTGTATGGCTGAAAAAAGAAAAGTTATTATCATGGGAGCGGCAGGTAGAGATTTTCATAATTTCAATGTATTTTTCAGAAATAATCAAAATTACAAAGTAATTGCATTTACTGCAACCCAAATTCCAGATATTGCTGGTAGAAAATATCCTCCGGAATTATCAGGTGAACTTTATCCACACGGCATTCCAATTTATCCTGAAGAAGAAGTTTCCGATCTTATCGAAAAACACAACATTGATGATGTAATTTTTGCTTACAGCGATTTACCTTATAATTATGTAATGGAACGATCAGCAGTGATTAATGCTGCTGGTGCAAACTTCGTACTACTTGGACCAAAACAAACAATGATAAAATCAAAAAAACCAGTAATTGCAGTATGTGCCGTCCGCACAGGATGTGGAAAATCGCAGGTATCAAGAAAAATTTTTGAAATTCTAAAAAAGAAAGGTTTAAGAGTTGTCTCAATTCGTCACCCCATGCCATATGATTCCGATCTTACAACTCAGATATGTCAAAGGTTTGCCAGTTATGATGACCTGGACAAATATAACTGTACTATCGAGGAAAGAGAAGAATATGAACCATACATTGACATGGGTGGAGTAATTTATGCAGGTGTTGATTACGAAAAAATTCTTAATGAAGCAGAAAAAGAAGCTGACATAATAATATGGGATGGAGGAAATAACGATTTCTCATTTTATAAACCAGATTTGTTAATTACTATTGCAGATCCGCATCGACCGGGTCACGAAATTTCTTACTATCCCGGTGCCGTAAATACCATTTTAGCAGATATTGTAATAATTAATAAGGTAAACACTGCTAAAAAAGAAGGTATCGCTACCGTAAAAGCCAATGTAAAAGATCTCAATCCGAATGCAAAAATTATTGAGGGAATTTCTTCAGTTATTGCAGATGAGGGAGATTTAATCAAGGGAAAAAGAGTGCTAGTAATTGAGGACGGACCTACTGTAACACACGGAAGTATGAAATACGGTGCTGGAATTGTTGCTGCAGAGAACTACGAAGCAGAAGAAATAGTAGACCCTAGAGAATTTGCGGTTGGTTCCATCGTAGATACATTTGGCAAATACAATCACCTTACAAAAGTTCTTCCAGCCATGGGATATGGTAAAAAACAAATTAGTGAATTAGCGCAAACTATCAACAACACAAACTGTGACATTGTTGTGAGCGGTACGCCTATAGATTTAAATCGAGTTTTAAAGTCAGATAAACCCATTGTGCGTGTAAAATATGGAGTTGGGGATGAAACTGCAAAAGAATTGGAAAAAATTATCGATGAATCTATAAAAAATTTACTTTAGTTTAGTACCCTCTAATGCAAATTGAGCAAGTAAAGATTCTAGTTGAATGTGGGCATTGCAACCTTCGGTTAATCTAAATTCAGTTTCTCCAGTTTTTTCTACAAGTCTAACTTTACTTTCATCAGAGATTGTTGTAAGATCAAAGATACTTTGATGTATCTGCTTAATTATGTCTTCTCCACTTAAACCATATGTTATTAAAAGATCGTAGAGTTTATTTCTAGATTTTATAAAATCGCCTTTCAATGCAATTTCTATCAGCTCTTTAACATCTTCCGGCTTTGCAGTAGATGCAGTTTCGTATAAGAGATCTGCAGTTATTTTTTTATCAAGGGATGCCCCAACCTGAAGTACATTTATTGCTTTTCTTAAATCTCCTTTAGCAATAAAAATTAGGGCTTCAAGACCATCTGATGTAATCTCAAGTTTTTCGTTTGTGGCAATTTTCCTCATATATTTTTTTATTGAATCCGATTTAAGAGGTCTAAATCTAAAGATGGTACATCTGGACTGAATAGGTTCAATCACTTTTGAAGAATAATTGACAGAAAGAATAAACCTGCAAATGTGAGTATATTTCTCCATCGTTCTTCTAAGGGCCGCCTGAGCATCTGTAGTTAAAGAATCTGCTTCGTCAAGAAAAATTATTTTAAATTTAGTATTTCCTATAGGAGCAGTTCTTGCAAAATCTTTTATTTTCCCCCTGATAATTCCAATTCCTCTTTCATCGCTTGCATTTAACTCATTGAAATTCTGTTTCCAGTTTGAACCAAACACATCACGTGCTAGTGCTAGAGCAGAAGTGGTTTTACCAGTACCAGCCGGACCTGCAAACATAAGGTGAGGAACTGTTTTTGCTTTTGCATATGCCATAAGTCGTTCAACAATTTCGTCCTGACCAACTACTTCCGAAAGTGTTTTTGGACGATACTTTTCAATCCAAATGTCGTCAATTGCAAGTGATTTAGTAACCATTTTCAAACCTTTTTCTAATTCATTTACTTTTCTTGATATTGACTAATAAAATTTAATGTTTATTGCTATTCAACATAAAAATGCAAAACCCAGAAATTAAAAGACTAACTATGTATTATTAAGTAGCTATACTAGTCGCATTTTGAATCTCATAGGATTCGCAACTTCCAATTAGAGTTAACTTAAGTTCAGCATTCCATGGGGGCGTATAGGCTCTTAGTAAAAACCAGAATATGTTCAAAGGTGTTCCAACCCCTGTAAAATTATATAATATAAGATCGCAAGGGGGTTCAAGATTCCTAATCTTTCCATCAATAAATAAAATATAATTTTTTGCAATATGTGCTTTGATCCAGATTATGTCTTTATATATACCAAAAATTGATAGAAATAATGAAACATTGTCCGGAATTGCCACATCAAAACCTTTGGTACTTTCTATGAAAAAAAATCTTATATTATTTTCTTTACTTTCATAAGATTTTGGTAATTGAGATTCTTCACAATCGATAATTGGCATATATGATAATGTCAGTAGTGTAATCACAAATATTCCAATAATTTTCCTTTTCATTTTATTTCCCCCAATATCTTTTTAGCAATTCCTCCAATAAATAAATCTTGTTGTATTATAAAAACTTTATTGTAAAAATACGTTTAAAACAGGCTTTTGTTATAGAATTATTATGATATTTCATAATTATTTATTAATAATATAATCGTCTCAAAACCAAAAATACTAATTCAACACCACTAACTTCAATATAATCTCAAATTTTCTTGTATGGAATGTATAAATTAATCTAACGATATCATTTAATCCAAAATGTCGTCAATTGAACGTAATTCAGAAACCATTTTATTCTCTTCATCAATTTAATGTTTCTTCTCATATATTGGCTTATAGAATAAATTATTTTTCTTTTTACTTATAAAAAAATCTTATATAGAAATTACAGAACCAAATCCCAAGTCCATACCTAGGTATAATTCTGTATAAGGGTTATTACTAAGTATAAAAACCTCAGAAACAAATTAAAATTTCTGCAATTGTTATAATATATGCATCAAGGAAAGCATCTTCATTTTTTAGTAGCATTACCTAAGTAACGAATCCAGATGGATTGGATAGATGCAAATATAAGGTAAGAAATTGTAATCAATTTATCTCCAAATTTATCTAATCTTTTTAATGCAAATTCATAACCTTTTGCATGAACTTTTGATGAAGTGTATGCTGCTATAAAACCAATTATTAAAGCAACGATAGCGCCAATAGTAATTTTACCTGGTGTAATTAAACTACGCATAAGTAACGTTCCTATTGTTATAATAACAAACGATAAAACCCCACTTGTTACATATCCTGCAACACCGACTAATTTTGAGAAAAACTTGAATATACGTCCAAATAACAATTCTTTATTATTAACTTCTAAAATATCGTTGAAGTTTTCAACAATTTCTTGCTTAGCAGAATTAAATTCTATGGCAGAAATAACAGGTATATTCAGCATTATTACTATTGAAAATAGGCTTCCAAATATCAGCAATCTTTTTTTCATATGGTATTCCTCCCCATATTTATTTTTCAGTATTATATATCAAATAAGTTATTATAAAGCTTACTGTATGATTATAAGTTATATAATTTCGTTCATTTAACGATATCATTAAATCAAATGGCACCCATAAATCATCGAGATGGCGTCTTATTCAATTGGTTTAACTTTTTATTAAAGGAGATTTTACTTTGTAAATATCAAATGATAAAAAATTAAGAAAAGGTTAAATTTCTCACTACAATATCAACATTTGATTAATTAATGTTTATTAGTATATTAATCGATGGAAATACGTTAATACAAAATGAAGAAGTTGATAATATTACAGTTGAAAACCTATTTAACCCTGTTTACGGTTTGGAAAACTCAAAACAAAATTGGGAAAAAATAGAAATAAAAATTTCAAATTTTGGACTAAAGTTACCAAATTTAAAAGAGCAATCGGTTGATCAAACTCTGTTTTAGTTAATGTAAATTTTTTATCACAATATCCGATATTAACTCGGGTAATTGCTGCATATGCTTAGTAAATCTATGATCATCATGCAGAAATTTGACGGTTGCCTCTTGTGATTTTGCAAATTCTAAAACCCATTCGGTGGGAACAACCTCATCTTCGGTTCCGGCGAAAATGTTTATGGAGGCCGAAATTTTTTCATCTAATAGTTTTTTGTCAAATACTTCATGAAGGATCCTAAGTGACATACCCTCAATCTTATCGATATCAATCCAGGGTGGAAGTATTGCCGGATTTAACAAAATTATTTTTTTAACATTTTTATTAAGTAAAGCAGTTTTTGCTGCCAGAAATCCTCCTAGAGATGAACCAATAAGAACCACGTTTTTATCATTTTTTATTTCATCGTATATTCTATTAAGACAATCTTGAATTATAATCTCCTCAGGTTTGCAATCACGATATTTGATTGGGACTGCTCCAAGTTTTTCCTTAAATAAAATTCCTTTTGTGCCGTCGGGACTTGACTCATATCCATGTATGTAGTATAGCATATTATCATATCTAGTATTATGTGTCTTTTATTACTTTCACAAAAACTCTACGCATTCTTGGGCCATCACCTTCGTAGAAGAAAATATGTTGCCATGTACCTAAAACCAATCTTGAATTCTCAATTATAATATTTACAGATGGGGCCAAAATACTTGCTTTAATGTGCGCGTCACTATTACCCTCAGAGTGCTGAAAATTACCATTTTCTGGTATTAATCTTCCTAAAGTTGAAATAATATCTCTTTGAACATCGGGATCGGCTCCTTCATTAATCGTAATTGCTGCTGTAGTGTGGGGAACATAAATAGTTACACAACCCGATTGTATTTTTTCCTCATTTAAAATTTCCTGAATTTTATCCGTAATATCAATCATCTGGTTTCTCTTCGTCGAAGATATTGACAACTCACGCATAGCCATAATTATCACTATATTATTGTTTCTAATAAAAATTATCCTAGACAATAGACAATGTTTTTCAACCAATCGATTATTCCAGAAACTCAAGTTTGAAAAAATGAAGTTTATTCCTTCTGCATTACTTTTTGACCTTGATGGAGTGTTGGTTGATTCGGTAGATGCTTGGTTAGCTGCTCTAAATACAGCAATGAAAATATCAGGTAATAGACTTATTTCTAAAAAAGAATTCGTCGAAAATTATTGGGGTTTTGATCTGAATCACACGATTTCTAAAATTGGCCTTGATAAAAAAATTGTGGCAATCTGCAACAAATCTTATGAAAATCACATAAATAAGGTTAGACTAATACCTGAAGTAAAAGAAACACTTGAGAAGTTAATTAATTACAAAAAGGCCATAATTACAAACACTCCAAAAAATAGAACCATGCAGGTAATAGATAAATTAAATCTTGGAAATTATTTTTCAACTATAGTTACAAGTGACGACGTAGAAAATTCAAAACCATCGCCTGAAATAATTTTTAAAGCATGCAAAAATCTCAACGTAAAATCCGAAGAAGTTGTTTCAATTGGAGATACGTTAAGCGATTTAAAAGCAGGAAAAGCTGCAGGATGTACGGTTATTGGATTAAATATTCAGGCAGATTATAAAATAGAAAAGATATCAGAAATAATAACAATTTTAGATCAATTGGAAAAAGAGTAATTGAAAATATTTAATTAATCTTCCAATAATCTGGCAGGTTTTGACTTTCTTTTCCGTTGGTGGGGTTGTAGAAATAAATGTCGTTAAAAAATGCCCAATATTCGACTACGGGATATGGGCGATTTTTGAAAAAGTTAAATGGAAAACCTCCATTTTCAACCAATGTCTGATCGTCATCATCCCAAAATGGACCTGAGGTTGCCTCAAGTTCCATCCAGTTACCATCTTGATAAATTTGTACCCAGGCGTGACCACCAACTTCACCTGAAAAATTTACTTCTCCAATCACAACTCTTACATTTTCTTTGTTTATATTTATTGATTCAATAATTGATACAAGTGTATAAGCCTGAGATTCACAATCACTTACCATTTTAGTAGGCAGAGGGTTGTTTGGATTTGTTGGGGAATCTTCGATAAATTCTGCAGGTAATAACCACTTTTCTGGCACATTATGCAACGTTTGATCTGAAACCCATATCCAATCAACGGCTGTATCATAAGCTTTGATTAAGGTGTCAATGCCCATTGTAGAAACATAATTTTTTACAATCTCGTTATTTGGTGTTACATATTTTTGGTAGTTTGAAACCTGTGTAAAATTTTCTTTGCGTAAAATTAAATCCCTGTATCTAAGAATTTTTTTCATTTTAAAGGTCTTAAGTTCTTCATTTACTTCACTTCTTAACTGTTGTAAAAGCAGAATTTCGTTAGAAGAGTCATTTTTATTAAACCAATTGAAATTTAAAAATGCAAGATATATAAAAATTAAAACAACAAATATTGCTAGTATCGCAATTATATATTTCTTTTTTACCACCTTCATATAACCAGGAAGCAATATTTGCTTTTTAAATATTTTATTAACTTATTGTTGTTAAAAATAAAAAACATAAATTAGATTTAAATATTACTAATTTATTTTTTGAATTGGAAGGTGGGAAGGATTTGAAAGTTATTAGTCCTGCATTTAAAAATGGAGAAGCTATTCCAAATAAATTTGCTTCAAAAGGCGAAAACATTCCACCGCCTTTAATAATCAAGGAAGTTCCAAATAACGCAAAAAGTTTAGCCATAGTTATGGAAGATCCAAAAGGCCCTATCAAAAGATTCATCCATTGGACAGTTTGGAATATTCCAGCAGACATTAATGAAATTTCATTTAATGAAAACTTTAATTACCCCCAAGGTAAAAATACAATGTTAAGAAGAGGTTATTTGGGTCCTTGTCCGCCATTTGGTGAACACAACTATTTTTTTAAAGTATATGCCTTGGATTCTTTTATCGAATTAAAAGAAGGGGCATCGATTAAAAAACTCGAAAGATTAATTTCAGAACATATTATTGACAAAGCCGAATTAATGGGCATATACAAAAAATAATATTTTTATCTGATTTTTTAAAATACCTGCATATTCAATTGAGCAAAAAATATAAATATCAGGGATAATTATGTTACATATAGGTTTTGGGGGCAATAGACCTGAGTAAAAAAAATGGAAAAATTCAATATATTCATAACACTAATAACAAAAATTTAAAAAATATTGATTTAGAACCATCCCGTTTTGAAAAAGATTTTGATATAGTAAGACCAGATAAATATCAAGTTGAAATTGAAAACGATACAGAAGATTCAATAGCAGCGAAGGGTGGAGATCTCGACATTCCTTCTACACTTAGAATAGAAAAAGAATTAGAATCTATACATTTAGCAAATTATCATTTAAGCCATGTTAAGGAAAATTTACCAACAAACCTAATTTCAAAAAAGAATTTTAACGACATACAGTCAATATCTAAAAATTTCCCCCATAATATTACTACTTTTTTAGGATTTGAAACAAGACTTTGGGAATCTGATAACCGAGTGGATTTCGCTTTTGCGGTTTCAGGGGTCGGAACTGACCGGGAAATACTTAAAAAATTACTTGCAAATGGTTCTTTACCTTCAAGCATGATAAAAAAACCAGAATGGAAAAAAATACTAGATTTTTCCAGATCCTGGTCCACGTCTAATTCATCTTTGAAAAACAAGGTTCAATGTCTGTGGATCGAATTTGATATGCCGGATGAAATGTCAGAAATTCCAGCACCGAGAGTGTTTTTTGGCCCTGCCAAATTGCCAAGTAATATCAAACATAATGATCCAAAAAATTATTTATGGCTTACAGAAGAAGCCATACCTCTGTTAAGAGGGGAAGAAATCAGTGAAGATGTAAAAGTTATAATTTCTGATTGTATTAAAAAATTGCCTAAAGGCGCTTCACTTTTTCAAGTAGGAGCCTCTCTGTCAGAGGAAAAAGAATCAATAAGATTATATATCAACAAAATAAAACCTAAGCAGATTATTCCCTACTTGATCGAAATTGGTTGGCAATATAAAACGGATGAATTATCAGATTTGGTAGAGGAACTGAAAGAATTTGCATCACGTTTTGTATTAAGTTATGACATAACTGAAGATGGGTTAGGGGCAAAAATTGGATTAGAGCTATCATTTATTGAGAATAATTACCACAAGGAGCAAAGATGGGAAAAACTATTAAATTACCTTGTTAAAAAGCAACTATGCATTCCTGAAAAAAGAGATGCATTACTACAATATCAAGGAGGGTTGGATCAAGAGGAATATACTGGTGGAATTCTTAAACCGATAACTACGGCATCAAAAATAATGAATGAATCATCAACTAAATATTTGCGATACATAAACCACATAAAAATCGTTTATGAGTATGGTAACGAAATAAAGGCAAAAGCATACCCTGCATTTAGACTTTTTAAAACCGTGGAAGACACAACCATATTTCGAAACAAAGCATAAATCGATTCTATCCAATTAAAAGGATTAAAACAATTATGTTTTTTTAGTAAAATCCAATAACCGAGAGGTAAGAAAATGAAATTTGCAACAATTTCCCATTTGATGAATGAAGAAAATCTGAAATTCATTCCTCGAACATGGTTTCAAGGTAACCTCATTATCTCTCCCGAATTAAACATAAATGGAACTAAGGGTTATGTTGTTGCTTTGAAATTATTTCCGCAACAGATTATGGAGTTACCAAGAGAAGAAATTCGACAAATAATATTGGAGGCGGTATTATTTGCCCAAGACCAATTAGGGGTTGGTTTGTTTCAACTTGGTGCTCTAACTACTTCTGTTACCGAAGGTGGAAAATGGTTGGTTAATCAGAAGGAATTTTCTGGTTTTGTAACCCATGGTGATAGCTATACAGCTGCAATTACTTGCCAAACAGTTATGAAAGCATTAAAATTATTTAAAAAAAATTCTTCGGAACTTACTATTGCTATCGTTGGGGCATATGGTATTATAGGTGAAGCCGTTTCAAAAATTTTAGTTGCCCAATTTAAACATGGTATACTAATAGGTCCCAGAGAAGAGAAATTAAGACAACTTGCAAAAAAAATTAAAGGGGATTTCGAAACTACAATTGATTTGCTGACTGGAAATGCAGATATTATTGTGACAGCAACAAGTCATCCCACAGCCTTATTGAAAAATGACAACTTAAAGGAAAATGCTATAGTAGTAGATGTCTCACAACCACCAAATTTAACATATAGTTTATGTAAAAAACGCCCAGATATTATCAGGATAGATGGAGGATATGTTGAATTTCCGAGTAATTGTCCAATACCAATACCCGGATTACCACCTGGCAAGATTTATGCATGTATCGCTGAAGTAATTATGCAGGCAATGGAAAATGAAAAAGAAAACCATATTGGATCAATAGATTTAGATTTCCTATATAAAACTAGAAGATGGGCTGAGAAATATGGATTTGTTTTAGATAAATTGACAAATTTTGGGAAAGACATTTATGAATAACGGAGAAAAATTTAAATGAACATATCGAAAGATAATAATAAGAATTATGAAATAATAATAGTTGGTGGAGGGCCAGCAGGAATATCAACATGGCTTCATCTAAACAAACATAATCCTGAATTAGCCGAGAACACCCTCGTACTGGAGCAAAAAACTCATCCTAGGGAAAAGTTATGTGGAGGAGGAGTAGGAGGATGGAGTGAGGATGTCCTTAAAAAGCTTGGAATCCGATTAGAAATACCATCCATAATTGTTTCCGATGTAGAATTTATCTATCAAGATAACAGTTTTACTTTAACTCAGGAAGGTTCATTCAGAATGGTTCAGAGAAGTGAATTTGATCATGCTTTATTAAAATCTGCTATTAAAAGGGGAATTAATATCCATGAAAATGAATCTTTTATAAATTTTTTTAGAATAGATAACAAAAATATTATTGAAACAAACCGTGGCAACTATAGTTCTAACGTATTAGTTGGAGCCGATGGGGCATTAAGTCAAGTAAGAAAAAAAATGAATATCAAAACAAAAACTCATCTTTCACCAACTCTTGAGGTATTTGCACCGGCCAATATAAAATACGATAAAGAGTTTGATGATAAAAAAATACTAATTAATCTCAATCCAATAAACGAAGGAATTCAAGGATACTTATGGCATGTCCCCTGTTTAAAAAATAACATATCTACAATTGGCCATGGTATTGTAGATTTGATGGTAGTAAAACCTAGAAACAAAAAATCTAGTATGAAAAAAATTTTTAAAGATGAATTAAAAAAAAGAAACATAGATATTCCACAATATAAATGGCAAAGTCATCCTATCCCATGGCCAGAAAAAGAGTTTATTTTCTCAGAGCCAAATATATTATTAGTCGGAGATGCTGCAGGAGTGGAACCTGCATTTGGGGGAGGAATACATTTTGCATTATCATATGGAGAAATCGCAGCAAGAACAATCATTGAATCATATGAACAAAAAAATTTTGATTTTGATAATTATAAAGTAAATATAAAAAATCATTTTATGGGAAAATTTTTAACTAAATGTATAAAAATTGCAAATGAAATGTACAATTACAGGTTAGATCCCATTGAAGCGGCAAAAGAAGTATTTACAATTCGTAGATAGAAAGTTATACCGATTCTATTTGATTATGGGAATTTTCTGAGTTAAAAAAAATGGCACTATTGAAGGACATATTTACATATTTTATTTTTCTTTTAGGAGAATATGTTGATTCACCACCAACATAAAAAACAATAAAAGGACGATCGTTGAAATAGTGTAATATTCTATCTCTAGCCTGATAAATTTTATTTCCCATAGTTTCAAGTCTTGTAGTACATGAGGCGATTAATCCAAATTCAGGATTGGAGGGGAATGAAGATAAGTTCATATCAATGGTTTCAAGTAATCCTTTTCCATCTATTGTCAATATGTATGAGTCAGTATCTTTCGATCTGAAACCTGTAACAAGAGATTCTCCAAGTGTAAATCCAATGACTCTAGGGACAATTTCATCACTATGTGTACCATACTTACATCCCAAGGGAAAATAAAAAGTAGTTTTTAACCAAGTATCTTCAGTAAGAAAATCTTTAGGCCACCCATGTAAATTTAATAATTCAGTAAAAGCGGGTTTACCATTTATTTCATGTATTATCCGCCCATCTTTACTTGTTTTTGTTATTTTAAACTTAATATCAGTTTTTTTCATATTGTGGGTAGTTAATACATCAAGATCGTAACTTGTCGCGATTCCTAGTGTAACAACCGAATTAGTCATTACTTTATCATTAAAAAACTGATAATTTGTAAAGCCTGCTCCCCCATCAATAGTTCCACAACCCATCATATGACAATCTGAAAAGTGTTTTACCATTTCTTCAATAAGTTCATCGTCTCTACCAGTCCCTTTTTGAAGGACATATTGAGAAAAACTATAAAGCTGCCTAATTGATTTTGATGTAAATCCGGGTTTAACTATTTTTGTTCTGCCCAATGATGGAATATCAGGTAATTCGGATGCTGAAATTAAATTTAATAAAAACCTATTATTGTATTTGTTATCTTTAAAGCCTCTCTTTATCATTTCAGCGCATTGTCTTGCTGCCTTTTTAGGATTCCTCTTAGTATTTTTCCCAAATCCTAAGATTATGTCCATATTTTTTGAGGACACTGCCAAACCAGTGACACCTCTTGTAAAGCAACCGAAATTATTTATGAAACCCCTAATTGTACCACCAATAAGAGGTATATTTTTAGGTAGAACATCATATACGCCATTGAGAAGTTCCTGCAATCCACCATTATCTTTATAGTGAATTGTTGAAAATAGCACAAAAAATTTTGGAGGGGAATTTAATTTTTCAATTGTATTTCTTGCTACCTCTCTACCTGCTTCTCTTGCATCCCATTTACGGGACATTCCAACTGCGGCTTCTAACTCTTTTTCAATCATTTCTCATAAAATTCTAAGCAGTTATCAATCTAACTTTTTCTTCTCCATCCAAAATACTTTGAATTTGACGTCTGGAGTTCTCCATTTCAACTTCTATTAATCCTTTGTTTGAAAGTGCAGGAATAATTGCAACAAGAGCATTTTCCGTATCAGGAAAAACATAAAACAAAGCCTCGTAATCCTGCAATCTAAATTCCATTTCTGCAAGCCCTGCAGCAGAATATTCTCGAATGACGTTAAAAACATCATCCATTGCTCTTTTTATGATATCCCATATCTGATTCACATCTGATTTGAAACTGTCTGTGCCATCGCTTGGCATAACACTAATCATGTTTTGTCTTGCAACCATACATGCTAAAATATCTTCAAATTTCAATAGATCGTCTAATACCGTAGCAATAGGGTCATCCCTCATATTTACCCCATCTCCAATGCTATACTTATCGATAGCCTCTTTATAAATATATCCACATTATTTAAAATTGATATTTGCATGATAATTTATTTTTAAAAAAGCGAATCTAAACTATAATTGGAAATAAGGAAATATTCATAGTCCTTTTACTGATACTTTTCCTTTGAAATGATTAGTTTAACACCGTTAAAGCTATACGATTTACTTTACGGGAAATTTGGCAATCTTAAATGGTGGCCGATTGAGTTAGAATATCACAAAAAAAACAATAGCGATCCTCGATTCGAAATTATTGTCGGTACTGTTCTAACACAAAATACTGCTTGGGCAAATGTTGAAAAAGCATTATCAAATCTTAAAGAAAAAAAAGTTTTGGAATTAAACAAGATCAATAAAATTGATTTGCAAAGTTTATGTAATCTAATAAAACCTTCTGGATTTTTTAATCAAAAAGCAAAAAGATTGAAAATTCTAACTAAATATTTGCTTGAAAAATACGATGGAAACTTAGATATTTTTTTTCAAAGAGATATAAATAATATCCGTCAGGAGCTATTGAATATTAATGGTATCGGCCCAGAAACTGCAGATTCAATAATTTTGTATGCGGGAAATCTGCCAATTTTTGTTGTCGATGCATATACAAAAAGAATTTGTCGGCGTTTGCCAATGGACACTAATTTATCTTACAAAGATATCCAATTATTTTTTCAAAAAAATCTGTCAGAACATTATAAAGGTAAAAAATTGGTACAAGTTTACAATGATTTGCATGCCTTAATAGTAAACTTTGCTAAGAATTACTGTAAAAAAAAGCCCGAGTGCGCAAAATGCCCTATTCTTCGCTATTGTAATTTTGAGAATAAAAATTTATAAAAGCTCCTCAACCTTTTTACTGACAATTTCTGCAGGAATATCTGGTAGTGAAATTAACTGAGTAGTTCCAAGTTGACCCTTTCCAGATGGTTTTATACTGATAAATCCCGAACTTTCAATATCTTTAAGATAATTCCAAAACATTGTATGGGATCTAGGTTTTTCGTCGTATTCTTCACAAGTAATTGCATATGTTTTCTCAGCATCACCTGTTTTGACATATGCTGTACCATCAACTTTTAAACGTTTTGCTATGGCCTGTAAAGTCAATAGATGATGCCTTTCAAGATTGAGAAGTTTAGATTCTGTCACAACTGAGTAAGTTTCAGCTTTTGCAGCTCGTACGTGTTCGGGTACAACTCTTTGTACATGTTGATGATCGGCAGCTATACCTGATTTCCACAACAATTCGATAGCAAAACGTGCATCTCCCCATTCGGCAGCAATATCCGATATCAGCTCTATACAATCAGTATCAACTGTGTTTTTATGAAAAGATAAATCAACGCGTTGCTCTATGATATCAAATAATTCATTACGAGTATACTTGTTCAAAGATAACACATTGCTTCGCTTGAAAGTACTTAAAGCAGAGGAATCAAGCATTGGTAAAATATCCTTTTGGGAAATTAATAAAAGTGAAATTGGGGTCTTATCTATAGAAGATTCATCAGAAAATCTTGTTAGAGCGTAAACAAGATTCGAGCCGCTTTTTTTAAGAAGAGCATCAGCCTCATCAAGAACAATCAGCAAGTGAGCATCTCTTTTTTGCAACTGTTTTCTAAGAACTTCAATCATTTCTTGTACTGAGAAACCACGATCGGGAAATCTAGAATCGAAATGATTTAGTACGCCAAGAAGTGCCATCGCATCTGTCGATCGTTTTCTGCAATTTATGTGAACATATTCAACAACAAGGCCTTGGCGCCTAGCAATAGAAACAAGTGAAGTACAAAATTTTTTTGCAATAACTGTTTTTCCCGTTCCAACAGGACCCCTTATGATTACATTCTGAGGAATTTTTGATAAAAGTGGTTTAAACATTTGTGCGAGAAATCGAAGTTGTTCTTCCCTATGAGGAAGATCGTCTGGCACATAATCGAAATCAAGGCTTTTGATGTTTTTTATAACAGAAGAGGAAAGCATTTCGTCTTCAATAATATTACTCATGAAACAAAGTAATATGTAATCTTCATAAAACTTTATCTAAAAGGTTTATTTATTTTCAGGATTAATTTTTAAATCATTATTTTTCAATAAATAAACCATTTCTGGATAATATTTCATCCCTTCGTTTCTTGACTGCATTTTCCCATTCAGGACCAAAATTTCTAATTTTTTCCTCAATTTCCCTTGAGAAACGTTCCTTATCTTTACCTTCAAATTTGACTCCAAGCATCATTGACCCAGACATTTCCTCTTGTCCGAGATTACAAATAACAGGTGCGTTAAAATCTAATTTCAAACCAGTTCTTTTAAGTTGAATACTGTTAAAATTTACAATTTTAGGATTTATTGAAATATTGTCAAGATTGGCATAAAAACTGCTATTAGTTTCACCAATATCTATTTTCATCTCTTCATTTCCAGAATTAAACTCGATTTTAATTCCTAACATTTGTCTTAGAATGTTGTTCATTTTTTCTCTTCCTATTCATAAGAAATATCATCATTACTTTTTTCTTTTTCTTCTCTTCGTTTTTTAACAGATTCCTTCCAAACGGAACCCAAAGCTGATTCCAAACTTCCTAATTTTTCGACAATTAGATTTTCATCTTTTCCATCTAATTTTGCTCCACAAGCCATTGAACTAAAATATCTTCCACTATGAACATTACAAATAATAGGTTTTGAAAATTCAAATTTTATAACGTTATTTTGAATTTCAATTTGGTTTAGTTCCGACATGACGGAAGGAATATCAATTGAATCAAGTGTTGAATAATAGACATCGTCTATTCCGGCAATGAAAATTTTCATTTCTCTTTTCCCCAATGTATATTCCAATGCTGTAACTTTTCGATATTGTAAATTTTCACTCATGCAAGTATTTTAGACCCCCTTTCAAATTTCCTCATTAACAACCAGTAACTCTTATTTCGTGACGCTTTTTAATAGTTTCCAATCTAACTTATTTTTGAATTTTTTTGTTTATTCAATTTTTCTACACATAAACTGTCTAGTATAAACAAAAATTAAAGTATGAATATTTTATATGTCTAACCATTATGAAAAAAGAATCTTTTCAGTTAAATTCGACTAATCTTAAAAAATTTGGATTTAGTCCAGATATTTTTAAAAATTCTGAGCATCACTTATTTTTCAAACATTTTCTAGATGCATTGCCTTTCTGTGTGATTGTTTGCAAAGTTACAGAGAAAGGATATCCTGTCTTACTAATAAACAATAAAATGGAAAATAGCCTTGCAATAAAAGCAGAGGATTTAATTGACAAGGATGTGCTTGATTATTTTCCACCAGACGTAAAAAAAATTCGAAAGAAGCAAGCAGATAGTGTCGTTAAAGCGAAAAAACCATCAATACTCGTCGATAAAAGAGATGACAGATATTTTTCAAGTGAATATTATCCAATATTTGATGATTCTGGTAAGGTCTATTGTGGCTTAGTAATTAGCAGAGACATTACCGAGGAAAAAAGAAAGGAACAACAAAAAATTGCTAACAAAGAGGAGTATTACTCATCACTTATTCAAAATTCCATGGATCTAATGCTTATTGTAAATGCCTCTGGAAAAATTTTATTTGAGAGTCCATCAATAGAAAAAATCTTAGGCTACAATAGGAATGAAAGAATAGGAAAAAATGTTTTTGAAAAAATACATCCGGATGATATAAATTTTGTCAAAGATAGTTTCAAAAAATTAGAATCAAAACTTGGTTTAACTAATAAGGCTTTATTTAGGGTAAAAAATAAGAATGGAGAGTGGAGATATTTAGAATGTATTGCAAACAATCAATTACATAATAAAATTATTAATGGAATCATTATAAATTCACTTGATGTAACAGAAAAGACCATAGCAAACGAGAAAATATTACAGGCAAAAAATTATTATGAAAATATTGTTGATAGCACGTCAGAAATTATTTTTACAGTAAACAAGGATTTAAACATATCTTTGTGGAATCGTGCTGCTGAAAATATCACGGGTATAAAAGATAGCAGTATTATTAATAAATCACTGAAGGAACTAAACATTTTTGAAAACCGTGGAGAAATTATCGATTACTTAAAACACATTTATCAAGACAAACATAGTTTTCTCAATGAGATAATAGTCAATTCTGTTTACGGTAGCAAACGGCTTTTAAGTACTTCTCCATCCATTGTAAAAAATAAAGATGGCAAAAAAACGGATGTTGTTTTCGTCTGTAAGGATATTACTATAAAAGATGCATCCCATGGAAGACTGCTACCAGGAAATAGTTATCTAATTGAAAGTAACACAAACGAAGATACAATAGATATTTTCACTGGATTAATGAAATCTGGGTGGAAAGGATTGCTAGTAACAAGATCCAATCATGATTCTCTTTTTGAGATGTTAGGAAATAATATTCCAGAAATCTTATTACTATGTTCTTCCGGAAAAAATTCAATAGATACAGTAGACAGACTTGAAGAACTCAAGGACCAGATAGAACAATTTGTCACAACTAACGATCAGCCACTTGTTTGTTTAAGCAGATTAGACTATCTTTTAGTCCGATTTTCATTTGAAGAATTGATGCAGACACTATACAAGATTAACGATATTATCGCCAAAAACAATGCTTTACTTTTAATCTATGCAAACAAAAATATTTTCTCGCATTATCAATTTGTACTTTTGGAAGAGGAATTTAACTCCTTACCATCAAAGCAGATTAAAAACATTTATCTAGAAGATAAATTGTCTGGTATTCTCGATTTTATTTACAAAGAAACTAAAGCTAACAAACTAGTTTTTCAGAAAAAAATCGAAAAGGAGTTTTCAATTTCAAAATTAACAACCATGAGAAAACTTGAGGAACTAAAAGATAAAGGGTTGGTAAGTTATATTAAAAAGGGGAGGATGAAGTCCTACAGTGTCACAGACAAGGGAAGAGAATTATTAAAGAGTCGTCATAGTCTTTAATAAAAATTAATAAATTCCAATTAATATAATTTTAACAATCGTTAAGATTATTTCAAGTGATTAGATTTTAATGTGAGAATTTTATTATGCAATTAAACTATGAATGCTAATTTAATTACAACCAGTCAATCAATTGATTTTGTAAAAAAACACTTTGCAAGATATTATGAAACATCAAATATAACTCTGCCAGATCGTTTTGGTAAAAGAGAATTTGCATTTGTTTTGTTTAGTGGCAAAGGTATGCTTCGGCATATATCATTTGCAAGAAGGCGGGAAATTAAAAAGTTTTTATTAGAAAGAGTTCCTACTCATGTTTACTATTCCACAGCTTTTTATCAAAAACCCGATGCATCAACAATGCAGGAAAAAGGATGGATGGGAGCAGAACTAATTTTTGATTTAGATTCAGATCATTTACCCAATGCATCTGAAATGTCTTATGAAAAGCAGTTGTCAATGGTAAAAAAGGAATTTTGCAAGCTTGTAAACGATTTTTTAATAAATGATTTTGGTTTTGATGAGAAAAATATTGAACTTTTTTTTAGTGGTGGACGAGGTTATCATTGTCATGTAAAAGACAGCGCAATATTTCATCTTGATAGTAACGAAAGAAGAGAAATTGTTGATTATATTACAGGTAGAGACATACAGGAATCAATAATTTTTCGCGAACATGTCACAAGTACAATAAGAATAAGAGGAAGACAGGTTCCAAATTTGAAAACGTTGAAAATGCCAAAACCTACTGAACCTGGATGGAGGGGACGGATTAGCAGAGGTATTATCGAATTGGTTGATGAAATCAAATCAAGTAATGATCCTCTTAAAAAACTCGAGGAGTATGGAGTAAATAGTAAAGATGCAGAAAAATTGTTGAGTGATTTCTCAGACGAAAGAGTGGATAGAATTAGGGAGGGGAATCTGGATCAATCCAAAACTATTAGGAAATTTTTCCTAAACAGTGCTTTGAGAAAAACAGCAGTTGACATGGGTGCAGGCGAAACAGATGAGCCGGTTACTTGCGATGTAAAAAGATTAATCAGATTACCTTCATCACTGCATGGAAAAACTGGATTTAAGGTAACGAAAATAAAACTTGACGAGCTAGAAGAATTCGATCCATTAAGGGATTCTGTAGTAATTTCAGATAGTCCTGTTAAAATTCAACTCATTAAATCAATCAAGATAAAAATGATGGACGAGGAGTTTAATTTAAGAGATGAAATTGAAGAAGTACCAGCATATTTGGCAATTTTTTTAATAGGTCGCAAAATGGCTAATTTACTGTAAAACAAAACTGGAATGTTTACCCATTTTGTCAGTTTTTGAGCATAAATAATCAATAACTATCTTATTAAACTGTCCTGGATTTTCAAAATGCATCCCATGTTCCCCCCGATCAATTTTTAATAGGTGAGAATTTGGAATATGTTCAGCTAAAGTATCAGAACATGTATGAGGTACAAGCTTATCGCTGGTTCCGGTCAATACTAGTGTTTCTGCAGAAATTTGATTTAGTCTGTCAACAGTATTATGTTTATGTATAGCTGCCAGCTGTTTTATAAATGTCTCAGCATAGTTAATATTTGATAGATATTCCCTGAGAGTTTTCTCTATAATCCATCGATTTTTTTTGATATATGACTCTGAAAAAATTTGAAGAAGAAGATAGTCAAATAATTTTTCAAACAATATTTTTTTTGGGTTGAAATTAAAAATATTTTTTACTTCCTCATTTACAAATTCCTTTATTCCCTTTGTTATTACTTCTACAATATCATACGGTTTTGCAAATGTAGAACAAAGTACTAATTTTTCAATAATTTCAGGATAATTAATGGCAAGTTCTTGGGCTATCATTCCACCCATTGAGGTCCCAACTACATGGGTCTTTTTAATTTCAAGATAAGAAATCAATTCAGCAACGTCGTCTGCCATCATTTTTATTGAATAAGGGCCAATTGAACCCTGGCTTTTGCCTATCCCTCGATTATCGAAAACAATTACTTTAAAATGCTGTTGAAAATCCGAAACTTGATAGACCCAACACATCTTGTCTACTCCTAGACCTGAGATAAATACAATCGGAAAACCATTTCCACTTATATCATAGCTTATTTTGACTTTGTGTAGTTTTGCAATTGGCATTTTTATCACTGAAATTTTGAAGGAAAGGATATTGTAATCACCTTGATATTCTTTTTTACCTCAAAACGTATTTAATACACTGATTTAATTTACTACGGGATTTTTATGGATTCAGAGGAGATTTCCTATCGCTTCATTAGAAATGTTCAGGAAACAGAAAAAAAATCACCCAGTTTATCAACTATTCATGAAAAATTTTACCAATCAATAGCACAATACATCACTTCATTGAAGGATCGTCTCGGAAGGGAATCCTCCGAACAAAAAAAACTACTGCTTAGAGATGAGATTGAAAACACAGAAAAAATAGCTTACAGCATTTATGAATTTAGAGAAAAAAAAATACTTCTTGCTGCAATTTCTAAAATCAGGGGAGGTAACCCCAATATAAAAAATTTAGTAAGCGGAGAAAGAAAACTATTTGAAAGTGTTTTAGAGTTGCTAAAAAAAACCAGAAAACAAATTTTAGAAGTAGATACTAGGAAAAATCAATATGACAATTTGCCAAATGAACAATCAATAGGAAAAAATATTGAGCGGAATAAAAACCCAATTGTTCAAGTTACACATGATATACCTGAGTTTATCGGAACTGATATGAAGAAGTACAATTTAAAAAAGGGTGATGTCATATCGATACCACTAGATATGAAAATAATGTTATCAAAAAAAAATGTAATTAGAGAATTAAAAATTGACAAATAAATTCACCTTCTAAAACAAGGATTTAAATATCAATATCTCTTATGTTTGTTTTGAAAAAAATTGTTAAATAAAAAACGTGTAATAGTAGCGTAAATTTTTATATTACCTCCTTATTACGCTTACAATCTGAATGATGTTTAAAGGAGTTACATATGAAACGACCACGGAAAGTGAAAAGATATTGTCCTTCCTGCAAGGAACACACAATTCATGATGTAGACAGGATTAAAAAAAGGAAGGCAAGTGAACTAAAACAAGGTCAACGCCGTTTTCGTCGTGTCACAAGTGGTTATAGGGGGTTTCCTCGACCAAAACCAGAGGGGCGTGAGAAGACAACCCGACGAATTGCTTTAAAATATAAGTGTTCAAAATGTGGAAAAATTCACCAACCTCCAAGTGGGAGATCAAAAAAATTAGAAATAGGAGAGTAAAATGAAGCAAATTACTAGCCGGTTTATTAAAGTTAGATGTAAAGATTGCGAAAATGAGCAAGTTTTATTTAGCAAGGCAAGCACCGTTGTTTCCTGCCACATTTGTGGTAGTAAATTAGCAATTCCCTCAGGTGGAAATGCTATTATAAAAGGTGAAATTTTAGAGGTAATTGAATAAAAAGGTACCTTATCATGCTGAAAAAGGACTATCCGGATGAGGGTGAACTTGTTGTAGGAACTATTGTCAAAGTTCAAAATTATGGAGCTTTTGTCTCCTTAGATGAATATCCTGGAAGAGAGGGGTTTATCCACATTGCAGAGGTAGCTACTGGATGGGTAAAAAGAATTAGAAATCACATAAAAGAAAAACAGAAGGTCGTCTGTAAAGTAGTTAATATCGACAAAACAAAAAACCATATTGATCTTTCATTAAAACGAGTCAATGAACACCAAAAAAGAGATAAAATCCAGGAATGGAAGAATTCTCAAAAGGCAGAAAGATTAATAGGGATGGTGGCAGATAGATTAGGTAAATCTGTTGAGGATTGCTTTTCTGAATTTGGAAATGATCTTATAAAAAAATACGGCACGCTATATGGTGCTTTTGAGGAATTTGCATATGATGAAGAGGCGGTGAGAAATGACGGAATCAGTGGCCTATGGTTTGATCATTTCGGAGCAGTAGCCAAGGAAAATATCTCAATTCCTTTTGTAGAGATTTCAGGTTATATAAGTATTAGATGTTGGCTCCCTGATGGAATTAAGCATATTATTGATGCATTAAAAAAAGCCGAAGTAAGTGAATATGAGGATGTAAGTATAAAGGTTAAGTACATTGGTGCACCTAATTACATGATCACTGTTAAAGCCCCCGATTATAAGATTGCAGAGGATGAATTGAAAAAATCACTTGATAAAATTACTCTTTATATGAAACAAAATAATGGCCAGTGTGAGTTTCATCGGAAGGCAGAAGAATAGATGATTAAATTGAGATATTGTGAAATTTGTAAAGATTATACAATGGATGAAAATTGCCATCGTTGCAAGAAAAAGACAATTCCAAAGGCTCCGCCAAGATTTTCTCCTCAGGATCATTATGGCAAATATCGTCGCATGTTAAAAAAACTTAATAAAGGGAGATAAAAAATGGATTTTGTAACCATCAATAAAATTACAAAATTACCAAAGCTAAAAGATCCGATACTAATTGAAGGTCTTCCTGGCATAGGAAATGTTGGAAAAATTGCTGTTGAACATTTAATCGATAGTATAAAAGCTGTTAAATTTGCAGATATTTACAGCAAGGATTTTCCACCTCAAGTTTTTATAAATCCTGATGGTACAACGGAACTAGTTAAAAATGAATTATATTATTGGAAGGCAAAAAAGAAGGACCAACGTGACATTATTTTTTTAACTGGTGATTACCAGGGACTTTCGTCTCGCGGCCAATATGAACTTGTTGAAAAAATCCTTGATATCTCTCAGGAATTAGGCGTTAAAGAAATGTTTACATTGGGAGGATATGGCCTAGGCCAAGAGATTAAAAACCCAAAGGTTCTTGGTGCAACTACTGATAAAGAACTTGTAAAAACTATGAAAAAGCACGGAGCAGTATTTAAAAAAAATGAACCCGGTGGAGGTATAGTTGGTGCAAGTGGATTATTGCTGGGACTTGGTAAAATCAGAGGATTGAAAGGAACATGTTTTATGGGTGAAACCCCTGGTTATTTAGTAGATCCTAAAAGTGCAAAAGCAGTTTTAAAAGTTCTTATGAACGCAACAAACTTGCACGTAAGTCTTACAGCCTTAGAAAAAAAGGCACGCGAAATAGAGCAAATTGCAGCCCAACTAAAAGAAATGGAAACAATGTCTCCGGAAAAATCAGATGAGTTACAATATATAGGATAAGAAATTCAAAAAATTTATTTATAGTCGCCCCCAGAGGCTAAATCTTCCAACATTTTCAATGCAACAGTTAGAGCGTCCGAGTAGTTTGTTATTTTAAACTCATCGCCGTCTTTTTCACTATCTAGTGGGGGCTTGCTTACTTCTTCTTCCAGGGTTCCTCTAATTTTAATCATCTACATACCACCTACACTTATAGTGATACATTCTGTGTGTTATATTCTAACACTTACAGTATTTAAATCTAACCCGTTATAATTTCAAAATGGAAAAATAAATTATTGTGCTAGATAGATTAATTACACACGTTGGATTTCTTCTGCAATAAGTACAATTGCTCCAGCAGGTAAAGTTACTGTTTGCAATATACCAGTAAAGCGATATTTCGTCTCTTCAGCGGGAGTAAAATTTGTAATTGAGGAATGATCAACATCTAATCTTTTTATATAATCTGTTGATGACTGTCCACTACTTTCGATTACTGAAGTTATGTAGCCCGAATTATTTTGTCCAACAGAATGATAGTAATATCCTACAACAGTAATAGTTTTCCCAAGATACTGTTCATAATTTTCTACAACCTCATCAGGACTTAATGTTTCTGTTGAATCAGTATTGGGATTGGTCGCAATTAAATAAACTCCAATAACAATGATTGCCACAATAGCAACTATTAATATATTTCTCAAATCCTTCCTTGTATCTCGTGGACTCATTGTTCTCCTACCTCAAATTACAAATAAACTTAGGATTTAAAATTCTATGCATCCAAATTTATTCCATAAGTCCTTTCTGGATTTTCTTTATGTATAAATTCAATTTCTTTTTCAGATATTATTTGTTGTTCTAGTAATTCTTTAGTTCTTTTAGGTACCGTTTTTGGGCCCAATACAGCCCCGGGCCTTCTTGGATCATCTATGTAATCGGTCTCCATCATAAAACGTAATCCTTTTGAAACCGCGGCCAAAATATTTTTTTTGCTAGCCAAAACTGATGGCATAAGTCCATAATTTTCGCTTTCTAAAACAAGTGGTGGAGAATAATGCTTAACAATTTTTGATGGTTTCAACCCTACTTTTTTCCCCATATTTACTAATTCTTTACATTGATTGCTTGTCGTACTTTCGGTATGTAACACAACAGGAACATCAACATCTTTTGCTTTTTGCATGCCGTATAATAATATCTCATTTGAATCCTCAATTGTTGACGTATCAACAGGAAAATGTGGTCGTCCAATCTCACCTATTGCAATACATTTTCGTTCTTGACAAAGTTCAGCTGCAAGTTCCATTCCCTCCTTCATAATAGAAAATGCTTGATTTCTGCCAAATTTTTCTTTAAGCTTAATATAATCAACTGGATAAGGACCAACAGTAACAAAAACGCCTACATCAATATTATTTCGAACCTCATCTGCCATCTTTAAGGTTTCTTCAAAGCACGATCTATAACTTTTGTCACGAATTACAAGTTTAATCATCGGAAGTTGACACAACACAAAATGGGTTCCTCCCGCTTTTTTAAATTCCTTAATTGCATCTAAAAATCTTCCCTCTCTATTTAGATGTAAGTGGTTATCAAAAATAACACTCAGTGTTTCACCTCATCTGTTCTCATATTAAGTAAAAACTGTTAATAGTTAGGGGTTTTTGAAAATTAGTATTTAAATTTGTTTTTTCTGCCAACATAATAGGATAAGCTTTTTTCATTGGAAACATTTTGTTTTCCTGATATTAATTCCATAATGCTTATCGCAAGTATCCATCCAAAATAACCCATAAAAAAGGTAAAAAAACCGGCTATGCTATAACCCAAAATTATTTGTAGATAGTTTTCCCCACCTGCTATAAACAACACAAATATACCTATTGTAATAAACAAAAATATCAAAAGGAAAATCCATCTTAATGCATGTAATGTAAATTTCATCGTAGTGAAAGGCAATTCTCCAAAAGGGATCCTTTTCTGCCTAAAACGCGAAAAATTCCTACCAGTCTTTATTTTTATACCCTGCAACTTTTGCCCTCCTAAAGGGTTACAATTATTAATCGAGTGATCCCATGCATGTTAATACTTAATAGATATAAAAGATTAATTTGCACCTAAATATGCAGGTGAAAATGTAGGGCAAGAAATCAAATAATATCATCAATTTTATAATAAAAAATAGAATTAGCTAAATTAAGCATCTGTAACGATTCTAATGACATCTCCATCTTTTAACTCGTGGTCAGCACCAATTACTCTATGAGTCCTTGCATCAATTCCTCTTATAAAATGATCTCCAATTTCAGTATGTACTCTATAAGCCAGATCCTTTGCTGTGCTTCTTCTAGGAACCAAATGTGCATCTGGTAAAATTCTTCCCCCCTTATCAGTTAAATGTGTATCGTCCTCCACTGGATATACCACAATTAAATCAAGCATTTTTACTGCTTCATCTATACATTTCTGAATACCTGTTGAACCGTATTTTTCAAGAACGTTTTTATTTATAAAATCTAAAGCCTTTATCTGTCCAGAGCTTAAATCTGAGTCTTTTAGTACAGTAAAAGTTTTACTACCGGGGCTGTAATCAATCAGGCCTTTTTTTGCTGCATTGGTCAGTGCAAGTTCTGCTTCTGCACTTGTTGGAACTACAATATGGCCTTCTTTTTTTATTTCATCCATTTTTTTAACAAGTTCCACAGGAGCAATATCAATTTTATTAAAAGCAATTAACATTGGTTTGCTAACCTTTCTTACATGTTTGGAAAAATTCAGTAACTCTTCATCTGTCCAATGAGACGGTTTGGCTGTATCAAGTCCCAAATCTCTAATTGCACCGTGTATATGATCCTCACGAATTCCTAGACCGGTTAATTTTTCCGCAAGCATCTTTTCAATTTTCGAACCTTCAAGTTCACATTTCCTTGCAATATCTTCCCAGCCTCTTTTTATTATTGTCTTAAGCCATTGAACAATTTCCTCTTCAAGAAATTTAACATCTTCAAGTGGGTCGTAATTACCAATGCCACAGGGATTACCTTCTCCATCGGCACTTCCGGAAGCATCAACGATGTGAATGAGTGCATGGGCCTGTCTGAGATCATCTAGAAACTTGTTTCCTAGACCTCTCCCCTCGCAGGCCCCTGGAACTAAGCCTGCTACATCAATGGCTTCAATTGGTACATATCTTATTCCATTGATGCATTTTGAATTGTGAGGAGTACAAGTTACATTAAAATCTTTACAGGGACACGGTTTTCTAATGAACATGACTCCCCTATTCGCATCTATTGTTGTAAAAGGATAATTAGCAATCTCGGCGTGTGCATCAGTTGATGCATTAAAAAACGTGGATTTGCCAACATTCGGTTTTCCCACAATGCCAATTTGCATTCCCATTTTTCTACTCCAAAATATTGTTTACTTCATCAACAATACCTACATTACTTTCAAATCGCCTTACTTTTTCCTCGGCTTCCAAAACCGAAGGGTCAGTAAAAGATACTCCGTCTTTTGCAAAAAGCGTTCCTTGAACCGAGGCTTTTTTTGATAGATAAATTTTTCCACCAGATATATTACCAGCAATTTTTGATTTTTCATCTATCTTTATTTCGCCTACTGCTTCAATATTACCCTGAACATCAACATTTTTTCCAAAAAATGTGTTTCCAGTACTTTTTATAGTGCCGTTAATTATACAATCATCAGTAATTATAACATCACCTTTTACATCATAATTTCCAATAATGACTGATTTTTTTCCAATTCGAACATTTGAATCAACTTTTGATTTTTGCAAACCTATAATTGAATTATTTGGAATGAAAAGAAAGATTTCTGAGATTGGAATTGTTTCCCCATTGTTTTCTTCCAATTCTTCCAAAATTCTATCGATTTCTTCACTATGTCCCATTTTAAGTAATTGTGTAAGATATATAAAAATGTAAATAATCATTGGGATTGGACTTCTGATATTTATCCAACCCTGTGCCTCAAAACCATTGGCAATTTCGACACTATCGCCTACATCTAAATCCCCCTTAAGCGACAGCTTTCCATTTACTTTGACCTTTTCTCCAAGGTAAACATTTCCACCACTCTTCACATTTCCCCCAATGTTTGAAAATATATCGGCTCTAATATCCTTTGTAGCCTCAAGATTTCCATCGATTATTACATGTTCTCCAACAAAAATTCTTCCTTCAGTTTTCACACCAAATTGAACTAAACAGCGATCACCTATGATTACATCGCCCTTTGTAATAATTGTTTTTTCTTCAAATTTCGTTTGATCTGGAATTATGAGCGTCTTCCTGTCAAAGGCCATGCCGGGACTGTAATACATGTAAAGATATAAAGCCAGCGACTTATTTTAATATAAAAATAAATTTATAAATATTATTCGGAAAGCCATTCCTCATCAATACGAGTAAAATTTGAAATTTCTTCAGGTTTGAACCAAAGGTTAATTTCAAATTGTGCAGTCTCAGGACCATCTGATCCATGAACAATATTTTTTCCAATGAATTGACCAAAATCACCACGAATTGTTCCCATATCGGCCTTTTGTGGATCTGTCTTACCCATCATATTTCTGACCATTTCAATAGCGTCAATTCCTTCTAAAACCATAGCAACAACTGGTGAGGAAGTTATGTAATTTACAGTTGGTTCAAAAAAGGGTTTACCTTTGTGAATGCCATAGTGTCTTTCTGCAAGTTCCTTTTTAACAGAAACCATTTTCATTGCAACAATTTTGATTCCTTTATCTTCAAATCGTTGAATTATTTTTCCAATAAGTCCTCTTTGAACAGCATCAGGTTTAATCATTACAAATGTACGTTCTTTAACCATTATCGTCACCATTTTTTAGGTTACATAAACCACTTATTTATAGAATTAACGTCTAGATTCCTAATGATCTTCCTATTGTATACAAACTAAAACTAATTACATTAAAAAGTATATGGGCAGTAATGGAGGAATAAAGATTTTTGGTTTTAATTACTAGATAGGCAAGAAGAATTCCGATAATTCCAGTCATTACAGCAGGATAAGCATTTCCATAAACCAAATGTGCTATACCAAATAAAATAGCAGTTGATATAATTGCAATTTTTTCCCCGTATAAAAAAGTTATTTTATCCAAAAGAAATCCTCTAAAAAAGATTTCTTCAGCAATAGGCTGGAATATTATTAAAACAACTATTGCAACAGGAGAAAAATACATTTCCAAATCCTGAATGTTGCTTGCATCACTGAGATTAAAACCAGCGATTGTTAGAATTACCCCAATTACCATCAATATTCCCAAAGCAAGAATAGAGCCGATAATTCCCCACAGAATAGCCAAGTTAATTCTTTCTTTGACCAATAAAATTTTTAAGAAAAATTGTCGAATCGAACAATTGTTTACAAGAATATACCATAAGAATGGAAAAACAATCAGAAAAACTATTACTAATATCAGCTGAATAAATAAAACAAAAATTTCAAAAATTTGCTGATACGACTCTAGAATCTGAGACGTTTGACTTATATCCATTGAATTAGTTAGACCAAAAAAACTCAAGATGGGGATACCTATAAAAATTAAAAAAGTTGCCAAAATCAGAATCAAGGCAAGAATATGTGTTGGTCTTTTAAAGTTAAAATCCATCTTGCCGGTAGTATAAACAACAGTTTCATAAAAGTTTTCTTATACAGTTGTCCTTCATCATGTTGCTTAGTTTCAAATGTTACGCCTGTTGAATCAATATCTTGGGGTCTGACAATCCTTCAAATTATAGGTTATCGTAGTCCTTTTAATCAGGTATTTACTCACTGTCCTGCCTCCCTTCTTAATATATTTATTTTGAAAAACTCCAAAAATATTAATATTAAAAGAATAATAGATAAAATCATGGAGGAAAAATCGAGATATTTGAATATAAAAATAAATTGGAAACATCTTTCTTATGCATTGATAATTTCTGTAATTTTAAATGGCATTGCTGGGATAATCCTATTAATTGATTATGTTGGCAAAGTTTCTTCCGTGTTTGAAAGTCTTTTTTCTGAACCCGAATATCTCGAAGGAGTCTTTCCAAAACCTTTGACAATGACAATAATTGCAGGTTCTTATCAGGACTCCGTAACCGCTTTTTGGATTTGGATTTTAATATTTGCTTTATCTTTTGTCTTTTTGACTCTGGTCTCCTATTTTGTAATTGGCCATATAAACAAAAGTAGGAAGTCGTAAAATACACTGAGGGGTTGAGATTATGAGTTAGATTCGTCCCTTATTGGTTTCATTACCAAATATATCAATAATGTAAAAAACATCTAATTTGTTTTTAAATTGATAAAATGGGAGATGACGAATTATATTTTTATCAACATATGATGAAGAAATGGAGAAAGAAAGATGATAATAAAGACAAGGAGAAAAATAAAAAGAAGAAAAAATTAAAAAAAGTAGAAAATAAATAAGACCAATTACTTTTCTCATCCTCATTTCCCGAAGATATAGAACCCTCCTCTTTATGTTTAGTTGTTTGGGGTTCGGATTTTTGGACTAAAAGTTTTTAAATATCATTTATTGTTACCTGACAAGAAATCGGGCCCGTGGGGTAGCTTGGTCCATCCTTTTAGCTTTGGGAGCTAGAGACTCCGATTCAAATTCGGGCGGGCCCACTCTTTTAGATTCATTTTTTAATTTGTCATTTTCTAGTACTATACTTTAGAAAAGGAATCAAGAATTATAGAATTGTTTTCAAATTTTATATTTAAATATGAAGGAATAATTATTTCAGATAGCAATTTGAGTTCTGTACTATTTAAAAAAATTGGCTGAAAATTAATTTCTTTGTTGTTTGTTTTAAAAGGGGTGAGTTTTAATGTATTTATCTTTCTATTTTTAATAATAAATTCTGCCCCCATTCCAGCATGATATATTTCATCAACATAATCGAATCTGCCAGGTGTAGTAAAAATGAAGTTACCAATTGAATACAAAATTATTTTTCCTTTGTATAATTCAACTGGTAATACAATATGAGAAGAATGACATATAACAGCATCTGCACCTTTATCAATTGCATATCTGGCAAAATTTTGATGTGCACTTGAGATTCCTGTCTCATAATTATCGCCAATATGGAAAGAGACAACAACAATATCTGCTTTCTCTTTCATCTTTGATATATCTGACTCTAAATTAGAAATATTTAAAACTGCAACACCTGGATTTTCATTTATTGCGTAAAAATGATATATTTGATCATACGTATTTCTGTACTCAAAATAACCAAGGTAACCTATTTTTGTTGAGTTTTCATATATTTTAATGACTCCTCCTCTAGCCCTTGTCTCGTCATTACCGGCCCCAAAATATAGAAAATCATAGTTTTGAATGCATTGTAAGGAATCATTTAAACCTGTTAAACCATAATCAAGGATATGATTATTTGCTAAATTAAGCAATGTTATATTATGAAATTTTAATTCTTTAACTACAGATTCATTTATTTTATAATTATATGATTTTCCAGGATTTGCGATTGTTGCATTGTCTGTAATTACAGTTTCTAAATTAACAATTATCTCTTGTTTACCTTCAAACAATGGTTTAATTTGATTAAAAGTTAGACTTGGATCACCTGAGTATGCATCGCCTATCATAAAATCCCCTAAAAAAAGGATTGAAAAATCTTCCCCATTTGCTTGATTTGAGTATGATGATAAAAATATGAATATCAAGATACAAACTATAGATATTAGAAATAATAATATTACCCCATTCTTTGAATTTTTATTTTTCATTACCATATAGATAAATAAACCTTGATATGAATTTTTTGTAGGTCTTAAAAATGAATTTTAAATTTTGAAAATGTATAAAAAATAACAATATAAAAAGATTTATAGCATAGGACAAACAAATAGTTAATGGGGGTGAAAAAATTGATGATAGCAGGTGAGTGTAAAGACTGGGCAATAGCTTTAGAAATTGAAGATATTGTAAAGACTTCCCTGATTTCATCTAGAATGAGAGAATTATCTCATTTAGTAAAAAATAGATAAAAGTTCAAATTCTGGCAGGCTAACTCTTTTTTATTCCTTATTTACTTCATCACCGCTGTGTTATTAGGTTGATAATAATTCTGATGATTTCTTTAATATAAAAGATTTAACGGATTTCTTCCCATAAGAATAAATATCCCCGATTGAGTTAATTTAACTTATAGAAATCTTGTTATAAAGATAGAATTATCATAATCAAAAACAAATAATCTAGTAACTTTAAATTAAAAAATAAAAAGAAAAAAAAGTAGAGAGGTTTTTAGGTTTCCTTTAATTCACCCTAAGAAGAAGGGTCCTAGCAAGAATGCGCTTCTCTTTTCTATCAAATCACTTGCAGTAACTGTAATATCGACTTTACCGAATCCAAATGTAAACGGAGTCTGGACTGTCTGCTCAGATTTTTCTGGTATGCTTCCACTGTTATGTCCACCTAATAAAACAATTCCTCCATCAACATCTATTGACCAGTCAACTGGTTCATCCCCTGTCTTAATAACCGCTTTTACCAAACCTATGCTGCATTTGACATCCTTGATTTCTGCCTCTTCAATTGATTCTGACTCCACTACAGTAACTGGAGATGTGTCATATGCTACATTACCTTCACTGTCAGTAACTGTTAATGTTGCAGTGTATATTCCCTCATTGGTGTATTTGTGGATCGGATTCTGTTCTTCAACATCCTGTGTATTGTCTCCGAAATCCCACTCAAACGTGTAAGGCGGGGTTCCTCCTACTGCTGATCCATAAAATTGAATGATTGTGTCTGTGTATCCTTCATAACCACCAAGATTTGAAGCATCCGCATTTGGCGTCAATGGCATTCCAGGTTCAACGACAACAATCGTTATATTGTCCCAGTCATACATGAAACCCGGGTGTAATGACGTGTCACTTGCCCTTACTCTAAGACTTACTTGGTAGGTACCTGGCATGTCGAATACGTGCCCTATGGTCTTGTCCTGGCTGTATTCTCCATCGTCGAAATCCCATAGTACGTCATATTCATTTTGGGTACCATCAATGTAGTATGCAAAGCTAAATGGTTCTGAGCTGAATAATATGCTTTGTCCAGGTTCAACCTCTGTTTGTGATGCTTTTATTTGTGCGTGTACCCCTGCCCATGGATCGAAGCGTACATTAGATCCAAGAATTAATGTACCAAAACCCTCTGCTGCTTTTCCAGTGTTCGGATCGATTGCTCCACCTGATGGCCCGTTAGGTGCTCCCCAGTAGTTGTAACGTGCTTCTACCATTGATTGACCTGTGTTTTCAATGGCTGTGGCATCAGCTAAGCATTCCTTAAAGAATATGTTGTGTTGAATTACCGCTCCGCTTCCCTCTACAGTAATAGCTGGATCACTCGTGGGCTCAAACATTAGGTAATTAATTTGTACATCGTCTACTTTAATTGTGATAGTTCCGTCTATAACTGCTGCGCTTTGTTTTGGAAGCGCAGGATAACCCTCAACTCCTTCTATAGTAATACCTGTGTTATCACATGGAAAATCGTCAACAACGATATCTTCTAGATAAATACCTTTATGGATATGAGCAGTTCCACCTGGTTCGAGGACTTCTAATGCGTCACTAATACTATCGAAATGGGTTAAACCCCAACCAGTAGTAGAGCTAGTATAATCATCATCTACCCAAACCTCTGGTACACACCTCACATGTATATATACTTCATCTTCATCAGATGGCCATTCATCCATAATTTGACAATATCCTTCAGCATAA
>CAZTMK010000018.1:39307-53511 GCA_964615235.1 uncultured Thermoplasmatales archaeon
ATCCCATACATATTTTTCAACATCAATACTTGGTATCCCTAATCCCATAACTGTTGCTAAGTCTTCATTTGAATAGAAGTATTCACCACATATTGGACACCATCCTTCAGCTATAGCCCAATTTTCGTTTATTCCACATTCTGTGACATGCATATCAAACTCAATATAAAGCCATTCACATGGGTTAAGATTCCAGCCACCATACCACTCCAAGTAACCATTATAAGAATCATACCATATCCAATCCGGTTCGTAGGGAATACCATTTACTGTTGCAGTTCCTGGTACATATTCTAGACAAAGATCAAACATATCATAAACATATATATCCTCAACAATGTCAGTACCGGAGTTATGAATAGCTATCTGGAAATGGACGTTTGTACATACCTGAGCCTCAGTGTAATCAACCCAACCAAAAGCTGGATCCCATACATATTTGAATAATTCTAATTCATGTACGTGAGGCTCTGTTACATGTACATATATTTCATCTTCATCAGATGGCCATTCATCCATAATTTGACAATATCCTTCAGCATAAACATAATTCATATCTACACTGCATGGTTCTCCGACTACATGCGCCCATAGATGGATTTCTATTGTATTACATGGTTCCAATGGACCAGGGAAATACCATCCGATTTCTGTACCACCTGGAACATAATAAATATCATCCGGTACCAGAGTATAATCAACAAGTTCAAGGCTGTCCTCCATATAATCATAAACCCAGATGTCTGTAAGATCGCAGCATACTCCATCGTTATGTATAATAATCATAAATTCTATGATTGTACAATGGTCAACATCTAGTGGATAATCAGGACCTGGCTGAACCCAACTGCTTGTTGCTGGATCCCATACATATTTTTCAACATCAATACTTGGTATCCCTAATCCCATAACTGTTACATAGTCATCATCATAAACATATTCATACAAATCCCCGTAAAAACCATCAGCAGAGGCCCAATTTTCGTTAATGCCACATTCTGTTACATGGGCCGAAAACATAAAAACGGCATAATAATCTGGATCAAGAGTAAAGCCTGTAGTCCATTCAAGATAATGATAGTCCCAATAAGTTGGTGGGGGAACTGCACTTTCAGGAACATATTCAAGACAAGGATCCATATCGTCATAAACCCAAATATCATAAATAGGTTCGCTTCCATAGTTATAAACTTCAATCATGAAATCTACGTATGTGCATACTTGTGCATCTATATAGTCCACCCAACCGCCTGTTGCTGGGTCCCAGACGTATTTATATACAACAAGAGTCGCTTCAAATGAGCCATCATTATCCTCAATTGGATAAACTTCTATTGATGTTTCATTTCCGTTGTTAAAATCCGGACTGCGATTTTCTCCTTCTGAAAATACTCCTGGCATAAATGTTAGCATTGCTAAAAAAATGGCCATAAAGGTAGTTATATACACCAGCCTCCTATATTTTTTTATTTTATACATTCTTTTTTACCTCCTGTCTCCCCAAATAGGTTTATTTCCTCCAAAATATATATAACTTAAACATTTATAGATTATAAAAGTTTTTCTAAAGATATAAATATACTAAAACCAAGATAATTACTATAAAATTTAACCTTTACAAATTTAAATATTGACACAAATGTTTCAAATATTGTTACAAACGTTATATTAAAAAATTAAGCATAATTAATAATAATTCCCTAAAAAGAATTCAAGAATTCATAATTTCCTTGGAGTTAATGATTATAAATTGATTTTAATTAGCGATAATTTCTATATCATCAACGAATTTCCACCAAAGTCCAGCATGTGTAATGGTTCCTTCTTCCCCAACAAAAGCAATGCGCAATTTTCCATCCTTAGATTCATTAAAATAATTACCATTGAATTTATATGCTACAACCATCGTTAAATTGTTTTTACCCAAAGGTTCGTCGTTTGACACATTCTCAGGATCATATACATCCACATACCCATTAACTGTATCATAATTGTATACTTGGCTTTCTCCATCACTTGAGTTTATTTCAAGTGAATAATTTTCTGGAATATTATCAAAGTAGTTTACCAAAGTAATTATAGGAATGCCTGTCCAATTACCTGTTCCAGAAAAACTTGGTTTACTTGTTCTATAACTCCCATATCCTGTAATCGATTCAATTTCCAACAATTGATCAAACGAAAATGTATGTGACTCTCCACCATAATTTAAAGTCAAAACAGTTTCATTTTCAGGATTTTGTGTATCAACACCCGTATTTGCAAAATTTACATACAAATATACAATGACGCTTGCAATAATTACAATTGCTAAAACCACTGTTATGTATTTGTTAATATTTCCACTGTCTTTTTGTTTCTGGTTCATTCAAGGTGCTATTTAAAAAAATTATTTAAAGATTATTTTTTGTTTTAAACTAAGAAAATCTTATGAGCATATATCTAGAACCAATATTACTTCCAGATTGGTTTTGTGATGGCCAATTTTGAAATCATAGAAATATTCTAAAAAGAAAGAGTTTGAAAGTTCTTTCAGGAATTTTTCATAATGTTCTTTAGATAATGAACAAATTAGATTTGTTAAATGATGTTAGGTATGAAAGTTATATTAAATCTAAATAAATTGAAAAATATATTGATAATTCTGTAACAATAAATAATTTAAAGAAAGTATTTATTGATATTCATAATAAATATAAAAGGGTAATTGAAAATGAATAAGAAATTCATCGTAATAATAATTGCTATTCTTCTTATCATTGTGGGTCTTAGTGGATGTTTTGAAGTTGACACCGACGGAGACGGATATAACGATGACATAGATGCATTTCCAAATGACCCAAAAGATTGGTTTGACTCTGATAATGATGGAGTTGGAGACAATAATGATGATTTCCCAAATGATGCTAATAGATCTTTTTTCTATGAAATAGCCGAATCATCCTGTTATTTATATGGAGTGGAACGTTGTCAATTGGGATCCTTGGCAGATTATCAAAGTGGGGTTTCAGATAGATCAAAATGGAATACTTCAGTTGTTGAAAAGTATAATACCACCGTTTATTCTGGTTTTCCCTGTGAGGGTTTTGAAGGCGAAGAATTCTCTATTGATAGTAATTACAAATATGTAGTGTGTGAATGGGATGTATACAATGCTTATAATGGTGAAAAACAATCGATTTTGACCTCACTTGAAAAATCACCTTCATCTGAATTTGAAAATTCACCATCATCCAAACTTGATAACGAAAGAATATTTTTTTATGTAAGAAATAAAGCAGGTGAATTTTTTTATAATTGGTCAAATCTTACAAGTGAAAGATATTTAAATATTACAGTTACATTTGATAATAGCGGAGATTGGGAATTTTCAATATTTTATGGAAATATTTGCTATGATGCAATAGCAGAATATAGAATATATGCAGTAAAATGAGATTTTTAGTGAAGTTATGATATGAATAATATACTTATCATGTCCCAGAAAGTCGGATTGATTTCAATTTACCAACAGTTGTAGTTAAGCTATGATAAAAATATCTTAATTATCAATTTGATAAACTAAATAATATCATTCTGTAATCATGAGAGAAATAAAAAACAGCCCAAGAAAAATACTAAATATGCTAAAATGGAAAGAAGATGCTGATTTAAACGAAGTTGAAATCTGGTATATTCATCGAGGAGCTCCAAATGATACAAAAATAATTCCGGGAACTGAAATTGAAAATTTAGAAAAGTCATTCATGAAAACAACTACTTCAATGATTCCTTACCACCGAATTTTTAAAATTTTTTACAAGGGAGAATTAATATTTAATAGATAAACTTTGTAAGTCAATAAATTTTTTAAAGATATGTATTTAAAGAATTGTCCTTTTTAAAACTTGAAAGAATGAAAATAAGTCCTATTGCCTCAGATTCATTAGGCGTTAGATCAATGGCAACTTATGTTGAAACTAAGGACTGTAAAATTTTTTTAGATCCCTCGGCGGCCCTTGGACCAAAAAGATACGGACTGCCACCTACACCACAGGAACTCGAGGCACTATCAAACGTAAAAAAGGAAATTGCAGATCTTGCTAATAATTGCGATATTTTAACCATTTCACATTATCACTACGATCACTACGACCCATACGAAAATTTCTACAGTGATAAAACTGTTTTTGCAAAGGATATTAAAAACAATATAAACAAATCCCAAAAACAAAGGGGCAGTGATTTCAAAAATATTGTAAAAGATCAGTGCAAAATAATCTATTGCGATGATTCAACACATAAAATTGGTGAGACTACAATAACGTTTTCTCCGCCTTTTTTCCACGGACCAGAGAATGTGAGACTTGGATATGTATTGATGACAACAATTGATGATGGAGAAAAAAAATTACTACATGCTTCAGATGTTCAGGGACCAGTAACGACAAACGCAAAAGACTATATTATCAAACAGTCTCCCGATTTACTGATTATGGACGGGCCACCGACAATTTTTATTGGCTGGAAATTTAGTTTAAAAAATCTAGAGGATGCTTCAAAAAATTTAATCGAAATAATTGAAAAATTGGATTGTGAAGTCATACTTGATCACCATCTACTTAGGGATTTAAAGTACCAAGAAAATTTTTCTCGACCGTATGATCTCTATGGCAACAGAATAAAGACATTTGCGGAATTTTTAGGACGACAAAACATGACCCTAGAGGCTCATAGAAAGGAACTTTGGAATAAATAATTATAATTAAAAAAGTTTTAGTTGAACAGGAAATTATTAATAGACATTTAAAAAAATAAATTAAAATTATAAATAAATTTATTAATTATAAACAGATTATTTTATTCAAGGGAGTTGATAGATATGAAAAAGAAATTGATATTTGGGAGTTTTTTTGCAGTTGCGATAATATTGATAATACCTGCAATACCTGCTGTCGAATTAAATGGAATAGAAGAAGCATATGAATCTAGTTTTATCTCTGAATTAAAAGATATAGAATTAAAAGAACTGACTGAATGGATACATTGCCAAACAAATGCCTTCAATAACGTAAAAATTGACGAGGAACAAATTCTCCTTGCACAAAAGCAGATATCTTCGTTTGAATTCGAAAATGAATTACAGGAATTAAAAGAGAAATTAGAAGATGAAAATGTTCAGCCCCAATGTATAATATTTTCCTTATTGTTCCTATTAGTTTTAACTAAATTGATATGTAAAGTAATAGGAAGCATTATTGGCCTATTTTTTGGAATGGTTGGATTAATCCTTGGATTTATCGGAAAAATAATTGGATTTATCGGCGGGGTAATTGGAATTGTTTTTGGGTTATTCGGAACAATTCTTGGTTGGTTTTTTGGAACTATTGGAAGATTTATTGCCTGGATAGTTGAAATTATTGTACCTGGTTAGTTCTAAAAATATCTTTTTTTTATTTTTTAAAAAAGTTAACCATTTCGAAATTCATAAATATAACAAATTTACTTCTAAATCGGAAAAGACAAGACTACCGCCTTTCCTAAAAATCTATATTCGGGGGTAAATAATTAAATTCCTCCTGAGACGATAACCAAAGAATTGTGGGGTAATTAAGATGAGCTTTATGACGCGACTGGAAAAAGCCATTGAAAAAAAGGAAAAAGCAATAGAAAAAGAAAAGAGTAAAATCGAAGACCTCAAAGCTAAACTTGGTGCAAAAAGTATTACCAGAGCAGAATTTAACATAAAAAAGAAAAAATTAGACGAAAAGATACGGGCAATGGATTCCAGGATAAGAATGTTGCAAGGCGCGATCGCAAAAGAAAAAAAACATGACGAAGAGAAGGAAAAAGAGAAAGAAAACAAACAATAGAATTTATGGTCGTTTTAATTCAAAATGGAGACCTCACACGAGTTAAGTGTGATGTGATTGTAAACCCCGCAAATTCTTCTGGGTATATGGGAGGAGGTGTTGCAGGTGCAATAAAAAGAGCCGGTGGATCAATTATTGAGAAACAAGCCATTGCTCAAGCACCAATTCCTGTAGGAAGAGCAATTATTACCACTGGTGGAAACCTTCCCTGTAATTTTGTGATTCATGCACCAACAATGGAAAAACCTGCAATGCATATCGATTTGGAAAATGTAAAACGCGCAACTATTGCAGCATTAAAAACTGCCTCTGAAAAAAAATTTAAATCTATCGCGATTCCAGGTATGGGAACTGGTGTTGGAGGAGTTGACAAAAAAGCTGCGGCGAAAGCGATGATAACCATTGTAAAAGATTTTGAAGATAAATTTGAAAAAATTATTTTTGTTGATAGAAATCAAACTTTTATAGATGCGTTAAAACAATTTGTTTAGTACTTAATTAAAAAAGAATTGTATTCATCTTGATCGGGATTTTTTTTGACCTTGACATCGGTTACCTTTGCCGTGGTTGGGCCGTGTTTACACCATTCAAGCATTTCTTTAATAAGGTCATCCTCACCTTCAAACAGTGCCTCAACTTTACCATCATCGGTATTTCTTACCCAACCAGTAATTCCAAGTTGTTCTGCCTTATTTTTTGTATTTGCTCTAAACCAAACTCCCTGCACCCTTCCCGAGATAATAACTTGTACCTTTGATTTCATATCTTGCCACCTTATGGCCTAAATCTCAACATAGTCCTTGGAAAAGGAATTGCGTCTTTTATGTTATCAATTCCACATATCCAGGAAACTACTCTTTCTACACCCAGTCCATAGCCCGAGTGCGGCACAGAGCCGTATTTCCTTAAATCAAAGTACCATTGATAATTTTCAACATTTTCACCAGAGTCCAGCAACCTTTTTTTCATGTATGTGACATCCATGCTTCTCTGTGATCCGCCAATTATTTCACCGTAACCTTCGGTTGCAATCATATCAAAACATAGTGCGGTTTTGGGATCTTTTGGATCGGGTGGCTTGTAGAATGCCATAATTTCCAAAGGATAGTTAGTTACAACAACGGGGGTATCAAAATGGTTCATCAATGCATTTTCCTCAATAGTTCTTAAATCCTTTCCCCATTCAACATTTAAATTTTCCTTGTCCTTTAAGATTTCTAATGCTTGAGTATAAGTAATAGAAGGAAAATGCTTATCCGAAATTAATTTAAGTTTATCGATATCTCTTCCCAATATTTCAAGTTCGGACTTGTTTTCTTTGATTACCGAATTTAGAATATAACAAACTTCTTCTTTTGCAATTTCCGTTAGTTCTTCTAGATCTATCCATGCTGCTTCCATTTCAGCCATCCAAAATTCAGATAAATGACGAGATGTTTTTGATCTCTCTGCACGAAACGTTGGACCCATGTTGTATACTTTCTCAAGGGCATATATTGCTGCCTCGGCATATAGTTGCCAAGATTGGGAGAGAAATGTTTTTGAATCATAATATTTAACTTCAAATAATGTGGAGCCGCCTTCACATTGGTTTGGTTGCAAAATTGGAGCGTCAAATTCGTAGTAACCCTTTTCTCTGAAAAATTTGTGAATTGCTCCTACTATAGTTGATCGTATTTTTAAAATCGATGTAAGTTTCTGGGATCTAATCCACAAATGTCGCTGATCAAGTAAGAACTCGGGGCTCTGATCCTTAACAATTGGAAAAGGTTCTGCATAATTAATAACATTGTACTTTGTAACTTTTAGCTCGTATCCTCCTGGTGCCCTTTTGTCTTCTTTAAGTATTCCTTCAATTTCGACAGACGACTCGATAAGGGTTTTTTGAGCAGAAGAAAATTGTTCATCAGGCAGATTTCCTTTTTTTATGGTTACTTGTATAATACCGGTAGAATCTCTTATGACACTAAAGACAATGCTACCACTACTTCTTGTGCGATAAACCCATCCGTGTAAACGGAAGGTTTTGTCAATATTTTTTTTATCAAGAATATCTCGGATTTTTTCAAATTTTATAGCTTTCATAATCAAATGCTCAAATCGGGATATAATCAGCGTATAAATCAATTACGGTACTAGGAAGTTTCATTTTATTATGAAAAAAGCAGATGTTCCGCCTGTTTTGAAACAAGATCTCGATATTTCTCATCAGTAATAATCATGACAATCCAGTCTGGAATGCTTCTTGTTTTTATCGCCATAGTAATTGGAGACAATGTATCTATCTGTCTTGACTCATCTTTGTCAATGATATTGATATCAGTAAGATCCAATCTGGGCTCCGCCTGATGAATTTCCATCTGTGGAACATCTATTATTACATGACCCTTGGGAATATTTAATGATTCTTCAATTTGATGTTCTTTTTCAAATCTAGCTTCCCGATTTTCCAATTCTTTAATTTTTTCTATTTGATATGGCTGCAGTTCACCTGATGAAGCTGCATAGGCTTGCTTAAATAATTTCCTGTATTTTAAACAGGTTATGATTTCATTTTGAAATTTTCCAAATTTTTTAAGGTCATTGATAAGTTCGGAATCTGTCATTTTAAAAAAGTCAAAAGGTTCTTTTCCATAAAGTAATTCGATAGCTTTTGAAAGCATAAGTTCTGCAATTCTTACAGTTTTGTGAAAATAAACAGACGAATACATCAAAAACCTTGCCATAAAAATACTCTCAACAACACCTATTCCCTTTTTTGAAATAGCAAGGTAGTTTTCATCTTTGATCATTAATGTATTTAAATAGCGTTCAATATCAATTGTGCCATAAGCTACACCAGTATAGTATCCATCTCTAATTAAGTAATCCAATTGATCAACATCAATTGCACTGTTTAATATTTGACAAAGATATCGTTTTTTGCATCCTTTGCCTCTTATAATTTTAACAATTTCAAATGAATCAATGTTATGCTTTTCTAAAACATCAGAAATACAATCAACGGAGATAAAATCTCTTTCATCTGGAAAAAATACATCGTGTTTGCCAAGAATCAGTTGTTCAGTTAAATCAACATGATCAACACCAAAAGTTGTTCTAAGAATTGATTCAAGAGTATGCGAAAAAGGTCCGTGACCAACATCATGTAATAATCCTGCTATTCCGACTAGTTCCTTTTCATATTGATTAAGACTTAGTGCATCCGCGATTTTATATGCAAGATGATAAGCACCTAGAGAATGTTCCAATCTTGTGTGATGAGCACCGGGAAAAACTAGATGGGCAAGACCTAATTGTTTTATGTTGTAGAGACGTTGAAGTTCCGGTGTTTCAATTAATTCTGAAAATATCGCTGATAGTTTAATATCTCCATGTATGCTATCGCGAATTATCTTGTGTTTCCCCACCATTGATTCCAACATTACTATCCTGCTACATTACTAAAGAAAAGAATGGAAGTTTTTTAAACTTCCTGAAGTAAAAATGCTCCAAGGCACTGTAATTTATCTTCGTAATCGTCCGGAAATAGGAATCTTTCTGCAGCAGTAACACTACTTAAAATTGAATTTCCGTCCTGAGGTGTAAAACAGAACCCTATTACTTCATCATCATTTAAAACATGGATGGTTGGAAGCACCATTACGGTTTGATTTAATAATCTGCCGTAATGTCCATGTTCTCTTCCGTATGAAAAAACTAAATTTGAGGCTTTTTTATATGTACATGCAACTCTTGGGTTGTCAATGAAACTTTGTATTGCTTCGTCTCTTGTAATTTTTTTATCTAATTTAACATCAAACCATATACAGTGCATATATTGCGTGTTAAGTTTTAAAGCACTGGAAAAAACATTTAATTCCATTCCAAGCGTTTTATACAGATGATATACATCAACAGCATGATGAGTTCCCATTTTTTTATCTTTATGTGTACCGACTTCGGGGGCAGGTATGAAACTTTTTACCTGACTTATGTCGTTAGCCCGCCTAATGCAGAGAAAACGACCTTCTTTCAGTAAATTCTTCTTTTTTTCAATTGCCAGTGTTTTAATAATCACAGCAACGTTGTGTGTATTACAACTGACAATATGAATAAATTGATCCTTTGGTGTAATGACTTCGTCATTAATACCAACGGCAAACATTTTCCCAAAACCGAATTCAGAACCTTGTGCAAGAAATCCCTTTACTTTTTTCTTATATTTCTCATAGTATTTTTCTTTGTTCATCAAACCTGTTCCTTTGGGAGTACAATCAATTACCACAGATGCTCTTCTAATTGCCTCCTCTGCCTCATACATTGGCTCTACGCCAAGTTCCTGAAAATCCTTAACTTTTCCTTCACTAACAGCAAGATTTGCTCCTTTTTTTTCCAGTCCTTTGATTTTGGGACGATCAGTTAATTCCGGACTATGTTTGTAGAAAGTCACCTCGTCTATCTCAAGATCATCCTTTGCATCACACAATAATCCTATCAAAGGCTCACCAATGGTGCCTGTTCCCACCACATGGACAATATTTCCGTCTGCCATATTTTCTCCAACCTCCCCATATTTGAGCAAGCCTGTAATCGATATACACCATTTAACTGTTGTTGTTTTAAAAGAAGTGTTATGGGGAATAATTTAAGAAGGAGGAGTTGTTTCACGATAAATTATGGCATTACCTTTAGACGTACTAGAAAAATCATTAAATCAAAAGCTTTCTTTATTGTTAAAGGACAGCAGAATAATAGAAGGCACGCTTTCAGGCTACGATGAATACATGAACATGGTATTAACCGAAGTAGAAGAAACTTACGAAGATAACAAACGTAGACTAGGCACAATTATTCTAAGAGGCAATAACGTCGTTAGTATTTCAATATTATAAGAGGCCTAATTGTATTTTTAATTGATAATAATTTTCCAGAAAAAAGTGCAATGGGGGGCAATTATCGAAAAGCATATATATAAGAAAATTATTTGTAATGTTGGAAGGAATCGGGCTGGTAGTTTTGTTAGAGTGCATCCCATCCCCTCCTAGTGAGGCCAGCCAATCCTTCCTTTTTTAGCTTATATTATTTTAAAGAAAATTTAAGTAGATAATTGAAATACATCTAATCGATTTTTATGGGGAGATCAATAAAGGCAACGACTGGTAAGATATTGAGATGCAAAGGTTGGAAACAAGAAGCCATATTAAGAATGCTTGAAAACAACCTTGAGAACGCCGAATTACCAGAAGAATTGATAATTTACGGCGGTACTGGGCGTGCAGCCCGAAATTGGGCATGCTACGATGAGATAGTAAATATTTTAAAAAATCTTGAAGATGATGAAACAATGGTTATCCAGTCTGGAAAACCTGTTGCAGTTTTTAAAACATTTACGAATTCTCCAAGAGTTGTCATGGCCAATTCAAATATTGTCCCAAATTGGAGCAATTGGGAAAAATTTCACGAATTGGATAGGTTAGGCCTTATCATGTATGGCCAGATGACAGCCGGATCCTGGTGCTATATTGGTACCCAGGGAATCATACAGGGTACATATGAAACGTTTGCTGCTTTGGCAAAAAAACATTTCAATAGTAACTTGAAAGGCAAGATAGTTTTAACTGGAGGCTTAGGGGGTATGGGCGGTGCACAGCCTCTTGCAGTAAAGATGAATGCCGGCATTTGTATTGCTGTTGAATGTGACGAAAAACGCATAGATAGAAGAGTTAAAGCGGGATTTTGTGATAAAAAATTAAAAGACATTGATGAGGCAGTAGAACTAGCAAAAAATGCAAAGATTGGCAAAAAACCATTGTCAATTGGGGTTCTTTCAAATTGTGCAGATACCCATCCTAAACTAGCTGCACAAGGTTTTACACCAGATGTTGTAACTGATCAAACCTCTGCCCATGACGAGCTTAATGGATATGTTCCAGCTGGCTTTTATGGAGAAAATCTCAAAGAAGCAATAAATCTGAGAAACAATAATCCAAAGCAATATGTAAAACAATCATTGGTAAGTATGAAGAATCACTGCAAGGCTATGCTTGATTTTCAAAAAAAAGGTGCAATTGTATTTGACTATGGAAATAATCTTCGTGGTCAAGGATTAAATGCAGGCTTAAAGCAGGCTTTCGATTATCCGGGGTTTGTTCCAGCATATGTAAGACCCATGCTTTGTGTTGGTCGAGGACCTTTTAGATGGATTGCATTAACAGGAAATCCTGAGGACATATTAAAGACAGACAAGCTTGTAACAAAATTATTTCCAGATGATAAAATATTATCAAACTGGATAACTCTTGCAGAAAAGCATTTGCCATGGGAGGGATTGCCAGCAAGAGTTTGCTGGCTTGGTTACGGCGATAGGGATAGGTTTGCATTAGCTTTAAACAAAATGGTCAGAGAAAAAGAAATCGGACCTATTGCAATCACCAGAGATCATCTCGATAGTGGTAGCGTTGCTTCACCATATCGGGAAACCGAGAATATGAAGGACGGAAGTGATGTGATTGCCGATTGGCCTTTACTAAATGCTTTGTTGAATTGTGCAGCTGGAGCAGATAGTGTTCAGATACATAATGGTGGTGGTGTAGGTATCGGATTATCTACTCACGCTGGAATGGTAGTAATTTGCGATGGAACAAAAGAAACAGATGAGCGCATAAAACGTGTATTTAAAACCGATCCTGGGATGGGGGTCATAAGACACGCAGATGCAGGCTATAAAAATGCAATTGAGGTTGTTAAAAAAACGGATCTTTGTTCACCTATGATTCCTAATATAAAACAATAGTTGAAATGAATATTTCAATCTAAAGATATAAGTATGAGTAATATTTTTAGGGGGCTGATTACCATGAGTATTGGTGCAGATATATCACAATTTATTAATGATCAATTAGGACAGGCCGGAATTAATGTAAGTCCTTTAGTTAGTGAAATAATTGTTTCAGTTGGTATTTTTCTATTTTTTCTTTTGATTGGCTGGATTGTATATACTATATTCGAAAGATATTTTACGCGTTGGGCAAAAAAAACTAAAACAGCCTTGGATGATGCAATTCTTGCAAATATTAAAAGACCGATTTATCTTTTTGTTATAATTTTTGGATTATATTTTGGTTTAGAATCTCTATCGATTCTGGAACCATTCTCATTTGCATTATCCATTTTATTTACAATCTTTGAAGTCTTTCTAGCAGCTTTCATAATAACTCGTGTCGTTAACGTACTAGTTGTATGGACAGCAGAGCGGCGTAAAAAGGAAAAGATGAGCGAACACATCTTGTTTTTACTACGAAAGTTGATTAATGCTGTAATTTTTATATTTGCGTTTCTCATCATTTTATACATTTATAAGATTGATTTATCTGGTGTAGTTGTCGGTCTTGGAGTTGGTGGAATCGCAATTGCTTTTGCACTGCAAAGCATTCTTGCCGATGCATTCAGTGCCTTTTCAATATATTTTGATAGGCCTTTTGAAATTGGTGATTTTGTTGTAGTTGGTGACTATGCGGGGACAGTAAAAAAAATAGGAATGAAATCGACAAGAATTGCTTTATTGCAGGGGGAAGAACTTATTATTTCAAATACAGTTCTAACTAGCTCTAGCGTAAGAAATTTTAAAAAGATGAGGAAAAGAAGAATTGCTTTCACATTTGGAGTTATATATGGAACTCCTACTGCAAAGCTTAGGAAGATACCCGATATGGTTAAAAAAATTATCGAGAGGGATAATTTATCAAAGGTAGACAGGGCTCATTTCAAGGAATTTGGTGATTTTAGTCTTAATTTTGAAGTTGTGTACTATCTAAATAGTAGAGATTACAACAAATATATGGATGTTCAACAGGCAATAAATCTTGGAATAAAAGAGGCTTTTGAAAAAGAAGGAATCGAAATGGCATTCCCAACTCAAACAATCTTTCTTAACAAGGAAACCTAGTAAAATTACAAGAAATAAGCTTATAAGATTTCCTGATATCGGGTTGGCGAAATTGCAGAAAAGCCCCGTGGTGTAGTGGTTAGCATCAGAGACTCTGGATCTCTAGACACCAGTTCGAATCTGGTCGGGGCTGTAGAAAATATTAGTAATTTTATTAGAACCAGTGTTTTTCTTGAAGGGTAAAAGGGGGAGGAAAAGAGGGAAAGGAGGAAACATATAATTGAAAATTATTATGTTAATATTATACCCTCTTCACCTCACAAAAATTACATAATCATTATTCTTTTAAAACTTTATCTACATTATAGAAACATTTAAAGATATAAATTACATTGTAATTATTAACGGGAGGCAATGTAAAATGCGATTACATTCAAAAGCAGTTGCTATTCTTATTATGTTCTTGTTTTTAATGGCATCAGTTG
>CAZTMK010000019.1:0-49568 GCA_964615235.1 uncultured Thermoplasmatales archaeon
TTGGTTCTTTACCATTTATTTCAATATGGCCCTCAGTAGGACCAGATGCTGAAACCAAACGCTCGAACTCCAAACCAGTGATTATGTTTTTGCAAGTACCATAACCATATTCAGGTTTAGATAGCGGATCAAATAGATCGTATCCGGTGGCTACAACAATTGTTCCAACTTCAACTGTAACTATCTCTTCTTTCTGATTGAAATCTATTGCTTCACGCTCACAAGCTTCTTGACATAAAGGATGGTCACCACATTTCCCAACTTTAAGCATTAAACACTTATTTGGATCAATACAGTACTTAAGTGGAACCGCCTGAGGAAATGGAACATAGATTGCACTTCTCTTGGATAATTTCATATCAAATTCATCAGGAATTCTACCATGAAGACAGCATGCCTCAGCGCAGACGCCACAACCAACACATTTTTCCATATCCACATAACGTGGTTTCTTTTTGATTTTAACTCTAAAGTTGCCTATGTATCCATCAACTTCAGCAACCTCAGAATAACTAAAAAGTTCGATATTTGGATGGCGAGCAACATCTACCATCTTTGGTGTCAAAATACAAGCACTACAGTCCATGGTTGGAAACGTCTTATCCAACTGAGCCATACGTCCGCCGATACTGGGCGAACGCTCGACTAAATATGTCTTAAAACCCTTTTCCGCTATTTCAAGAGCTGCTTGAATACCTGCAATTCCGCCTCCAATAACCAATGCCCTTGGAATCACTTTTACCTCTTTTTTCTCAAGTGGCTCAAGAAATTCTGCACGAGCTACAGCACCAGTTATTAACTCAATTGCTTTTTCTGTTGCTAGTTCTTTATCTAGATGAACCCAAGAGCAATGTTCCCTAATATTTACCATTTCAAAAAAGTAAGGATTCATACCAGTTTCTTCAAGTACTGCTCTAAAAGTTGGTTCATGCATACGAGGACTACAGGATGCAACAACTACACGGTCAAGTTTCAATTCTTTGATATCTTTTTTTATAAGTTCTTGACCTGGGTCGGAGCACATATATTTATAGTAACGACTTACAGTAACATTTGGAATTTTTTCGATTTCTTTTGAAACTTTTTCAACATCTACTGTTGCCGCGATATTTATTCCACATTGGCAGACATATACACCTATCTTCATAGTAATCCTTCACATTTCTCCTTTTAGATTTTTTAGTTGATCATATGAGAAAACAGGTCCATCTTTGCAAACGTACAGATTTCCAATGTTACATCGTCCGCATTTTCCTATTCCACATTTCATTCTCATCTCAAGTGTAGTAAAAATTTGATTATCGTTAAAACCAAGTTTTAACAGGTTTTGAATGACAAATTTTATCATAATTGGTGGCCCACATGTTATCGCAATGGTATTTTTTGGTGAAGGTTTGATCTCTAACAGATCATCTGGTACAAATCCTACAAATTTATCCCAACCCTTTTCTTCTACATCAATTGACAAATGAACATTTACATCTTTTCTTTTTTCAAGTTCTTCAAATTCTGGTTTGAAACAGAGATCATTTGTTGAACGAGCACCATAAACAACATCAAGATTGCCATATTTTTCATGATTATCAACAACATAGTTAATCAAAGAACGTAAAGGTGCCTGCCCAATACCGCCACCAATAAATATTAGATTTTTACCTTCCCAACCTTTGACATCGAAATAGTTGCCATAAGGACCACGTACACCCAGAATGTCACCCGTTTCACATTCATGTAGAGCTGAGGTTACTTTTCCTAGTTTCATCACACTAACTTCAATGTATCCTTTTTTTGTAGGAGATGAAGATATTGCAAAAAAACATTCGCCGAAGCCGAAGTGACTGACCATTACACATTGACCAGGGAGAAATGAAAAATTGTTTTTTATTTTATTATTATCGAAAACTAACCGAAGAGTTTTAATTTCCCGCTCACCTGTGTTTTCCTGAGTGATTTTTTCAATTTTTGCAAGCCATGGTTGATATGGATTTGTAGTTATACTTTCACCTCTCCTGCTTGATCAATTACATCAATTATGTCGATATTGACAGGGCAATCATTTATACAACGACCACAGCCAACGCAAGCGATTATGTTGTAGTTTTTTGGATAATAATTAAACTTATGATATATGCGATTTCGAGTCCTATTCATTCTTGCAGGTCTTGGATTATGCCCCGAAGCATGTAAGGTATATTCTGGGTTCATACAAGTATCCCAAACGCGAATTCGAGCTCCATTTGAAAGTGATGTTTCATCCTGAATGTCAAAGCAATGACATGTTGGACATTGATAAGTGCATATTCCACAGCCTAGGCATTTCCTTGAAATATTTTTCCAAAGAGGATTTTCAAAAATTTTGTCAAGTTTTTCAACAATATCATTTGTTTTCATACTTCTTTTTATAGCATTTTCTGCTTTTTTGGAAATTTCTTGTTTTTTATTTTTATCTGAAGAAGGGGCTTTGGAAAACAAGTTTTTACTGGTTTTTAAAACTTCAATTCCTTTGTTTGTTATTACTTCAACATAATATTTATCGCCAATATCTGTTAAAAGAATATCAACATCTTCAGAATTTGCAGGTCCGCCATTCATAGATGTGCAGAAACAGTTTACTTCAGGTTGGGTACAAGATAACCCAATAAGAACCGTGTTTTTTCTTTTTGAAATATAGTATGGATCAATAAAATCATCTTTGAACACATAATCAAGTATCGAAAAACTTTTTGCATCACATGGCCGAATTCCAAAAATTATATTTTTTGAATCTGGAAAATCTACGGGTTCTATTTCTGCTTTCAAACCTTGCTTAAACTTAAATATTGTCTCAGTTTGGTTAAATAACACGGATTTTGGTGGGACTTTTGAATTAAGAAAATTAAGATCTATCTCGGATGTGTCTTTTATTTTTTTGAATAAGATAGTATTTGCATTATTGGTTGGTGCAAAAACAGTATAAGCTGATTTTAATTCTTTTATAAACTCTGTAATGTTTTTTTTTTGTAATGTTAAATCTTCCATTGCACTTACACCTTATAATATGAATTCTTCAGGATCATCAGGTTTAAACATTGAAAGTAATGGCTTATTTTCTAAATCAACACCAGGCTTGTAATCGAAAAGTTCTAAAACATCTTTTTCTAGTTTCCTATTTAGCTCAATTAAAGGAATATCTGCTGGACATACTCGCTCGCATTCACCACAACCAATACAACGACCAGCTAAATGAAAAGCTCGCATTATATTCCAAGCAGTATTTTCTGAAACATTTACAGAACGGCGAACCCACTGGGGGTTTAACTGGTCCACCATGCATTCACTACAATAACATAATGGGCAAACATTTCTACATGCATAGCAACGAATACATTTTTCAAACTGGCTTTCCCAGTATTTCCATTTATCCTCAAGTTTTTTATTTTCTAAGGTTTGTATTTCTTTATAATCGGGCTTATTATAAATTTTAATTTCTTCTCCAATAAGAACATCATAAATAACAGGATTTGGAAATTCACATGTTTTACATTTTTCCATAAGAAGTTTTTCTTTTGGAATTTTATGTTTTTTTCCCCCGGCATTTATTATAAAATTTTTTCCATCTTCTTCAATATCAATATTTTTAACCTGATCTGAAAAACGTTTGTTTATTTTTTTTGGATCTATAACACCATTACATGGCATACCTATAATTACAATGTTTTCCCTGTTAAGGCCCTTTTCCTGAATGATTTGAACAATAGCCCTTGAGTCACAACCTTTCACTATAACTCCTATTTTCCTGTCATCTTCATTTGCGCCCTTTCGTAAAGGAAGTTTTTCCTCAAGCATTGGAAAAACAACAAGGTTGTGGATGCAGAGAGGGTTGAAAACCAATCTATCAACATCTTCAGAAGAACTCATAAATAACGGTGTCATTTGGAAACCATATGTTCCTTTTTCCCAACCAACGATGTATTTAACGTCCTCGCGATTTACTATTTTATTTACTTCTTGGAGGAGTTTTTTTTGATCTACCATTTGTTAGTCCTCCTTATTTCCTGCATTGGTCCAAGTTTTTTGATATCTTCTGTTATTTCTTTTATTACATCCGCAAATTTTTTGCCTTCTGCTGCTGAAACCCAAGTCATTCGAACTCGTTTTTCATCAATACCAACATATTCTAACAGTTTTTTCAAAACAGTCATCCTTCGACGAGCAAAATAATTACCCTGAATATAATGACAATCACCAGGATGGCATCCTCCTATTAGTACGCCATCGGCGCCTTCCTGTAAGGCATTTACTACAAACATAGGATTAACTCGGCCAGAACACATAACACGTATTATTTTCACATTTGGCGGGTACTCCAGTCTACTTGTCCCCGCTAGATCTGCTCCAGCATAAGAACACCAGTTACAAAGAAACGCGACGATATTGGGTTTAAACTCATCTTTTGACATATGCCTCAATCGGTCCCATTTTCTCTATTTCCTTGATAAATCCATCAATTGATTTCTCTAGTTTATTTGATTCGCCTGTTGAAAACCATTCAAGTTTTACACGTTTAGGATCAATATTAAGTTCCTGGAGAACTTTTTTTAGTAACACAAGTCTCCTACGGGTTTTATAGTTACCATCATGATCACATTCCTCAGGGGGGCAACCAGCAACCATAACACCCCAAGCACCTTCCTCAAAGGCATCAAGTATGAGTTCAGGGGCAACTCTACCTGAGCACATTGTAACTATTACACCATATTGTGTTTTTACAATAGTTTCACATTCACTAAGTTGCATACCTGGAAAAATTGAATAATTACAAGCAAAAACAAGCAATTTTTTTTCATCGTCCTTAAGAATTTCTCTTACACTATCATGAAGCTCATGTAAAGTTACATTACATCCCTCCTTCTGCGTTATTGCACCAGAAGGACAGGCTGCTAGACATAGTCCGCAACCGCGGCATTCAATCTTATCTACTTCAATTTTCTTTTTATCTTTACCGATATCTACAATCTTTAATGCATCATATTTACAAAGAGGAACACATACACCACAGACGCTACATAAATCCTCATCGATTTGAACAATTGTGCCTTGTATTTCAAAACCTGCTTTTATAAGATCAGCACGAGCATCTGTAAGAATATCAGTTACAGGAACACCTGCAGAGCAGTTATCACTACAGTTCTTACAATAAAAGCACTGAAAGATTTTATCAACGATTTCTTGAGTTGGTGATATTTTACCTGTTATCATACCATGTATGAGCATTAATTTTCCACGAGGTGTATCTGACTCCCAGTTGTATGATTTAAACAACGGACATAGTTCATAGCAATAAGCACAACGGATGCATTTATTGAGTTCTGATTCCCATTTCTTTGATCTTTTGAATTTTACTTTTTTAGTCATTATTATTTTCCAACCTTGTATCGCAGATCTGTTGCTTTTACCCAGTCGTCAGGAGCATCCATTATTTTATGAGGATTCAATATATTGTTGGGATCAAGTGCTTTTTTAATAGCCCGCATTACTGGAATTATATCTTTATGGGCTTTTTTCCAAGGTGGTGCTTTTGAAAGTCCTATTCCATGTTCAGCAGAAGTTACACCGCCAGCAGAGTGAACATAATCATATAATTCTTCGATTACTTTTTCTGCATCCTTCCATTGCTTTGCCTTTTTTGGATCCAACATTATCTTTGTATGAATCACACCGGAACCACAATGACCGTAAACTGCCATGATTACATCGTTGCGTTCAGCGATTTCGTGGATTTTTTTTGCACACTCAGCAATTTTTGAGTTTGGAACCCCCATGTCATCGGCAAGATCAGTACAAATAATTCCATCCTTATATTTAGATAAAGATGCAAACAATTTTTTCCTTCCACCAAATATCCTTTGTCGCTCTTTTAGATCATAGCTTATTTCAATTCCATATCCATTATTCTTTTCACAGATTTCTTTCATCCTCTTAATTTCATAGTCAATTGCACTTTTCACATTTCCATCAGCTTCAAATAGTATTATAGCTCCAACCTCTGGTAATCCTAAATCAAGTGCTTTATTAACCGCAACTATTCCAATTCCATCCATAAGTTCAAGCATGGATGGCTGACATCCACTCGAAATAATCTCAGATATTGTATCACCAGCATCTTCTAGTTTATCAAAATCTGCAACACCTAGACATCTATATTTTGGCAGTGGATAAATTCTCATTGTTGCCTCAACAATAACACCAAGGGTTCCCTCAGAACCAACCATTAAACGCTCTAATTGATAACCAGATGAATGTACTCGGGTATTTGCACCAAGATTAACAAGACGTCCGTCAGAGAGTACAACTTTCATACCCATTACATAATCCCGAGTTGCACCATACTTAACAGATCTAACACCAGATGCATTTGCTGCTATTTCACCACCAATTGTTGCAATACGACTAGATGCAGGTGCAGGCGGATAAAATAAACCATAAGGTTTGAGAGCGAGATTTAGATCATCATCGACAACTCCCGGCTGTACACGGACAAGCATATCCTCAGGAACTATCTCAATGATCCGATTCATACATTTCATATCAAGAACGATCCCGCCATCAATGGGAACTGAATGACCGCTTGTTCCAGACCCGGCACCACGAGGGACAACAGGGACTTTATTCTTGTTAGCATATTTCATTATTTTTTGAACTTGTTCAATGTTTTTGGGTCTTACAACCACGTGTGGCATTGCTTGATGCACAGATGCATCGCCTGAATAAACATATAGATCAGCGGGGCTATCACTAACGTTATCTTTACCAACAATCTTTTGAAGTTTTTCAATATCAATTTTTTTCATACTAAGCTATCTCCTTGAGAGGGGATGGGCCCAGTTTTTTCAGTTCACCTACAAAATCGGTAACAACCTGTGCAAACTTTTGTCCCTCGGATGCAGAAACATATTCAAAACGTACGCGCTCAGGTTCCACACCCATATCGCCAAGAAGTTTTTTCAAAAGTTTAATCCTACGATTAGTTTTGTAATTACCAGATTGGTAGTGACAATCTCCAGGATGACAGCCAGCTATAAGTACGCCATCAGCACCTTTACGAAGAGCCTCTAAGATAAAAACGGTATCAACACGACCAGAACACATAACGCGTATTGATTTTATATTAGGTGGATATTTTATCCTGCTTGTGCCTGCTAGATCTGCTCCTGCATAAGAACACCAGTTACATAAAAAACCGATTATGTTTGGTTCAAATTCTTTTGCCATCGTTTTTCACCTCATAATGAGATTTTAAATTTTTCCAATTTCATCTAATGTCATTTCAACAGCTTTTGGAACAGCTGCAGCAATTTCATTACTTAATTTTTCACCAAATTCACAAGGAATCTGTTTTAGCATTACGCCAACGACAATGATTTCTTTTGGGATGCGATTTTCTCCCATTCTTTTTGCCATTTCAATCGCTTCGATAAGTGAAACATCATGCGGATTACACGAATGCATTGTGTTGAAATCTCCAATCGGTATTCGTCTAACTTCGCCATTTATGCCAGCATTTGATTTTACTGCATCAATAAGTATTGCCTTATCATACCCAATTATCAAGTCAAGAAGATTCATTCCACCTGTTATCGCCTCATCAACTACAATATTTGGATTTTGAATGTGTTTTTTAACTTCATTTGCAATATGAACTCCTACACCATCGTCACCAAGGATTGCATTTCCTATTCCAAGGACTATGATTTTCATTAATATTGAGCCTCTTACGCTTCTACAAATTTTGTCTTAATGTCCTATACAATTTTTTGTTATGATTATAGATTTTTACTTCAAGTGGCATTCCACCTGGTAGAGTGTGAGTGGCACATGCAAAACATGGGTCATATGCACGAAATGCCATTTCAACCATGTTTAGGGTTTTATTACTGACATCACCTTTTTTAATAACTCCCTTTGCAGCATCACGAACTGACATATTGATTGCACCAGCATTATTTGTAGTTGCGACAATAAGGTTTGCTTTGTCAATGAGCCCATCTTTTGTTAGCTTATAGTGGTGTATAAGCGTTCCACGAGCAGCTTCTGTTACACCCATTCCTTCTCCCGGTTCACCAACAGGGTTGCGTATTTTTTGAGAAGTGATTTCGGGATCGTTTATGAGTTCTTTTGCCCTTTCAGTTGCGTACAATAATTCAATAAGTCTTGCCCAATGGAAAGCAAGCGTACTGTTCACAGCTTTTCCCCCGAGAGTTTCAAACATTTTTTTGTATTCATTATTTGCCATCGGTGTAGCCATTCCATCAGCAGCATTAAGACGACCCAGGGGGCCCACGCGATAAACTCCACTGTCTTTTCCATCCTTGAAACCTTTCCATCCGACAGATTTGAGATAGGGGAATTTAATGTAAGTCCATTCCTCAACATGTTCAGCAACATGTTTATGATAGTCTTTCACATCAAATTTGACTTTTTCTTTTCCTTGTTGATCTGTCACCCTTATTTTTCCATCATAAAAATTAACCTTGTTATTTTTATCCACTAGACCCATATTGTAAGTAGCCAACTGATAGGGATCGCTAAGTATAAGATTAACATAGTCTTTGTTCTGGAGGACAATGTCATCAAATAGTTTAAGGCTGAACTTTGCAAAATTAATACATGAATCAACCATTGTCTTGATATGTTGAACTTCATCTTTGTTCAATCCTTTTGATACTCCACCAGGTAAACCACAAACTGGATGCGTGGCTTTACCACCTAAGATTGCGGTAATTTTTTGACCATATGCACGGTGTTTTATTACCTCTTTTCCAATTTCAACTCCAACTTTCTCTATTACACCAATTACATTCCTCTTTGAAGGTGGTGCATCCGGACCTACGACAAAATCAGGGCCACCTAGGTAATAAAAATGAAGGGTGTGATCATATATATAATAACCCATGTACATAAGTTCGCGTAGTTTTTTTGCAGCAGAAGGTGGATCAACGTTAAAAGCGGCATCAAGTGCTTTTGTTGCTGCAAAATGATGAGCAACAGGGCATACTCCACAGATTCGAGAGGTAATTTGTGGCATATCCTCGGCACGTCGACCTTGTGAAAACCGCTCGAAACCACGTAGCTCAGGTATTTGTAAATATGCATTTTCTACATCACCGTTATTATCCAGAAAAATACTAATTTTTCCATGACCTTCAAGTCTTGTGATTGGATCTATTGTAACGGTTTTCATTATTTTATCACGCTCCTGTTAATCAAGGCACTTGGCAAACCATATTTGTAAAACGTCCCTATTGGATCAACAACCTGATCAATCAGTTTCTGAACTTCTTCATCACTCATTTTTTCCTCACCCTCTATTCCAAGAATCGATGCCAATGCAGAAATCATCTTTGCACCTTGGTCTAATGAGTTAGGTGTTGGTCCTCCGCAACCCGTACACGGCATGTTTGCATCAAGGCAACGGGCGCTACATCCGCCACGAGTTGCAGGCCCCAGGCATATTATGCCTTGCTCAAGTAAACATTTATCTTCAATTTTGTCAACCTCATAGACTCGTTTTATTTCCTTTATTTTTTTCTCTGTTTTTTCAAATCTGCATTCATCACATACAGATTTATTAGGACCAATGACACTTCCCTTTGGTGGTAATTTATTTTCAACAATTGCTCCTACGGCTGTCATTATTTGATCGGGAGTTGGGGGACAACCTGGAAGATAGTAATCCACATCAACTGTTTGATCTAGGGTCTTAACGGTATCATAGAAATCAGGAAGCGTTAGTATTCCTTCTTTTACTTTAACAGATGTTTTTGGTACTATTTTTTTCGGGTTGTTAGTTGATGGATTATCCAAATAAGCCACATTGAAAACCTGTTCACGATTAGCAATATTTGCAAGACCTGGTATCCCGCCATTCACTGCACATGCACCAAAAGCAACCATGACCTTTGCCTTCTTACGTAATAGTTTTGCAATGTGTTCTTGTTCCTCAGTTCGGATTGAGCCATTAAAGAAACAAATATCAATAGCCCCGTCTTTCATTGCTTCAACATCTTTGTATTTAGTATCAATGGCTACTGGCCAAAATAATATATCAGCAAGCTCAATAACATCCAATATTTTTTCATCAATATCTAGAACTGCAATTTCACAACCGCCACAGCTTGCAGCCCAATAAAATGCAAGTTGCAATTTCTTTTTTTCTTCATTTTTCTTTTTTTCTTCATTTTTCTTTTTTTCTTTTGACATTTCAGTCACCATTTAATTCTTCAAATCTACCTTATTTAGCCTTTATAAACTCCCTTCTTTTTTAGTAACAAAGTAGGATCAACTGCATGTTCATCAAAACCACAAACTGATGGATCAAGTCCCATGGCAATTGCGATAAGTTGGGTGTAATAATAAACAGGGATTTGTTTGTATTCGTTAAACGTATTTTCAGCTTCCTTTCCACGAAAATCTATATTAAAACGACAAAGTGGGCAGGAAAGAACCATTGAATCGGCTCCTCTTTCAAGGGCGAAATTTGTTATATGATGCGCACGTTTTGATACAATATCTTTGTTCTCAATAGTATGATACGAACCGCAACATTCAATTTTAAAAGGATTGTCAACAACTTCTGCACCAAGAGCAGTAATCAAATCACTAAGAATTGTTGGTTCCTCTGCATCATCAACAGCAACCTCTCGGGGTCGTAACAACATACAACCATAGTAAGGCATTATTTTTATGCCCTTAAGAGGATTTTTCACTTTTTTCTTGATTACGTCAAAACCAATTTCATCTCTTAAAAATTCCAATAGATGAATAACTGTCACTGTTCCCTTATAATCATTTTCACGATCCATAAATAAATTTAAAGTTTCAAGGTCATCAGGATTCTCTTTTACTCGAAGATTGGTTTGTTTAAGTGTATTGCAACACATATCACAAAGTGTGACCACTTTATCTTCTCCCGAATCCTCAACGTGGATTAAACTTCTAAGCGGTGCTAAATGATGCATAAGATCATCCTCTGTGAGAGATGCAACCACTCCACAGCAATTCCAATCCTGCATTTCGACCATCTCATGACCTAACGCATTCATAATGGCAAATGCAGATCTTTCTAAGTTTTTTGCAGATGTTTTAAGTGTACATCCAGGGTAGTACAATAACTTCATGATATTTCCCTACTGGATTAAAGTATCTTTTTCAATACCTATTTATATATGTTTTAATATTACTTAACCTATATTTTTTCTAAATAAACTAACAAAAGCCAACTGAGGTATGGTTTCTCTTTCTTTCTTCGAGATATTTACGACTTTTGTTCGATCGATTTTTTTCCTAAGAACTATTTGACGCAACGCTTCCATAATTTTTGTAATATTCAAATCGCGCGGGCATCTTTCTGCACATGTATAGCAAGATGCGCACATCCAAATTGTATTTGAATTCAACACTTCTTTACGATCTAGTATAACATATCTAATTGCTACATCTGGACCTAAATCCATATCATCAATAAAAGGGCAACCTGCTGAACAGGTTCCACATTGATAACATGCAAACAAATTTTCACCGCATAGATCTTTCACTTCTGCTACAAGCCCCCCTTCCTTAAATTTGATGGCTTCAATTTTTTTATTGCCCTCCATATTTTTTTTCAACCAGCCACCTCCTTCAAAAGAGCCTCCAGCATGACACCAATCTGATCGCTTTTGTATCCTTTCTGGTCTATTGCACCTGATGGACAGGCACCAGCACATGCACCACATCCCTTACATAATGCTCTGTTAACGACAGCGACGGAAAGTTCAGGATTATCCGTACGAGGTCGGATTTCAATAGCAGAGTAAGCACATACCGACTCACAAGTACCACAACCGCTGCAGAGATTCTCATCAACCTGTGACACAGCACCTTCACCAGTCATTTTCTCTTGCATAATGGGAATAGCAGCACGGGATGCAGCACCCTCTGCCTGTGCAATCGAGTCAACTAGATTTTTTGGATAATGAGCCGCGCCGCACAAATAAATACCATCAGTTGCAAAATCCAATGGCCGAATCTTTGCATGTGCTTCCATGAAAAAACCACCAGCATCAGCAGGAATTTTCAGCATATTCTCTAAACTTTTAGTAGAGACTTCACCCTCGGTATTTACCGTGAGAACCACGAGGTCTGCGGAAATTTCAATTTCTTCATTTAAAATATCGTCAAAAACTTTTACAGTTACTGAGCCTTCCGTTGGATTGTCTTTATTAAGAATAACTTTTGGTTTTTTATCAGCCGCATAGCGTATAGTTGTAACATGATGATTTTTCAAAACATTAGAATAATACTCCTCTTCCTCTTTGCCAAAAACTCTTACATCTCTATATAATATATAGACTTTTGAGTCTGGGAATTTTTGACTAACAAGCTTTGCATTTTTAATTGATACACCACAGCCAACCCGGCAACAATATGGACGTTTTTCATCCATTGCACCGGCACAATTTATTATAACAACATTTTTTGGTTTATTTTTAAAAGAATTATTTTTTATATTTTGTTCTAACTCCGTTTGAGAAATAACATTAGTGTTTTTCCCATATTGATATTCACCATTAAGATCTATTTCTTTAAAACCAGTTGCAACGATAATTGTTCCAAAATTTATTTTATTAATTTTACCTTTTTGTTTAATTTTGCCTTCATAATTACCGATAAAACCATCAACATCAACAAGTTCTGAATTAGTAAAAACAGTGATCAATTTATTTTTTGTTATTTCTTTGATTAGTGGGTTAATGATATCCTCTGTTTTTGTATCAGATGGAAACATCGAATAAAGTTCTCTAAGTCTTCCACCAAGTTTTGGATTTTTTTCAACAAGTATAGACTCAACACCCATATCAGCCAGTGCAAGAGATGCTTTCATCCCCGAAACACCTCCCCCTATGACAAGTGATCTAGGATTTATTGAAAACTCTTCTTCAGTAAGTGGTTCAAGAAGTCTAACTTTAGCAACAGCTGCTTTTACTAGATCGGTTGCTTTTTTAGTTGCAGCTTCCCAATCATCAGAATGAACCCATGAACAATGATTTCGAATATTGGCCATCTCAAAAAGATACTTGTTCAAACCAGCTTCCATAAGTGTGTCTTGAAATAATCCACTATGGGTACGTGGTGAACATGCGGCAACGATAATTCTGTTAAGTTTCTTTTCTTTAACTATATCTCTAATTTTTTTACCGCTATCTTCAGAACAAGCAAACATCACATGTTCAACATACTCAACATTTGGTAGTTTTTCAGCAGATTTAGTAACTTTTTCTACATCTAAATAACCAGCAATATTCTTACCACAATGACAAATGAATACACCTATACGAGGTTCCTGACCAGTTACATCCAGTTCAGGCGGAAAATCTTTACCGATGTGTCGCTCTCGATTTTTAATTGGAGCTACTGCTTTTGCCGCGGCTCCACTTGCCATCGACACACTATCGGGAATGTCTTTTGGACCTTGAATGCATCCAGCAAGATAAATTCCTTCTTTCGTAGACTGAATGGGATTGTTTAGCAAAGACTGTTGTTTGAAAAAACCGTTCTCATCAACATCTATTCCAAGAATTTTACCAAGTTTTTTGTTATCCTTGTTGGGCATTATCGCTGTAGATAAAACAAGCATATCCACAGTGTCCTCTTTTACTTTGCCTGTAAGTGTATCTTTATATCTGATTATTAGATTTTTATCTTTGTTTTCATAAACCGAAGAAGGTCGTCCACGAATATAATTAATACCTAGATTTCTAGCATGATCATAATATTGCTGGAAATCCTTACCATAAGCACGGATATCCATGTAGTAAATTGAAATATCAACATCAGGGTTTGCTTCTTTATAAATCGAAGCTTCTTTGGTTGCATACATACAACATACGCGTGAACAATATGGAAAACCTAGTTGTTCACTACGTGAACCCACACATTGAATCCATCCAATTTTTTTTGGTTTTTTACCATCGGAAATCCTAACCGGTTTCCCCTCCGTTGGACCAAAAGAAGACAATAATCTTTCAAACTGCATTGCAGTTATCACATTATCATATTTACCATAACCATATTCGCGTCTCATCTCTGTTGGTTCAAAAACTTCAAAACCAGTTGCAACAATAACACTACCGACATTAACTTCAATTTCTTCAGATTTTTCAAGAAAACTTATTGCCCCAGGTTCACACACACGATCGCATGACCCACAACCTACGCAGTTTTCCTGATCAATTGTATAAACAATTGGAACAGCCTGTGGAAACTCAATATATATTGCTTTACGAGTTGTAATTTTTTCTTCAAAAGTGCTTACTACATCAACCGGGCAGACTTCTGCACAATCGTTACAACCTGTACATTTATCAGGATCCACATATTTACTTTTTTTCCAAACGTTGGCTTTAAAATCTCCCTTTTTACCTTCAAGTGAGTTTAGTTCAGCATAGGTTATAAGTTCTATATTTGGATGACGTGACAGTTCTACCATTTTTGGCGCAGCAGTACAAATACTACAATCATTTGTTGGAAAAGTTTTGTCAAGTTTAACCATTGATCCGCCGATAGTCGAGGTTTTATCAATAATTACAACCTTATAGCCTTTATCACCTATATCAAGAGCAGCTTGCATCCCAGAAATACCAGCTCCTACGATAAGAACGTCAGCATTTATCAACCTTTTTTCTTTTTTTGTTTTTATTTTTTCAGATAATATTACTTCACTTTCGGTTTTTTCAATCTGATTTAGTTCTATGATTTCTTCTGGTTCGTCGTAAAAATAATCGTCCTTAAGAGGAATTCCCAAATTATGATCCATTTTATGATTATAACTTGTTTCTGGCATTCTTACCTGCCTCAAGGCCTTTTTCAAAGGCTTTTTTGTTAAGATCAATAAATTTTTTTGGCACACTATCTAAAACTGCTTCTCTTACACAATCGGGTTTCAGGACATCAAAAATAGCTGTAGCTGCCCCAACCATAACAATATTTGTAACAATTTTGTTACCAAGTTCCTCAGCAATTCTCTGAGCATGGACCTTATAAAGCGGCCTTCCAATATCATGTTTTGGAACTAAGTCAGGGTCGATAAGTATTACAGTATCTTTCCTTATATCTTTTCTATAAGTATCAAATGCCTCCTGTGACATTGCTATAAAATAATCAACACTCGTTGGTCTAGGATAACCAATTTTTCCGTCAGAAATAATAACTTCGGATCTAGCCGCTCCGCCACGAGCTTCAGGGCCGTATGACTGGCTTTGAACGGCATTATAATTCATAAAAACAGATGCTGCCTTACCAAAAATGAAACCAGAAAGAATTACACCTTGACCACCAAAACCACAAATACGCATTTCTTTTTTCATTTCTTCCCCCCATTACTTTTTTTCTCCTGAAGTCTATCAACAAGTTTTTCATATTGTTCAAAAAACCCTGGTTTTTCAATATCTTGGAAAACACCGATTTGCATTTTATTCTTGATTTTTTCTTTTTCCTCACTGGTTCCATATTTCATCGTTCTGTTATAATCCTCAATAAAAATCGTATTATCGTCATACCATTTCCAATGCTTTTTGATATCGCCAAGTTTATTCCGACGACCATAAGCTGTTGGACAGGGTGATAAAAATTCAATCAAAGAAAAACCTTTTTTCTCAATGGCTTCTTTTATCGATTTAATTGGTTGATATGGATGTGTTACAAGCCATCGGGCAACATAATTTGCACCAAGTGCCTTAGCTAATTCACAAATGTCAAAGGGATGCTCAATATTTCCGTATGGCGCAGTAGTGGCAATACTACCAAGCGGAGCAGTGGGTGCTAATTGACCACCTGTCATACCATAGGTAAAATTGTTAATCATGATGACAGTAATATCAATGTTTCGACGAGCTGCATGGATAAAATGGTTACCGCCTATTCCAGCGCAATCTCCATCACCTGTGAAAATGATTACATTTAAATCAGGATTTGCTGCTTTTATCCCTGTGGCAAATGCAATTGCTCTGCCATGCGTTGTATGTAATCCGTCAGCATTAATATAGCCTGGTAAACGAGACGAGCAACCAATACCAGATACAAAAACAGTTTTATCCATATCTAAATTTAATTCTTCAATCGCCCAAAATGTATAGTCTAAAACTACTGCGTGACCGCAACCATTGCAAAAAATTGTGGGCCACATTTCCTCTCGGAGATATTTTTTATTAAGCTTATCAGCGGTTCTTACTTCCGGCATTTACTTAGCCTCCAAATACTTATAAAGTTCGTGAGGTAAATGCATCTCACCACCTATCTTTGGAGCGCTAACCACTTTACACTGACCTTCAACATATTCACAGACAGGGTGAACAATCTGTCCTAGATTCATTTCAGGAACAATTATTTTCTCGACATTGCTTGCAAGGTTCTGAATTTCTTTAAATGGAAAAGGCCAAACAACTTTAAGACGAAGCATTCCAATTTTTTTGCCTTTAGCTCTTGCCATCTCCATGGCTGATTCTGCAGGTCTAGCTGAGGCGCCATAGGTGACAAAAACGGTTTTTGCATCATCCAAATACAATCTTTCAACGTTGGTAATTTTATCTATATCGTCCGTGATTTTTGTAGTAATTCTTTTCACTAATTTTTCATGATCTGGTTGTTTATCTGTTGCAGGGAAGCCTTTCTCATTATGAGTAAGACCTGTAACATAGGTGTGGTAACCCGTTCCAAAAATTGGAAAATCAGGAACTTTACTATTTCTAGTTTGCGAATTAGTAAAAGGTATGAAATTCTTTTTATCAATAGTAGCTAGAACACGGTCAATAATCTTTATGTCTTTTTCATCCGGGATAACTACCCGTTCTCTAAGATGCCCTATTTCCCCATCTGCCATAACGCATACAGGGTTACGATATTTTTCAGCAAGATTGAACGCATCTATTGTAAAATCCATACATTCTTGCACAGTACTGGGGGCTAAGGCTATTGCTTCAAAGTCACCATGGGTACCCCATCTAGCCTGCATCATGTCACCTTGAGCGCCAAGAGTCGGCTGTCCTGTTGATGGACCCGTTCGTTGAATATTAACAATAACGCAAGGTGTCTCAGTCATTGCAGCAAAACCATAGTTCTCCATCATAAGTGAAAATCCAGGACCGGAAGTTGCGGTCATAGCTTTAGCACCCCCCCACGATGCACCTATCACAGCAGCAATACTTCCTATCTCATCCTCCATCTGTACGTATGTTCCTTTAACTCTAGGTAGTCTACGTGCCATGCCTTCCGTAACTTCTGATGCAGGAGTTATTGGGTATCCACCAAAAAAGGAGCAACCAGCGAGAAGGCCTCCGTAAACACAGGCCATATCTCCAAGAATAAATTGTACTTTATTTCCTAAAACTTCACGAATTAGTTCAGGGTCCCGTTTATATCTCATTTAGCTTTTCCTCCACTTGGACTTAGAAGGGTTCTTTTCAAATTATTTTTAACTTCTTTATCTGGTATTACAGTTATTGCAAGATCTGGGCATATTAGCTCGCAGAGCCTACAACAATTACATTCATTTTTTTCTTTAAGTTGTGGTGGGCGAATACCTTTCCTGTTTAGTCTATTGGATTCCTCAAGCGCGTTAACAGGGCACCGCTCAATACAAATACCGCAGCCCTTACACCAGTCATCCTTAATTTCTATCATTACCACACCTAAAATATATCTAAAGCTCTGGAAATTGCCATTTCACCCCGGTACTCAGGTAATAGTATTGGTGCAGTTTTTCGGGGTTTAATTCCAGCTTCATCTAGCATTTTATTATATTTATCAAGATGGCTAAGAGTTAGTTTACCGATTTTTGATTTTTTAACATATTTTGCAGCATAAATACCAGCACGACGTCCAAATACATTAAAATCAAGTAGTGAGTTACCCATCAATCTATTTTTACCATGCACCCCGCCAGTTACTTCACCAGCGGCAAATAGCCCGGGTACTCTTGTTTCACATCTTTCATCTATTTCTACACCTCCATTTTGATAATGAAGTGTTGGATAAACAAGAATAGGATGTTTTGTTAGGTCTATTCCAAATCTTTTAAATTTTCTAACCTCGCCCGCAAGTTTTTCTGCAATTGTACCTTCACCGTGAATAATTTCAATCCTAGGTGTATCAAGCCATACTCCATGCATACCGGTGGGTGTAACTATCCCACGACCCTCTTTACATTCTCTAATAAACGATGCAGATTCTACATCACGAGGTTCAAGTGGAAAAACAAACGGGTCGCCATTTGCATTTAATGGTATGGCACCAAGACCCCTTATTTTTTCAGTTGATAGTATTCCTACGATAGGTTCTGGATAAGCATCTCCAGTCGGATGAATTTGAATTGTATCAAGATCCAATAAATTTGCACCTACATGATAAGCCATAACTAAACCATCGCCAGTTGCACCATAATGATTGGTTGTTGGATAATTAGATAAGTGTAATCTACCGGAACCTCCAGTTGCAAGAATTGTAGCTTTTGCACGAATCACGTAATATTCAAATGTTTCAAGGTTGAAGGCAATTGCACCAGCAACTTGACCCTTATCATCCATTACCAATTCAGCTATCGGGCAGAATTCAAGAACTGGCATCTCCAGATTTCTGGAGTAATCTCTAATGTTTCTCATAATTTCCATACCGGAATAGTCCTTACAGCTATGCATACGATTTCTACATGTTCCACCACCAGATAATTCTTGGAATTCACCATCTTCTTGACGATCGTACATAACTCCAAGATTTTCATGCCAGTTAATAATTCTTGGAGCGTCTAGGGCTAATGCACGAGCTAATTCTGTTTTATTTGTAAAATGACCTCCACCATATATGTCAAGATAATGCAAAGTTGGGCTATCATTAGGCCTGTCAGCTGCTTGTATTCCCCCCTGTGCCATCATTGAATTTGCATCACCATGGCGCAGTTTTGTAACAATTAATATTTTATCAACCGGAATACCTGACTCATGAGCAAAAAGTGCAGCAACCGTTCCGGCACCTCCACCACCAATAATTAAAAGATCAACATCATAATCAATCTTGCTAAGATCAACATCTTTAGGATTGATAACTGTACAAGCCTCTAATAAATCAACAATACCATTATAAAAAATTTGTCCCTTGTCAATTCCAACTCGAAGTTTACGACGGGTGCCCTCCATATAATCGGGATGGTGTTTTTTTAATATTTCTTCTCGATCTTTCATACTCATTGGCTTAACAGGATGTTTAAGGTTATAATCCCGTTTTTTCTCAACAAGTTTTATAGATTTCACCATATATTCTGGATAGCCGTCGATAATTTTCAAAAATCAGTCACCTCCAAGGTCCTCTGTTTTTTCAGCTTCAATTTCCCGATTTTTATAAAGTTCCATTAATTCCTTTTTAGACATTTTCGTCATGTTATTGATATCAACATCATATTTTCGGTTATCAATTTCCTTTAATCGTTTTTTAAGGTTCTTAGATTTAGGATCAATATATTTACCACGAAGTCTTCGGGCTAGCTGAGATAGATGATAATGTTTAATATCTGCAGGACAACGCATGGCACAAAGACCACACTGGATACAATCAAATGATAACTCAGCACATTTTGCAATATCGCCTCGAATCGCCATTTGGATATACTTCATAACCTCAATGTCCTGAGGACATGATTTTGTACAGGTATTGCAAGAAACACATCTTGCAATTTCAGGATATGTCTCTAAAAGGATGGTATCGCTCGGTTTTATTTTGTCAATATCATATTCTGCCTTGGCTGCAGGAACAAAAGGAAGCTGAGCTAGATACATTTTATCTTCAACAACTTTTTGACATGCGAGATCAAAACCGAGTTTTTGTTCATCCTCAATTCTATAAACCGTAGAACATGCTCCACAAAAACCGGCTCGACAACCACAACCGCGAATATATCGATAACCAGCATATTCAAGAGCTTTCATGATAGTGAGGCCAGCAGGTACCTTGTAGCTTTTACCCATAATAAAAACTTCAACTTCACCAGCCTCACTTTTTTCCTCTGATTTTTCTACTCGGATACCATTTGTATCACTCATGCTAATTTCCCCACAAAATGAAAAATTTCAAAACTTTCTTGAAAAAAATTCTCTCTGATTTTGTTTTTGAGGATGTATTCTTCATGGGTTCAACCAGAATCTTACCTCCCACAGAAGTGGTAATTTATATTATCGACGGCCCATATAAGCTTTTTGCTATAATTAGCAAAAATACAAAGAAATCCAGCAATTTTGTTTTATTGTAAATAATTTAAAATTTTTTATGCCATTTTAGTAAAAAAATCTTAAAAAATTGTTAATTTGATAATAACATTTATATTAGATTAAACAATACTTAACTTAATATTAATGAAAAAACTCGAACTTACCCAAAAAGAAAAGTTAATGCTATATGGACTTGTTAAATATCCTCAATATACAGACAGAGATATTGCTGAAAAACTTAATCTCAAGAATTCGACTGTCACATCTATTAGGAACAGGCTTAAAGAAAATGAGCTTATTAGAAGAATTAACATTCCACATTTTGAAAAATTAGGATGTCAGATGCTTGTAACAATTTATACTAGTTTTAGCCCCTTAATTCCTTTAGAGGAAAGAGTTGAAATAACCGGAAAAACAATTGAAGTTTTTGAAGAGATATTTTTTTCGATAGGTGAACAGGACAAAGGATTTTCATTAAGTCTATCTAGAGATTATGCAACGATAGGACGCATTAACGATATAAGAACCCAGACTTTTGGAGGTAGAGGTCTTCTAGAGGAAGAATATCCAAATATGGTTGTTTTTCCATTTATAATTAGCAAGATCTATCGGTTTTTTGATTTTGCACCATTGTTAAGAAAAAGTTTTAATCTTTCGATCAGAGAAGAAGGCGAACCAACATATTTTGAAAATATACACGATGATAATTACATCCTAACCGACTCAGAAAAAAATGTCTTTTGCATGATGATAAGTTATCCAGAAATGTCAGATAGTGATATTGGAAGAGAAATTGGTGTCTCTCGTCATACCGTTTCCCGTTTGAGAAGAGGATTTGATCAAAAAAAACTAATAGCAAAGATGATTTTACCAGATTTAAAAAAATTGGGATTTGAGATTTTAACTTTTTATCATATAAGATTTGATCCTCGTAATCCACCAAATATGGAAATTGATGAATCTACATCATTAATTGGCGATTCTACAATTTTTTATGCTAGTAGAATGTTTGAATCCGTAATGATCTCAATTTATCGAAATTATGATGAATACAAATCCGATATGATGTGGATAATGCAAATTTTAAAGCAAAATAGGTGGATAGGTCAAGAACCCGTTATTCTAACTTATAGTTTAAATTCAGTGGTTTTTATCAAAGATTTCTTATTTGCCCCCATTACTCACAAGATAGTTGGATGCGATTTTTGGGTTAAAAAGCTATTAAATATCTGAATTTCCATTCAGCTTTCCATGAAACTTTTTGAGTATCGGGGGAAGGAACTTTTCAAAAAATATGGAATTCTAGTTCCAAAAGGAAAGCTAGTAAATTCTGAAAAAGATTTTTCTGATCTTAGATTTCCACTTGTTTTAAAAGCACAAGTACCCATTGGAGGAAGGGGGAAAGCCGGTGGTATCAAACTAGTTGACAATAAGCAGCAAGCCAAAGAAAACCTGTTGAAAATTCACGGGATGAATATTAGAGGTTACAAAGTAAACAAGGTTCTTGCCGAAGAAAAAGCAAACATTGAGAAAGAATTATATCTAAGCATTTCCCTAGATAGAACAAGGAGAATGCCACTTGTTATGGCCAGTGCTGAGGGGGGCATGGATATTGAGAGTGTTGCTGATGAAAAAATTTTCAAAGAATGGATTAACCCCCTTATCGGCATTCAACCTTTTAATATAAGAAATATTGCATCTAAACTCAATATTTCAAAAGAAGAGGTAAAGGGCGTTTCAAAAATAGTTTTTCAGATTTACAAATTATTTAGGGATTATGATTGTGAATTAGTTGAAATCAATCCGCTAATTTTTACGGTAGATGGCAACGTTATGGCTTTAGATTCAAAAGTTATCATTAATGATGATGCCATGTTTCGCCATACAGATATTATTCCAGAGCATGTTGAACTTACCCCACTTGAAAAGAATGCGAGGGAGAAGGGCATTTCCTTTATTCAATTAGATGGAAATATAGGCGTGATTGCTAATGGTGCGGGATTAACAATGGCGACTCTTGATGCTCTCACTCATTTTAAAGGTCAAGGCGGAGTTTTTCTTGACCTGGGTGGCACAGATGATCCCGAAAAAGTCAAACAAGCCTTTGAACTAATGAAAAAAGCGAAACCCAAGGTGATTTTTTTAAATTTATTTGGTGGCATTACAAAATGTGATACTGTTGCAAAAGGTGTAAAAGCAGTGATTTCCAAGGAGGGTATTGATTGTCCTGTTATTACCAGGATTAAAGGAATGAATGAAGATATTGCAAAAAATATTTTGAAAGATGCTGGTTTGATAACCGCTACAACTCTACAGGACGCAGCAGAGCAATCATCCGATCTGGCTAAAGGAGGTAGCTAATTATGAGTATTTTTGTTGATGAAAAAAACAAGATCGTTGTTCAGGGGGCAACTGGTCATCAAGGTGTATTTCATATCAGTGAAATGTTAAATTTTGGTACCAAAGTTGTTGCTGGTGTTACCCCAGGTAAAGGTGGTCAAGAGATTCATGATGTACCTGTTTTTAATTCGGTTTCGGATGCTGTTGGTGAAACTGGAGCGGATACTTCTCTAATTTTGGTACCTGCCAGATTTGCAAAGGATGCAGTTTTTGAAGCCCTAAATTCTGACATAAAAACAGTTGTTGTAATAACTGAAAATATACCATTTCATGATGCAATGGAATTTGTTCATTATGCTAAATATAAAAAAGCAGTTTTAATTGGTCCAAATTGCCCTGGTATAGCTAGCCCCGGAAAAACAAAAATTGGAATATTACCAGGAAGTATTTTTTTAAGGGGAAATGTTGGTGTGGCGAGTCGTTCTGGAACTTTAACTTATGAAATTGTTAATTCTCTATCTGAAAAAGGTATGGGTCAAAGTACCTGTGTAGGTCTTGGTGGAGATCCAATTATCGGTACAACTTTTATTGACACTCTTGATGCATTTGAAAAGGATAAAGAAACAAAGGCGATGGTATTGGTCGGTGAGATTGGTGGAACTGCAGAAGAAGACGCTGCCGAATACATTACTGAAAATATCAAAAAACCTGTTTTTGCATTTATCGCAGGCAGAACTGCCCCACCAGGCAAACGAATGGGACATGCAGGAGCAATAATTGCAAGAGGAAAAGGAACTGCAGAATCAAAAATCAAGGCTTTTAAAAAAGCAGGAGTTAAATTAGCACAGTTTCCGACTGACATTGCAGATCTAGTTGAAGAATCGATTTAAAAATAATTAAAAAAAAGACAGAGTCTTTATGAAAAAGATTCTTTTATTCTTTCTATAGCTGCATCAATGTTTTCAAGGGTTGTTGCGTAGGAGAATCTTAAATAACCCTCACCATACGGACCAAAGGCAGTCCCTGGTAGGGCCGCTACCCCTGCATTGTAAAGTAAATGGTCAGCGCACTCTTGGGAATTCATTCCTGTTTCTGAAATATTTGGAAAAGCATAAAATGCCCCCTTTGGTGATAAACATGAAAAGCCTTTTATCGAATTCAGTCCCTTGACTATTCTATCTCTTTTTTCTCTAAATCTATTCATCATTTCAGATATGAAACTTTGATTACAAGTTAAAGCCTCCACACCTGCCCATTGAGTAAAATCAGCAGTACATGAAACCGCGCTTACCAGAAAATCCTGGAGTCTATCAGCTAAATATCGTGGAACAACCATGTAACCTAGTCGCCATCCAGTCATTGCATAATATTTGGAAAAACCATCTAATAAAATTGTTCTTTCTTTTGCTCCATCTCTTTTAGTTGGTGTATAATGTTTGGCGTCATATGTCATTTTTGAGTAAATTTCATCTGAAATAATAAAAATATCATGTTCTTCAGCAATTTCTGATATCTCATCCAGTTCAGATTTTGTCATAACAGAGCCTGTTGGGTTTTGGGGAGAATTAACAATTATAAGTTTTGTTTTCCTGGTTATCTTTGATTTTACGTCATCTGGATTCATTCGGAACTCGTTTTCTTCTAATAGAGGAATCATAACACGCTTACCACCAAGAAAAGATGTTACCGACCCATATGTAGGATATCCCGGATCTTGATAGATTATCTCGTCTCCAGGATTAACAATAGCAAGCATTGAAAAAAAGATGCCTGGTTTCAAACCGGGAGTTATTACAATTTGCTCCAATTCAGGTCTATAACCTCTTGTATTCTCAACTTCATGCTGAACTGCTTTTCTCAACTCTAAAAGTCCAATTGATGGAACATAATGTGTTTTTTTATTCTTTATTGCCTGAATTCCTGCCTGAGCAATATTTTTTGGAGTCTCCATATCTGGTTCGCCAATTTCGAAATGAAGGATTTTTTTCCCTTCTCTCTCCAACTTTTGCGCTTTAGCTAATACTTCAAAAGCTGCTTCTCCATAAATCCTTCCTGCTCCCTCACTTAGCTGTGGCATAGCAATCTCAACTCTTAAGTTACATTTTATTTTCCATAGAGAGGTAATCCAAGCTCTCCTAGTTTGTCTGATCTTGGTATACCTTCTTCATCCCAACCTCTTAAATTATAATATTCCTGCAAACTTTTGTGAAACTCCCCCATATTTAGAATAACATCTTTTGCAGGTCCCTTGTTAAATGACTCATTAAATATTCTAGGAGGTAGTGTGTCTTCTGATGTATCTAAACCTTCCCTTAAATTAAATAATCTTGTCAGATTCCATATCCGCTCCCCTGCCTTAAGATAGCTTTTTACAGTGTGATTGAATCCCGTAGCAAAATTTAGCATGTCTACACAATCCTCCTCTGAAATTGGTGCAAAATCACAAAGGACTAACGAAAAAAACACTGCTCTTTCATCCTGTATTTCCTTAACAATTGAAGCTTTCTTTTCAAATGAAAAACGTTCAAGCTCAGGATCGTAAAGTTCAGGTTTAACCGTCCACGCCCTCTGATGACACGCTCCTCTATCAGATGTGGCATAAGCAAGACCCATACCAAATGTTCCCCTTGGATCGTAACCTGGTATTTCTAGACCTTTCACATGTACAGCAAATTTTTCTACACCATTTCCAAGTTTTTCCGCGGCAATTTTAACACCTTCGCCCAATATATTACCTATTTCTCCTTTCCTGTAAGCAATATCCGAAATTAATTTGGTCAAATCCTCGGTTTTTCCCCAATCAAGAGTTAATCCTTTCAATTTTTTCTCTGTAATAACATTTTGGCGGAAAGCCTCTATTGCAAAACCCAACACACCGCCCAGTGAGATAGTATCCATGCCAAGTTCATTACATCTTTCATTAAGATATGCAACATCCTCTATAGAATTCATTCCAAGATTTGAACCCATTAAAGCTATTGTTTCATATTCCGGCCCGATTAGTGAGACACCTTTATGAGGCCCTTTTTTAATTGATGATTTATTCCAGCATGCAATTACACAATTATAGCAAGCACCTGATCCATCAACAATACTTTTCTGCATAGTTTCGGCATTTATTGATTCTCCATGTTCAAAAAATCCTTCTTGGTAATTTCTAGTTGGAATGAAACCCTCAGTATTGATAAGTTGAACCCAATAAGGAGTTCCATACTTTCTTCTAATTGGGACAAAATCGTTTTCTTTTATCTTTCTTAAAACATCTTGAGAGGTTTTGCGAAAGGCATCTGGATCATGAAGAGGTATTTTTCCACTGCCCGAAATTGTAACTGCCTTTAGTTTTTTGGAACCCATCACTGCACCTGGTCCCCCTCTTCCCGCGTGTCTATGACCATCCACAGTAATTGCTGAAAATCTAACTAAATTTTCACCCGCAGGTCCAATAACTGCAGTTTTTATTTTACCTTCATTTTCTAACAGCCAGTTGTGTGTTTGTAGACATTCTTTGCCCCAAATTTTTTTTGCATCTTTAAATTTTAAATTATCGTCTTTTATAGATACATATACAGGTTTTTCCGATTGCTTTGTAAAAATAATGATGTCCCATCCCGCTCTTTTCATCTCAGCAGCAAAAAATCCACCAAAATGAGAATCCAGAAATAAACCAGTTTGTGGAGACTTGGTCACAACGGTCCCGCGCCCAGATGTTTGAGCCGAAGTACCAGTCAATGGACCTGTTGTAAACATCAAAAGGTTTTCTTTTGACAGTGGTTCTGTTTTTGCTGGAAGCCTATCAAATAAAAGTTTGGCACCAAGTCCCTTTGCCCCAATGAATTGCTCGGCAAGTTTTAAATCCGTTTTTTCAACTTTATAAGACTGATCTTCCAAATCAATGTTAAGAATTTTACCTGCATATCCGCCACTCATATAAACACCACTATTGTTTTGTAGATTTTCATCTGCTTTTTGATAATTTTCGATTTAGATTAATAAGATCAATTAAGAGTGAAAAACCTGTCTCTCTTCGTCCTGCACCTGGACCTACAATAGTAACAGACCCAAGTTCATCAGTAAAAAATGTAAGAGCGTTAATAGCTTCATTAACACCTGCCAGAGGATCGCTAAGGGGTAATTTTTCTGGCCAGACTTTTGCTGCTACAGACCCATCGGATTGTATCTGGGCACTGCCGATAAGTTTCCATCGTTTTCCCTCTTTTTTAGCTTGTTTGACATCATCCAAAGATATTTCTGTAATTCCCTTCCTTTCAACATCTTTCCATCCAATTTTTTTATCCAATACAACATTAGTTAGAATTACAACTTTCCCCAGAGCATCTAATCCTTCAACATCCCCTGTTGGGTCGGCCTCTGCATAACCCAGCTGTTGTGCCTTTTTTAGTGCATCCTCATAGGACACGCCTTCTTCCATTCTTGTTAGAATGTAATTGGTGGTGCCATTAAGAATACCCTTAAATCCACTGATATTGTTCCCAGCAAGGGTATATTCAGCAAGATTTATAGATGGTGTTCCAGCTAGTACAACTCCCTCAAAACCATAGTAAACATTATGAGTTTTTGCAATTTCTAAAAGCTTTCTTACCTCTTTAACAACAGGACCTTTGTTTGTCGATATAACGTGTTTACCATTCTCAAATGCTGTTTTTATGTGAGTAAGTGCCGGTTCACCTGTTTTAACATCAGTATAAGTAACTTCAATTATGATATCAGCATTTGTTTGTTTTATTGTTTCAATGCTATTAAGACCTTTTATTCCAGATGGATACTTATCTAATTTTTTTCCTTTTTTTACTATTTCAAGAATCTTGGTCATATCCAATCCTTGTTTATCATACACCGAACCTTTTAACATGTCTGAAATTGCTACAATCGAAAATTTTAAATCATATTTTTTAGCAAGCATTTCTTTTTTTTCGAGAAGGATTTCTGTTAAACCCTGCCCCACTGTTCCAAATCCAATAAAAGCTAACTTGAAGTGCATAATTTTACCCCTTATGATGCAACTTTGGTGCAGCAATAAAAGTCAAACCTTTCTCTGTTAATGCCTTTGCTGTGTTATTGATACTCTGATGTTTATCAAGATAATTTCGTAACATTGCAGGCATAAGACCGTTTTTTTCAATTTCTTCTTTTGGCTTGAAATAGTCAAGAATATCACTAGGGTGATCCCTTGTTTGCTCAATAGCTATCTCGCCACCTTCGTGTTTAGCACTAATATTTTTTACTTTTGATGCAATTTCTAATAATTCATCTCTTCTATCATAGGGTTGAACCACAATACTCTTCCATGTCTCAAGGATATGGTGTTCGAAACGCACAAATTCCTCTAGGCCAAGTGATTTTCGAATTTCACTGCTAAGTTCGATTGTGGCGTTATTTACAGAGTTTGAAAAGTTAAAACCTATAAGTGAAGTTGAACCATCAGGTCTTGAGAATAATCTAGCGGCCATAAGAGTCCAAAAAACAGAGTAGGGGTTATCGTTACCCATATAAACTGAAATCTTAAATTCGATATCTATTCCAAGTTTGTGAAGAAGGTAACCCAGAAGTATAGTCCCGGGATTTACATTTAATACTTGCTTTATTCCATAATTTGTGTGGTAGTAGAGAAACTCATCCAACCACTTTATAGGATAATCATTGGGTTCACCAACACCACCGAAATAACCAGTAATTGTTTCAGGCCCCCCTAAATGAACATTTGATCCATCTGTACCCTTAGTATCAAGTGTTTCACACCAACTTACACCAATCATTTGCATGGCTATAGACATTGCCAACAAATCATTATCATTTTCTTGTTCTTTCATTGATCTTACTCTGATAAAACGGCCTGGCATAAGTTCATGATTTTCAACTGCCTGATGTGCCTGCTTTACAAAAAAAGGAAAATACTGGCAGGCACTTATCTCAAGAGTTACTGGAAAATCTTCCTTAAAAGTAATCTTATCTATCTTATCGCCTAAAACTCTTTTTCTATAGTCGTGTATACTGATAAAATTATCTTGATCAATTTGCTTTTCTAGCCATTCTAAATCCTTTACATATTTTGAATTTTTCTTAATTAACCTTCCCATTAAACTCTGGACATCTCCGGATTCATTGGCTTTTTTATTTATCTCATCTGTCCCTCCATATTTTTCAACAATTTCAATCAGATCATTAACAATTGGATTGTCAGGGTCAGTTAAAATATTATTTAGTTCATCTAATCTTTCCTTCTCTATTGCAAATTTATATCGCATATCATTTGTCATAGAATAATTTCCCCCAGCCTAACAAATTTGATATAGCTATATTGGGAAAATGATACATGATTATAAATAATGTTTGGTAAAAATAATTAGGGTAGAGTAATTATCTTAAAATTTACAATATTACAATACAAAGAATTTTATATAATATATTACTGTCAAGGATCGGGGATTCTAAAATGATAATTGCACAATTGATTATTTCACCTGTTGGTGAAAATGTGAGTTTAAGTAAATTTGTTAAAACGGCCATTAGTATCATCAAAAAACATAATGTAAAGTTTGATGTAAACGCAATGTCAACCGTTATAGAAGCAGAGAGCATTGATGAGTTATTTTCTATAGTTTCCGATGCACATGAGGAGTTTGTAAATATGGGAATAAAAAGAATTATGACTGATCTTAAAATTGATGATCGGCGAGATAAAAATGCTACAATAAATTCCAAAATAAAGGCTGTAACCTAATTAGTATCAATTGTGGTTCATTCAAAACAGTTATATGTCTAAGTTTTATTCCGAGGTCTAGGAGAGTAAAAATTGTGTCTTCTAATTCATTGGTCGAAATCGTGTTTCATGGACGCGGTGGACAAGGTGCAGTTACTGCTGCTAATTTACTTGTTGCTGCTGCATTAAACGATGGTAATAAAGGCGTTCAGGCATTCCCTTTTTTTGGAGCAGAAAGAAGGGGAGCACCAGTCCGTGCCTTTGCTAGAATATCAGAAAATGACATTTATTTGAGAAGTGAGATTTATTCACCTGACATAGTTATTGTACTTGACGAAAGCATTATGGAAATAGTAGATGTCTTGAAAGGGTTAAAAAAAGATGGTAAAATATTGATAAATACGACAAAATCAGCAGATGATTTTGATTTTTCTAAAAAATTTCAGGTAGCAACTGTTGATGCCACAGGAATCGCTATTAATCATGATATATTAGTTGGTGGAATTCCTGTCGTAAACACTCCGATACTTGGTGCGGTTCCAAAAATTCTTGACAGAGTTACACTGAAATCAGTCCAAAAAGTTATTCAAAAAAAATGGAAAGGCGAACTTTCTCAGAAAAATGTGAAGGCAACTCAGGATGCTTTTGAATCTATGGAGGTGAGTGGTTGAAAAAATACAATGTGGCAACCACAATTTCATATCCAAAAAAAGGTGCAATGGGTAAAACAGGGAATTGGCGGGTTTTCAAACCGATACTTGATAAGAAAAAATGTGTGAAATGTCTTCGATGTTGGATTTTTTGTCCTGAGGCAACTATCATTAGAAATAAAGATGACTCAATTGATATCGATTATGAGTATTGTAAAGGATGTGGAATTTGCGCGAATGTCTGTAAGGTAAAAGCAATTACAATGGAGAGGGAGGCAAAGAAAAAATGAATGTAATGATAGATACTGGTAATTATATTGCAGCAAAGGCTGCTGTAATGGCACGTCCTGATGTTGTCGCTGCTTATCCTATAACACCTCAAACAACACTTGTTGAAGGTATTGCCAATTATGTTAAATCAGGTGAATTTAAAGGACAATACATTTGTGTAGAAAGCGAGCATTCGGCAATGAGTGCATGCATTGGTGCTAGTGCCACAGGTGTTCGTACTTTTACAGGAACTTCTTCTCATGGTTTACTTTTAATGCATGAGATGCTTCATTGGGCCGCTCTTGCACGTCTCCCCGTTGTCATGTGCAACATAAACCGTGTTGTTGGACCGGGATGGAATATATGGGCTGATGAAAATGATTCCATTTCACAAAGGGATACCGGTTGGATCCAGTTTTATTGTAGTAGTAATCAGGAAATTTTTGATACTATTATCCAATCATTTAAACTAGCTGAAAATGAGAAAATCTTATTGCCAGTAATGATAAATTTGAATGCATTTATTTTGTCTCATACTTCAATGCCTGCCTATATACCTGATCAAAAAGAAATTGATGAGTTTATTCCCAAATATCAACCTAAATGGGAACTTGATGTCAATAACCCAATTACTTTTGGCAACATTATTGGCCCTGAAGGTTATGAAAAAATCCGAAAGGACATGCAAGAAGCATCCGAATATTCTAAAAAACTTATTATTAATATAGCAAAGGACTGGAAGAAAAAATTTGGCAGATTTCATGGCAATCTAATTGAAAAATATCGTTGTGAGAACGCTGATTATATTCTTTTAGCAATGGGGGCAATTGGTTCAGAGAGCAGAGTTGCCATTGATAATCTAAGAGACAAGGGTCTAAATGTTGGTCTTGCACGTGTTCGAACGTTTCGTCCATTTCCAAATGAGGATATACTAGATCTTGCTAAACATGCCGATCTAATAGTTATTGATCGTAATATATCAATAGGAAGTGAAGGAGCATTATCTAATGAGGTAAAGGGCTCATTATATGGCAAATCTGATGCAAAGGTCTACAGTTTTATCGCAGGACTTGGGGGCAAAGATGTCACATTTCAACATATTGAAGAAATGTGCAAAAAGGCAATAAGTGGTAAGGCACGGGAAGTTGAATGGTTTGGTTTCAAGGAGGTGTAAATTTTTGGCAATAAAAGATCTTCCCAACCTCGAATGTGTTATTCCAGGCAGTGCAGCCTGCCCAGGTTGTCCTGCAACAATGGCTCTTCGAATGGTATTCAAAGCATTAGGTAAAAATTCGATCATGGTTGTACCTGCCTGCTGTACCGCTGTAATCGAGAGTCTTTACCCAAATACATCCTTTGATATTCCCGTAATGAATATTGCCTTTGAAGCCGCTGCTGCGGGTGCCTCTGGTGTAGAAGCAGCTCTAAGAGCCAAGGGAAAAGAAGATACAAATGTTATTGCATGGGCAGGCGATGGAGGTACTTATGATATTGGTATCCAGGCCTTGTCCGGTGCACTTGAACGACGTACCAATTTTATTTATATCTGTTATAACAACCAAATTTATTCCAACACGGGTATTCAAAGAAGTGGAGCAACACCTTATGCTGCTTGGACTACAACTACAGTTGGTGGTAAAACAGAGTTTAGGAAGGAAATGGGGGAAATTATTCAAGCTCATCATATTCCATACTCGGCACAGACTTGTGTTAGTTACCCAGACGATATGTATAAAAAACTTCAAAAAGCTAAGAATATAAAAGGTCCTAAATATATCGAGATTCTTGCGCCATGTCCCCCAGGTTGGAGATTTGGTATGGATAAAACAGTTGAAATGGGAATCATGGCAGTTGAGACTGGTGCCTGGTCACTGTATGAAGTTGAAAATGATATATTGACTTTTAATGGTAAAAGTAAACTTATTCTGGAAAATAAAATAACAAGAAAGCCCATCGAAGATTGGCTCAAACAGCAGGGAAGATTTAGACATTTATTTGTCCCAGAAAAAGATGAAAAAAGAATAAAGGAAATTGAAGCACATATTGACCAAATCTGGGAAAGATACAGAAAATGTTATTTATAAATTGAAGGAGCGATGAAAATTATGGAGGCTGCGTGCAATGCATTCAATGGCAATGGTGAAGCAGAGCCTCCCCCTACTTATAACGTGTGGTCTTGGCGGCATTATCGCCGGCAGTACACTTAGTGTGATGTCTGAGATTTTACAGAATATTCCCGGCTTAATAGTTGTAATACCTGCAATTATTGCCCTACGTGGGAATATCAGCACAGCCTTTGGTTCTAGATTGGGATCTGCGTATCATCTTGGGGCAATCGGCGCTGAAAATATGTGGAACGCAGAACTCAGGCAAAACATTCTAGGTTCACTAGTTTTAAGTTTTTTAGTATCAATATTGGTTGGTTTAATTGCTTATGTAACTACCGTTTTGTTTTTTAAAATACATCCAGATCCTCTTAAAATCATTTCAATTGTGATTTTATCAGGAATAATATCGGCAATTATCCTTACATTTTTGACAATTACAATAATTTATCTAGTGTTTAAACGAGGTTATGACCCTGACAATATTACTGGTCCTGCACTTGCAACATTTGGTGATGTTATAACAATGTTCTGTATTTTTGGCAGTGCAATAATTGTTGAGGTGATATTGTGATTTACAGTTGGAAAAAAATTGTTCGATACAGTTTACCACTGTTAACTTTGTGCGTTTTTATTGAGATTTTCGCTGGCCAATTGTTAAATAGCAGACAAGATTTGCTAATCGCTTTACCAATTTTTCTAATAGCAATTCCAGTTATCAATGGTATAGCAGGTAATATCGGAAGTATATTGGGTGCACGTCTGGCATCAGGATTGCATGTAGGATATATCAATCTAGACATTAAAGATGGTGAAATGATAGAAAATCTGCTTGTATCAGTAGTTATGGGAGCGTCAACTTATGCAATTCTTGCGATACTTATTTATTACATAGCATTATTTGGTGGTATACAAATGAGCATAGGTTTGCTTGAATTCACCGCTATTATAATAGGGGCAGGTTTTCTTCTCCTGTGTACTATATGCATAGTCAGCGTTTTTACTGCTTTTATATCATTCAAGAGAGGTCTTGACCCTGATGATATGGTTGCCCCCGTTGTTACTACAGTTGGAGATACTCTTGGTATTTCTTTATTGTTTTTGTTTATTGGAGTAGTAGGAGTATGAAGGAAAGGGATAAACGAAGTATTTTTGGTAGACTACAAAGAACGCCTAAATGGCAAAAGGAGGAGTTCTCCGAGCTTGAATATCAACCAACATCTGTTAAAGAGCTTCTAACAGAGATGAAGGACATTTCCGAGTTGATCATAGATCTAGCATATTCTGCAGTATTATTCAATAATAAGGAGATGGCTGAAGAGGTTAAGTTTTTAGATGTAAGAATGGACAAGCTAAACTACGACATCAGGATAATGGCAATGATGGCTGCAAGAACAAAGGAAGATGCGGAACAGCTCGCGGGAATTCTTCAAGTAGCTGAAGCTGCCGAAACTATATCTAATGCAGCGGGCGATATCATAAGTCTTTTAGCAGAAGAAGAAACTGGGCCAATTCTCCCAAAGATATTAAAGCAGGCGGACGAGCAATTGTTTAGAACAAAAATTTCTCCAACATCCATGGCATGTAATCAAAAAATCGGTGGTCTAAGGATAGAGTCAGAGACAGGAATGAGAATAATCGCCATAAGAAGAGATGATTGTTGGATTTACAACCCTGATTCCGATACCGAGTTAAAATCCGATGATTGGTTAATTACAAGGGGTACAGACGAGGGATTTAACGAACTCAATAACTTTTTAAAAGGAAAGTCGAGGGAACTAGAATGAAAGAAAAAACAGTTGAAGATATTGTCCTTGAAATAAAAGATAAATCCGAACTTATGCTAGACCTTGCTTATTCTTCTTTAATTTATGATAATAAAACAATAGCCAAAGAGGTTTATGACCTAGAAGATTTAATAGATGACATGTATCATACCCTACAAGAGAAAACCCTAGAAGCAGTTAAGAACAAGGAGCTGAGTGTTAGTGACGCCCTAAGCATCCTACGACTTGCAGAATGTGGGGAAAAGATAGCAGATGCTGGGCAAGAAATTGTTGATGTCGAACTAAGAGATGTTGAATTACATCCAATTCTAAAAATGAGTATAAGGGAATCAGATGTAGTATTTACCCGTGCTCTAGTTGAACCATCGTCTATACTATGTAACAAAACACTTGGTGAAATTAAGCTTGCAAGTGAAACGGGTATGACAGTTATTGCAATGAGACACCAGGATACTTGGCTTTACGGGCCAAATAAAAATACAAGAATTGATTCAGGTGACATTTTATTTGCAAAAGGCCCAGAGGATGGAGAAAAACATCTGATTGATTTGGCAGCTGGAATTGCTACGGAGATCTAAATTATTATTAATCGGATAATTGTATTTTTAAATTTTCTTAGAAAATTATTTCAACGAAAATTGTTAATGTAATATTTGTTGAATAATATGGTTCGAGGAATGAATGGTGAAAAGCCGAAAAAAAGGCACACTGGTTTAATGCAAAATAAGGATTACATCACTGAGGCTATGCTCCAAGGTGGCAAAGCATATGGTGAAATAATTAAAGGACTTAGAAAAAAATCAAGTCAAAAGAAAAAGAAATAGATAACTTTATATTTGATATCATTTAACTAGAAAAATTTCCACACGAGCATTGCATCCTCCGCAGCGTTTCCTGCATTATCATAAGCAATTACTTTCAGAAAATGCATTGAAAAAGACATTTCATTCCAAGTCCAAACAAAAGATTCGCCTGTAAAATTTTCTCTTTTTTGATTATCTATGTACAATTCCAAATATGCTACTCCAGATTCATCATCTGTGGCAATAGATTCTATTTCAATAAATCCTAATACTATCGGACTCAAAAACCCCATTATTTTATTATTTCTAACATATATGCCACTTTCAGGCTGAATTATTTGTACTACTGGGGGAGTTAAATCAGGAACTTCTATCGTCACCATCGCAATATCAGTTGCTTTATATCCCAAGCTATCGTTAACAGTTAATATTGCAGCGTAATTTCCCTCATTAAGATAAGTATGCTTTGGATTTTGTAAAGTAGATATACCCCCATCACAAAAATCCCAGTAATATGAATAAGGTGGTTTTCCACCGCTAGCAGACCCACTGAATTGAATTGGTTTATTTATTAAACCGCCATAAGGTCCATTTGCTTTCGCAACAAGACTCTCGATTATTTGAAAAGTAATAATTAAATTGGATTTTGCCTTATTACCACACAAATCGACGGCCCAAAAACGAAAAGTATATCCACCAACATTATAGTAAGTCTGATTACAATAATAGCAGTTTCCTGTATTATTGGAAAGTATTGATACGTTTTCCTTGCTATGATCAGGGTATTGAATAATGACACCCACATCTTTTAAATTATTGTTGTCCTCAACATCCACAGATAAATTTACATAACCGCCTGCCCGCTGAAGCGTAGGAAAAACATGTTCATTCAATATCCGAGGTTTTTCTACATCAATTATCGATACGTTCTTAGAAATTGTGTCGAAAAAACCGTCATTATCTTCAATGGATAATGTCACATTGTATATTCCACAGGTTTGATAAGTGTGATTTACGATTTTTCCATTATCGGTCGCAAAATCCCCAAAATCCCATTGATATTCAATTATTGTCCCATCAGGGTCAAACGATGAGGAGGCGTTAAAAATCACTAATATTCCATAAACCGTATAATCATAATCAGCAAATGGGGGTTTTCCATTAAATTCATTAAGAGTTGTAAAACTTTCAGAAACATAATCTTTCAAAATTGAGAAAGAGCCCACGGATGAAATATTTACTGAAATTATTAAAATTGTAACTAGCAATAGAATAATTGATTTTTTCATATAAAATTCCTCGCTAATAATTTGGCTCAAGCTATACTGTTTAAGGGTTTAAAATTTATGTATTGAAAAATATTCAAATGCATACATTATAAGTAATCTAATCTTTACTTATTACGTTGGCACCATATTGATCAACTTTACAAATGTATACTTTACCAAAGTTTGAAAGGGCTTTAGACAATTTATCAGTGTCGCCATATGCAAATAAAGAATTTCCAAGCATGCACATACTGCCGGTACCATAATTCCTGGCAACATCAATCGCCTCGTTCACACGGCTTTCTGCAAGTCTTGTTTTCTTAGTAAACAACTGTGACATTGAGAATAAATTTTCAATTGTTGGATTATCAATTAGTTTTTTTATACAATATTTGCCGTAATGGGAGATATCTACGATTTTTTCACGATCAGATAGAATTTTACTAGTATCCAATTGATCGCCAATAACACATAAAACTAAATCTAATGAACCGGGAATGTGTTCAATCATCCCCCATGGGGGAAGGCCTGCCTCCTTTCTTATTTCTATTCCGCCAAAACAGCTGGCTATTACATCCCCAAGTCCTGTTTTCAGTTGTATCTCTGCAAAATGTGCCGCCTTCATAGCCTCCTGATTTGATATGCCAAGTATTTTGGCAAGAGCGTAGCTTGCACTAACTGCACTTGCAGCACTCATACCAAAACCCTGGCCTAATGGTAAATCAAAATTTGTATGGACAGTTATATGGAGAGGTTGAACTCCTACTAGATGGTTGAACGCTAATCGGACTACTGGTGCATCACAATTTTTATTGTTAATAAAAAATTCAAGCATTTGAATTTCAGACTCTTTAACCTCAACTTCCGAAACAGCACCCAATGAAAGATTGATTCCCGCTCCACGGGAGCCTGTCTTTTCCATATTATATTCATTATAGACGGGCTCGAAAAATCCTGAAATATGTCCTGGAGCAAATGCTAAAGCCTTCAGTGATGATCACCCCTTTATAATCGTATCAAATATTTGATCTGCCAGTTTGAATTTACTGCCCTTTTTATCTGATATATTGCCTTTTTTATCCATTATCCATATTTCGGTTTCATCCTTATGTAATGCAGATATTGTATTTCCCACAACATAATCAATAGAATATTTATGAATTAGTTCTTCCATCCTTTTTTTAAGAATTTTGTTGCTTTCTTCTAGCTTAAAACCAACAATAGTAGCTTTAGGTGCAAGCTTTCTTAAGATGGCAATTATTTTTTCTGTGGGTTTTAGTTCAATAACAAGTTTTTCACTTTTTAAAGACATCTTTCCTTGGATTTTATCTGGTTTGTAATCTGCCAACGCTGCGCATAAAATTATAATGTCAAAATTATTTAATGATGATGTTTTAAGCAGTTTAATCAACTCATCTATTGTGGAAAATCTTGAATAATTTAGAAATTCAGGAACCGGTTCAGGGCTATAACCATAAAATAATTCAACCTCTGCTCCTCTAAGAAATGAGCTCATAGCTAGTGAAATGGTTGTTTTTCCAGAACTTTGATTTGTGATTACTCTAACATCGTCAATTGGTTCGATAGACGACCCGCCAATTATTAGTACTTTTTTGTTTTTTAAATCCGACACGCCAATAAGTTTGATTACGTTTGCAACAATTTCCTCAATACTTGGAAGCTTTGCTTTATTAACCTTAATCTTTGGATCGATAAAATTTATACCGTTTTTTTTGCATTTTTTAATATTTTCATAAATGAATTTATGTTCATACATCGATAAATGCATTGCAGGTACAATTATTATGGGGATTTTTGATCCTATTGCAGTTGTTGCAAAAGTGGTAACGGCAGTGTCATCAATTCCATAGGCAATTTTTGAAATTGTATTTGCAGTACAGGGTGAAATCAAAAAAAGATCCGCTTTATCAGAAACTCGGCCGCACATCTCTACATGTTGGGTTTCGCCAGTTAAAAGTACAACAGGTTCAACTCCAGTTGCAAACCATAAAGCATCTGGGTGAATAATTCTTGTAGCAGCGGGGGTCATTACTGGAAAAATCCTAGAGCCGTGTCTAATTAGTTCCCTAGCCAATTTTACTGTTTCAACAGCAGCAATACTTCCAGTAACACCCAGAACGATTTTCTTGTCATGAAGTTTTTTACTTTTTTCACCACGAATCTCGTCTGCCGGATGCATTTACATCACAAAATACAAAAATTATCTTACGACCATAACAGATCTACTGGCATGCCTGACTACTTTATCCGTCACACTACCAAGCAAAAACCTTCCTTCTTTTCCATAGCCTTTGTATCCAATAACAATTACGTCAACGTCATGTTTTTTCCCAGCTAAAAGAATTTCATCAGCAGGATCTCCTGATTCGACGGCAATTTCGGTCTTTTTAACACGTCCTTCAATAGTTTTTGCCACTTTTCTTAATGTTTCGGCAGTTTTTTCCTTAAAACTACCCGATTTAACAATTGAACTGAGATCAATTGTTGGCAACAACATCTTTGTAAAGGAAGACTCTGCCAACTCTGCGGGTATAACAGTAAGAAAAACTATTTCATCTTCCTTTTTTGAACAATTTACAGCTACGTCTACAGCTTTTTTTGATGCATCTGAACCATCATAGGCAACAAGTATTTTTTTCATGGAAAATCGGGATGGAATAATAACATCATATTATAAAATGTTTCTAATAAGGATCATCGACAAAGATAGCAAATAAAATCTGACAAAGACATCCCATTCTCCCATCTCATAACGTAATTACCGTTTTTACTTGATTCAAGTTTCGGTATTCTTCTATGAAGTACCTTTAATCTTCCTTCTAAACCATCAATATCAAGTGAAAATATTTTCCATGAGTCGCCCCTGTGATTTTTCAATCTATAAGCATAAATGGGTAATGTTTTTGTTTTTTCACATAACTTGGCCATAACATCTGCTTGTTGCTGCAGTTTACCTCCAATGCTACTGAAATGAAGAGTGTTTACTACACTTGTTTTAATTTCCATTAAAAAAGAGACATCACCCCTAACGGCCACGAGATCTACACCAAGTGATCCGGCAGCCCTTATTACAGCAAATGGTCTTTGAAAAATTTGTTCGTAATTATTTTTTTCCAATGACGAACAAGTTTTCGTAATTTTTAACAGGGTTTTTTCTTCCCCTTCTAAGATATTTTTTAATTCTCTTTCGTACTGACTACCACCCATATACATTACCTATATAACAATCGAAAGGTTTTAATGTTTAGGATAAATTGTTAATGTATAAAAGTTGTTAAAGATTTGGAGTAAAATTAATGAGCAGGGGTAGTTTCCTCGTTAGAGAAGCAATGAAAATGAATCCTGTTACAGTTTTACCAGATGCAACTGTAATGCAAGCAGCTCAACTGATGAAAGAAAAAAAAATTGGTAACTGTATTGTAGTTGATAAAACACCGATTGGGATTATAACCGAAAGTGACATACTAAAAAAGGTTGTGGCCTTGAATTTGAAAGCTAGCCAGGTAACAGTCAAAGACATCATGACCAGTCCCATTATTATAGCCGACCCAAACATTTCTTTGGAAGAAGCAATTAAAATGATGGGAAAATGCAACATAAGAAGATTGCCTGTAGTGGAAAATGGCCGGCTTATTGGCATTTTAACTCAAAGGGATGTATCAAGAATATCTCCTGTTATGCATGAGATATCCCGAGAATGGTACGACATTTCCCGAAAAGATGAAGCATTTTTACGTTCACAAATTTTTTCCGGAAAGTGTGAGGATTGCGGCTCACCTTCAACAAACTTAAGAAACATAGATGGAAGGCTCATTTGCGAGGATTGTGTTGATGCCTTGAAATATGAGTAGAGGTAGAATATTAGCTCAAGGAGAATACGATAAAATGAAAGTTGAAGAGTTAATGACAAAAGAAATAATTTCTGTTGATAAAGACGTTGAGTTAGAATTGGTTCTCAAATTAATGAAAAAACATGATATAACAAAGATACCTGTTCTTGAAGAAAAAAAGTTAATCGGAATTGTAACTGATAATTTAATTGCCTACAAATTGGGTGCAATACGAACACGCGGTATTCCTGCCTCAAGATTACACGTATCATCGGTTACTGAAAAGAATGTGGTAAAGATTTCACCTGGTACGAATATCGATGATGTTCTAAAGGAAGTTGGAGAACCTGGACTAACCATGCTTCCGGTTGTTGAAAAAGATAAGTTAGTAGGGGTTCTGACGAAGGCAGATTTGTTACCTCTCGTGAAAAGTAAGATAAAAATTAGGGAAATAATGCATAAAAGATTAGTTGCTATATCTCCAAGCGATAGAGTTATTCATGCCCGCCGACAAATGATAGATGAGAAAGTGGCAAGACTTCCTGTACTTAATCAAGGCAAACTTGTTGGAATGATTTCAGATACAGAAATTGCTTTTGCCCTTGCAGAATTAAAAGCCCTTCCATTGGGCAGACAGAAACATAGACTTGATGAGTTGACTGTTTCAGAAGTAATGAAAACCCCAGTTGTTTGGACTGAGGGAGGGATTTCTGCTGAGGAAGCTGCGAAAATAATGCTAAAACATAACGTTGGTGCACTTCCAATCCTGGAAGATAACAAAATCGTTGGATTGGTTACAAGAACTGACCTAATACGTACAATAAATTGAGAGAATTTAAGTAATGAATAATATTTTGGTAAGTGATGAGTTACCACATACCATCTGATGAGCAAATAGAAAAAGCCCTAGTTAAAGTTTTAAATAAGTTTCATACAGTTCAATCACAGTCAAGGTTGAAACAATTGATTAACAAATCCCTAGATACCAAGAAAAAGAAATTTGGTGTGACAGGTGAAAGAATCAGAAAAGTTGCAATTAGTTCGGATTTTGTAAGATTAGAAATTCATTCGCGTGAGGGAGATCCAAAAAAATTATTGACCAAATGTCCTGTATGTGAAGGACATTTAAAAAAAGTTAAAAATCTCACGATTTGGGGCGGAGAAGTAACAATTGAATTCAGATGCTCAACCTGTGGATATTGGACTGGAAAAAAGAAAAGAGTTCCAACCCGTTATGTTTTTCATCTAAAAAAGAAATGATTTATAACTTTTTATTTAATCTTACAATGAAAATCCTCCTTCAATAAAAGATTTATATAATCTCTTTTACATATATTAAGAGTAATTATGAACTTTAAAAGAAAATTTCTATGTCTGATAAGTGTATTTATAATAATCACTACTCCATTTTCATCTTTTCTTATTGCTGTCTCTATTAATATTTATGAACAAGATATAAAAAATCAGTCTTTTGATGATATTCAAGGGGGACATCGATACAATATTCAGGGATGGATATATGTATATGTTGAAGGAGAACCATATGAAAGGGGATATCAATATGGAAGATTAATTTCAGAGGAAATTGTGGATTTAATGAATCGTTGGAGCAATATGATCCACAATCATCCAAAAATAAAGCCTTTAAATGGTATTTTTTCACTTGAAAACTATCAGAAAATATCTGAAACGTGGTGGAATTTTTGTAAAAAAAATATTTTTGAGACATACTGGGATAAATTTCCTGAGGAATACAAGGACGAAATAAAAGGAATTGCAGACGGTGTTAATAGTAAAGATGAAAAATTTCACGGCAGGAGCATAGATTATCAGGATGTTTTAGTCTCAAATATGATGTATGAATTTTTATCAAAATTAACTTATCATCGCTTAGTAAAGGGCTTTCATCCCCTGCTTACACTTTTTAAATATTTACAGGAGGATATATCTTCTTTAAAGAATATCTCCCCCCTGACTTTTATTTTGGACTTTGTTGACCAACCCGTTCACCATAAATGCAATGGATTTATTGCAACGGGAGATGCAACAACCGATGGCCAAATTGTAATGTCTAATTCAATGTGGAGTACTGGCAATGGGGTCGGAGCCTGGTGGTGGTCATATTACATAACTTTTCGATGGAACATTGTACTTGATGTAAATCCTTCTACAGGTCATAGATTTCAGATGGCTACAGCTCCAGGTTACATATGGAGCGACCATGATTATTATCAAAACCAGGAAGGAATTCTATTTTTAGAAACCACCAATCAACAAGGTATATGGGACAACATCGGCCGACCACTGGCTGTACGGGCCAGGCTTGCTGTCCAATACAGCGAAAGTATTGACGACGTCATGTATTATTTGAAGTACCTGAACGATGGATGCATGAATGCAGTATGGCTAATAGGAGATACAAAAACAGGGGAAATCGCAAGGTTTGAACTTGGTTATAGAAATTCCTGGTGCAACAGAACCTTTAACGGTTTCCATTGGTCAGCAAATAATCCTATGGATTTTAAAGTTAGGCTTGAAAAACTTCATTTTAGAGAAATAATAATTGATGCTTTAATTTATTATTTATTTAAAAAAGGCACTCGTGTCTACAGTTTCCCAAAATACAGACCTTCAAACCGAGACAGGGCATTTGAAGAATTGGGAAATAAATACTATGGAGAAATTGACATTGATATTGTAAAACAAATAATGTCTACAAAACCGATGTCTCCTTGGTCACCTGATTGTAAACTTTCTGACACTAATCTTGTTAACGAAAACGGATTGTGGGTTCTAATAGGCAACCCAGAGGGAAAGGTAATGCAGTTTGAAAACTTGGATTACCCAAAGATTTCTGTTGAAAATGTTCCCCCTGCCGGATGGTTAAGAATATTTGGACTGCCTGCCAACAGTAAACAAATTTTGAAAACAACACATGAAGAACTGGGGATAAATCCGATTATCCAGTGGACTTATGCAACCTCATCTGACAATAACGAATTCTATTCATCCTCTTTAATAGACAACAATATTATTTACGCTACAACATCGCCAGGTGAACTTCTGGCTCTTAATATTGATGACGGTTCCTTAATTATGAATATTTCAATCGATAAAAATCCTACAGTTCCTGTAATTTCTGATGATAAATTATTTGTAGGAACATCCAGTGGTCTGAACATAATAGATCTAAATTGGATGACAAAGGGAGAAAAACAAATTGGTAAGATTTGTTCAAAACCAGTTGTTACAGAAGGGAAAGTAATAGTTGGAAATGAGAATGGAGAATTATTTGCATTTGGCATCGATACAGGAGATATTTTATGGCAATCTAATTATCCTTTCGAAATATACATATCAGAGCCCTGGAATTCCTACATATTTGTATGTTCTGGGAAAAATTGTTATAAGGTAAATATTGAAAACGGAATTACAGACTGGTTATTTGAAACAGAAGGAATAATTACCTCACGTCCGCTAGTGTTTAATGAAAGTGTATACTTTGGGTCTTGGGATACAAATTTTTATAAGATAAGTGCGGAAAATGGAAATCTTAACTGGAAATACAAAACTGGATGGGGGATCGAAACTACACCTGTTGTTGGCAATGGAAATGTATTTTTTGGTTCACACGACAATAATTTTTATTCAATATGCGACGATAATGGAAGCCTTTGCTGGCATTTTTCAAGTTTTTCTGCAATTCACTCTTCTCCTGCTGTAAGTGATTACAATGTAATATTTGGATGTGATGATGGAGGAATATATTGTCTTAATAAATCAAACGGTTATTTAAAATGGGCGTTTTATCCCGGCTACAGAATGCAAGGCATAAAAAATTATCTCACCACGCCCATTATCTCGGGTCCTATTGTTGAAGATAATATTATCTATATTGGTTCTATCGGAAATATCTATTCAATTTTAGTCTAATTAAGGTTATAAAATATTTGGAGAATCAAAGTTGTCACCGATCATAAAAGCCAGTATCGGAGATTTATCTTTTAATTTCTGAATTGCAGTTTTTAATATTGTTTTTGAAGGATTCGTACACTGTTCAACTTTAATTTCAAGTGCCTCAGACCATCCTGCGCTTTGCAATCCTGTTAGATCCTTTGCCTTAACTCTTATATGATATTGTCCCTCTTGGATCCAAGTATGCTCCAAATTTACAATTTCTCCAGATTCAAATGGTCCCATCCATCCACTACTTGTTCCATCATCCCAATCAAATAACAGATAAACGCCATCTCCATCCAGGTCATTTGTAAACGTTCTATATGAACAAGTTTCCTGCTTTAGACAAATATTTTTTCCTTCAGGTAAAGCAGGTATGACCGGCGGATTGTTTTGTACAACTTTGTTAGGAATAGGAAGAATTATGCAAGAAGGATGTTCGCTGTCCATGTATAGAACATTTCGAGCGATATTGTAAGTTGTATTTCCATAAATGGGATCATCAGTATTAGGGTTATTTAAAAATCTTGGATAATTGGATGAAGATACACTAACTCTAACCCTATGACCAGTATTCCAGATATATGAAGTGCTCCAAACATCTACCTCAACCTCGTAAATCTCTCCTGGTTGCATGAATTCCCAGTGATCAAAACCGTTGCGGTTTCTCATGCGAATAATTCCATCAGTTATCAGCATGGATCTTCCGTCAGGGTATACATCTGTAAGTTTAACAGTAAAATCAGTGTCAGGACGGTCTGATGAAACATAAAGTCGTGCTTTTATGGGGCCTGTTGCCTCAAATGGTTCTTGCAAAACATCGCTTGTAAATACAAGTACATCATTTCTATCTTCTACAGGTCTTTGATCGTAGGGACCTCTTGGCAAACCTAAATTTTGACCCCCAATTGTTGGCACAGGATCAGTTGGGTCGTACAAATAGGCAATAGGGTCATAATCACTAGGATAGGACGAACTAAATAAGCCATTGCCATGGAAATAACATTCTAGCTCTGTATAGGGAATAGGCCATTCATCAGCTGTTCGCCACTCATTTCCTAGAGCATCAATATCATCAACATCGCCCATTACATAATAAGAAACCGCGGGTCTGTTATCGAAACCACTCGGGACACCCATGCAATATTGGTCAATCATTTCTACAAACATTTCCCCTGCAGTAGTGTAATCTGCATTTTCTGGATACACCAGTTCCCCAACATGTCTATCTAAACCGTGAGACCAAGGACCCATTATCAACTTAGATTTACCGAGAGCACCGGGACCGCCAAGATATTGATAACCAATAAATCCCTCAATAATTCCTTGTTCAAAGCAGTCGTACCATCCTCCCAAATGAATAGCAGGAACATTGACACTCTCCCAGTTGTCTTCAAGGGATGTGTTAGTCCAGAAATCAAGGCTATAGTTTTCGTTTGATCGTAATTCAGGTAAGACAAATAAGCTTCCCTGCCCTCTTAACCATTCCTCCACTAAGTATTTTCTGAATTCTCCTCCCTGGTACACGGCATGTTCATACAAATTAGGAGTAGCCACACTAATATACTGACAAGCAAGATTTTGTGGATTTGCACCAGCCATAAAATATTGATTTATCCCAAGAGCTGAGCCGCCAAAGGTAGCAATTTTGCCGTTGGACCAACTTTGTTGAGCAATCCATTCAAGGGTATCTGGCCCATCAGTGTGGGCATTTCTGAAAACTGTATCGATACCTTCTGATGAAAAGCGGCCCCTCATATCCTGAATTACAGTCGGCCATCCATTTCTTGCAAGATTAATTCCAATAGCACTTGCATCATTTTTATCGTATGGGGTTCTTATTAAAATTGCACCATGTACTGAATTTAGGTTGTTTGGCAAATAAACATCTGTTGCAAGATGGATTCCATCCCTCATCTCAATCATATATTCAGTAGTTTGAATACATCCAGAGAACATTACAAAAATTGATATAATGCTAAAAAGTAAAACAACTACTTTATGTATTTTTTTCTTTTTCATATTTAATCAGTCTTGATTTTCTCTTATAGTATATTCTGTGGCTAATCTATAGTGTTATTACTTTAATAACTTATCATATTGATTACGACATTTCCAAAATATTTAGATAAAATCTATTAGCTGATATGAAACATTTGATTTTGGTTTAAAATTAATTTTTAATTGTAGTTATTTTTTCAAAAAAGAAAATATTAGTTATTTTAAAGTTTGGCTACCTCCACTCGTCATCATCCTCATCATCTGTCTCATCATCATATGGTCCAAAAGTCTTTTTTCTCATTTTTCACCTCATTTCATTTAATATGTTAATACATCCAAGAAAAGTTAGTTTAAATTATCTTGTCTTGAAAATTTGCACAAATAATTGCTGAAATACTGGTATCGAAGAGAAAAATTAAAATATCAAGTAAATTAGTGATATCAGACCGACATATTTTAAATCATGTTGATGATAAATTCATAAGATAGGGTTTTAATATCTTTCTAATTATAGCCATCAATAAAATTGCACTCAAAATGAAAATTATTGTCATATAATCCCAGCTGTTAATAACTAATCCTAAGGCTACTCCAGCGGCAGGAGCATGTTCGGTATTTGTTATAGTCATAAGAAATATTGCGACGCCTGTTGATAAAGCTCCAAAAACAATTAATGGGGTGTTTCCACCAATAAAATCAATAATTTCAATATTCTCTAATAGGAAATTGAAAATAAAACCTGTAATTATCCCAAAAAAATATCCTCCTATCAAACGTCAAGGATCGGAAGAATAAGTATTGGGCATGGTGAAAACAATGAATGCACTTGCCCCTAGCGCGGCAATAATTGCGGTTTCAGTTAAAACATCTAGAAAGAAAAGAATTGCAAGTATTGTACCAGTCGCAAGAATGCATTGTGAAATATATCTCCAAATATTTTTTTTAGTTTTACTATCTATAATCTCCATATTATCTTACATTCCTCAAACAAATTTCAACAATCATGAAAATGATATTATGTCACTTATAATTTCCTAAAAAATTTTTAAAAAATTAATTAAAGAATGATACAGAAAACCAGTTTCCTTAATTTTAACCATTTCTTTTTCTAATTTTTTTACCATGCGTTCAATTAATCTATGTTCCCACATCAATGTACCAATGGATTCATAGAATTCTTCCACCAATAAAATGTTATGTATTGTAACTATCAAATAATTTATAACTTTTTAAATGATACTAAAGATACATATAATGTGTGGAGGGAAATAAATTGAAATCAAATAATAGGAATGCTATGGTTATTGCCATAGTGGCTGGCATACTTTTAGCAATAGCAGGTGTTAGTGGTTTAGCTACATGGGAAACAATTAAAGATTTTGTAACTACCCATGTTATTGATAATATTATAGTTCAGATAGTGTTTGCTATTCTAATATTCATTGCATCATTAGGTGGAATTTCAGTTATTGCTGGTGGTTTATTATTAGGTAAAAATAAGGTTGGTACAGGTAAATTACTCATTACTCTTGGTGCAGGGCTTGGTTTAATTGGTTTAATATTTTCATTTGTCGTGGCTTACTCAGAACAAAATTTTTCCTTAGGGAGTTTTTTATCTATAGGCACAATTGGATTAATTCTTTCAGTAGTAGCAAGAATTATTACCAAAAAAGAATAAACATCAATATTTCTTTAAACATCATTTGTTAAAACTAAACTTAATAAAAAATATCAGGGTACCAAATATTAACTCTGTTTTTTCCAGAAAAATATATAGAAATATTTATTAAATCAACAAAACTCCTAATCTTTTGGTGGAATAGATGGTAACAGATGAGGAGTTAAGAAAAAAAGCAAAAAAAATAGCCAAAGATAAAATTGGTTTTTATGTACATTTTATTATATACATTGTTGTGAACGCATTTTTATTTATACAATGGTATTGGATTACAGGGGGAGGAGGTTTTCCTTGGGTGTTAACTACAACAATTGGATGGGGTGTTGGAATAGTTATCCATTTTCTTGCTGTTTTTGTTATAGGACCCCAGAGTGAAAAAATACAGGGAAAAATCGAGGAGAAAGAATATAAAAAACTTAAAGAAAAGAATTGATTATTAAAAAAACTAGAATATCAGATTATTTCGGTTAACAACATGAATTTAAAGAAATAAATTTCCATTCATCTATCAAATCTTCATACCCATGAAAAATACAAAACTCGCAAAATTAACACTGGTAAATTTCTGGGAAAATATACAAATATATGCAAATGCTAAACTTTAATCTTAACGCCAGTTTTAAGATCGTGATAACGATAAATGGTTTTCTCTGCAAAAAAAGTTAAATAATGCAGGGGACGAGACTGTAATTCCAATTTCAAATCTTTTCATTTTAATAAATGGTATAATGCTCCCGTCAGGAGGGGAACTGCAATTTACCAGTAAATATTTAGAATGATAGAGAGGAAAGTAACGAGAATCTCCGCGTTATTTTCCATGGGCTAACTAAAACCCTTGTTTTCTTTTCCAAAATATCGAAGAAATATTAGACTTTGTCCCAAAATACATTTTGATTACTGTAGCTTTAGGGTAGATAAATCTATCCCGCTAAGCCCCTTCTTCGTTCTTTGGCTTTATTGCTATTATTGTTTTTATACTCAGGCAACTAAGGCCTTGTGTAGACTCAATTGTTATAAATCCCGCATTATGGTCAATATCTTTAACTATGCCTTTAACTACATAAGTTCTTTCAACACCTGGTTCTTTCGTAACGATTTTACAGTATTTATCAATAAACATGTCCACACATTTCTGTTTCATTTTTCATCCTTATACAATATATTGGATGGAGAGCCCTTATTATCCTGTTTTATTTACGTTTATTGTGTTTATGTATTAAAGCCAATTATAAACACAATTTTCTTTTCCTCTTCTTACCCTCACCATCCATACCTTGATAATATTTGTCAATACTAGTATATAATACTTTATTGCGAGAATGTCAAAATAAAAAGTAGATACTTAGTTTAATATCTGCTCAGTCTATCATTGTAACATGCATAGCAAACATACTCACCGAACCATTTTCTAACAATCTCTCATTTTTCCAAAATTTTTGCATTTTGCTTTCGTTTGGCTCACCGTAATGTAAAAGCTTAGGTTTTCCCCTCCAGGGTTACATCATTCATTATTTTTTCCTCCCATGTGTACACCCTATCGTGTTTCCATCCTTGTCGAATTTGGTATCACCTGCAGCAGTTACTTTGAAAGGATAGGTACAGTTACCAGTGTTTTTGTCTTTAAACTTACATTTAATGCATTTCATTAAATCATCTTAAACGTCGCCAATTACCTGGAGTCATTTTTTCAATAATTAGCTTTCCGTCTGAACCCACTGAAAGCCTGTAATCATTAATATTTTCATATCCTAATGGTCCTTCAACTGCTGTTGTTAATTGCAACAGTTCATCATCCTTTAGAATCAGTTCTTTAACAGTTTTTTCTGTTTGACTTTTCCGTTTCATCTTGCCTTTTTCCGTTCTCTTTTGTTTT
>CAZTMK010000020.1:0-37676 GCA_964615235.1 uncultured Thermoplasmatales archaeon
TTTTGCATTACTTTGTTCCATTGCATTAGGCTGGAGGTTTTGGGATATTGCTTTTGGAGTCACAAAATTTTCTGTTGATGATTTAGATGAATGGGAACTATTTGGAGTTTACAATGATATAATTGGTTGGTCAACGCGAATAGAATGGCTTACAGATTACGCATTGGTTTTCAATGGTGGTTTTTTAATTGGATTGTCTTTTTACCCCCAATTGTGGTTTTTGTCTGCTGTGTTGCTATTTTTCCTTTCATTTTTACGTCATTCTCTCGCCTTACATTATAAAAAATCTGATGATATTAATTGGAGAAATAAATTAGATGATCTTAAGATAAAAAGAGTTGAGAAATTTTTAAAGGATAAGCAAAGATTTTCGATATTCTATCTTGTGATCTTTATTTTTGGATTGACAATTTCATTTTTCCCTAACACGGTGATAAAACCATTTCTCGAATTATTCCTATCAAAACCAAATTTCATTGCGGTTGCTTATATCATGATATTATTATCAGTGCTTATCCTAAGATTTATTACTGATTTAAGGATGAAAGATAAATTGAATAGATTTAAAACTTGGTGGGTAGAAAGAAAAAAAATTCAATGAATTAAAAATTGAGATTGATTTATATGGAGATTTTTCCCATTAAAGCACTGCAGGAATATAACTGTGCGAATTTTTCGCCCAAGTTGTTACGGCATCATCCTATTTTTCAGATCGATAAACTTTGCTCAGAAGGTAAGATATCTCCCCTGAGACCGACCTGAAATTTTCCTTTGCCTTTTCACGAAGTAATTGTTCATCCTCCTTAGATAAAGAAATCGATATTCTTGCCATGGATCGCCATATTGAGCATAATTACTATCCTTTTCTATTTTATACGATAAATTATTCATTATGTTGCAGTAATATTAATATAGCATAAAAGTATTAATTTGTAGTGAACTACTGATTTGTGGTGAGGGAGATAAAAAATGAAAAATATAATTATACTATTTGCAATAGTATTAGTAGGAGCAGGTGCAACAGCGGGAGCTTTAACTTCAGCATCACTCGGGTGGACATTAAAATCGGTCGATGAAATAGCAGATTTTGTATCAAGCGAAGAACAACAATCCGGAAACATTACCTTGGAGTTACCAGAGGGACCGTTGGTGTGGATTGACCCAGATGAAACAACAATTGAATTTGGAAATATTTCAGTTGAATTGTATAAGCCTATAACGGGCGACATCCTCCTTTCCATCGATGCGGGTTTGTATCCGATGGACACAAATATCACCATCACACTGGAAAACACGGGGAGCGAAACTGCATATTTTTACGGGCCGCCTTACCACTGGATAATTGACAAATACACCGATGGAGCATGGAAAAGGATCTATCCTAATGGAATTGAACTCATGGGGTTTTTTGTAACTCAAATTGGTTCTGGGGAAAAGGAAGTTGACATCTGGGATCAGAAGATATTTGATGATACAGTATCAGAGAAGGTACAGGTAGACCCGGGTGACTTCCGCGTGGTTATCGATTATTGCATGGGTAAAGAAAAGTATGAGTTTATGGAGTACGTATATTTTTCGATAAGCAACTACATGGGTGTGATTGATGTTGAGCCTGCCGAAAATATCACGCTTGAACTGCCCGGTTATCCCGCTGTTCTGAAGGATCAGGAGAACATACTTGTACCGTTTCCTCCGTTGCAGACCATGCCTCTGGAAGATATTTTCTCCAGAATGCCAATAGCAGAGATTGCTTTAGGCGAATGTTGCAATACCGCCAATCCAATAACAACATGCAACGCCACGATTCAGTAAAAATTTACTATCCAGATGAGGCTTACTGGCGGCTTCCTGTATTTCCTTATCTCAAGTAATAATGGGTTTGCGTTCTGCAACCAGAATATATGGATTTAAAACAAATAGCTGATTCCATATCACCAATATGGATTTTTCTTAACCTTATAATTTTTGCCTTCTTTTTCTTTCATCTCTTGCTGCCGTTTAGATAATTTTGAACGATGACCTGCCTTACATTCAATATATTCCCATTCTCCAATAGGCTTACCAGTACATGGATCAAGTTTTTTCCTTCTATAGTCGTAGCCAGTAGTATGTTTGTCCAAGTCCTCTATCTTGTATCCCATTTCCCTATCGACTTGAGCTGATTGTCTTTCATGTGTTCTCCCCCTTTGTTTACTTCTTCTCAATCTTTCTTCTTTAGTTAATCCATCCGTCAACTTATATTTCTTCATTTTCCATTCCTCCCCATTTTCGATCATATAATATTCATAATCGATACTATTTTTTTACCCTATTTACTGATGATATCAAATAAACCCGTATCAATATAGCTTATTCAACAGATTTGTGAGGAAAAGCTCAGGTGTAGTAACGGGTGGAAAAGAAAAGGCCTCTATTTAACATTTGTGAATGCCTTCTAAAAAGCTTTTACTGATCTAATGAAAATTTTTTCCATCGTAACGCTCTTTCTTTGAGTTCCTCATTTTTTTCATTATTAATCAAATATTCATCTATTTTTTTAGCAAAATCACGATCTATATCAAAGATTTCGTCAATTTTGTCAAATGTAGTTATTCTAATTATCTCATCATCATCCTTAAGAAGACTCCAGATAACATCTTTAACTTCAATATTGTATTTTGGATTTTTTAATAATTTCAATAGACGACTAATACAGTTCTCTTTTGCAATTGGTCTTCTGACATTTTTATCTTGTGTTCCCTGAATAAAATATTTCGAAAACTCGAGGAATTTCCTGGGAAAATTATTGGCAATAGAAGGAATATGACGTGCTACACAAATCTGGATAAATAAGTTATTACTATTTTTACTTTGTTCCATTTCTTCTATTACATCTTGTAAATTTTTGTCTATCAAATCTAATAATGTCACTAGGAAATCTAATGAATCTGTCTCTTTTTTACCATAATTTTTCATGGCGAATGCTTTTACTTTGTTTAGTAGAATAGGTCCTTCTTCATCTTTTTTCAATAAATGTATTATTTCAACTATAGCAATCAAAGTATAAATTTCATCATCTTCTTGTATTTCTAAAAATTTTTTGACTATCAATGGATCTCTGTTTAACAATTGAGGTAAACCTTCGATAGTTCTTCTTCTAATATCTGTACGCCATTTTGTGTCAATATCTGAGCGTAATATGTTCATGAGTTCTTCAGTTTTTTTAAAGTCTATTTCTATTAAAACCGGTAAAGCTTCTGCTATTCTCCTACGTTGTCTATATTCCCCTGTAATGCATATTCTTTTAAGAGCACTAAAAAATACAGAGATAGGTTCTACCTTTATGAATGATGTAACTTTATGAGAAATCATTTTCCCTAAAATATCATCGATAATTCCTTGGTCGCCTTCAATAAAATATTGAGATATTGCAGTCAAAAGCATTATTTCCTTTTTTCTAAGTAGTAAATATGTAACCGTAGTTGGAATTGCTGCAATAAAAATGCTTTTGATGACATCTATTATGGAGTTTTCATCAAAAATCCCAAGGTAAAATAATGTGGGAATAAGAATCAAAATTAATAACCAAACTATGTAAATAAGGGTGTTCTTTATTCCAAATCTATTACTAAAGAGATATCTTCTTATTCGCCAGTACATTGAATTAGTTTTTTTCTTCAATTTCTTTATTAGCGGCCTTAATTTTTTGCGAAAAATAAATAGTAGTAGAAGGACACTAGCTAAAAATAATAAAACAATAATCATTTTGATTAAAGAATTAACAATCGAATAATCAAAAATCAAGTTTATAAATACATATATCCAAATACTACAACTACACAAGAGCAAAGCAAGAAAAATCTTTGGAATTAAAGCTTTCTTTTTTAATCTATGTCTTTTGTTTTTGTTCTTTTGATTACCTATCGAAGTTTTTGATATTATCATATTCATTCAACAAATTTTGATTCATTTCTATAATAAATTTTTGCAATTTCTGTTGCAATTCTTTCCTGTTTTTCCCAATCACCATATAATTTTCCCTTGGAAGTAAGTTTGTTGAGTTTACTCTTTATCCGTGGGTCTAATTTTCCTGGCGAAGCGAATCTATATGGTGTCATCGGTAGTGGCATAAACGTATGACCATGGATTCTTGCACCCATTTCAATTAAATCATCCATTACATTCAATGTAAGTTCCATATCTTTTTCTGTTTCTCCAGGTAAACCAAAAACAAAATCTACGTTCGCTATTAACCCCGCCTCAATTGTTAATCTTACACTTTCATATATATCATCTACAGTATGACCCCTATGGCACAGATCTAATATTTTTCGACTCCCAGATTGAGCGCCGATAATCAAATTATCATTATCAGCATAATTTTTAATTAATTCAATCGTTTCTTTGGATACCATCTCTGGACGAACTTCAGAAGGAAAAGTACCAAAAAATATTCTTCCATCTGTCCCTATTATTTTTCGTATAGATAATAACAAATTAGTAAGAGCATTTAAATTCACGATTTTTCCACCTATAGACCCATAAGATAAAACATTTGGGGTAATAAATCGAATATCAGTCATATTCATTTTTTTTAATATTTTAACATACTTACAAATTGATTGAATACTACGATGTCTTACATTTTTACCGAACATAAATGGCGTCTGGCAGAAATAACACGTCCACGGGCATCCACGAGTTATCTCAATGTGTCCAACTTTTCCATGTTTTATACCAAAAGGCGGATAATCATCTAAATTTATTTGTTGTCTAAATCCATTAAAAACAAAATTTTCATTGCTACAGTAAGCCAACCCTTTTACATCCTGAAGTTTTTTTCCTTGGTCTATAGTTTTCAATAATTCCCTGATGGTTACTTCCCCTTCTCCCCTTACTACTATGTCAAATCCCATCTTCAAAGTACTTTTATAATCACCAGTTGGATGAGCCCCTCCTGCAATAAAAATTATTTTGTCATTGGAAAATTTATTTTTGAGATTTTCAATTAGCTTCTTCATCTCAAAAAATTCAGGTGAACAGAATGAGAATCCAACTAAAACTTTATTATGTTTGGAAGTAGCTTTTGTAATATTAGGAAATAAATCTTTTGGTTTTTGAACAAAATAAATTTTTAAATCTTCTAAATACACATCTGTTTCAAGAGAACCTACTATTGCATTTAAGCTCCATCTGTTATTGGAAGTATAGTAGAGAATTAATGCTAAATCGTTTTTCATTGTATACAAAACTTATTTAGAATCTATAGCGATATTAAATCTTTGTTGGAGAAAATTTTAGGAGAAGTTTTATGCGGAGAACCAAAACACGCAGTTGCAAAGAAAATGAATGCTTCCTAAAAGTTCTTTATCTCTCCAAATCTCCAGAATAATAGAGTTGTTTTACAGTGAAAAATAAATAATTTTCTTCAGTTACATCTTTAAAAATACCTCTTATTCTTCTAAAAGCAGGATTTACTGATTCATCTAATGGAGAAACATTACAATCTAGCTCTACTATCATACGCAATACAATTGATGTTTCATCATAGATTGCAAATTTTTTACTATTATTATATATAGGCCTGATAATGTCATTTATATTTTTTGATCTGAAATATTCTTTTAAAGCTTTTAACTCCCCCCATTTGGAATTATCGTTATCAGGTATTTCAATATCTCCTTGCCAACCTCCCCCAACTTCATACATAGAATATCCCTCTATAGGTGGTTCTGGATCTGATAATAACTCCTTAAGTTGATTATATAACACTGTCATGTTTGCACATTTTTTTGCCATATAAATTTCATATTCCCAATGACATTTTTTCTCGTCTTTTATCTTAACTTTTTCTTCAGCTTTTTCAACTTCTTCCGGTTCTTTTTTCTTAGGAATTACAGTAACTTTCTTCCTTCTTGTTTTATCATGATAGTATCGATCTAAAAATTTTATTAAATTATTTATTAATTTATAATAATTAATTTTTCTTAAATTACTAATACACTCATCGCATAATACATTTTTTTCATTTTTAAAAACATTCAATACTTCGATTTGGTTTCCACAAAAATCATTTAAACATTTTCTAGAATCTCGATGTGAAAATTTTAAATTGACTGAAAAACGAGCCAAATACTGAGAATATAAAAGTAAGACATAAGCACCAAAATCGATTTTTCCTTCTAATAAATGCTTAAATAAAAACGAAGAAATTACCATTACTGATTGTTTTGGAGCTCCGTGAGAATACCATAAAAAGTTGCCTTTTAAATTCAAAAACATTCCTGGTATATAAACTATAGAGTTGTAAGGAGAATCTCCATATAATTCTTGGATTTTAGTATCTAATAAAAGATTTGGATTATTTAATACTAAACTTGCTTCCCCAGTATCCATTTTATAAGTCTCTAATTCAAATTTAATTTCATTGAGAAAGTGTTTGTCTTCATTCAATTTGGCAATTACATTTTGAATGTTGGATATATACTCTTTATTGAATTTGAATTCATCCGAAATTCTAATCAATATTCTTAACATTGCAACAGCCTCAATTAGAAATAAATCCCTTTTTTCATTAAAAAAATTTCGATTTTAGGTTAAGTTATTATACACCATCTTTCTCTCTTGGATGATGTCAATCAAAATTAGTATATACAGTGTCAATTATGTTATTTTTGTTGCATAAAAAATCGATTAATTTATAAATATATATAATATACCCTATTTAAATTCCCAAGGGAGGAATGTTGCAATATAAAGGAGGAAAAGGTATGTTGAAGAAAGTATTGGTTTTGATAATAATCGGATTGTTTTTTGGGATTAGTATTATACCAGCCATGAATTCTAATTCCATTAAGGATGGATTGGAAACCAGTAGCCCAGATGGTTCAATAATACAATCGGGTGCTAAAAAATCTATGAATTCACTTTTCGATGAAAGAATGTGGGATATTGTTTGTGAATGGGTAGTGGATTGTGGAAATCATGGACCGTGGGTACAATATTATGATTTTGGTCAAGAAGTATTTTATTACAGCGAAGATTTTCCAGTATCCACAGGAGATACATTATATTCAAAATGGAAATTCGTTGATACTGGACAATATAGATATCAATCTCCAAATTATGTGGTTGGACCGGGTTATCCTGGGTGTTATTATCCTTCATGGATACCTGATCTTGAAGGTGCATGGAGATGTGAATTGTATATAAATGGAGGTTACGAGGATTATGAAACTTTCTGGGTTGTTGGAGGAGGAAATCAAGCCCCTGTTGCTGATGCAGGAGGACCCTACAGTGGAGCCCCTGGAGAACTAATTACATTTGATGGTTCAGGTAGCTATGACCCTGACGGAACCATTACCGGATATAGATGGGATTGGACAAACGATGGGAGTTGGGACACAGGTTGGTCGTCATCCCCAACAGCAACCCACAGCTATCCTTCAGAGGGAACCTACACGGTTGCACTTGAGGTCAAGGATAATGAGGATGCAACCGATACAGATACAGCTCATGTCTCAATTACAGCAGGTAACCTACCCCCTGTTGCTGATGCTGGAGGACCCTACAGTGGAGCCCCTGGAGAACTAATTACATTTGATGGTTCAGGAAGTTACGACCCTGATGGAACCATTACCGGATATAGATGGGATTGGACAAACGATGGAAACTGGGATACCAGCTGGTCAAGTTCACCCACGACCACACATAGCTATGGTAGTAAGGGGAGCTATACAGTGAAATTAGAAGTCAAAGATAACAATGATTTAACTGATACTGATACAACATCTGTTACTATTAGTAATAGTGGAAATCATCCCCCAGAAAAGCCAGTGATAACTGATGGAGAAAATGTGTGTTATACTGAAGAAAATTATATGTATTTTGCATTGAGTAAAGATCCCGAATCTGATCAAATAAAATATGGATGGGATTGGAATGGAGATGGTACTGTTGACGATTGGACTGGTTTTTTTAATTCAGGGGATTTATCATTTGCCAGTACCTCCTGGAGCGATATAAATTGGGAGATAACCGATAAGATTAATATCAAAGTAAAGGCAAAAGATGATAAAGGTCTGGAAAGTGATTGGTCTAATCCGTATACCATAGATATTAACGCATTGAAATCTGCAATTATTATATGCGGCGGAAAAGGTCCATCTGATGATAATACAAAGGTTTTTGAAAGTGATGCTAATAGGGCATACAATACCTTCATAGGATTAGGTTATTATGATCATGATATTAAATACTTAAGTAATAAACATTATTTCAAAAATGGAGTAGACGAGTCTTGTACAAAAGATAATATTAAAAATTCAATAACAAATTGGTTGAAAAATAGATGTGGTTCAGATAGCAATTATTTTATATATTTAACTGACCATGGCAATAAAAACAGTGGCGAAATAACCATAAATGATGGAAAAGAATATTTATTTCCTACAAATCTTCAAACATATCTGAATAAAGTAGAAAATTATAACATTGGTACAATTGTAATAGATGCATGTTACTCTGGAAAAAATATTGAATGGATTAGTAATCCAAAAAGAATTATTATGACCAGTACTGATAGTGAAACAACAAGCCTTAGTTCAAGATTTTCTAGTGAATCAATGTTTTCAAAAAACATATTTGAAACACTAGAAAAAGGAAAATCATATGGTGAGGCATGGGAAGTTGCAGATGAAAAAGTTGATTCTTGGAGATGGGGATTCTGGTTGACAAAATTTTTATCAATTTTTGGAATAGTTACAGACCCATCTTTACAAAACCCATTAATCGATGATGATGGCACGTTACCAGGTCATGGAACATCAGATCCAGATAAACTTCCTATCGATGGTGATGGAAATCTAGCATTAAATACGTACCCTTAATATTTAATTCTTTAAGCTAATGAAAATGATCAATTTTCTTTTTTTCATTATGTTTTTCCTCCCAAACAAACCGGCCCCCATAAACATTACATATTATGTTATTTTTGTTACATAAAATATCGATTGATTTATAAATAAATATAATATTACAATTTTAAATTCCTAGGGAGGAGTTGACATAAATGATAAAGAAACCAATTTGTTTTATTATATTAACGCTGTTGGTAATCGGAAGTAATTCAGTGGCTCAGTTTCTTGAAGTTGAAAAAGAGACAAAGGATGTCAGCGAATTATCTAATCAAGAAATAATCATTAAAAATGAATGTGTAAGTGCATCTTTTGATTTACCGGAGAATTGTTTAGACGGAACCGATTATTATGACAAGGAGGGTGAAGTAAAAGATCTGGGCGGGGGAGTGGTTAGAATCAGTGAGGGTGACGCCTCGGGACAAGTTTGGTATATTATCCAACATGAATGTATAAAAAATGAACTTAATAAATTAGAAATCGGAGTGGATTATAAAGATACAAGTGCCATAGGTAATGGACCTACAATAAAAATTAAGAATCAGGTATCGGGAGTTTGGGAAATAATTGAGAAAGATATTGGCAAAAGAGATGAATACAAATTTGTCTGGTTTAACATGGTAAATCCAAACAGATATGTTTCCGGAAATGGAAAAGTTGATTTCAGTGTTGAAGCCTGGAAACATGATGATACTTTTGTTAGGCAGGTTTGTATTAGATATGAATGTGAAGACGTTGCTCTCCAGATAAGCCCACCTAACAATTTTTTTGGTGAAATCGTGGTTGGTGAAGAATCAGAACCCTTTAGGTTTACATTGGAAAATATTGGTCAAAAAACGGTTACAGGAATTGTAGATTTAGATGATGATACACACTTTGAAATTATAAGCGGTGATGGTACATTTGTTTTGTCCATAGGTAAAACAAAAACTATCGAAGTAATATTTGGACCCGCTTCTGAAGGAAGAAAAAGTACTTATTTGATAGCTCATGGGGACAATTGTAATGATGCTGAAGCTACCCTCTCAGGAAAAGGAATACCCCCTGGTGATGACGATGATGACGACGATGACGATTGTTGTTTTCCAGCAGGTACTAAAATAATAATGACTGATGGAAGTTACAAAAACATTGAAAACGTAAAAATCGGAGATTCAGTATTGTCTTATGATATCAAGTCACAGGACTTTGAATCTTGGACAGTAATATTTCTGTCAAGACCTGTACGTCCAATTTATGAGATAAATAACGGCTTAATTAATACAACAAGCGACCATCCTTTTTACATTAAAAAACAAGATGGGCGAACAGGTTGGGGTGCTGTAAATCCAAAAGCCGAAGCTTGCCGTCTAAAAGGCGAGGGTTTATCTATGGAAATCGGAGATAAACTACTTACATCAAATGAAGAATGGATTGAAATTGAAAATATAACATATTGTCTTAATCCTGTTCAGACTTACAATATCCTTTCATTTACTGGGAAAAATACGTATTTTGCAAATGGCATTTTAGTCTACGAAGAATTTCCGAAATGGACAGAATTATTTAAAACAGTCTTAAAACAAAAGCACCCTATATGGTATCTAGTGCAAATCTTGCTTGAAGGTAAGATTCAGTTTTTACCTTTTTACCCATAATGCGATTACCAAAAATAAATCCTATTCATTACCAATTAAACCATCTGGAAGTATTGAAGAATTGAGAGGAACATCTCATTGGTCTGCAAGGGAACAACTTCAAGCATGGTTGAGAGGCAAACCCAAGTGATAAATTTATTTTTTAGACTAATTTCAACAACTTTTTATACACCTTCTTCACCTCTTCAATGATGTCAATTAAAATTAGTAAATACAATATCCGTTATGTTATTTTTGTTGCATAAAAAATCGATTAATTTATATATAAATATAATATTACAATTTTTTAATAAATTTAAGGGAGGTATAGCATGGATAAGAGAATTTTTGGAATTGGAGCAAGTATTTTGCTATTGACGATCATATTTACACCCTTATCTCATGGATATAACAAAAAAATAGATAATTGCTATGGAGATAATCAAAAATTCAATGATCAAATTTTTAATATTAATATTACAATTGAAGGTATCGGTTCTGTTAATGTAGATCCTCCAGGCCCATATGAAAATCAAACCATTGTAAATCTAACGGCAGTGCCAAATCAAGGTTGGAAATTTAATCACTGGAAAGGCGACCTCACTGGTAATAATAATCCCATAAGTATTTTGGTTGATAGTAACAAATCGATTATTGCAAATTTTTCCCAGATAAAATATAGTTTAGACTTAAATATCAATGGAAAAGGGTCTGTAAAAATTGAGCCAAGTGGCCCTTATGTATTAAATCAAAAGGTAAAGCTTGTCGCAAATCCAAATGAATTTTGGAAATTCAGCCATTGGGGTGGAGACATCGGTGGAAGTAAAAATCCAACTTATATTACCATGGATGGTAATAAAATAATCAATGTTTATTTTATTGAAGTAAAAGAATTAAATATAAAATTCAATAAAGTCAAATTTATTGATTTTAATGAAGACGATAGTAAATCAACTTATAGGATAGATTTTACTATTGAAAATCCAACTGCGTATGTTTATGAGGGAAATGCTGAAATTAAATTTGAAGCTTTGGAAACAAATATTGATCCCTTTATTTGGGAAGAATCTTTGATACTATATTCTACTGATTCTGTCAGTTTGTCACATGAAATTAAAATTTATAGTAGTGATGACGAATTAGAGGATAAAGAATTGAGTTTCTTATATGCAGATTATAAAATAACTGTGAATGCACCTTTTTTCGATTCAACTTTTGCGGTTATTATAGTTACTTCTAATAATGAACAAGCTCAGGGATTAGGCGTCCTTGACTATACCGAACCAGATTTAGATTATGAGCCTACAAAAGCACAGATTGTTAGAAGCATTCCAAATAATCTAACGGAAGTGGATTTACAAAACAAACCATATGAGGGGCCAATGCCAGGACGGCTCGGTTGGATGTTTACTATGGCTTGGTATGGTGTCGAATTAGCAGCTTTATTTGCAGATGTAGGTATAGAAGCCTTTAAAAAAATTGTGGGAGGATTAGCATGTGCGTATTTACTTTGGGATTTTATAAATAAAACGGACTCTCCTGATGAGGATTCTACTCCCAGTTCAAACTTGGCGGAGGCTCTTGCGGTTATCGCTTGTTTTGATGCTTTTATAGATTCCATAACTGAACATTCATTTTATAAAGCTATGAAAGCTCTTTATGATAAAATGGTAGAGGTAAAGGAATGGTTTATCACTGGACCTTGTACCCATCCAATAAAAATTGAATGCAATGTCTATCATTGTAAAATTGGGGAAACAATTACCTTAACATGCAGAAATAAGGACCAAAACTACTCAGTAGAGGAGATACATGGCGACTATAAAGCCTATTGCCCTATGGCAGTTAATCCCCATTCTCCTTATGAATTGGATTGTTGGTTACATAAATGTGTTATAAAAATAAAAGGAAATAAACATACCCAAACCTTTCAAACTGGATTGGTTGAATCATATTGTATGTCTGGTGGAACGATAAGAAAAGATTTCAAATTTACAGGTCCAGGAAGACCAAAGACAATTTTTGACTTTAGCATTTACAACCTGTTCCATTTCTTCATTTTGAAATACCTTGGGGCAATAGAGCAGTATATTATTCTCAAATAACGTATGATATTATTTAGGTGTATACCACAAAAGAAAGTGTAAATACTTTCTTCTTTTTTAATTTTTAAAATAACTAATTTTCAACACCTTTTTATACACCTTCCTTACCTCTCTAGTGATGTCAATTAAATTATCACCCGCAAAGAAAGCATGGATCACAAGAAAAATGCAAGATGGCAACTCAAAGTACCAAACAGCATTTGAGCTTAACTTATGTTACTCAACAGTTAGAAAATATTCAAAGAATTTTCCTAGTAACAAACGAGGATACCCAGGAATACGAGGTGAAACATTAGAGTTAATGAAAGAGCTCTTAAAGAACGGATATATGTTATCCTCTGAGGAAAAATACATAGCAAGAAAATACCAAACCTTGAAAAAATATTTTCCAAATATTGTAAGGGTTAAAACAAATCATCAAAGCATTATATTTCTTGAAGATAAGGCAGAAATTGCAGCAAGGGTCTATATTTCAAAAATTGAAAAGAAGGTTTTGAGCTTTAGTGAGCTAAAAAAGATAACGGATATTTTTGGTGTAACTCTCAGTAAAACAGAAAAATACATGTTCGTTGGCAAAAAAGAAAAGTAAAAAATGCTATTTTAGCTCCATTTTTATACTGATTTCACTCCTTATAAATCATTGCTTCCTTGGCATTTTTTTACATTCGGATGTACTGTAAAGCAGTACTTCCGAAAGTAGATTTAAAGATTATTATTTTTGGATGAAATTACGAATTCAGGGTCTCATTCTTTTATAAAAATCAATAAAAAAGTGTTGGTTAGAGTGCATTATTGACTGGTATTTTTGTCAATGCACCAACAATAATTCTAATACAAAATAGGAAATTTAATCATTTCGTTATTATCTAATTGGTAGTCCATAGCTAACCACCAGGATCAATTGTCATTAGATTGGTACCAAATAATTTGGATGTCACAAGATGATTTTCCCCGACAAAATCAAAAAGATGCAACCAAATCAAAATATCAGCAAGAATCCAGAGATTATACAAAAGCACTGAGAACATGAAATAAAATAATCTAATTTGATAATTTTTTGATGTGGCAAAAACAACGGAAAATTATATGCTTGATTTTAATGTATATAGTAAAAATAGAGATTGTGCAACAGCAGATATTATAAAATCAGGTTCAAAACCAGTATGGGGTGTACTATATTATATCCCCTATAATTTGATGTGTAGAGAAACTGCACCAAATAATTCAAATTCTTTTGATAAAATCGAGGGGGAGGGTACGAATTATCAACGCCACTGGTTGCCAGTTATTCGCCCAAATGGTAAGCAATTGATTGCATTAACTTATGTTGTTCGATGCAAGAGCCAACGTGTTATTAGAACTAATAAAAAATACGCCCAGTTGATTATTGATGGTCTTAGAGAACATATCAAAGACGGCATTCCAGTGGAGTATATCGAAGAAGTTAAAAAAATTATTAAGAAAAACAATCCAAAAATGGATGTTAAAAAATTATAATTTGATTTTTAATAAATAACAAATGGTCAATGAGTTACGGAGGCGTTATCTAATTGGATTTGATAAGATATAATAAAAGTCCTGTGATAGAAACTGCAAAAAGAAATGATTTAAAGGCAGGGGATTTAATAAATGGAAATTACTCAATATCTGCTTCTTTTAATCCTTTTTTAAGGGGAAAATTAGATTATTGGATTAAACATAACGGTAAAAAACATTTTTTTGCAAAACAAAACAAAAAATTTCTCATTAACTTCGAGGAAATGTATAACGAATGCACTCAAGTGATATTTCTTACTTATTTACTGGATATAAAAGAAAAGAAAGAAAAATTTCTAATTTTGAAAAGCCCGTATCCCGCGTGTTTTTATGAGATGGAAATAAGATTTGTTTTTAAGGATCGAAAAACGATAAGATTAGTAGAAATCGATGATAAAAATTGTTTGGAAATTGCAAAAAAAACTAGCTTTATATCGATAGCTGAGAAAACAGAAAAATTAGAAGAGAGATATGATTTTTCTGAGTTGAATTATCTTTCTCATTCAAAAGAATTGGAGTTGGATATTGGAAAAAAATTTAGAGAGGTTATTGAATTAATAGATGAATATGATAAAAAAATTATTAATTTTGTTAGGAATTTTAATATGAAATAACTTATGAGTCTGTCTAATTAGACAAAGTTCGTTAGACAAGTACTTAAACTTAACGAATTTTAGGATTTTGCTTAATATTCATTTTCTAAATAAAAATATCTATCCTTTCAATTGAAAAAAGATATTTCAATAATGGAAAGCAATCAACCGTGAAAACCATCATTACTTATAAAAATCCATTTTGACTTGAATAACAGTTTTGACAAACACCCCTCTTGATACCTCTACTTAGTGTGTTGTCAACACACCAAGTTTTCGCCAAGAGTGATGATAAAATAATTTTTTCTAAAAAAGAAAGATATTTAACATTAGTTAATATTTTTATATATGATAAGATGGATTATGATAAATTAGAAACATCAAACATATGCTTTTTTGAATATTCTTTTTTAAGATCATTGGAAAAAAATCTCGACAAAGTGTCATTAAACAAAGTTCTGGAACTTTTTCGCAGGGTTTTGGATTATCACAGACAAGTAGAATATAAACCAGATACTTACCATTGGTATTGGTGTATATCAAATAACAAAGTAGTAAATATAGATGGTAGTGATTATCTATTTGGCATCCTAAATAAAATAAGACCTACGGAAATTGAAAAAATATTTTCCAAACATTGTAAGGGTTAAAACAAACCATCACAGCATTATATTTCTTGAAGACAAGGCAGATATTACAGCAAGGGTCTATATTTCAAAAATTGAAAAGAAGGTTTTGAGCTTTATGGAGCTAAAACAAATAACGGATATTTTTGGTGTAACTCTTAGTAAAACAGAAAAATACATGTTCGTTGGCAAAAAGGAAAAGTAAAAAATGCTATTTTAACTCAATTTTTATCCAGATTCCACCCCTTATAAATCATTGCTTCCTTGGCATTTTTTTACATTCGGAAGTACTGTAAAGTAAAGTTACTTAACCTTTTACAACCCCAAGGGGAACAAATTTGACTACTTTTCTAGATATGCCTGCCCCATGGGCTATGTCCACAACGTTTCTTATGTCTTTGTATGATTCTGGGGCTTCTTCAGCTGCCACTTTCAAACTTGCTGGATGAACGTATATGCCCCTATTTTTCAGTCTTTGTACGACATCGTCGCCTCGCCACCTTCTAGTTGCTTCATGTCTTGATAAAACTCGACCGGCTCCATGACATGTTGATCCAAATGTTTCTTTTGCTTTGATTGTGCCATGTAGTAGGTAACTTTCTGTACCCATGTCTCCTGGGATTAGTACAGGTTGGCCAACATCACGATATTTAAGAGGCACCTCTGGTCTTTCCGGCCCAAAAGATCTTGTTGCTCCTTTTCGATGAACGTAGACCATTCTTTTTTTACCGTCGATCTCGTGCTCCTCAAGTTTTGCTATATTGTGACAAACATCGTAAACAATATTCATGCCAAGATTCTCAGCTTTATCCTTTAATATTTTTTCAAATGATTCCCTTACCCAGTGTACAATCATCTGTCTGTTACACCAGGCAAAATTTGCAGCGCAAGCCATTGCCTTGAAGTAATTTCTACCCTCATTTGATTTGACTGGTGCACATGCAAGTTGCTTATCTGGAAGCCAAATATTGTATTTCCTTACTGCTTGTTCTAAAACCCTAAGATGATCCGAGCAAACTTGGTGTCCGAAACCCCTAGATCCAGTATGAATCATTACAACAATTTGACCAATCCCAGTAATCCCAAAAATTCTTGCAGCATTATTGTCAAAGATTTCCTCAACCTTTTGCAATTCTATAAAATGATTTCCTGCACCCAAAGATCCAATTTGTGGAGAACCGCGCTGTTTAGCTTTCTCTGAAATTACAGATGTGTCTGCATAACCTAGACAACCATTTTCTTCTAAGGATTCAAGATCCTCATCCCAACCGTATCCATGTTCCACTCCCCATTTTGCTCCTAGTGTCACCACATTATCTAATTCTTTATTTGAAACTCTAATTTTTGCTTTTGAACCAAGTCCAGAAGGCACGTTTTTAAATATTTCATCTATTAGATTATGAATTTTTTGTTTATCAAGATCGCCTATTTCTAGGTTTGTTCTTACAAGTCGGACGCCACAGTTAATATCGAATCCAACACCACCTGGCGATATAACACCATTTTCAGCATCAGTTGCTGCAACACCGCCAATAGGAAATCCGTATCCCCAGTGAATATCAGGCATTGCCATTGCTTTACCAACAATTCCGGGAAGAGTAGTCATATTAGCCGTCTGCTCAGGTGCGTTATCTGCTCTGATTGATGATATCATTTTTTCATCAGCATAAATTATTGCTGATGTTTTCATATTCAAATTATTTCTTTCTCCCTTGTATGTACTCGGAATTTCATATCGAAAATCGTTAATTTTATTTAAAGGTCCGTTCCAACTCATTTTTACACATTTAACCTAATATTAACATTATTTATCATAGTTTTCCCTAATAGCTATTAATTGAATATGAAACAAGAACTTTGCAATTTTAAAAATTTGAAAAATTGTTTTATACTTCTTTTTATTACAATTTTTTGGCAGCACAATTAACGGAGCTGTGGAATCTCTATCTGGAGTAAAGGAGAATTGGCAAAAGTTGGAAATAAAAATTGATAGATGATTTTTAAATATTGACGCAATCTGTTTAATAAGAAAACAAAAGTCGTCAAATATTATTTTTTCTTAAGATAAGGTACACCTGTTGCTTTATTAATTCTAACTTCGTATCCATCTGGTAAATCTACAGCTTCCCCATCATCAGGTATCGATTTGCTGAAAAAGTGAATGACACGCTTCTTGTCAAAACCCACAATGATTTCTTTTCTAAAAAGTGTATAGGGCCCATGTTTGTATCCTGTAGTTTCTCTTACCTCCCATTCATCATTTTTTTCTTTCTCGGGTTTTTCTTTCTGAGAAGTTGTATCTGGTGTAAAACTTGATAATTTTTCTTCGCTTGGTTTTTTTAGGAATTCGACAACATCTTTTTTTATTTCCCTTGCAACTTTTTTTCTAATTCCCTTAATCTTTATCAATTTTTTAATGGGGGTTACACTAAGAAGCTCTATAGAATTGATTCCATTCTCAAACAGCAATTTTGCTGTTTTATCATCGATACTAGGGATATCTTTAAAAACATCAATTTTTTCATCAGTTTTTACTGGCGGGGCAACTTTTTCAACTGGTTCAAAGAATGTTTCATCATGGGATTCTTTTGCCCTTTTTTTTGGCTGCTTTTCAATTTTTAATAGTTTCTTTTCTCGTTTTTCTTTTATTTTTTTAATAGGCTTTTTGGATGATTCTATTTCTTTTTTTGAAATCGGCTCCCATTCTTCAGTTTCGATGTCCTTTTTGATAGAAGCCGCATCAGTACTTTTTTCCTTTTCAACTGGTTCCCATTCTGATATTTCCTCAACTTCAGATACTGAAGATTCAGTTTTTAAAGGTGTAAAAACTGTTGAAGGAGTTTTAATTGATTTTTTTTCTACATCTTTTATTATTTTCCTAGCAATATTTTTCTTTAATCCTGTGGATTTTGATAATTCTTTGGCTGATGTTTTTTTAAGATCTTCAAGAGATCTATAATTCTTGTTATACAACAAGACTGCTGTTTTATTATCAATGCTTGGTATATCTTTAAATACTTCAATTTTGACTTCTTCATCTTGCTTTAAAGTTTCAACTTCAACCTGCTTAAATTCTTCAACAGGTTTATATTCAGCAGACTCAAAAGAATCAGTTTTTTTGTCTTCTTCGACAGGTTCCCACTCTGGCAAATTCTCCTTTTCGGATTCAAAAACAAATGTTTTTGTATCAGGTGATATTGAAGGGCTAGTTGTCTGGCTAGTTAAGGATTCATTGGGTATTGGTATAAAAGTGGTGATCTTTTCAACCTCATAAATGTCCTCATCTTGAAAAGGATCACATTTTTGGAAATATTGAGTGTCAAACGATTCTGCTTCCTTGAATTCGGGCAATTCATGTAAATTAATTAAATCAGGTTTTTTATGAATCGATACAGTTGCTTTGAGCGAATCTTTTCCAACAACTGTTCTATGCATACCGGTACTATAATTGATTAATCTTTCCCTAAGAGCCATTAATGTTTTTTCGTCAATATGTGCATTATTGTTGTGGGGATCGTCAAGAATCATATGAAGTTTTTCTATAAACTTGCCTTTTGAGTTTTTATCATTTGGCATGCTATTTCCAACCAATGTGATTGCGAGGAAATATTTTCCCAATGTAAAAATTGAGAAGAAAGGTTTCCATCGAAATCATTTTATTTATAATAGTATAAGGTTACTATAATATTAATATATTTTTGTATTTCTTAAAAAATGACTGAAAAGGTACTTAAATCAAGACAGCATCTCCTATTTTTTGATTAAAATGAACTTCAAGGGAAAAGACATTATATCAATTAAGGATTTTTCGAAACCCGAAATCAATTATATTTTAAATTATAGCAAAAAAATGGTCGATTTTGCTAAAGGAAAAAGATATATCGACATATTAAAAGGCAAAGTCATGTCTTCCTTATTTTTTGAACCCAGTACTAGAACAATGCTTAGCTTTGGCTGTGCAATGAATCGGCTGGGTGGAAGGGTTATCGGATTTTCGGATCCTGGAAAAACTTCACAAAAAAAGGGTGAAAGTTTGGCTGACACCATAAGAATGGCAGATTCTTATAGCGATTTAATTGTTATTCGCCATCCACAAGAGGGAGCAGCCAGACTTGCGGCTGAATTTGCTGAAGTTCCTATTATTAATGCAGGAGATGGGGCGGGCCAACACCCAACTCAGTGTTTATTAGATCTTTTTACGATATTAACAGAGAAAAAGAAAATTGAGGGCAATAAAGTTATACTTTTAGGCGATTTAAAATACGGTCGAACCGTTCATTCACTTGCTTATGCGTTGTCTCTTTATGGGGCAGAACTTACTTTTGTTTCTCCTAAAAGCCTACAAATGCCAAAAGAGGTTATTGATGAATGTAAAGATCTGGGTTTAAGACCTGTCTCAACTTCCAATCTGGAAAGATCAATTAGAGATGCCGATGTATTATATGTTACCCGTATTCAAAGAGAAAGATTTCCCGATGCGGAGGAATACAACAAAGTTGTGGGTACTTATACAATTGACAATAAACTTTTACAAAACGCAAAAAAAGATTTGATTGTTATGCATCCTCTTCCAAGAGTGGTAGAGATAAATCCCGAGGTTGATAAAACGCCTCATGCGTTGTACTTCAAAGAAGCATTTAATGGAATACCTGTAAGAATGGCACTGCTTTCACTCACCATTGGAGGTGAATAATGAAGGAACTTAAAATTCAGCCGATTGAAAATGGTACCGTTATTGATCACATCACTGCCGGCAATGCCATAAAAGTTCTACATATCTTAGGCATTCCAGAGGGCCATTCGTCTACTATTAGTGTAGCAATTAATGTAAAAAGTCATTTAGGAAAAAAGGATATAGTAAAAATTGAAAACAGGGAGCTTGACCATAAAGAAGTAAACAAAATAGCTTTGATATCTCCAAAGGCAACAATTAATATAATTCGTGATTTCGAAGTAGCAGAAAAATTTAAGGTTAAATTACCAAAAGAAATTGTTGGTATTGTTTGCTGTTCCAATCCAACTTGCATTTCAAATGCCAATGAGCCTGTAAAAAGCCGTTTTAAGGTAATTAGTCAGGACCCTGCAAAAATTAAGTGTTATTATTGTGAACGGGAACCTGATGATATTGCAGAGAGGATTATCTAATTTCTTCAAGTATTTCTTTTGCTCTATCTAGTTTTACCTTGCCTTCTTTTACGAGCCTGTCTGCGACCTTGTCGATTTCATCTCCCTTGGCACCGGCCATTACAGCGATGTTTTTTGCATGAAGAGACATGTGCCCCTTCTGAATACCTACTGTTGACAAGGCAAAAACAGCAGCAAAATTTTGTGCAAGACCCAGACTTGCCACGACTTCAGACAGTTCTTTAGCAGTCTCCACACCCAATATCTTTCTACATAAACGGGCTTTAGGGTGAATATTTGCAGCACCACCTACTATTCCTATTGCTAGTGGTATTTCTATTTCCCCTACAAGATTTCCCTCTTCATCTTTATGATATTTGGTTAGCGAAGTATATCTGCCGTCTCTGGCAGCATATGCATGAGCGCCCGCTTCAATAGCTCTAAAATCATTTCCAGTTGCAATTATAGCAGCGTCGATTCCATTCATAATTCCTTTGTTGTGGGTGGCAGCTCTGTATGGATCAATAGCTGCAAGAGTATAGGATTCAAGAAATGCATCAACAACCTTTTCGCCACCCATTTTTTCTTTATCAAAAATAGCTTTTGCCTTAACAAGACGTTTATCTGCTAAATTGGAAAGAATTTTTAGCCTAATTTTTCCACCTGTTAGCTCCTCCATCATAGGTGCAAGAGCCTCACACATGGTATTAACTGCATTTGCACCCATTGCGTCTCTGACATCAACAATAATATGTGTTACAATCATTTTACCAAGAGGGCTGTCTAAAATCCTAACCTCTAAATCTTTCGCGCCGCCCCCTAAATCTACTAAAATTTTGTCCTGTTGGTTTGCCAGTTCCAACAATTGTTTTTTATGATCCAAGATTTTCTTAGCAGCCCCTGCGACATCTGAAACATTTAACAGTTGTAATTGTCCAATCATCTTTGGTTCGGAGACTTCAGTAGTAAAACCTCCTTTAATGCGGGCAATTTTTGCAGCATTGCTTGCCGCTGCAACTACACTAGATTCTTCTGTTGCCATGGGAATAAGATAATCCCTTTTATTTATGTGAAAATTAACTGCAACAGCAAGAGGAATTTCAAATGTACCTATTACGTTTTCAATCATTCTATCTGCAATATCTATATCTAATGAGGATGAAAAAACGGGGATTTCTTCTTCAGTTAAATTTGAAAATTTTTGAACATAGTCAATTCTATCTTCTATTGGTAACTTATAAAATCCAGAAATCTTAGATGTTTTATGCAATTCTTCCATTAAACAAACCTCCAGGTCTTGTGGGAAATAATTGATTACATTTAAAATATGTCTTTTGTATCACGTTATTTGTCGAAGAAATTTAATGATCAATATTCTTTACATCAACATTATCATTTATATAATTTAAAAATGAGTAATAAAGATCCTCTCTTATTTCCCCATTAAAATACATCTCAACTGTATGTTTTTTGATATCATGGATTTTTTTTATAGTTGTTTCAACAGTACATTTTTTAACATCTTGAAGTATAACTGTCATTTCAATGGAATTTGGATTTTTAAAATTGTTTTTATTACTACGTAATATTTCAATAGTTTTTCTTAAATCGGCCGTTTTTTCGGGATGGAAATAAATTTCATTTTTATCCACTAAAATCTTTACAGCGTTACGAAATTTCGCTTTTACTAAACCCCTTAAAACTAACTCGGCTTTTTCAAATAAATCAATATCTTCCTTAATTTGTTTTTTTCCAATTATTTTTGAGATAATTTTTCCAGAAAAATTGTTGTAAATTATCTCTTCGTTAATAGAATTAAAATCAAAATTGATATGTAAATTTTTTAAATATCTTTCAGATTTTTTGTGTAACTTTTTTGATTTGTTTTTTGATCCAGATACAGCTTCATTCCAATCCATGACTTCTCTGGATGAACCTATTACCCACGGGGGCTCCTTAAAATTGCTTCCATACCGGCTCATAATTGAAAAATAAGGTTTCAAATTAATAACTGTTTCTTTTAAATAATAATTAACATAGTTATTAAACTTTTAATATGCACATATAAATGCATATCTACCTGCCAAAAAGATACTTAAATTAAATCTATATTTTTGCCTTCGGAAGGAATCGGGCTGGTAGTTTTTGCGCATCCCATCCCATCCTATTAAAGCCAGCCGTCCTTCTATTTTATGTTTTTAATTGTTTTTTCAAAAAAAATGTTCGCGTGTTTTTACAGCAACACCATATTCAAATGTTTTCATTTCTATATGGTTTAAAATAGTTCTGCCTACTGCCAATAATTTGTCATTTTTATCTACTATCAAACACTCATCAAAAGGTCTTAATTCGCAATCGCAATCTACAACAAATTTGGCAAAAACACTCTTGCCCTCAGCTACAAATGGAACTGCATCATCTTCTATTGGCACTCTTAATTTAGGTTTAGAAATGCATTTATGCAATATTGCGGCGCCATCCTTCTTTAAGGTAAACATTCCATCGTTAGCGCGCATCGATAGGATATGTTTTTCATTTGAGTATATATTTCTGATCTTGCTGGTTTTTTTTGATTTTACAATAGTAAGATGTTCATTGTATAATGCATTTGCTGCCTCAATTCCAAATTGCATTTTTAATACTGCCTCTACCTTTTTTAAATCAATATTTCCTTTGGTTTTTTGACTTGTTTTTTTCAATTCCTTCAATGTCTTTGATCCTTGCCAAAAAATTACATTTTTATCTCTTGTGTATTGTTCAAAAATGTCTTTGGTGTTTTTTAATGATTCATTATCTATTTTTTCTGGAAAAACACATTGGGCAAAAGGATACATTTCATCAAGTTCCAACGGAACGGGTCCAAGATGTGAATTAACAATTATTGGTATTTCATTATTGATTTTCCATATTTTTTTAAGTTCATCTGCATAAAATGTTGAATACGGTTTCCGGCCTTCAGGCATTACAATTACAGAATCTTTGAGTAAATTGAATCTTTCTAGGATTTTTTGTTGATTTCTATAAACAATTGGTCGATGTAAAGTTTGACTGCCTGTATAAAAAAGAGCCCTATTTTTACTAGTCGGTTCAAATTTTTCCAGCCAATTTTTTTGCTCGATTTTTCTAAGGTAATTTAGACTTTCAAGTAGATACGGATTTGCCCTGGCTTTTTGTTCTACAAGTTCCCACAATGTTCCCTCAAAGATTGCTGTTCTAATATTTTTTAATTCAGCAAAAGTTACATAAAGATTATGTTTGGCCAACTGTAACTTTCGCTCGTTTTTATCCAAATTTTTTAATTCTTCTGCTGTAAATTTAGAACAAACGGGACAACAGCACGGAAGTTCAGAAAGGTTATCTAATTTTTTTGTACCCATTGGAAAAATCATCCTTTCATCATCAGCATATTTTGCATAAGCGGATGAATCAAAAAAATCGCATCCTAATGCAACAGCCAAAGGAAAGATCAGAGGGTGTCCTGCCCCAAATAAGTGGACTGGTTTATTTGGTGGAAGACCTTTTTTAGAAGCAATTATACAAGATACTAAATCCATATATCTCTGATTTTCCATTAATGGAACCACACCTCCAATCGGGAAAAAATCAGAGTCAATTTTTCCTAAAGCTGTTGCACATTTGGTTCTGAGATCAGGATAAATTGATCCCTGAACAGGGCAGGCTAGGTTCATGTCATTTTTTAGTTTTGCACTTTTCTTTGCTCTTTCTATTGTTTCCATCACCGCTTTTTCTGCCTGTTTTTTAGTTTGATCTGGTTTTCCAAAAATATCTAAAATTGTACCGATGTCGCTACCAATATCACGTTGAAATTCTACGATTTGAAAAGGATCTAAATTAATTTCCCCATAAATGTATGATTGGAAGGTACCTGAATCGGTCATTATTGGTCCGTCAAAATCAATGAGTTTATGAACACCCTTATTTAATGCTTTATCGTGTAATTCTCTATCTTTGAAAATTATATAACTGTTCGTTATCACAATTTCTGTACCAAAAAGAGATTTCATGTCTTTAGGGCTTATTAGAATTTTATTTGGGTTTATAACAGGCATTAAATTTGGAGTAATTACTTTTCCATGCGCTGTTGTCATTTTGCATATTCTGCCAGAAGCGTCCCTATCTTTAATTTCAAACTTCAACATTCTAGATAATCGAAAGCAAGAGGGAAGTATTTATCTTTTAGTTTTTAGGATAAAAAATTAAATGTCCAAAATCATTGTATTTAAATATTTGTTTTATCTTTACACCTTTTCAAGGTAAACGTTAATACTTAACTATGCGCCAATTTGAATTGGATTAATTATTCTTTTCAAAGTTGCTATCGCAGAAAGAGATGCCATGTAACTTGATTTTGGATTGCTTGGATTTGGCATATTTTCAACCTCTGCTCTTAATCGACCAAATTTTCCATGAGCAAGAATCTTGTGACTAATCCTAGTTGCCACAGGGTCTGCAACGATTTTTACGTTGGTTTTATCAAAACCAACTCCTGCCAACGACAAGCTTGCAGCAACATTAATGTTTAAAGGGAACTTTTTAACCGCCTCGCGGGCATTTCCTTCAAATATAACTGTCCTTCTATCATAGTTTTTACCAAGAGATTTTGGAGGTTTTGTTGTAACAAGAGTAACTTCATCGATTTTATCAATGCTGGCTGACAACACACCATCTATTCCACAAACCGCACCCGAAGGCAGATATATTTTACATCCTTTTGTTCTTGCAATATCTTCCAATTTTAACAAAAACTCGTCATTGAATAGACTTCCAATACTCATGATGACTAAATCAATACCATTTTTCAGTATTTCTTCGGCATAATCTTCTACTGCCTTTGGTGATGCTGCTTCAAATACAACATCTACTTTTTTTATAAATTCGTTAAATGTTTTAACAGCAGCTTTCTTCAGAATTTTTTTTAAGTCATTGGCCTTGGTAATATCGATATCAAAAAGGTAAATATTTTGAATTTCATCTAAAGTATCTGCAACCTTTGCGACATCATTTCCTATAGCGCCACAGCCAATTATTCCAAGATTCATATAGGTCCCAAAAAATTAAAACACTAATTGTATATAAAAAATGTTATCATGAACGACATGGATAGATATTTGTTAGAAGATCTGGGAAAAGACGGAGATATTACTTCTAATTCGATATTTACCAAAGAGACAGGGGATGGGCACATTATTGCAAGACAGGATTGCGTGGTTGCTGGATTATCAGAAGCAAAGCAAGTTTTCGAGAAAACTGGATCAAATGTAAAATTGATGGCAAGAGATGGCGATAAAATTTTAAAAAATTCTGTAGTTGCAAAAATACATGGGCCTCTAAAATCGATTTTAACTGGAGAAAGATTAGCCCTCAATTTTATTTGTAGAATGAGTGGAATAGCAACAGAAACAAGAATTCTTGTTGATAAATGTCGAAAGATAAATCCTAATGTAAGGATAGCTGCAACAAGGAAAACCACTCCTGGATTTCGCAAGTATGAAAAAAAGGCAGTGATAATAGGGGGAGGAGAGCCACACAGATACGGACTTTACGATGCAGTTTTAATTAAGGATAACCACATAAAGGCTGCTGGATCAATCGTGGATGCAATAAATAAAGTAAAAAATAATGTGACAGACAAAATCATTGAAGTCGAAGTTGAAAATGAAATTGATGCTTTAGCAGCCGCAAATACAGGTGTGGATGAGATTCTAATTGATAATTTAGATCCAAAATCTGCTGAAATTCTAGCCAAACAAATACGTCAAGTGGATGAAAATATATTAGTAGAAGTATCTGGAGGTATCAATAAAAGTAATATTGTTAAATATGCAAATTTTGCAGATCGTATATCTTTAGGTTACATTACACACAGCATAAAAAGCATAGATTTTTCTTTGGATATAATTTAGAAATTTAAGGAAATATTTAATAATTAATATTTCTTTACATTAATTGGAAAATATATTAATATTCTCAATTAGTGGGGACTATGTTGTGAGGGAATGATGGTGATTTAGATGAAAAAAATTATTGAAGATGTTGTTGCCAATGAAAAGAATAAAAAATCAATGAAAAAAACTGAGGAGAAGATTTCTCCTAATAAAAATGAAATGAAAGGATCACTAACTCGTAGTGTAGCGGACCGCGAGTTGGAAGAGGTTTTGGCAGGACTTACTACTACAATAAAGGTTATAGGCTGTGGTGGTGCGGGTACAAACACCATTTCACGATGTATAGATAGCAGTATTTCTGGAGCAGATCTTTTGGCAGTAAATACTGACGCTCAACATTTATTACTTGCTCAAGTACCTCATAAGGTACTTATTGGTAGACATCTTACTCACGGACTTGGAGCAGGATCACTCCCTCAGATTGGCGAAGAAGCTGCCCGCGAAAGTGAAAGGGATATTAGAGAAGCTTTGGGTCATGCTGATATGGTTTTTGTGACCTGTGGTCTTGGTGGTGGAACAGGAACCGGTTCTGCACCTGTTATTGCCCAAATTGCTAAGGAAACAGGTGCTTTAACAATCGGTGTGGTTACATTACCTTTTAGTGTCGAAGGTTTAATCAGGATGGAAAATGCTGAATCAGGCTTAAAAAGACTTAGAGAAACTTGCGATACTGTAATTGTTATACCTAACGATAAGCTACTTGATGTAGTTCCGAATTTATCTTTAAATGCTGCATTTAAGGTTGCAGATGAAGTTTTGATGCGATCTATAAAAGGAATTACAGAAATGATTACAAGACCCGGACTTGTTAACTTAGATTTTGCTGATTTAAAAACGGTGATGAAACGAGGAGGAGTTGCTATGATTGGTCTGGGAGAATCAGAAGGTGAAAACAAAGCAGTTAATGCAGTTGTAGAGGCTTTAAATTCTCCTTTACTTGAAGTAGATATTTCAGAAGCAACCGGGGCGCTGGTAAATGTTACCGGTGGCGAGGATATGACTATTAGCGAAGCTGAGAGAGTTGTTGAAGAAATATACTCACGAGTTGATCCAAACGCAAGAATCATCTGGGGTACAACAATAGATCCAGAATTGAAACGAAACATACGTGCAATGCTTGTAATTACTGGAGTAAAATCAAAGCAAATTCTCGGCCCTGCACACAAAGCTTTTGAAAATAAGGAATATGGCATTGATTTCGTGGCTTAAAAAGCCATAATTCCTTTTTTATTTTTTTAACTCCAAGATGTTGAATTAATATTAAAAAATTTTAAAGATATAGAAATCGTCCAAATTCTTTATATATACCTAGTTATTTGACCAGTTGATTATTTGAGGTGTCTATAGTGAAACTCTTCAATTCGGACAACGAAAAAAAAGGCATTGTTGAGAAAGCCTGGGATTTGCAACATAACATTGAAGCAAGGCAAAAAAGAATAGGAAAAGGAAAATACGGAAGAGTTCTAAAAATGGCTCGAAAACCAACTGACGAGGAATACTCCAAAACCTCAAAAATTACAGGACTTGGGATTTTATTGATTGGTGGAGTAGGGTTTGTTGTTTATCTTGCTGCAACTCAGCTCGCTCCGTGGATCGCTAAATTACTTGGTTGGGTATAAAAGGTGTAACTTATGCCAGATTTCGATGATAACTTGGAGGAGGAAAAACCAAAGATATTTTCCATAAAGACTCAGGTTGGAAAGGAACAAAATGCTGCAGATCTTATAAAAAACCGAGCAGATAAATCAAAAATTCAAATTCTATCTATCCTTGTTACCCCTGAACTTCGCGGTTATGTGTTTTTGGAAGCATATGATAAAGAAAGAATTAAGGAAATGATAAAAACCGTTTCATATGCAAGAAATATGTTGGATGGAGACATTCCTATTAATCAAATAGAACATTTTCTAGTTCCAGCCTCTGCTGTGGCAAAAATTGCTGAGGGCGATGTTGTAGAGATGATTGCAGGTCCGTTCAGGGGCGAGACGGCAAAGGTTACCCATATTGATGATTCTAAAGAGGAAATTACAGTTGAACTTTTTGAATCTGTAGTTCCGATTCCAATAACTGTTCGTGGTGAACAAGTACGTGTGGTGAAAAGAAAAGAAGATGAAAAGAAAATCAAGGAGGGATAATTACTAATGGCAGATACAATTGAGGCATTGGTTGATGGAGGAAAAGCATCCGCAGGTCCACCTTTGGGACCAGCATTGGGTCCACTTGGTGTAAACATTATGCAAGTCATTAACACTATTAACGAGAAAACAAAAAATTTTTCAGGAATGAAGGTTCCAGTAAAGGTTATTATTGATTCAAAAACTAAAGACTTTAAAATTGAAGTTGGAACACCGCCCGCAGCATCACTGATTTTAAACGAACTGGGTTCAGAAAAAGGTTCTGGCGCACCATCAACTCACAAAATTGGTAATTTATCTATTGACCAAGCAATTAAAGTAGCAAAAATGAAAGATCAAAACCTTTTAGGAAAGGATTTAAAGAAAAAAACTAAGGAAATTATCGGTACATGTGTTTCTATTGGGGTCAATGTGGAAGGTAAAAAACCGCAGGAGATTCAAAAGGCAATTGATGATGGAAAATTCGACGAAAAATTTTCATAAAAAAATCTAATTGAGTTAACAAACTCATTTTATTTCTTAATTATTAATCATTTTTTGAAATTAGTCCAAAGCCAGTTTTTATAAAATTTTCTTTTAGCCAATCTTCAAATCCATCTGGCAAATGTTTAAAAATAACGTTTGCAGATTCCCCACTCAACAGTCTATTTTTGGCGTTATATGCAAAATCTATAAAATTTTGGTAATCATCGTTTGGATAGATGTCAATCCTTGATATAATTGTGGCCATGCAATCAAGGCAAATATTTTTAGTAACGCTGTTTTTGGCATATTTTTTATTACAAAAGATACAATTGAAAAAAATGGATTTGGTTTCATCTTTAATATTAGTTTCCATTTTACCTTAGAGTTTATAAATTAACTTAATTTATATTTTTTTCCATTGTTTTATGTAAGATTGATTGTCAGAACCATCAAATTATTTTATATTCTCTTCATACCTCTCTGAAAAAATTGCTTTATAGATTTGACCATTCTGTCCCTACGATATCTCAATGGCATGGTGTTTCCTTCCCCCCACGTTCTTTTGTGTTCAATTTCAGATATTAATGAGTCAACAGACAAATCGGTGGAATCAAAGATTGTATAGGCAATTCCAACATATTTAGGCTGATGAGAGTCACTACCCCCGGTTCCACCAAGATTATATTTTTTCGCAATATTTGCAGACTTAAGGTTTGACTTTGGTACACTGCAACCATTGAAAACTTCTATTGCAGGTATTTTTTCGTGCAATTGTTTGAGTTTTGGTTCTTTTATTCCAGACATCAGTCTAAACAAATGTGGTACCACAGGTACGCCACCAGAATCAATTATTAATTCAACTGTTTCCTCAAGAGAAAGTCCTTTTTTTATGTCTTTTCTTAGATTTAACCCCAATATATGCCCCTCATTTGTAGATATTTCGATTCCCGGAATAATGATAAAATCCTTTTGGGCAATTTGTAAAGCTGCAAGCCCGCCTCTAGTAGTGTTATGATCGGTTATCGCAGCCCCATAAATGCCCCTTTTTTTTAATGAACTTATAATTTCTTTTGGTGTGCCCATTGCATCTTCTGAGTATTGCGAATGTACATGTAAATCCAATTTTATCATTTATTCATGCTCCATGATTCATAAGTATTCCCCAACGTAATCTTTTTTAAGCATGATTTACAGCTATTTTTAAGATTACATGTATGTTGAAAACCATTTCGCTATTTTAAGATTGATTTCAGTATCTACCAAATTTAAAAACTCTTGCAGTGATAAATGATAACATTATCACATTTTGAAATTTTTCCACGACAATTTTAAATATCGCTAATCACACATTTATTGTTGGTGAGGTAGGATTAGATCCAGCAACTTACCTATTCTCTATTGCCCCCTATGATATAGATGGTTATTTCCTTCTCCCCCACCTACCTCCCTTTTCCTCCCTTTTACTAAAACCATGATTTGATGTTTTCTAATTAATTTTATTAATAATAATGCCATTGCTATAAATTGTATTAATTTATTATGATAGGTAAAAGACATGAATATTACTTGTGATAAATGCAGCAAAGACTACGAGGATTTGTTTGATACTATAGTTCGAATAGATTATGTAGAAACTGGTAAGGGAAAACCTTGTGATTTTCATCTCTGCTTGCAATGCAGAAAGGATTTGATCAATTGGATTGAGGGGAAAAAATAATAATATAAAAATTCATATACTTTTTTATGGGGGAAGAAAAAACGCTGGCGCCAAGATCGGATAAAGAAAAGGAATTCATAGAATATTTGATAAAAAAACACGTACTAGGTTAATTTCTGATAGATAATTTATTGGATTCCTTTTGTATCGGTTTTTACATTTTGGCAATTTAACGGATTAACTTTAAATATAATTAGTGATAGATGATACCATGCTAACATATAGCAGGTGATGAGAAATGAATGAAAAATATGAAACTGCAATAAAAGAAATTGATGAGATGTTGAGCCGTAAGGGTTATGACAATAAAAGCCCAAAAGATTTTAATTACGATTTAAGAGAAGTTGATGAAAAACTAAAGGAATTGGAAAATAAAAAACACAATAAAGATGAATATTCCGACTATTGAACAATTGATTAACCAATAATTAACAATATTATTTTTATTTGTTAAACAAATTGGAAAAAGGAAAGCGATATTGCCTTTCCTATTTCCTTGTAATTATGGTTTTTTGTAAAATATTGTCTTTTTAATTAATCTTTTATGCTTTCTTTTTAAAAATATGCAGGCCCTGGGATTTGAATCCGAATTATAAGCTTGTCAAGCGGGATTCAACAGGATTATTGAAAGATATAGTCTTTACCATTACTTTCTACATAGTCATTCGCATAATCCCATATTTCTATCACATAGAGAAATAATTTATGGAAAAACGGCAGTTCGCTCGCTAACATAAATTCCCAGACACTTTTGTTAAAAATTTTTTTTAATATAGCATCAAGAATTAATACCGGAATAGCCGCTCTTGAATCCAAATATAAAAAATTTAATGAATCTGCATGTATATCTGTGACAAAGTTCTCCGCTTCTGGATTTCCGATCAGATTTTTAGGGATCTTCCAACTAATGATACCTTTGATTTTATTTAACTGACCATTAATTAAATAATCATCCCATGTTATAGAACTACCATTTCTTATTTCATGTGTAAGTGTATAATATGATACAGGATATATTACAGGGAATAGAAGTTTTACACAATAGGTTTCGTTATCAATTTGAAAATAAACTCGAAAATCTTGAAATATTCTGAAAATTTTGAAATTCGCTAATTTCATATTTACGTGAAGATATTCCGGTTCATCGGGCTTTTCAAAAAACCAAACTGATTTGATATCAATACTTCTATGACATTCCCCTGTTTCATCCTCAAGTTCTGGATTTTTCTCGCTACCAGCTTCCACACACAAGGACAAGGAACTCGAGATTAGAATCAGTATCAAGGTTATTCCAATAATCTTTCTTTTCATAGTTCATCCACCTATAATTAAGTAGTTGTGCTAGTCCAATTTACAATTTTATAGTAATCACAGAAACCCATGAGAAACTGTTTGGCATCTGGATTAATAAAATATTTAAAAGCCATCCAATTTACCCCAATTGGCGTACCAATACCTGTAAAATGATATAAACGCAGACAACGAAGTGAATCAAGATGTTTAATTTTTCCATCAGCTATGAATAGATTCTTTTCACCAACCGTTATCCAAATTGATTCAATATCCAAAAAAATCCCTAAATACGGTAGATGATTTGGAAGTGACATGCTCGTAAGATAAACTTCGCCTCTGAAAAAAATGCCTATTTTGTTTACTTCGCTTTTACCTTCCTCTAGTATTTGAGTTACTTCACTGCTTACCATTGGTATATATGATATTGTCAGTAGTGCGATTATAAAAATTCCAATAATCTTCCTGTTCATAGTTCCCCCTCCACGATTGGAATGTCATAAGGTTCTGAAGCTGGGTTCCAATCGAAATTCAAATAATATGTAAAAATTGGTGGTCTCCCGCCCATAAATTCTACTTGGGTGGGAATCTGATAGGGAACTTTTGAAATGTCGCTATAATAATTACTATACCAAGTGTTCCTTCCCAAAGGATGAAAACCAACTAAAGGAAATATAACGAAATGTCGAATAAAACCAAGAATTTCCCTTGTCACCAAAGCGTTTCTCAAATTATCGATTAAATTATTTTGAACAATTTTGTTTTTTGATGAACCAAATGACAATATCCCGATTTCGTTGTTTTCAATATGATTATTTGAAATTGTGTTATAGAAGGCAGTTACTATCAAAATTCCGTATTCATTTTTTGTTATAATGTTTCCTTTTATCGTAGAATATTTACAATAATCGATTGAAATTCCGGAATAAATACAATCAGATATAACATTGTTCTCAACTGTATTTCCTTGACCATAAACACAAATACCATATCTACCGCCGCTTACTGTATTGGAGTATATGGAATTGAAACCATACTGTTTATTTACAAATGGTTCTTCACTACAAACATAAATTCCTATTTGAGATACAGGATTATTAGATAAAATAGTGTTATCAGCAATTACGTTGTTACCTTTTTCAACAAGTATTCCATAATTAGGGCAAGTTATATTTCTAATAGTAAACCTGCACATTTCAACGTAATTTGCATTAATATCGACAACTCCTGTGGTATAAACTTCACTTTTGTTCATACCGTCAATTATTGTTGTGTGTTTATCCTGGCCAATTAATTTAATTGATTTGTCAATTTTAACAAACTCATAATAGATACCGGGCATGACATTGATTGTATCTCCATCAAGTGCATTGTCAATTGCATCCTGAATACTTGTGTAATCAGCAGTCCCGTCATCATCAACATAAATTATGTTTGAACCTTCATTTTCATTTGATGTAACTGAAAAAGGAATTATCGTAGTAATAAAAATCGTACAAACTAAAAAACCAATTATTTTTCCTTTCATTTTGTTTCCCCCAATATCTTTTTAGCAATTCCTCCAAATAAATCAAACTCGTTGTATTTTAAAAACTTTATTGGGAAAATATGGTTCAAAATACGAATTAATAAAAATATTTTTATGACAATGATACAATTATTTACCAATAATGATGCTAACCCTTGTTCCAACTCCGATATTTCAACTCCATACTTTAAAATGTGCTTAATCAAGACAAAAAAATCATACTTTTATAATATGTAATATGTACGTATGGTTAAAAATAAATTGACCCTCTCAGTAGACTCGGAAATAGTAAAACAAGCAAAAGAGTTCAATATCAACATCAGTACCTTTCTGGAAGTAAAATTGGTAGAATATCTTGCAAATCGTGAAAAATGCGGGCGCCGGGATTTGAACCCGAGTTATAAGCTTGGCAAGCTTAAGTGATACCAGGCTACACCACACCCGCAGTAGATAATATAGCCAGTAGGTAGCAACAATTCCTTAAAAAGCATTACGATTGTAATACTTTTATATGATTACATTACAGTTGAATTCTTTTATGTCCATGATTTGTTGCGAAATTAAATTAAAATTATGCTTATTTTGCCAAAAAATATTTAAATAATGTAATTAATATTAATATTAGGATTCTACATGAGGAAATTCACTTCAATCCTAGTTGTACTGCTCTTCATATTATTAGCTGTTAGTACAATTGTGGAATCTCGTTCTTTATTTTTAAAAAACAAAGAAAGCAATTACAATCCGCTTGATTCGTTTAATATATTAAAATCTCGTCCTTTTTTAAGATTAAATCCTTTAAAAGACCTTTTGAGCTATTTTTCTTTAGATGATTCTTCTAGATTATTTGATTTTAATCCTGAAGATATCACACTAAGAGATGATGCCTTTCAAGGATCAAATTTCTTCCATTTTACGGAATGGTGGTATTTTGATGCAGCATTTAATGATGGCTATAGTATTCAGATAAGTATTAGAATAATGGATGTTTTTTATAAGAGAATTTTTCTTGTTTTTACTCGGTTAGACGTTTACAAGGATGGAGAGCTTATAACACACAATAAAGAAGTTACTGATTTAGTATCATTTCAAGCGTCTGATGAGGAGCCATTTGTAATGATTAATAGAAGAATAGGAATTCGGGGATACCCTAGTGAAAAAGAAGGTTTGTTTAATTTCTATGTATATCTTGAGGTTGGCGATATTACAACCAGTCTAAACTTTTATAGCCTAACAAAAGGCTGGAAGGGCGTAACTCCGGGAAGTAAATGGGTTGTTGCAGCGCCTAGAGCACGAGTAGAAGGATGGATTGATTTAGGAGATAATAATCGAATGGAAGTTGAAGGAATCGGCTACCACGATCATAATTATGATGTTACAGTGCTTGCCATGTTAAACGCAGGATGGTTCTGGGGTAAGATAAATTCGGAAAACTATACAATAACTTGGTCAAATATAATGACGACGCTTTTGGAAGAACAACCTTTGGCAGTAATAAATAGTGTCAATGGCGGGTATATTAATATAGGACCTGAAAACCTTGAATTTTCCTATGACAATTATACCTATGATAATGGAAAATATATTCCAACTTCACTTCGTTTAACAGCAAAACAAGATAATGTTTCTTTTGATGTGAAAATGGAGGTTCAAGGCATCCATTTTGTAACACTTATGGGAGTTGTCAAATATTGGCGATACCATGTAAAAAGTGTAGGATTTATAGAAATCAACGACAATATTGAGCAAATTGATGAAATGCATATGGCTGAATTAGTAAACTTTTTTTAGATAAACTAATCTAAATAACTTTTTCATATTTACATTCTTTTCAATGGTTTACTTAGATGGCGTCTTGCACAAACAGGTACTTCGTAAAAACCATTTCTCAATGTCCTTTTTATTTCCTTTTCAACAGGTTCATTACTTTTTTTTCCGCAAATTCTGCATTTATATCCCTGGCCAGCTCCAACCGATTTCATGTGTTTTCCACAGTTGGGGCATATTGGGTTTTCTTTTTTTTCAAAAATTCTAGTAAGTTTAATAATTTTAATTTTTTCTAAGTTGATAGTTAAAGGTTTTGTTCTAACCCCTCCATAAACCTCAACGATATCTTCTGGCCTAAGATTTCTAATTATACTTCGGAATTGCTTTGTTGGTTCGTATGCTGCACATGTGATTGTATTTTTTTTGTTATCACAAATTTCAAAAAAAACATGACCACCTTGGATCGTTTTTGGAATATTGTAAACCATCCCTTTTACTGTAACAGACTCAAAAGGTTTTACATCGATTATATTTTTTTGTTGTAAATGATCATCGGTTCCCTGATTTGTTTCAAATATTAACCAGCTGTCAATAGGTTCAGATTCAACGATTTTAGAGGCAGATTCCAATTCGTTATAATTGTCACCCCTGATTCCATAAAGTATAGGACAGGGAGAATTTGGAACTATTCTGTTATGCTTGTTTATATGGTCAAAGTTATCAAAAGTTGAATAATACCTATCATCAATTTTTTTAACAGAGAATTCAACCACGTTTCTTTTCATTCCCCATTTTTCTTGTTCTCTATATGCAATAAGTTCATATGTTCTATCTGCCTTCGAATCCCAAGATATTGCAGCAGCGGCTCCAATGAGACCTCGAGATTTTTTGTAACCTTTGTAAAAAGCACCCGCCGAGTCCAGTATTTTCTTAATTTCCTGTATGGATACAACTTCCAGTACCGTTTTCTTGTAAATATCAATAGGGAGTGGTTCATTTAAAACAACAAAACCAGGATTAGTATTTTCATCATCAAATTTCGCAAGATTTTCTATTGTGTTTTCAACAATTTTTAAAATTTTTTCAAAATCTTTTTTATCAGGTGATCTACTATTTTCTCTCTCGTAGGAAAATATATCTTTTTTGGCTAAATTTCCGATTTTAAAAAGTTTGCCACGCCCCTCACCTACATTTATTGAAATTGCACCGTTTCCCCTTGTTTTCCAAGGAATATTCGGATTTAAACGTACTAATCTAGGAAACCCGATTATGTCAAATTTTTTTTCTAGCAAGCTTTTGATAAGCGTTCGTGCAACAAATGTTGTGCAACCGCCATTTACTGAATCCGTGTCATCAACACCTATCCTAATCATGCCGCTCCCGATATTATTAAATATTTATACTTTCTATTAGGGTATCTAGAGATGAATCGTCCCGAACTGATTGAAGAGATTCGAGAGGTATTAACCAAGGCCGGTTTCTACGTCTCGGAACTATTTGCTATGCGTCCAGTTAGTTTTGATTTAATTGCAAGAAGGGATAATTCCCTTCTGATAATTAAAGTTTTAACAAATATAGATGCTTTATCAGACGAAGTCGCTCAGGAATTAAAATTACTATCAAAGCTACTCAAAGGTAATTGCATACTGATAGGGGAAAGAAGCAGCACTGGAATTCTTGAAAACGAGGTAGTGTACGATAGATGTGGGATACAAGCAGTGAACTCAGAAACCCTAAAAAATTTATTTCTGGAGGGAAATCAACTTAAAATTTATGCAGGTCCCGGCGGGTTTTATGTGAATATAAACACTGAAAGACTGATTAAATTGAGACATGATCTAAACATATCCTTGGGATCTTTTGCCCGTTCTGTAAGGGTTTCTCGCAGAACAGTTAGACTTTATGAGGAAGGTATGAATGCAAGAGTTGAAATTGCTGAAAGAATGGAGGAACTACTTGGAACTTCGATTACAAAGCCAATTGACATTCTCGGTTATTCGTCATCTAAAATTGAGGAACTTAAAAAATTGGATTTGGGGAAAGAAAAAATCATTAAATTGCAACAAGAGATTTTTTATCTTCTAAAAGAGTTGGGGTATAAAATTATTCCCATGGAGCGATGCCCATTTGAGGCAGTAAGCAAGGACAAGGATGAAATTTTATTGACCTGCGTTCATCAGTATGATGATAAATTAATAAAAAAAGCAAAAATTGTTAGTAGTATTTCAAAAATTACAGAAAAATACGCGGTAGTTTTTATAGACAAGGAGGTAAACAGGACAAATATTGAAGGAACTCCGATAATTAATAAGAA
>CAZTMK010000021.1:0-33019 GCA_964615235.1 uncultured Thermoplasmatales archaeon
AAGCTTGATGTCCAAAAGGGAAACAACCCAGCCTTATGTTAAGGTCCCAAAGTATTAGCTAAGTGTCATAGAACAAAGAGTGTTTATAACCAAAAACAACCAGGAGGTTGGCTTAGAAGCAGCCATCCTTCAAAGAAAGCGTAACAGCTCACTGGTCGAGGTTGTATGCCTCGAAAATGGACGGGGCTAAGCTAATCACCGATACATAAGCACTCCTAAAAGGAGATTGAGTAGGGGGGCGTCGTGCGTGGGCAGAAGTTTGGCCGTGAGGTCAAGTGGACCGCGTTCGAACGAGAATCCTGGCAAAAGTAGCAGCAATAGTAGAGTGAGAATCTCTACCACCGAAAGGGCTAGGTTTCCTCGACGATGTTCATCAGTCGAGGGTTAGTCGGTCCTAAGGCTTGTCTTAACCGAACAAGTCGAAAGGGAAACAGGTTAATATTCCTGTACTTCATAAGTATTTGTCTATATTTTTACGCATTCGGGTAGACTTTGCAGGCTTGTCTGTCTGTTCAAGCGTATTAAGCTGTGGGAGTACCGTAATGGTGAGAACTCAGCCAAAGCGTAATGAATCTACCGTTTATAGGTGGATTGGGTTGATCTCAAGTGCCCGTGAAAAAAAATATAGGATGTAACTTATTAATCCGTACCGAGAACTGACACTGGTGCCCCTAGCTGAAAAAGCTAAGGTGTGTCGGCTTAATTGAGGCGAGGGAACTCGGCAAAATAGTCCCGTACCTTTGGTAGAAGGGATGCCTGCTTTGTGGAAAGCAGGTCGCAGTGACTAGGGGGCTCCGACTGTTTACTAAAAACACAGGAGACCGCAAGTCCGAAAGGATGTGTATGGTCGCCGAATCCTGCCCAGTGACGGTATCTGAAAACCTCGTTCAAGGGGACGAAGGACCGTTAAACGGCGGGGGTAACCATGACCCTCTTAAGGTAGCGTAATACCTTGCCGCTTAATTGGCGGCTTGCATGAGTGGCTTAACGAGAGCCCTACTGTCCCCGCTTTAAGGCCGGTGAAATTGACTTACTGGCGCACAGTCCAGTACCTTCTAGAAGGAAGCGAAGACCCCGTGGAGCTTTACTACAGCCTGTTGTTGTGATACGGTAATCGATGTGAAGCGTAGGTGGTAGCCGTCGAAGCTTGAGCGCTAGCTCAAGTGGAGGCGCCAATGGGACACCACCCTTCTTTTGTCGCCTCACTAACTTGAAAAAGAACATCGATAGGTGGGTAGTTTGGGTGGGGCGCCACACGCTCGAAAAGATATCAAGCGTGCCCAATGGTCACCTCAAGGAGTACAGAAATCTCCTGTAGAATGCAAGGGCAAAAGGTGGCTTTACACGGATTGGCCCAACAACAATCCGCGTTGCGAAAGCAGGGCCTAGCGAACCAATCAACCTCTTTTGTGGGGGTGATTGATAACAGAAAAGTTACCCCGGGGATAACTGAGTTGTCTTCAGTAAGAGCCCATATCGACCTGAAGGCTTGCTACTTCGATGTCGTCTCTCCGCATCCTGGTGGTGCAGCAGCTGCCAAGGGTGGGGTTGTTCGCCCATTAAAGCGGATCGTGAGATGGGTTTAGACCGTCGTGAGACAGGTTTGTTGCTATCTTCTAGAAGCGTAGATGCCTGAGGGGAAAGACCCTTTAGTACGAGAGGAACAGGGGTCTGCAGCCACTAGTTTACCAGTTGTCCGACAGGGCAATGCTGGGCAGCCACGCTGTAAGGGATAAATGCTGAAAGCATCTAAGCATGAAGCTCACCCCAAGAAGAGGCGTCTTAGAACTCGGATAGAAGATCCGTTTGATAGGGCTAGGGTGTAAGCATGGAGCTTCGGCGACATGTTCAGCCCGTAGCTACTAAACGTTCATTTGCTGGTTCAATCGTTAGACAGGTTGCGTTATAACACCATAAAATTATGTTAATGGTGGTTTGACGGTCAAAGCGGTGGGGAAACACCCGGTCTCATTCCGAACCCGGCAGTTAAGCCTACCTGCGTAATTTTCAGTACTATGGTGCGAGAGCCCATGGGATGGTCACCCCTTTTTGGGGCTTGAACTTTTGGCCTAGGTGAAGAGCCTTGGTAGACTTCTTCGGAAGTCTTCTGAGGTAAGCTTCACTGCTTGAAAGCCATTAGCTCTCGGTACGCTGTCAAACCACCTTAAAAAAACATTAGGTATAGAGAAACTTAATAATTCATTCTAAAACAATTTATTTCTGTTATTAAAAGTGGGTCAAAATAGTAAATTAACCTAGTTTTTATACTATTATGCACATATTTTCGATAAAACATTTTATATAGGTTAAATTACAAATAATATATTTAAGTAAAGAAGAGGTGAATCATTTATGAAAATACAAATTGGAGTAATTATAATTAGCCTGATGATGGTAGGTCCATTATGGTTGGAAATTGCCTCCAGTAATGAATTACAATTTAGTAATTCTAACTTAAATGGCGAGAATGTAACTTCTTTAACTGCACAAAGTACACAAGCCATTCTCAATACTTTTAACAATTATCTCAAAAACGGTGAAAAAATCGTCGGACAAACTTCTTCTCTTAATGAAAAATCAAGCAGTGTAATACTACCTGCATCGGCACACGCTGGAGAAATTTTTGGATGGTGGATCAGACTAGTATATAATGGACAAACTTTTGAGAAAAAACTAGATATTTCTATAACCGATTTTAAGGATAAATTTTTGAAACATCCAGAATATGGAGAACATTTAAAATTCAATATTGATAGTGATCCTGAAGATGATGTAGAAGTAATTGTGGGTTTTTATTGGTCCGTTATTGGAGACGTGAATACAAATAAAGATTTGACATCACTTGAAACTCGAGTTAGAGTAAGGCAGTTACCGAAAACGGATTCTTCCGATGTAGGGGGAATTGATGACATAAATGGAGAGTTAGAAGTATGGTCAGAGCTGCATGTCAATCTAGGACTAATAAAAAATAAAGGTAAAGGTAAATCAGTTACAAATTCGCCATTTGAATTTATAATTAGTCTGCTAGAAAAAATTTTCAATAATAAAAATACATCAGCATTTTTCACAAATTTGAAAAATATGGTTAATAAATTAATACCAAATAATAATTTAGTTAAAGAGACATTTGCATCTACTCCTATTTCAAATAATGATTATTTTTCCATAGGTGCAGGATACCGCTCGCCCGAGGGCCAAAAAATTCCTATGCTGATGGAAAAAAAATTTTCATTTGCTAAAGATTTAAATTGGAATCCTCTTAGTGTTTTTAATCCTACTATTTTTCAACACAAAATGGATCCAGGTGGCGAAGATCCAGTAGAACTTCTTTATGGCTTTCAATCTTATAAAGAAGGGGAAACCACTCCAACTTACGATATTGCTTTCTCTGTCGAATTTGAACCAGCCGTATATGTTGAGACAAAATTTGTCCCGACTGGAGGCTATGTCTACTATTATTTCGATCAAAAAAGTAAAAAATCAAGCCAGACTCGAGTTACCTTCACATCTAACATTCTTAAAGGAGATGGCGAAAATGTCCCCGGTCTCTCATTGATTTTTGATAAAATTGACAGTTACATGGCTAATCGCGGAAGGTGGATTTGTTTTGACTTGGATTTTAAAGGTTTCCAATACAAGGCAAGTCATGAATTTGATATAGGTTTGGAAGTAAGTGTTCCAGATGCATTTGAGGAAAAAGTAGAATTAAAACAAATTCCTAAAATGGTGGATTTTGAATGGGGAGTAGATCTTGATCTAAAGTTACTCCCTAATATTTTTGATGTTAAATTCGGTGGTTATCTTGAGTTAGATATGAGTAGTAAACTTGGCGAAGTTGCTATTTATTATCCAAAAACAGATACTGAATCACCTGAATCGACATTTATTAGGGTTCAAGATATTCCAAGTTATCAAAAACTTAGTGCAGAATCATCCCTTTCCATGGTGAATGGAAGTTTACTCAAAGTTGATGTTGGCGGGTATGTTGATTTAACAATGAGTAGTGAATTAAATAGAGTTACAATGTATTATCCTAGGGCTTCTGATACAGACCCTGAAATCGTTTTTATTGATGTACCTGAAGGCATTCCAAGAGAAACAAGAATTGGAGCTGAAGCAAAATTATACGTGGATATCGATAATCTACAAAATCCCAGTAATAATGTTTATGGCAGGGTATATCATACTTCTACATCAAATTTAGATGCAATTCAAATGTTTTTGCCTGGTGTAGAAATACCAGTTGTTGAAATTACAGATATTCCTGCAGTTTCATCTGCGGAGGCTGGTGTACATTGGAATCTTCTGCAAGGTTATGGTTATGCCTCTCGTGGATACATTGGTGGCATCGATCCGATAAAATTTTATTTAGAATATGGTGGAATTACCATAGATAATACACTTGAAATACAACAAGGATATATTAGTACTAATTTTAAAATCGGAGAAAGTGGTTATTTCTATTTTGATACATCGAGGAAAATGTTTGCTAACACATTTTCTTTTGGGAGTCTGGATACGGGGGATGCCTTGGCACTTACAGTAGATGAGGTTTCTGCAGACAGACTTAAAGCAAATTGGAATATTGATACCTCAGGTGAGCAATTAAAGATAAACAAACTGACATTTGGAGGCATTGTTGATACAATTACAAATCTTCATTTTGATTTAGATTATAAAGGTAAAGTTGCTTCATTAGATTTAGATTGGGCGCTAGGCGATGATGGAAGAGTTTTAGTAGATTTCATGCAAGACGAACCTATTCGTCTTGATTTCGATATGAGTAATGAAACTAGTAATTATGATCTTCGCGGTTTTGTAGATCTTCCAGCTCATCCTCATTTTGATATGGATTGGAAATGGTGGCAAGGACAAAGTGCAACAGATCCAGGTTATTTTAAAATCAATGAGCATACGACCCAAAAAAGTATTAATGACATAAATCTGTACTTTACTTATCAGGATACATGGGGTGCAGAAGTTAACTTAGCTAACGCAGGAATCTATGTGTGTGTAGATTGGTATTGGTATAATCTATTTCTGTATATTTGGCCTGTCATTGATATTTATGGCGACTTGGATTTACATTTACTATTAGATGGAGATTGGTATTATAATGTGGAGGATTGGATTAATCCATAAGTAATAGGGGGTTGAAAAATGAAAGAAAAAAATATTGGTAAAATCATATTTGTTGCTTTTCTAATGATTCTAGCAGCAATGTCTTCAACGCAGGCTGTTGTGAGATTTAAATCTGGTCCTCTGGGATCTGAATCTGGAGATACAGATTTCTATTACAACTGGTCTGATGATTTTGACAATGAACAATGGATCGATTCTACATTATCATATGATTATGATGTTTCTGACGGCTGTGCTAAAATTAAAGACACATACACAATTTGGACCGATCCAAGTTGGACCAAAATGAAACCAATATCAATTACTAATGATGCTGGTAAAGTTCTTACAAATTTTGCGTTTCGTTTAACCGTTAATTACGACTCTGATATGCAATCTGATTATGACGATATTAGATTTAAGCATGAAAATTTTGAAACAGTTTGGTTAGATTATTGGATAGAAGACAAAGATATACATTCTGCAACCGTCTGGATAAACGTCCCCGAACTTCCAATTGGACAAAGTACTATGTTTCTTTTTTACGGAAACCCCGGTGCGGCAGGCCAGAGCAATTTCTATAATGTATTTTCTGACTGGGAGCCACAATGGGAAAACGACGAAAGGATTTCAACCCATGTATATACCGAAGGTGCATGGGACCCTGATGTTGCGTATGGAAATGGACGTTTCCTCATTGTTTGGGAGGAAGGGCAGGCCCCTTATGCTCCATATACATATTTCTTCAAGCAAGATATCCGAGGATCCATATACAATACCAAAGGCGAGGAGATAAAACTTGATTTTCAAATTAGAAGTGGACAGGAACCCCAGTGGCATCATGAAAACCCCTCTGTTGCATATGGTGCAGGTAAGTTTTTTGTTGCCTGGGAGCATTACGCGACCTCAACAGATGCAAATACAATTGACATAATCGGAAGATTTGTTTCCCAAACAGGCGATGTATCAGCTAGCGATATCAACATTTGTATGGAACCAAACATGCAAGCCGATCCTCATGTAACCTATGATACTATGAATAACAGGTTTATGGTGGTCTGGGAAGATGAAAGACAAGGCTCATCAAACAGCAATATTTACGCGAAACTTTTCGATGTCAACGGAAATCAAATAGGCTCAGAAAAAATAATTTCTTCTGCTGCAAACAACCAACGTGAGCCATGGGCAGCATATGATCCCTTTAACCAAAACTATGTGATTGTCTGGGAGGAGAAATCCGGAAGTTTTGAAACAGACATCTGGATGGGCCTGTTTGATAAGAATCTAAACTGCATAGGTCCAAATCCGGGGAACCAACCAATGAAAATTACAAATAGCGATTCAAATACCCGTTATCTTTTTCCCTGTGTAGCTTTCTCTGAGGATACCCATCAATATCTTATTACCTGGAACGAAGGAACGACAAGTAAACCCTATAGAGGGGATGTATGGGGTAAATTAATTGATGGATCAGGAAGCCCAGTTGGTCCTACAATGTTTAAGATAAAAGATGGAAGTTTTATAAGAACCGATATCGTTCCTTACCTTTCTACCTCTTACTTAGTTGCATACAATGGTGGTGGTAACATCTGGGGTAAATTTATTTCTTCAGATGGGGAAGTTTTTGACGGCGATATTCAACTTTCTGCAAGTAACTCTGCCGAAGCAGATTGGGCAAACATGGCAGTAAATGAAAATATTATCTTCGTTGTTTGGGAGGATACTCGTGTTGGATACATACCTCCCTTTAATGGAGTGCCAGATATTTTTGCCAATATTTGGCATCTCAACATAGAAAGCGGATCTGAGGTGTCGATTTCAATAGGAAATGAAAAACAACTTATATTAGAGGCTCTAATCACCTCAAAGAAGATTACATTTGATAACATTGAATCATGGCATGATTTTGACGCTCAATTTGACGGAATTATTACCTTTGATGTTTTGAATGAAGTAGGTACATCTGTACTTATGTCTGATGTCAGCCCCGGTGCAGATTTGTCAACGCTAAATGATGAACCTATTCGTCTAAGGGCACGTTTAACAAGAAATAACCCATCATATTCTCCCACACTTGACAAGTGGACTCTTACGTATTTAGGAGTTGACGATGACCCTCCCATTACTAAGCTAGATCATATTGACGGTACAAAAGAAAATAATGATTGGTACACCGATGAAAGCGTAACAATTTGGTTGCATGCTGAAGATTATCCAAAGGATACCGGCAGTGGCGTTGATAAAACATATTACACTTTAAATGGTGGAGCTGCTCAAGAATACGACTCTTCTGGCGGTTTACATCTAAGCACATCTCAGGCATCCAATTGGATGGGTGTATGGGATGTAGTTTTCTGGTCAGTTGATAAATCTGGAAATACCGAAGATAAAAATAAACAGGAAAATAGACTCAATATAAAAATAGATGCTGAACAGCCCTACGTTCAAATAATTGAACCTGCAGATGAACAGCAAGTAGATGTTCCATTCTGGGTTAGAGTTGATGCAACTGATAATGCTGAAATTGATAGGGTGGAATTTGATATTGAACCATTCGGCACAAGGGAAAATCTTCCGTTTCCAGACTATGAACCCCCATATGAATGGTATTGTGAAGTTGGGAAGGGAAAGAGTAAAGATTCAATCCCTTTGACTGTTGATGGAAATTCGGGATCTCTTGGTGTTAATAGGATGATTAGAGCAACGGTTTATGATAAGTCGGGGCAATTCTGGAGTCATGAAATTTACGTTTTTGTTTCAAATTGGAATAGGGTTAGCGAATACGAAAACTCAAATTGTTTAATCATTGCGCCCGGGACAGGAACAACATCTCAAGGACAAAACTATTATAATGTTATAAATCAGCCGAAATGTTTTGCATTTGGAGAAATAAATTGGCAATTTACTAGTGGATTTTGTTTTTCGGCAGGAACAGGCGGGATCTACAGTATCAACGGGGCACATTTAGGAAATGCCCAGGGATTCATCGGTATCGCAGGAAAAAGCATAATTCTTGGATATGCAACATACGTAAAAGTAGTTAGTTGAATATCCTAAATACTTTTTTTTCAATATCTGAGGATAAATTAATCCACAATTATTTTCTATCTAATTTTTGTTTATATTAGAAGCCTACAGGACTTTTGCGATCTGGTTTTCTTGAAAACCACACTTCATCTGATAAATTACTGTATACGTTTTTTTGTGGAATATCCCTTAAGTTGTTTTTGTTAATCAGATAACTTCTTTCCTTCCGCTTCTTTTCGTATGCATATCTAACTATTGTACTTTTATTAAGCTCCCAATAGTGAGTAAGCCATTCTCTACCGTTGTATAATAGAGTTACTTCTCTCCCGGTTGTAAGAATTCCTTCACTCTCCAAAAAATAGAACAATTGTCTATCTTCAGGCTCCAATATATTATCAATGATTCGATCATCATATCCAAACAGATCAAGGATAAAACACGCTACCTTCCACGCTTGCATCTTTTCTATCCCAAGCCGGTTTGATATGGCTTGAGATAATACATTTAGCGTGATAATTTCACTCATAAAAATTGCTGTCCCCCTTCAAAAACCCTATATTTATTTACATATCAATATATAATTTGTATCTTATAATATAAATGCTTTTCTACAAAATTTAGGATTATTTTAATAGTTTTCAATTAGAATTTATTTTATTGCTATCATCTGAAAAATTATTTTTTAAGGTATTTTTTTCTATTGAGAAAAATAATAATAGAAATAATCAGAATAAAAAATGTAAATCCAGGAATTCCATTATTTGACGAATCTTCGTTTCCATTTTCATTTGGATTTTTTGAAATATTTGCATAAGTTGATGTTGAAGCAGTTTTGTCGTTAGAATCTGTTAGAGTTAAGGTAACTGTATAATTACCGATCTGAGAATATAAGTGAGTTTTATTTATCCCTTCCCCAGTTGAACCATCACCAAAATCCCAGCTATAGGAAAAAATATCTCCATCTGGATCGTAACTTCCTGAGGCATCAAAGACGACAGATATGTTAACTACTCCACTATATGGGCCCCCTGAATTCGGGACTGGTGCTGAATTTGAAGGTTCTGAACTCTCAACAATGATTAGACTTTTTTTATCTTCGTTTGACCATTCACCTTCGTTATCTCGAACCTTAAAATATATTATATGAGTGCCCACCGAGAGATCCGATGATGTAAAAGTCTGTTGGTTACTTAATATTCCATCAATACTAGAACGCCATTGAAATGCAGTTACCTGTACATCGTCACTGCCAATACCATGAAAATAGACTGGATTACTGAAGTTTGTCTTACTAGGATTTATAGTAATAATTTGTGCCGTAGGCTTCTGATTTTCTGGATCATTAATCGGATTTACTGTAAGACTAGAAGTTGCATATTCAGACCATTGATCTTGATCATCTTTTGCTCGGAATTTGATGATATGTGAGCCAACTGATAATGTTGAAGTTGAAAAATCTTCAGAATCGCCAATGGTTCCATCTAAAGAAGAAGTCCATACCCATTGAATAATACCTCCATCATCGATCACTTGACCTTCAAAATAAACCATTTGCCCTTGAATACTTGTACTTGGACTTATTAAAGTAATAAATGCCTGAGGCACCTGATTTTGACTGACAAAGAATCCTAGAGGGTATCTATCCTGATTACTGCCTCCTGATATCTCATAGGGTGAGTCTCCAATTCCATCCTCATCTGCATCTTGACCTGTATAATCATCCCAATAATTGCCCTCGGAACCATCATCCCAGGAATTCGTGTTGGGATCATTTACATTGATATTATTTTCAGAAAATGTGTTATGATGGAATGTATTTCCATTTGATGAAACTAGACGTATGCCATAAAGATGATTTCCAGATATAGAATTCTGAGAAACAGTATTTGATGAAGATGATGCGTAAAAATAAATTCCTAACCCATCATTATTTTTAATTACATTTCCTGAAATAGTGTTTTCAGATGATGCCGATAGATGGATACCATTTGCATTATTGTCTTCGACAGTATTTCCATTGATACTAGAACCACTGGAACCCACTAGGTATATACCATTTTCTCCATTTTTAACAATATTATTACTAATATTACAACTAGAAACGGAATTAAAGAAAATACAAGCTTTATGCGTACTTAAGCCTGCATTATTTTTTATTGTAAACCCGGAAATATCTACACCATTTACAATTATTTCAATTGCATGCTTGTTGGAGCTTACCCCATTAATTATTGTATTTGCACGATTTTCTCCAGTTAATATCACAGTTTTATTAAGAATAATGTTTTCATTGTAGGTACCGCTATATACGTATATCATGTCACTTTGATTTGCATTGTTAATCGCATCTTGGATTTTTTGATAATCCCCAGCACCGCCGTCATCTACATATATTGTACTTGCAGATGTAAAACTTATTAAAACTAATGAAATAAGAAAAGCCATTAAAACGTATAAAATAATCTTATATAGAAGTATATTCAGACATCTCCATTCCATCCGCACCAACAATATACTATCTATTTTGGGAATTATAAATATTTGCTGTGTAATTATGTCGTTGTAACAAAATATTTGTCGAAAAAGTTGTAAACATAATATGTTCACAAATCGTTTATGCAAAAGAGTCAAAGTTAATATTTTTGTAGAACTTTTCTTGAATTGAAAAAACGCCCCGGCCGGAATTTGAATCCGAGTCCCGAGCTCGACAGGCTCGGATGATAGGCCGCTACACTACCGGGGCTTGAAATTTTATGCTAGGGGTAAACACGTACCTTTCTTTAATTTTTCCCCTGGAAATTACAGTTATCTATCTTGTTAGTGGTAATTAAATAAACAAAAAAGAAATTGAAATTTTAGAAAATATGATTTATTCATTAACTAAGTTGGTTCGCGATTTGGATCAAAACCCTTGATATCATACTCGTCGATATCTTCCTCGATATCATCATAGTTGCCTGCTTCAGTCCCATACATCATTAAAGTCATGTTTAAAAGGTCCATCAGCCCTGTTTCGTTTGTTACAAATGCAGTACCATTTTGAATTGTAATATTTTCAGCTAGATATTTTAGGTACCTACTTGCATTATATCTAAGCATTGTAAGTTTAGCTCCTGAATTAGTTAATTTTACGTAAAGATCTAGTAAATTAATATAATTACCATAGGTAGTGTGTTTTTTTGTGTTATTGAAAAAATTAGAAGCACTTTTAAAGTTAAGATATGAATTCATATATTTAGGCATAGCGTTTGTGGAGTTATCGATGGATATGTTTTTATATTCATATATTTTCGAAATATTATTTTCCGATAATGCACTTGTGTAAAATAAGCTAGCTAAATCGAAATGATAATTACCAAACGCTCTAAACTCTCTGGCAGAATCAAGTAAAACAGATGATTCAAGAAAATTATTTGTAAAATTAATGTTCATCTCTTCAATGTTTTCTATTTCTATAGTATGTTTGGCAGTTAACTGGTCTATTTTTGTTTGGTTAACAATGTCTGCCAAAAAATAAGTAATTACAACTACTCCTATCATGATTGAAAAAAGCATTATAAATAAATTCCTGTCAAATATCCTAGCCACTTTGCCACCTCCAGATATATTATAAATTTTATAATATTTATAATCCTATCTTATGTTCATCCCAAAATATCATTGGACAGACTACTGCATCTAAAGTCGAGCTCCACTCTATGCAAGCAAGATTTGAGAAAGGAGGCCCAAGAGTGATATCAGTTTTTATATCAACCAATGCCCCTCCATCTTTGTATAGTGAATAATTGATAAGTCCAGGTTCGTTTCTCTCTATTTTTATTTTGTACCATCCGTTATATAGATATCCATATGTGTCTGTGCATAATTGAACCCATCCGTTGGAACTGGGACTCCAATAGAAAAGAGTCAATAACCAGTCTACTGGGGGACTGTATCCCATGTGAACATACTCAAATTTTAATCTTGCGATGTCATTGCCTGCACCATTTTTAAATGTCAAATAAAGATCTGATCCTTCACTTACATTTCCACAAGCAAACCAAATTTCCCACCATTTGATATCTCCTTCTATGGCGGAAAGATTATAATACCAATTCTGAGGACTTCCAGACAATCGTAGTTTGGTCTTAAATGACTTAGCGGTGCTATATCTGTAGCTACTAACAACCTCAAAAGCACTTCCCAACACACCAGAACTTGTATTGAACCACTCGCGACCAAAATAATCCTGGGTTGCAGCGCCTCCACTAACATCATCTGAAAAATCTTCTATTACAAATGAAGGTGTTTGGAATGCAAACACGATATCAATTGTTGGGTCATCATCGTCAGTAAACCCATCTCCGTCCTGGTCTATTCCATCATCATAGTAAGTTTCATCAGTAAGCTCAATTTTGTCATTGCTTCCATCTTCATTAGAATCCCAGTACACCATTCCCTGATTGGTAATTAATGATCCATTATTTAGAGAAGAGTTGACTTTTATCTCAAAATCAATTTCTACAGTTTTAGTGGCGATTATATCTCCATTCCAGATTATTTTATTTTCTGAAGGATTATGGTTGACTGATCCAACGGTACATGTTTCAGAACCATAAACAAAAGAAGCATTTTCTGGTATTATATCTTCAAACTCATTTCCTGGATTGTCGTGTTGATCCGCTGTACCAGTATTACTTATTGTTACAGTATATCTTAGAATATCATTGCATTCTACGTCTCCACCATTTAGATCTGTTGATCTTTTTTTAGCAACGATTTCCGTTTTTGCATATCCAGAAAACATAAGATTGTCAATGTAAGCTGCACTGTCTACCAGATTATCATAGGCATCTTTTAGATTTATAGTAACTGTTATGTATTCTAAAGGTGCCACTGGATGGGATGCACCACCAATGGGAACTAGATCAGATGCACCAGCATCAGCACCTGGTGACCGGGGAATTGTGTCTACCCAATCGATACTTGCTGGATTGCCACTTTGGGCAAATATATCAAATCCACTTCCGGTTAATCCATTGGAATTTAAAACGAAATAACCACTATTAATATCAAAAATATATTCAGATTCTCCTTGAGATGGTGAATTTACGGTAATTGTTAATTTATCATTATATTGAGTTCCGACGTATTCAGGATATTCTGCACTTAAGAACTGCACATCATAATAAAGATAGTGCATAAATTGAGGTACTTGCAAGGTCATTGTGAGTGTTACTTCATCTCTTGGATATCCAAATTTGCCGCCAGCAAACCACGATCCCCTTTCATCTCCAGGGTTTGCTTCATCTGTTGTAACTGGGTTATTTCCTGCAATTCCTGTACTGAAAAACGCAAAATTTGGGCCATTAGTTGGAGATAAAAAACCAAGTGATGAAAGAACAGATGATTGTCTATGACCTATTGAATCAGCATCAGTGTAATATGAGTCAACTAATACTGATTGATTAGCAAGTATTGCTAGGGCTAAATCCTGTCCATCATAAGAACCTGCAGTAACGATATTTGAAGGGAATGTAACCATCATTAAATAAAGAATTACTAAAAAAGTAATAATTATGCCGAATTTTATTCTTCCATCTTCTTTTATCATTTTTTATCACCCTCCTCCATAATTTACAATAACTAATTGATTAGATTCAAATTCAATATCATCCAAAATACCGTCGTTGGGGGTAACCTTACAACTCCATGTTTCGCCAAAGTTAGTTTCATCTGAAACAATTACACTTCTACTTGTGTCTCCATCTCTTGAACAAAGATAATTTTGATATATTTGCTCATCAGATAAAATTCTATTATAAACATGTAATTCATCGATAAACCCTGTAAGATTATCCTCATTTAAAATTTGTAAGCCCGTAATTGATAAACCATCCACACCAGCCTCCACAACTGATCCTCCTCCAAGATCAGATGCCTCGAATCTTATTTTCACCTGATTATTTAAGTTAATATAATCCTCGGCATTAAAACTGTATTCTATCCATCTTTCTGGTATTGGTGTATCTGGTCCAATGGTATCAACTAATATCCATGAGGAACCATTGTCATCTGATATATAAACTCTAAAATAATCACTATTGGGATAATATGCAAAATTGTTTGTATACCATATAGCGTACTTTATTTCTGCTTCTGCTAAACCACTTAGATCGATTTTGGGAGAAATTAACCATGTAATTCCACCGTCAACGTCAGAATTTCCTCTTACATTATCAGTTAAATAGCACGAACCGGAACCGTCATAATCAGTTGGTGGGTCTCCTCGTCCATCATCAACTGGAATACCTTTATCCCAAGCACCATCTGTTAATGAAGGATCGTTTTGAACTGTCCAACCTTTATCAGTTTCAAAATCATCAGAAAAAACTGAGACATATCCTCCTGTTTGTGTTTGTTTTGTTCCCCTGCCGATGAAACCATCTGGTCTATCACCAGAACCTAATTCATCCAAAGGAGAGTGTGTGTTAGTATAAACCTCAAGATTTCCATCTACGTAAACGGCTGAATAACCTGTGACGGAATCATAGGTAGATGCGATAAAGTGCCATTCATCATCACTAACATTAATACTACCAAATACATCTATCGGATTGCCGCCGACAGTTGTTGTCCATTTCACAAAACCGTTCGATATTGCGAGTTCAAAATATTTACTTCTATTAAAACTAAGAATTGTGGCAGAAGTTTTATTGGTCTTAATCCAAGATTCGATTGTAATACGATCAATATAATTGCTGGTGAAAAAATATGGATGAGATATAAAATCATCGCCATCAAAATAGTAAGTTCCTCCTGCAATACCGCTATCATTCCATGTTGCATCTGTTATTGTACCGAGATTTTGATTACTTACATAATCCTTTACAACAACTGAATCATTTGAGTCAAATGGCATTACAAGGCATGCATAGGAACCTCCATCCACGGACCAATTGTAGATATATGTCAATGCATTAATTGAAGGATTAATCGTATAGTTATAACATATAAGATCTTCATCAACAGTGTTAGTCATTAGACTTGATATTAACATTGGCGGAAGAGTTGACCCACCAATAACGTCTCGTCCACTGAGTATTCCATCAAAAATAATTTCTTGCCCTCCATTCTTATCGATCCTATAGACAATAGCCTGGATTTTGTCATCTGCTGAAAAAAGAGGGACACTGGAAAGAATATTATATTCTCCAATCTCCCACGATGAATAATATTCATGTGAATAAATTAATGAGCCGTCCATATCTCGAATATCAATTTTATAGGACGGAATAGATTTGCCACCAACGTGTTCGATTATCGGTATGCCAGCGTTGTTTACATATCCAATAAGCTTGCTGCTTGGTTCACTAGACTCCATTGGGAGAGGAAATACATAGGCATAAATTATTGAAAATGTAACGATAGCCACAACTATAAGTAAAATACCACCTACTAGTTCTGAAACTGCACAGTAATTAGCGGATAAGTTGAATAGCTTCATCTCTCCCTATCCTCTAGATTAACTTTGTTACTATAGATATTTAAACGATTCGTGTAATTTTTACAAATTGAAAAAATATTTTTAGAACATAAATTTGAAGATAATGAAAGATACCAAAACAAGGATAAAACCAAATCGCACACCAGAAGAAATTCGGCCATCCATCATAAATCCTCCCAGAAGTCCTCCCCCGATGCTCTGTACCATTACAAATGAAAAAAACATGTATTTTAACAATGTGTGGTCAATTTGAGCGATTCTCATATTTCCAATTGACTGTCCCATCATCTGGCCCTGAAGATCAAAAATAGCTTGAAATATTGTTTTATCTATAATTAAGATCACTGCAAGAAATACAAAAAAACTGATAAATATCACAACACTGTACATTGACATTTCTGCTTTTCTTTGCTCTTCAACTCTTTTAGCTTGATCTATTTCTTTTGCTGCTGCATTAAATACAGAAGCGGTATTTCCACCAATTTCTAATGCCTTGTTAACTGTAATTGCCATCCTTTTAACAGTGTTAGTACCCATCCTTTTTGCGAAATTATTAAGGGCATCTTTTACAGAAATTCCCCAAGAGAGTTGTGATGCCATTCTCTTTAATTCGGGAGTTAATCTTCCATGTTCTCCAACTGCAGCTGAACTTATTGCATCATAAACTGTCATGCCTGAAGCTGTGGAACCACTAATTTCCCTTAGAAAATCAGGTAATTGATCCTCAATATCCTTTTTTTTCTTTGATTTCAGATGATTATAAAAACCGATTGGGCCAATTGCCAGAAGAACCCCAAATACTAAAAAATCAACTCCTGAAAAAATCTCCTCTGGAAATTTGAAAATACCAACCAAGGTTAAAAAACCCAAAAGAAAGAATAAAATCGAGCTACAAGATGATAATGCGGTAAGAATTAAAATTGTCGTATCTTTTCCATAAATTTTTTGATAATTGTAATTTTTGCTTTTGGAAAAGATATTCATACTGACTCTCCCATGCCAGATTTCATCATTACATAAAATCCGAAATACGCCATCGGTAAAATTAAAAATGCGAGGATAAATAGGAACTCAAAAGAAATACCTCCACTTGTCATACCCATTATAGAAATAATTATGACTAAAAATAGCGGGAATGCAATAACTGTTACAACAAAAGACTCAGCCATTACAGCAAGAGATTCTAAACTTCTTTTCCTGACAACGAGGTCGTTTTCCATGAATTTTTCGACACAGCGGTCAAAATATGGTCCAAGTTCGCTGCCCGATTGAATAACTCCAATCATTCCCTGAATAAATTCTTTTAATTTTATGGAGGGAGATATTAGTATTGCATTTTTTAATGCAGTAATGGTATCAATTCCCATCATATTTATTTCAGTTGTAATTTTTTTCGCTTCTTTTTGAATCTCGCCATAAAGTTCAACATTTGAAAGCGTTTCAAAAATTTCTGCTGGTGATATTCCTGCAACCGACATTGTATTGATAAAATTAGCAGCATAAGGAAGATATCTGTCAATATTTTTACCTCTTGCCTTTGCTTTTGATGAAGGCATACCTAGATAGTAAAGTCCAATAAATACCGGGATTATGGAAGTAACAAATAAAAGGAGAAGTGACGTAATCGGATGGGGAAAAAGCATATATAAAATCAATGTTGCAGCAAAGGTACCAACAAAACCAATAATAATATTCATTATTACCATTGAATAATATTCTTTATAAACCATACTTATATCGGCTCTTTCAAGTAACCTTGTTTTACTGGTTTCACTAATATTGAATCTTTCAAAAATTGATGAAAATATTCGTCTACAAAACCTACTATACTTTGTAGATTTCACTTTTCCAATTCCTCCCCGATTCTTTTCAATAAGCTCTCAGGATTCTTTTGATATTTGTAAACGATTTTTCCAACCTCTTTATAGTCTCTGATATTTTTTTGACTCATCCATTTCAAAACAAGCTTACGGTTTTCTAGTTCCTCTTGAAGTTGTTCTTCTGTCCAATCATTTTGAGTTTTTATATTGTTTATAACCTTGCTGGAGTGGCTATTTTCAAACCTATCATCAGTTTTTGAAACCCAGTTGTAAGGCTCCATAAAAATCAATTGGTTTGTATCTGGATCTAATTTGATTACTTCAGTAACACTTGTCATTCTCCTTTGTGTTTTTCCGTTAATATCCACAGCATTTTGGAAAACAATAATATCTAGAGATGTAAGAAGCGCTCTTGGAAGTGATATTGGGGGGTTTTCTAACCTCTGTATTAGGGTATGAATAGTGCTTGCATGAACAGTTGCATAAGAGGTATGGCCAGTTGCCATTGCCTGAAATAGGCTGTAAGCCTCACGCCCTCTGACCTCACCTACCATAATAACTTTTGGTCTTTGACGCAATGCAGCCCTAATAAGATCAAACATGTCAATATCCTTACCTGTTTTGCTTTCATCAGAAGACGAAAAGCCTTGTCTTGTAGTTCCTGCAATCCAGTTTTTATGAGGTAAACTAATTTCACGAGTATCTTCTATAGTTACTATTTTATGTTCTAATGGAATAAAAAGAGATAAAGCATTTAATGCCGTGGTCTTTCCACTGGCAGTTCCACCACAGAAAAGAATAGAAGCTCCTTTCTCTATTGCCATCCAAAAATAAGCGGCCATGTCCATAGATAATGATCCAGAATCTATCAAATCAATGGGGGTAAGTGGATTTTCTCTGAATCTACGAATTGTAAATGTTGAGGGTTTAGTGACTGTATTTGCTAATGTTGTCTGAAGTCTAGATCCATCTGGAAGCTTTCCATCAACTATGGGAGAATATATGGATATTTGTTTTCCACATATCTGTGAAAGTCTTACAACAAAAGAATCAAGTTGCTCCTTATTTTCAAATTGAATATTTGTTGTGACGCCAGAATATTTTTTATGATATATGAAAACAGGAACATGATGACCGTCACAAGAAATATCTTCAATGCCAGTATCCCCCATTAAAATATCAATTGCCCCGTATCCAAGAAATTCTCTGAAAATGTGATAAAAAATTTTATCTTTTGACTCCTGTGCCTTTCTTTCAATTTCCTTTTTTTCCTCTTCACGTTCTTGCTTATTTTTTCTTTTTTTCTTTTCCTTTGTTTTAGGTTTCTCTACCTTGGCCTTATCAGAGGATTTTTTAAACAAGTCTTTTAAACTTTTCTTTTCACACTCTTTTTCTTCCTTGAAAATAAATTTAATATTGTTGTCGACAATAATTTGATTTAAGGTTTCTTCAAGGTATTTTTTCTTTTCGTCTTTATCGACATAGGAAATGTTAACATCGGCCAACATTTTGAAAAGATGAGATAGCTCTTTGACAACCTCAAGTTCATTCTTGTCTAGTGAGGGTTCAAAAACTTCGTATAAAAATTCTTGGGTTTTTTTATTTAATAAAATCCTTCTGCTTCCCAATCCATTCCATCCAAATTCCTTTTTCTCATCTAAAATTTCTATATCTTCCTTTGAATATTTTTTTGATTCACCATTAAGTTGACTTTTCTTCTGCTTTGCTCTTGCTAAAAGTCCAGTGCCTATCTCAAACTCGTTAATATTTTCTTCTATGATAGTATCTTGTAGAACTTCCTCATTATCAACCGAATCAATCAATGAACGATTTCGATCTTGCGCCTTTTCTAGGAGTCCCATAATCCTCACTTGATTTTGTATTTACTCATCACTTTCTCATAGAGTTTAAAATCTTCAGATTGGGCAAATTCATTAATCACTTCGTCAGGTAATTTTCCCAATAAATCGTCAGTAATGTTTAGTAATCTTCTTATTTCATCATCTAAAACAGGTGTTTCTTTAGAAATATCTCCATCTTTTGAGATTAATTGACTTATATTATTATCTTGATCTTTTGATTTGGTTTCAGAATAGATATCTTCTTTATTTTTACGTTTAAAAAAACCATGTTTCTTTGGTTTACTTTCGTCTTTAAATTCTTGTTTTTTCTTTTGTTCTACCTCTAAATTTTTAGCTTTTTGTTTTTCTTGAAGTTTTTCTCCTTTTGATTTTCTCCACTTTTTAGGTTTTTCCGCTATAGTTGATTTTTTATCTTCGTTTATATCTAGATTATCTGTTTTTTGTTGTAGAGTTATTGTTTCAGCAATTTTGGGGTTGTCTGTATGAATTTTAAATCTGAATTTTTGATGTTTGTCATTATCTTTTTCAAGGATTTTTTCCTTTTTATCTACTTTCTTTATATCTTTTAGACACTTCTCTGTGGATTTAGGTCGTTTTCCAAATAATTTTTTAAAAGACCATGTAGATTTGTCTGAATTATTAGAATGCTTGTTATAGTCGTTTAAATTATCCTTATCTTTAATTTTTTCAAATTGGAAATTATTGCCATGTTTTTCTTCATTTGATTTACTATTTGATGAATTATTTAATGTAATTTCAAAAAGCTCATCTTCAACACATGTGCTTTCAGAAGAAATTGTTGCAGTTCCCATTCTAAAATTAGGCAATTTTATTTTCCTCTTTGCAGAATGTATAGATTCAGAAGTCTTTTTTGAAGAATTCTTGGAACTGGTGGATTTTTTATTCTGTTCTCTTCCCTTAATAAAATCATCTACTTGGATTTGTGTATCTATGTATCTATCATGAAATTGACTTTTTTCCTCTTGGTCGCCAGATATATTTTTTTCTTTTTTTAATTTAGAATTTTTTTCTTCAAAAAAATCAAACATTAACATCCCCTCATTAAAAAAGGAATATAAGTCTTCTAATGTTTTACAAACATTATACAAATTATTTAAATTAACCATCCTTCTCAATTCCCAAACTGAGATATTCTAACCTGTTAACCAACTCGAGGCATCCCGTTGTGTACTACATGTAAGCCGTTATTAATTTAATAAAAGTTTCTATGATTTCAATTTAAATTTTACAAATTCTTTTCGAATTATATATTAAAATTAATATGGCGGAGAATTATACCAGTTTATAATTATGTTAGATACCGCGACAATCATTGATATTTTTAGATTTGCTATAGGTTTGATTGTACTATCATTTGCATCTTACACTGACATTAAAACTAGGCGCGCCTCAAATCTTTTATGGATAGTAATGGGATTAGCAGGGGGTATTTTATTATTAGCTCAATATTTTTTGGTAGGCATTGAAAACATATTGATTCTTATATTTGTACCAATTATGATTGGATTTGTTTACCTACTTTTTCAGTTACGTCTACTATATGGCGGCGCAGATGCAAAGGCCATAATGGCACTATCAATTCTTGTTCCTTTTTTTCCTTCTATTTCAAACTTTCCTCTTTTTGGTAAATCTGTTATGCCATTCCCTTGGGTTTTGTTAGTTAATTCACTATTTGTTTTTCTTATAATCCCAATCAGTTTATTTTTTTACAACTTGGCCCATAGAAATTTAAAGTTACCCCATGTCTTTCTTGGGTACTTTTCATCAATTGATAAGGCTAGAATGAAATTTCTTTGGCCCTTAGAAATAATTGAAAATGGAGTAACGAAGTTATCGTTAAGACCGAAAAATTTTGATGTTGAGGAAGAATTTAAAGCATTTGAAAAAAAAGGTATTACTAATATATGGGTAACTCCAAAAGTTCCGTTTATGGTACCATTACTTATTGGATTTGTTTTTTCATTTATATTTGGAGACTTAATGACTACAATTATCCAATCAATGATTATTTAAAACATTTTATTCTATTTTATAGTGATGTATATGTTGGTAAAACAAAAATAGTAGTTTTTCTTTTACCGTCGGGTGAGGCATGACTAAGAGAGATTATTACGAGGTTCTTGGGATAGACAAAAATGCTGATAAAAAAGAAATTAAAAAAACATATAGAAAATTAGCCCTGAAATACCATCCAGATAAAAATCCAAGCAAGGAAGCTGAAGAAAAATTTAAAGAAATTTCGGAGGCCTATGCCGTTTTATATGATGATGAAAAAAGGAGTATGTATGATCAATATGGTCATTCAGTTATAGATCAACAGTTCAGCCAGGAAGATATATTTAGAGGGGCAGATTTTTCAGACATTTTTCGTGGAATGGGATTTGATTTTGGAATGGGGGGAGGATTTGAAGATATATTTGAAAGATTCTTTGGACGTAGGACTGGATTCAATAGCAGATCTGCTAGATTGAGAGGTGCAGATTTACAGTACGATATGGAGATCTCACTTGAGGATGCCTATAACGGCTATAAAACCGAAATAAAAATCCCTAGAACAGAAAGATGTGATGAATGCAATGGGACTGGTGCTGATACAGTCAACTCGGTTAAAACATGCCCGCAATGCAGTGGAACTGGACAGATAAGAAATTCCAGGAGAACTGCTTTCGGTATGTTTACTCAAGTTACAGTATGTAATAGATGTCAAGGTGAAGGAAAGATTATAGAAAAACCTTGTAGAAAATGTAGAGGTAGAGGAAGGATACAGGTATCAAGAAACATTGAAATAAAAATTCCTGCTGGTGTTGATGACGGATCTCAACTTAGATTGGCTGGGCAAGGAGAAGCAGGGCGAGGGGGGAATGGAGATCTTTATATTTCAATTCACTTAAAACCTCATAGGGATTTTGGGAGAAGAGGAGCCAATTTGTATACACTAAAAAAAATTGGTTTACCTGATGCCGCACTTGGTACAAAAATCGAGGTAAATATAATTGACGGAAAAACAGGTACGTTAAAAATACCCGAGGGAACACAAAATGGGGCTGTCTTTAAAATAAAGGGTAAGGGTATGCCCTATTTACATGGACGGGGTTATGGAGATCTATTCGTTACCGTGGAAATTACCACACCAAGAAATTTATCTAGAAGAGCAAAAAAATTATTAGAAGAATTAAGAAAAGAATTGTAATAATTAAAATTAAATATTGACTTTCTTAAAGGAAAATTCTAATTTGTTTTTTAATATATTTCTTTTTGAAATTATTATAATATGGGATATGTTTTTATAATGGTGCAATAATATATTATTCAAACAGATTCATGGGGGCAATGCATTGAGTAAGATTTCAAGTTCATTTATAATGTCGATAATTTTGACAGTCATTCTCATTTTAACAATTTTACCCTCCAATCTAGCAATTCATACATCAACAGATAACTATAGGTTTTTATCATTCGAGGTTACGTTTTCTCAACCTGAAATTGTACAAGATGAAGATTTTGTAAGAATCAAGTTAGCTGAATCTACTTCATTTACAATGCATGAATTTGAGCCAATGATTCCCTATTATATTGAAACCTTAGAATTACCATTTGGATCAAAAATTATTGATATCTCTATTCAAAATTCCGAAGTATCAACTTTATCTGTAGACCATCAAGTAATTCCTGTTCTAGAGAAGAATTCAATTGGTGAGCAAACTAATGTTGATAAATACTTGATTAACAAGACCATATATTCAAGTAAAAGTCCATATCCAAATGAGTGGTATAGTGTTATTACTGGTGCTGGATTAAATAATAAAAATGAACATGTATTGTTTCTTTCATTCCAATTATACCCTGTCCATTACGTTCCATTAGAAAATAATCTAGTTTATTCTGAATACTTTGAGGTTGAAATTTTATACAAGGAACCTACATCCACTTTTCACGATTCTAATTTTGAAGATTATGATCTTGTTATCATTTGTCCAGACACTTTTTCTGAGAATTTAGACCCTTTAGTCGATCATAAAAACTCTTGTGGAGTGAATACCAAATTAGTAACTTTACAAGAAATTTATTCACAGTTTTATGGAAGAGATAATTGCGAAAAAATTAAGTTTTTTATCAAAGATGCAGTAGATAATTGTAATACAAAATATGTGCTTTTGGTAGGAGACATTAAGAAACTTCCAATCAGAACAACTTATGCCTCCTGGTGGGAGCGCGATATTCTCTCCGATTTGTACTATGGCGATATTTATGACTCCGAATATAAATTTTGCAGTTGGGATGGAAATGAAAATAACAAATTTGGAGAGACGTTATTTGTTAATAATCGGATTGTAGATGTAGATGAGGTTGATTTATTTGCAGATGTCCATGTTGGCCGTTTGGCATGTTCAAACAAAAACGAGGTTGATGTTGTTGTAAACAAAATAATAACCTACGAAAATTTCGCTGCAGATCAACTTTGGTTTAATAAAATAATTCTTGCTGGCGGAGATACTTTTCCTTTAAGTATGGGTTCTTTAAATGTATTTGAAGGAGAGATTACAAATAAAAAGGTTATGCAACAACTTCCTAATTTTGATCATATTACCTTATGGGCATCAAATAATAATCTAAACGCAATAACTTTCAATTCTGCAATAAATAAGGGAGCAGGTTTTGTAACCTATGCAGGTCATGGATTTGAACACGGTTGGGGCACATATAAACCAAATTCCCTTAGAAAAAAAATGGGTTTTACACAACCCTTATATTACATGCCTTTTGTAGAATATCTAAAAAACGAGAATAAATTACCAATAATATTTTTTGATGCATGTCTTACAGCTAAATTGGATTTTAATATTACAGATCTCAAGGAATACTATCCTAAGTTAATGAAAATTTTTACATTTGCTGGAATACTAGAAGATGATCCAAATATGTTTTATCCGTGTTTTGCATGGAGTTTTCTGAAAAAAGAAGGTGGGGGAGCAATAGCAACTATTGGATCAACCAGAACTGCATATACATATGTTGATAAAGATGGTGTTTATGCAGGAGCTGGTTATTTGGATGTACACTTCTTCAAATCTTATGAAGAGGGAATAACCGCTGGAGAAATGCTTACTCAAGCACAAAATGATTATATAAATCATGTATACAAGGATTTCTTTACTATTGAAGAATTCATTTTGGTTGGGGATCCAAGTTTAATGGTAGGTGGTCGCCCCTAACTTTTTAAAAAAGGCAACTCAACAATTCAAAATCTGCGATTTGCGTTTTTCCACTCTTAATTTGATCTGATTAAAATCCAGAAATTTATATGTCTTTTTTTGGATAACTTATTTTATAAAATATTAAATTTATCTTAACGAAAATATTTATATTTATTGTTACAATATTAATAGTTGGGGATATGACAAAAAAATTTCTAAGTTTGCTGACAATAATTGTGTTTGCATTATTGGTTTTACCTAATGTTATTATAAGCTCCAATGCAAATCTTTTTTTAAAAAAAACAATAAAAGTTGCAATAATTAGACAGCATTGGGACTTAATAGACCAATCACTTTTTTCAAGATTTTCTACACTTGTGCACAAGCATCGTCTTAAGCAAGCTGAAAAAAAATTTGACGTTAACATTGAAGTTTTTGAATTTTGGGATGACTGGCTTGGCGGGGATGTTCAAGAAGGTATGCTTAAAAAGATCGATATTGATGTTATTGTTGCTCCGGGTGGAGTAGGAGGGTTTTACTCTCCAGAAAAATATCGCAAAATTGTCAAGAAATTTGTTTGGAGCGGTGGAGGTTTTTATGGTATTTGTGGAGATGCAACGTTCGGATCTCTTGGCATTCAAAATCTTGACAGTAAATATATTTCCTTAATGAAAAGAATGCTTGGATATGAAGAATTTTCACCTATGCTGGGACTTGCAAATGTTTACACAGATGCAACGGTATTTAATAGAATACTAGGAAATCCAATTTTTTTTACAAAAATTAATATGTATCGTCTTTTGTCTCAGCTTCCCATATCTCGTGCACCAATATATTTTGAAAAAACATTATTAAATATTCAAGAACCCTATATGGGTAGAAGCTTACCGGTGATGATGGGAAGTGCACCACTGGTTGACGGTCCCTTTATTTATCGTCTTTTTATGCCCAAGGTTTACACCATCGCCACATACAAAGGATATGATAAACCATATGATCGATCTATTCAGGGGGAAAAGGCAATCATTGCGACAACTTATGGTAGAGGCCGGGTAATTTTATCACCCGTTCACACGGAATTAACTATAGGAAATCCCAAAGTAAACGATGTATATATGAGAAATGTCATGTGGCTTGGGAAAATAATGTATTTAACCTAAGAAATAAAAATTATTTATTATCTTTAGAAAAATATTTATATTGTAGATGAATTTTTTTAAATGGAGAATTGTTTATGATAAAACCTATTCTGACGAAACCCATTTTTATATTGGTTGCAATTTTGCTTTTTACAAATACTTTTTCAATTGTAATAGTTAGTGACCAGAATAATGGAAATCAAATGGTTATCGACACATCTAATAACAAGACTTATTATTCAATCCAGAACGCAATTGATAATGCAAGCGATGGAGACTCAATTTTTGTAAAATCTGGAATATATTATGAAAATCTAAAGATTGATAAAAAAATTAGTCTTATAGGTGAAAAAAACTCAACAACAATAGATGGCTATGGATCTAAAGATGTTATTTACATCTCCTCAGACTGCGTTAACATTAGAAATTTCAATATAGTTAACAGTGGTCCAAGTGGAGGAGACACTGGTATAGAGATCCATGGCGATTTGTGCAATGTTGAAGACAATATAATATATGATAACACAATCGGAGTTAAATTGCGAGAGTCAAATAACTGCACTATTTCAAATAATGAAATATATTCAAACAAAGACTATGGTATTTTTTTACACTCTTCAGGAAATAATTTTATATCCAAAAATTATGTAAGTGACAATAGATGGGGTATTTTTCTTTTTAGATCTAGCAATTATAATTTTATTTCCAACAACCAAGTAATTTTCAATTACTATCAAGGAATTTGGATTTCTTGGTCAAGCAACAACAATCTTAGACAAAATATTGTTGAAAATAATGATCAGTATGGTATTTTTGTCTCGGGTTCATACAACACAGAGATGTCTCAAAATCACATTTTTTCAAATGGTGAAGGAATATTTCTTTCACAATGTACCAATTCAAAGATTATCAAAAATAATTTTAAGCAAAATATAGTAGATGCATCAATTATGAGCGGCAACAATCAATGGGAATGTAATTATTGGGGAAAAGCTCGATTCGTTCCCAAGTTAATATTTGACATAAAACTATCTGTAGTCCCCCATATTGAAATTGATTGGCGCCCCTCCTTGGAACCAATTAGCATCTTATCCCAGGAATCTAAGTCAAAGATTGTTGAAAATAGTAAATATATCAAATATTCATCGGATGTTATAACAGATCTTCCTGTTTCTTTTGATTGGAGGAATATAGAAGGGGTTGATTATACAACTACAGTAAAAAATCAGGTTCCCGCTCCAACTTGTGAAGCATATGCACTATGTGCATCATTAGAAATTTTGATGCAGAAAAAAATTGGTTATCCTTACAGGCCCGACTTGTCTGAAGCACATTTGTATTTTTATGCTGGAGGTACTATAAGAGGTGGAGGGGTTTTACTTGGGGATGCTGCTGAATATCTAGTCGAGTATGGGGTTCCTGATGAAGGTTGTTTTCCAGATCCTAAACGATCATATGATTTTCCTTTTGAGAGCCTGCCAGGTTGGGAACAAAGAACCATTAAGATTCAGGAGTGGGGATGGGTTGATGATAACTTGGATTCGATAAAAGAGGCTCTTATTAAGTATGGTCCGCTTGTCATTTGTGTGGTTCAACGCCCAGATTTTCTTTCATACAGTGGCGGTATCTATTACCCGTCACTTTGGCAGGATATAGTTAGTGGTCATGTGATAACAATTGTTGGGTATAATGACGATCAGCAATGCTGGATTGTAAAAAATAGCGCCGGTGAAAACTGGGGTGAAGACGGATATGTAAGAATTTCATATGATGCACATTCGGCATCTCATCCGATTATTTTTCCATTCTATGGAGGAACAGGTGTAATGTACATTGCAGGACTTTATGGTAACTTCATAGAGGATGTACCTAAAATTGAAATTTCTAATTTAAAACGACACCATACATATTTTTTTGGATGTGAATTTTCCACTATCTTTAAGGATTCAAAATATTTTGAAAAAGCTGTACCCCGGATAATTGGATATGGTCAAATAGATGTTGAAACTGAAGATACTGAAGGAGTAAAGTTTTATATAGATGGGAATCTGCAATATGTGGATGAAGAAGAACCATTCAAATGGAAATTCAAAGCCTCCCACGGATCTCATACTATTGAAGCTATAGCCTACAATTCAAAATATGTTTCAAAGGAAGTAGTTGACATTTTCTTTTTATAAAATTGTCAGTAAATACAGATTATTGAAATTTTTTAATTTGCTTGTAATTTTTACAATTCTTAATTTTGTCGTTTTGCAGTAAAATCTCAAAAAGTTTAAATATGCTACTTGCAAACGATATACGTGATATAATTTATCGTGATTTAATATATCACTATTGGGGGATGGATGAAAATTAGGAATTTGAAATCAAAATTTTCAAAGAATTACTTAATTGAAAAGATACCATCAATTTTGGTTTTATTTTCTTTAATTAGCACAAGTATAATTTTCTCAGAGATAAGATTAAATATTGTAAATGCTGGCAATATCGGATATGACATTGACACATCTACTAATTTTTCTGTTAAGATACCTGGAGAATGGGAACCCGGAGAACCCGGTGGACCTGTAATAGAAAGCCCCCTAAGAATAGTTTGGTATGATTTACAGAATTCAAGTGGTTTTTCGGTATTGAATAAAAATATTGGTGTAAATGAGGAATACATATTCTGTGTTTCTATTTTTGCAGAATATGGTTGGGAAACAGTGGAATATATAAACGTGACTTCATGGTATGATCGTGGTAGCGAAAGTACAACCTATAATTCTTCTAATAATCTGGGTGGCAACTTAAACATGTTTCTTCAATATCAAAACACTACAGGTACTGCTCAATTTAAAAGACTCTGGCCGCATGATGAGTTGATTACCACAGGTTTTACTGATATTCCTAATGATCCGGTGCATAGAATCGGTTTGGAGAAAAGTCATACTGTTTCTCTTCTATTTATACCTGGTTATCAAATTAGATATGCACCTGGTGATGGAAATTGGGATAATACAAAAAATGCATTAAATGACTTATGGTCTTGGAATTTTAAAATAAGCGTCACCGACAACGGAAAAAATGCTGGTGGACCACGTACAGTGCATGTTGTTGACGAGTTTGGAATTAGTGCCTATCAAGAAGTTGTAAGTGCTGGGACTCCTTCAATTAATGGGATTCCAGGGGAAAATGCATCTGCTGATAAAAACATCTCAATTATTACTAGGTCAAATGTCGATTTTTCACTTTTAATTGATGTTTCAACTTTCTATCACGAATCATATTCTGAGTCCTTTTTTTCAAACAAAAGCATATGGATTAGAGGTGGAGGATTGTTACAATTTGAAAATTTTAACGGTTTTGAACCCGTATATTTATTTGGGTCAAGATCATCTTATTTGAATTCTGACAATAGTAATACGATAAAAGAAACAGACAATGTCCAATTTAAATGTGACATTCCTATGGCTGTTATGCCCGGTAATTACACTGCTTTAGTAAATTACAAACTGAGTGCAAAATTGTAGATTCCTTAAAACCGTCAAAATTTGATGGATTTTTTTGGAATGATATCTTTATTGAAAAGTAAATAATCAATTACTTCAAAAACTTATAATTTCTTTAAATTTACTGCTTTTGGACCTCTCTCATCTTCTTCTATGTCAAAACTTACTTTGTCACCCTCGTGAAGATATGTCCCTGCCGGTATTTGGGATCGGTGTACAAAGATGTCTTTGCCTTCGTCATTAGTAATAAAACCATAACCCTTTTGGGAATGGTACCATTTTACAACTCCATTCATTTTGTTCACTTTCTTTTTTTATTTTGTTATAGAAGGAAAATGAAGAACCTCATCGGATCTGAAATTTCATTATTCCATTCTATTTGTGCCTTATAATGTCGTTGGGATTAATATATTTTCCCAAATTAACATAAAAATTTCTGATAAGTATACGGAATCATTTTACTTTTTATGATTTACATAATTATGGGAAGGACAAAGGGTCTATCCAGAATTTGAATTTCTATGTTTATGTGTAATATATGCATAAAAAATTAACCATTTATTTTAGCAATTTCATTTCCGACTTTTTAAGGAGATTGAGATGGTGTCCTGGATTGATTGGTATTTTAAGCCGGACTTTTTACAAATGAATATTTAGAGCTAATTTGGAGAATTTTACTAAATTTATGGGTAATTAGTTATTTATAGTATTTATTATATATTATTGTTATAGTAGGAAAAATAAAATATAAGTTATGAAACCAGATAAATTTTTCAAGTTAGCATTAATAATTTCCACGATTTTATTAGCTCAATTTTTAAATATTCAGATGACTGCGAAAGAAAATTGTATAATTTGTGATGATTTAACTTTTAAACAAGAGTCGTACGTTATTGAAGATTTTCCTTATGTAGGTCAAACAACAGATTTTTATTGTATGTTTACAACTGTTACTATGGCTCTAAATTATCATGGAATAAACATAAGTTTATTAGAAACCCTTTTTAACTCAGGAGTAGGATATTCTATGCTTTATTCCCACCCTTTATTGAAACATTGTTTGATAGGTGGTAATGGAGCATCAAACTGGAAAGCCGACCGAGAATTTTTAGCAAGATTGTATGGTTTTTCTTACTCAGAAAAATGGCCAATGAAAAAAAATATTTCTGAAGATAAACTATGGGATGTATTTTGGTATAATGTTAAAGAGAATATTACGCAAGATAAACCTGTAATAACGGTAACAGATCCAAGGTCCTTGACTTCAGTTAAAAATGCTGTAAAAAAGAGACTAGACATACCTGAAATTATATGGAATAAAATACCAGAGTATGTTTGGGATATATTTCCTTCGATTGCAGTCCACAGTTTTATAATTATTGGTTTCAATGAATCAAATCAAACTCTATGCTATAATGATCCAGCTACTGCATTACTTGGATACCCAGAATGTGGTCATTATGCTTGGATGAATATTAAAGATTTCAAAGAATCATTGAATTTACTTTCAAAGAAATATCAAATGACCTATATTATACAAGTTTTTGAAAACACATCAAATGAACCACTGAATGAAGATATGATTTTTAGAAAGGTTCATGAAAGAAACCTTGAATTAATAAAAGGAAACAGCTCTGTTTATGATGATGCCCTTTCTAACAAATCGGAAAAAAAATTTTTTGGAATAGACGCTGTAAAACAATTTAAAAACGATCTCGGAATTGGATTCAATAATCGTATAAAAACTATATTAACATATAAAAAAATGTGCACTAATCTTCATTTTCCCCTTTCTTATATATTCTATAGATCATTTGATATTTTTCTTCCTTCATTTTTAAATATGACTGATTTTCAAACTATGGCAAATTATTTTTACAGGATTGCTATAGAAAAAAGAGATATGTCTGATTATCTTTTTGAAAAAGAATGCCAATTTGATGATGAGAATCTATCAAATATTTGTATACATGATGCAAACATCCTAAAACATGAAGCGGAAAATTTTACCAAATTGGCAGAAGAATTTACAACATTTTTAAAGAAAGGATTTTTTATTTCAATTCCACGAGCTATCCTTGTAACAAATGAAATGTCAGCTATAGCAAATAAAATAATTAATCTTGAAGAAAAAATAATAAAAGAGAACATTTAGACAAATTTTTGCTTGTAAATCAAAATACAAGAAATGGAAAATGAAATACTAATTAGCATTAATACAATATAAAAATATAACATTTTAAGTCTTAATCTGATATAAAAATGATTAGATAGATTATTTAATTAATTATCTATAGCTAGAAAAAAAATATATTCAGTTTGAGATGAACCATTTAAGTCTATATAGCTCACATATCCTCCTGTTGAGGGCAGTGGATTTAGCCGATCCTAACGGTAGCAACAGGAGAAAAAACTTTGGGTTGAACACCAAAAATAACACCAACTCAAAGTCCAGTTTTTTCAATTTTAACTTTTTTTCTTTATTTTTTCCATGGATACATTTTCTTTAATAATAGTTAATAAAATAAAAGCAAATGCCCATAATATAACAATTAACAAGATTGAATAATAATAACTGCCCCAAAATAATTTTATTGGTTCAACTATTATTATTAGTATTACAGAACCTAACTGCGAGAAAAACCACAATAAAGAGGAAGCTTGTCCTTCAACGCCTTTGCCAGCAATTCTGGTAGACATTTCTAGAACTAATGGGAGAGCAGACATTAAAAAAACCCCCATAATAAAGAAGATAAATGCCAGAATTAAGAAATCACTAAATATACTTATAAAATAAAGTAAAAAAGTACCTATTGCCAAATTAATCAAAATAAAGGGTTTTATCTTGTTTACTTTATCCGATATAGCAGGTATAATTATCGAACCTATAATTCCACCTATAATCATAAGGCCTCCGACAATTCCGGCTTGATCAATAGCTATCCCATGCAGAGAATTAAGCATTTGTTCAAGCCATGTCATTAATGCAGTAAAACCACCTATAACAACAAAGAACCCAAATTCAAGGATTAAAAAAGATCCTAATTTTGATAAAGTCCAAAGATCATTTAATGTAAAAGTAGAACTTGTATCTTTGATATTTACTAGTTTTCCCTCCTTTGCTAATAATATGAAAAAAAAGGCAGCACTACAAGAGAGAAACGCATAGATAATTAATAGATTAATAATTCCAAATGATAAAAAAATAATAGGAGTGATAGCTAATGCCACCATCATTCCAAGAAATAAACCAATAGTTCCAAGACCTGTTGCAAGCCCTTGTTCTCTATCTTGAAACCATGAAGCTGAAAGTTTAGTAATACTGCCAAAAATGAATGGTTGAGATATTGCAGCCCCGCTTTGGGAGATTAGTAAAATAATAAAATTATAATCTGTTATCACAGAGATAATCCTAATAATCGAAAAAACAGCTAAAAATATTGCACCTAATGATACACTTATTTTAAATCCTTTTTTATCTATAAATATTCCAACTGGAACTGCAATTATAACAAATATTAAAGGCCAAACAAGAGATAATAATGAGATATCAAATGCGCTAACTCCATAAATATTTTCCATTTCAGAGGATATGGGAGCAAAGGTAAGCCAGGATAATTGAGAGATTAAAGCAACCATAATAAATGCAGTTAAAACTATCCATCTGTATGAAGAGATTTTTTTTTCATTATTTTCTAAAGTCATATGCATTATCCAACGTTATCTTTTATAATATATTTTAAATTTCACAGATTTTTTATTAATTATTATAACTTAAAAATGAAAAATAATGATTCTAATTTGATCAATGGGCTTAGCCGGATTTGAACCGGCGACCTCCGCCGTGTGAAGGC
>CAZTMK010000022.1:0-30456 GCA_964615235.1 uncultured Thermoplasmatales archaeon
TAAGCTCATATGTTTCGCCAAAACTATGCGGTTTTTTCGATAGGAACGGTACAAATAGTAATTAATCAAAAAAATTACTAAAGAAAAGATAACAATAGATATAAAGACCTAACTTATTTTAACATTTTATGCAAGATAGATAACAAATAATCAATGAACAGAGCGGATCGATCAATTCGGCACTAACCAAAATTAACGTTAAATTTTTATAATCCTTCCATACCTATTTGTTGATGTCAAAACTTTCAGAGGAAACAGTTCAAAGAATAAGACAAGAAGTCCTTAATGGGAAACATTAATGCGTAAGGCAATTCGTTATAGGAGATTGAAAAATTCAAAATGTAAATATAGTCCAAATATATAGGAATAGTGTAGGTAAAGATATGGAATCAACTATTGAAAAGTTAGATGATTACATATATTTAAAATTATCTGGTGAAGGAAATTTCGATGATTTAAAACATGCTTTGCAAGAAACCTATAATGAATGTGAAAAATGTGATTTTTCTAAAGTGCTGCTAGATTTTTTAGATATTGAAGATGTTGATTATGAAAAAATTTCATCCAATAAAAGAATTGTTTTTGCGGCGGTTCTCATGGAAATTTTTCATCGCAGACCCAAGATAAAGGTTGCTTCTCTAGCAAAAAGTGAATTTTACGATGGGACCGTTAAAGAATTTGTTGATAAAAATAAATTTAATTTCGATGTATTTTTTACCAGAGATGAAGCACTTCAATGGTTAGGTGTAAGTCAAGATGATAAAACCACTAATGTGCCACCACTTTTGTGACACCCCTATATGTTACAGAACCAAATCAAAATCTATTAATGGACACGATGCAATCAGATTTAAATTAGCAGATCCAATACAAAAAAAATCTAAAATTCCTCAATATTTCTACAATAGGTATATTATAAGTTATAAGAGCTTATTGGGTGGGTAAAGGAATATTGGCCAAAAGAAAATTTAAATCAATGGATTTTAGAGAAGACTAAGTTATTTATACAAATGTAAATTTCCCACTGTAAAATTCTCGCTACGATATTACACACAACCAACCATTATATTTAGTTAATAATTTTCAATATTTCATTCAATGAAAGAACTTTTCCAAATCCTTTTCTGATTACTCGTAATTCTGCTTCCTGCATTTCAGGATCATCAGTTGAAGTTATATCACTCCCAAAGACAACTTTAAAACTTCTTTCATAAGCCTGTCTTGCTGTACAACCACAACAATAATTAGTTAATGTGCCACAGATTATAACGGTATCTTTATTCATATTTTTTAAAATTGTTTCTAGAGGAGTATCATAAAATGCTCCATATGAAGATTTATGAATAACAATTTCATTTTCTCTTGGAGAAAGCTCATGCCATACGTGTCCTTTGACATAAAATATGGAAAAATCAATATCAAGATCTGAGTATCGACCTGGCATAAATTTTCCCGTTTTAGGGCGATCTAAATAATCATGTGTTTGTGAATAGACTGTATAAATTACTGGAATATTTTTGTCTCTACAGCGGATTATCAATTTTTTAATACGTGATACTTGCTTAGTTGCTTCAGGTACCCAATCTGGAGACCAATGAGGTTTCACAAATTCATCTTGCATATCAATTACAAGTAATGCACATTTCTCAGGAACAATTTTGAAATTAGCATTTCTTTTGTTATATGCTTTTCTAGCTAATTCAAGTACATCTTGTTCAGTAAAATTACCAATTTCCATCATTTTTTCACCATATGTTATATTTCATGACACAGCATATGTCGATTTTTTCCAAATCGTATATCATTATTATTTATTAAAAATAAATGTAATATCACTTTTCTAACACTCAAAATTCAACACCTTTTTATACACCTTCCATAAGTTGTATGAAATATCGCAGTTGGGAATTAACTTTAGGAAATTATGTTAAAACCACCTTTAATAAAAAGAGCGCTAAATATCATATTATTTGCAGTATCACCTACGATTTGGAATTTCTCCCAATAAGGGTCTCCATTAGTAAAATAAATGATTCCAATGTTTTCAGATGTGTTAAAATACATCCATGTAAAAACACCAAAGATTCCACCATTGTGCCCAGAATATTTAATATCAAGTAGGGGAGATTTCATATTCCCCCATGCTAAACCATAATTAATCTCGTTTCCTGGTTGAATTTTATGCATTAACTCCACAGTCTCTTTTTTGAGAATACGAACACCATTATACACACCTTCATTCATATGAGCAATAAAGAAATGAGATAGATCAGAGACTGTTGTATATAGGCCACCTGCTGGATAACAGTGCATTCTCCAATATTTGCTAGTTGGAGTTATATCTTCCAACATATACGAAAGTTGATTTATCTGTAGGTATTCACCGTTATGGTAATGATAGGGGATTGCAACATTTTTTATATTAAGCTCGGAGAGATTGAAACTTGTATTATACATTTCTAATGGGGAAAAAATATGATCTTTGCAATAGTTCAGGAAAGGCTCACCTGAAATTAATTCTACAAGGTAGGCTATGAGATCGAAGTTAACGTTTGCATACATTGCATGTTCACCAGGACGATGAGTGCTGCTCCATCGTTCTTGATAATACCATTTTCCACCAGGAATAAGGTGTTCTTTTAGCCAGGGATCAGGATACCTACTAAATGGAGGATCTGCCGAATAATTCAACCAATAATAATTTACACCATCAAAATCAAGACTTGATGTATGGGAAAGAAGCATTCTAAAGGTGATCACGTCATCGGGATAATTTGGATTCCTGAGACTAAATGGTAGATAATCGTTTACATCATCGTCAAGATCAAACAATTCCTGCTCATAAAGTTGCATTAATGAAGTACCGGTAATCGTTTTTGAAATTGAGCCAATGTTGTAGATAGTATGTTCATTAGCAAGCTTATTGTTTTCAAGATCATATAAACCATACCCTTTAGACCAAATTACCTCATCGTCATCTATAACACATGCTGACAAAGAGGGATAGCGAGCAAGTTTCATGAGAATAGTAATTATATTATCAAAAAGTAGGTCATTTGAAATTGATCTTTTTTCTAAATACTCATATCCGTCATAAGCATCTACCATTGCTGGTATTGTTGAGAATACCATAAAAGTTGCAATAAGTAGAATAACAGCTTTCTTATTTATTTCCGATTTTATTTTCATATTTTTGCCTCCATCTTATAATTTCAAAATGGAAATATTAATATCAGGATATATCGACGAAATAAAGGAAAAGGATTATACCTATAAAAATTAAGAAAATAATTAATAAAATAAGTATTTCTTTTCTATTTTTTATTATTTCAAATATTTTCATCATTTTTTTATCTTCATTCATCTTTTTTTCTCCATTTTATTATCATTATTATTCATAGAATTCATTAGAATTTGATTCAATTCCCTCAATTCTAATAGATTACTACAAAATAATTTCAAAATTAATCAATTCCTCCTGTAATTAAAAATAATATTCCAGCAATAATAAAGGATACTATCATGATTAAAAATAATCTAAAAATTATTTTTTCCATATTGAATTTCATCCAACCACTCCTTCTATTATTTTTATATTTGTCTTAAGATACTTAATTATAATTTTATAAAACCACTTTGCAATATATCCGTCAGCAATGAAAAAAAGCAATCCAAATGAAGTTAATCCAATTCCAACAAAAAATATGACTATCGGATGAATTCCTCCTAATGATATATTATCTACATATGGCGCTAAAAAAGGTGCAACAATACTAGCAATTCCTGCAAAAACAATTGCACCTGCCGCTAAAAAAAATCCAAATAAAAGAACTAACAACCCTGAAAGAATTCCTATTACAAATACTAAATTAAAAACACCCAATCCAATTATTGCATAAAGTGCCCTTAAAAAATTGATAAAGGAAGTTTTTTCTTCTACCTGTTTTACCAGTAAATCTGCTTTAACATGTTTTGCAATTGTTTTAGGATTTCCTAGTGACTCTATTATTTCTTTCTCGCTTCTTCCTCTCGTAAGACCAATCTTAAAATGTTCTTCAAAATCTTCCATTATTGGTTCAAAATCTTCCTTTGGTAATTGTTTTAATTCTGTTCTGAGTTCTTTGAGATATTGATTTTTATTCAACCGAACCATCTCCAAGAAATATATTCACTCTTCCAATGAATTCATTCCATTCTTTTTTTTGTCTTTTGCATTTTTCCCTCCCCTCTGAAGTAAGGCTATAGTATTTTCTTGTGGGTCCTTCTTGCGACTCAGAAAGATATGTTTTCACATATCCATCTTTTTTTAATCGCCTTAATAATGGATAAATAGTGCCCTCAGAAATTGTAACATTTTTGGAAATTTCAGTGACTAGTTCATAACCATAATAATCTTTATTTTGTAATAAGTTAAGAACGCATAGTTCCAATACACCCTTCTTAAATTGTGTATCCATTTTGCATCTACTATATTATATTTGGTACTGTGTATAACACAATAGTATATATGGAGAAGTTATATAAATATTTTTTCATTTTATTGATTATACAAAATAAATAAATTTTTGCAATAAAATATTACAAAATTAGATTTTATAACAAATTTTTTATAATCCTTTTCCGCCTCTTAAATGATGTCAAAGTATTACTCAAAGGTAACAAACAGGGTTATAAAGAATGATTCAATTGTTAAATCGAAAAAGGGATGACATATGATTGAGGAGTGTAATTTTAAATCGAAAATTAGACATCGTACATCTTCTGGATGCAATCTAACACCTAATGAAGTTGTTTGTCCTGGTGAAGAAAATTGTATCCTGTACCAAATCTACATACGTTCTATAAAAAATAAGGACAAAGAACTGATTCTACCTTGATAGTTTTATGATTTATTCTTCGACATAAACTCCTACATTATTATAGATAAATAGAATTTTTAATCAAGTGTTAAAAAGGACATATGTTTCGATTATTATTGTTACAAATATAACAAATAATATTTATTATTAAAATAGTAAAATTTATATCCCAATAACTGTTACAAATGTTACGTTTTGTCAAGGGAGGACAAAGGAATGAAAGGAAAAATATTAGGTATTTTAGTTGTGACGCTGTTTATAATAACTGGTTTATCTTCAATTGTGGTTGCTGATGATTGGCCAATGTTTCATCATGATTTACTAAACACAGGTTATTCAAACTCAGAAGCACCAGAAGAAAATATGTTAATATGGCGATATCAAAAAGAAGGAACGATGTTTTTCTCTCCCGTGGTTGCTGATGGGAAAGTGTACGTGGGTTCAGATGATTGGAATTTGTATTGTCTAGATGCTGATGATGGAAGCAAGATATGGAGCTATAAAACATATGATGATGTGAAATCTACCCCTGCAGTTGCCAATGGAAAAGTCTATTTTGGCTCAAATGATGGTGGAGTTTTTTGTCTGGATGCATATGATGGAAGTAAAATATGGAGTTATAATACAGGATTTGAATTTTCTTCTTCTCCAAAAGTATATGATGGAAAAGTCTACATAGGCTCAGAAGTCGGTAAGATGTACTGCCTGGATGCATATGATGGAAGTCAAATTTGGGTTGTTCAAACTGGAGTTTGTGTACTTGGTTCACCTGCTATATATAATGACATGGTTTATATTGGTTCATGGGGTCATGACGAAGCTTTTTGCCTTAATGCAAACAATGGAAATATTATATGGACATTTAAAGGTGAGACATGGGTATATACATCTCCTGTAGTTGTTGATGGAAAAGTCTATGTTGGAGGTCATATTTTGTATTGTTTGAATTCAAATACTGGCAATGAGATATGGAGCTATCAACTAGAAGAATTAGGAGAAGGAGGTATGGGTGAGTATTCTTGTCCTGCAGTAGTTGACGGAAAAGTCTATTTAGGTTCTTTTAGCAGTTCCTCTCAGATAGGTACTATACATTGCCTAGATGCAGAAGATGGAATGAAGATTTGGGAATACAAAACTGAGAATGGTATGGACTCTGCACCTGCAGTTGTTGATGGAAAGGTATACATAAACGTATGGGACGGTAAGCTGTATTGTATGGATGCAGATGATGGAAGTAAAATATGGACTGGAGAAGGAGGTTCAGGCTCTCCAGCAATTGCCAATAAAAGAGTCTACATTGGAGGATTTAATGTTTATTGTTATGGCGATGACACTGGAAACCAACCACCTAATACACCAACTATTGACGGCCCACCAAGAGGTAGTAAGGAAGTAGAATACCACTATACATTCGAGGCAACGGACCCTAATGGAAATGATGTCTGGTATTATATAGACTGGGGGGATGGTTGGATAGATGAATGGTTGGGGCCACTCGACTCGGGCAGGGAAATAACTTTGAATCATACATGGTACAGCGAAGATAAATATCAAATTAAAGTTAAGGTCAAAGACGTATTCGACGAAGAAAGCGACTGGGCAACATTTGAAGTTACTATGCCAAAAAACAAGGCATTCAGCACTCCTTTACTAAACTTCCTACAACAGTACCCAATACTGTATAAATTACTACAACGATTCCTACGGCTCTAAAAGTAATACTATTTTTTCTTTTTTCCTTCTTTTTCAACACCTTTTTATACACCTTCTTTACTTCTTAAACAATGACAAAACTTTCAGAGGAAATATTCTAAATTTCCAATTTTTATAATTCTAATATTTCGATGCTGTTTTAATCGGGTCCAACCTTAGATCGATAACGTGGATATTTCATACTTTCTTTACAATAGGCATCAACACCAATTTCCTTCATTCGTTCATTCATTAATACCCATCTACGTTTCAGGTCTGGATCAAAATTTGTTTTTTCGCATGGGAACTCATCACACTGAAAACAGAAATCGACATTTTTCTCCTTATGACATTTATAAACTCCACAATTTGGATATATAGCACATTCCTGTTTTCGGCATCCCATACAGTTGACTTGCGTTAAATATTCTAAAAATTCCCTAAATTCGAAATATTTATTAAAAGTTGGATTAATGATTTTTCCAAATCTTTCTGCATATGAATCAAATGATCCAAATAGTTTTTTCAATTCCCCAGAATGATATTTAATATCTCCGTTTTTATTGAAAACACATTTTTTACAATTACTTCCACAAGGTCCCAAAATATTTAGAGTTTCATCATATTCCATTCCAGTTTCTCCTTTCAGAAATTATATCTATTCTTAATTCAGAAGATAAATATATTGATAAATTTTTGTTGCAATAAAGATATTTATTGTGCAATTCACACATCAGCATAGGTTATTGTGCAAAGCCATTTCAAGTTACAAACAATTATATTGTTCATTAATGTGGAGAAATGATTATGTTATATATGGTAATTGAAAGGTTTAAGGGTGAAAATAAAGTTAATGCATATGAACGGTTTAAAACCAGGGGCAGAATGTTACCAGATGGTTTGTTTTATTTAGATAGCTGGCTAGAATTTCAAGGAAACAGATGTTTTCAATTAATGGAAACAGATAAAAAATATCTATTTGATGAATGGGTAAAAAAATGGGAAGATTTAATAGAATTTGAAATAATACTTCTAGAACAAAAAAATAGTGAAGTACTCATCTAGATTTTACACACTAAATTTACCATACCTATATTTTACAGAACTGTTGAATTCTCCTAGTAAATTATTTGCTCAATGATCTCTGCTGCATCTTGAACAAATTTTGGACAAAGAACATTAGTAAGCTGTTTCTCTTTTATCTGCTTCTTTCCATCAGGAGTGCTAAGATCATAATGAAGTAAATCTCTGCAAACAATTGAGTTATTACGAGATTTAAATCTCTTTATAAATTCTTGGACAAGATCATATGTTTTTTCCTTTGACTGTGTATCTTCAGGGGTTGTCATACCAAATTTAAGACCAATTACCATAATCGCGCCTGTCACCGCCCCACAGGTGTCACCCATACGTCCTATTCCCCCTCCAAAACCACTAGCAATTTTTAACGCGGTTTCACGATCAAGATGCAATTCAGATGCATATGCTGAAAATATTGCTTGAGTACAATTAAAACCGTTTTGATAACATGAAACAGCATCTTCTACTTTTTTCATTTCTTGTTTCCCATTCTGTATTTATAACATTAATAAAAAATTAACCATCCTCTCGGTTTTAAATTGTTAGAGCAGAAAGTGCAAAAGTGGAGTTGCAGATCTAATGGAGATTATTATAGATAGCAATGGCATTGCAATTATTGCATCACCAAAACCAAAAGTTGAACGTAAAAATGTTGAGATAAATATAATACCAATGATAAGTGGAATTGCGATTTCAGGTTCCATTTAATCATTCCATTTTTAAACCATATAAGTTCAATTTAAAAGTTAATTTATTTTATTTGGTATTAGATCACAATAATAAAACCGATCTTCCCTCAATACAATCTTTCCTTTATTGAAAGAAATCTTATCTTTAAATATCGGTCCATCATATACAAATGTATGATATTCTCCATTTTCACCAGAAGGATCAACGTCTGAAGGCAGATCGGATAAAAAATCTCTATCTAAATTTCTACCAATATATGATTTATCAAGATATTTTTTATCGACACAAGTCACAATAGCTTTGAATCCCAAATCTATGAATTTATTTACTACTTCTAAGGAATTTTTTTTCCAAAGTGGAAATATTCCTTTCATTTTAATTTTTGATAAATTCTTACGACGATATTTTTTAACATCTTCTAAAAAAATATCTCCAAAAATTACTGAACTAACCCCCATTTTTTTATATTCTAATAGTATCGACATCATTTTTTCTTCGTATTCATCGTTTTGCTCATTTCTTTTAATATAAACTATTTCTAAAGGAATATTCAATGATCTAACTTGTTGCTCAAGAAGAAAATGTCTGACACCATGCATGCTAATTCTATTATACTCATTTGTAATTACAGTTAATAAAGATTTGATTTCATATTTTTTTTTCATCTGGATTTCATATAACGTAAGTGCACTATCTTTTCCACCACTCCACGAAAAAATTACTTTTTCAGCCATTTTTACAATAAAATCTTTACTAATCTAATCCTCTAATCTTATCAAGAACTTGTTTACCTTTTGGTTCTAAATCATAAAACTTGCTAAGTTTTTCACAAATATAATCATCACAGTAAGCACAATTCTTAAGACCTTTCTCCATTCCACATTTTCTAATTTCACAGGTTCTACAATAATTAAATAATCTACCATTTTCTGATAAGCAACCATCACAGTTGATATCCTCAGGGTTAATATTTGGATTGTATAGTTTTTGCCACAACTCTGCTATTTTTTTTCTTTCAGAATCATCATTCTTATTCGTTATTATAAACGCTGGGCATTCAGTGCAAATGTTTCCGCAAAATGCTATCATTTTTTCCATATCATCTCTGTAAAATAACAATCTATTTTAATAAAACCCCTAGGTTTCTAGGTAATAATGAGCTGTATTCATCCATATTTAACTTCTTGATTTTTGCATAAACATTTTTTTGATAATCTTCTTCTTTGAATCCTCTTAAAATTATTTCTGTTTCATCCTCTGAAAAAACTATATCCCGATTTTTTGTTTCAACAAAATCTTTATTCATCGGGCAATTAATCTGACATTTCATACAACCAACAAGTGCATTATGAGCAGTTACCCACTTTGGAAAATCTTCATCATCTTCATTAAAAAACGTGAGGCAATGCTCTGCATTAATTAAAAAACGATTATTATCAATACAACTATGAGGACAAGATTTCATACAAATTTTACAATCTTTACATTTTTCCATCATTTGTTTTTCTTGCCAGTTATCGATACCAACAGGGCAATCAAGATAATAACCTTCTAGCCTTAGAAAGCTTCCCATACCTTCTATGTAACAAATATTGTTCCTACCATATTTTCCGAGGCCGCTACAAACAGCAAGCAGTTTCAAAGGAATATCAGCTACATCAACTGTTTTGATTTTCCCATGAAAAACCTTTGATAAAATATCAATGCATGCCTTCCTGCTCTCTCTATAAACATATGATGGAGGAATAACAACATCGTATTTCTTACCATTATGTTGAAATTCAAGTATTGTAATCTTTTGTGGAATTCCTACTATTATAATCGAATGATTATCATTTAAGTTCTTAATTTTATTAAAATTAGACATACAACGATTATAAAGCTTTACACTTATCGGACCAGTTTCTTTCAAACTATCAATTTCTTCAAATAACTCCTTTACGTGACTCGCTGAAACAATTCTAAATTTAGCATTAATACTATCGAACTCTTTTGTGAGAATATCTGAATAATCAACCATAACTTTTCTTTAACCGCCAAAATAATTATCTTTTTTCTAAACGCAAAGCACCACTTGGGCAATGAACAACACAAACACCGCATCCATAGCATTTTTCTTCATTTAAACTTATTTTATTATCTGTTGCTTCAAAAGCTTTGAAATTACAATATTTAACACAACTCTTACAATTAATACATTCCTTGGCGTCATGTTTTGCGATGTATTCAGATTTTTCAACAAGGTCCTTGTGACCATATTTCAACAGTGCAACAAGATCATGGCAACAACAAGAACAACATGAACAAATAGCATGATATGCGCCTCCTCGGAAATGCAGTAACATGTGAACCAGTCCAATTTCGGTAGTTTTATCTAGTATATTCATTGCATTTGAAACTGTTACTTTTTTTCCTATTCCTTCATTTATGGCATCTTTTGCTATTTGAGGATCAATAATTAAACAAACATCAAGTGGTGCGCCACAAGGATTGCTACTGTTCTTACGACAACTGCATTCCACATTAGCAATTATACTTGCTCCTCCAAGGACTGCTCTGGTTTTTTCTGGCGGTGAAACGATATGTGAAATTTCTAATGATTTTTTTGGTGGGATTGGTACCGAAGGCTCAATATCTCCAGTCATAAGTTTAGCAATTCTATCTTCAATTTTATTGATTAACCATTCATGATGATGGGGGCCATTTTCTTGAATTCTGTCATATGCCATTTAATCAACCTACGACATTATAATTCACATATTAACTATATACTATTAGTATTTTAGATCTTCAATGTCATTCTTAAAAGTCAGTTTTGACCTTAAAGCCTTATTTTATTTAAATCTCGCCTGCACGGTTCTGTAACATATAGGGGTGTCACATTTGGGTTGTCACATAAGTGGTGGTTCATAGTTTCCCCAACTTTATTTTATTCTTTATTTAACTCCCTGTCAATTAATTTTATAACTTTTTCAATTTGTTCATTACAATATTTGGAAACATCTTTTAGGGCTTTTTTTCTAGTCTCACAAAATTTATCAAGATAATACTGAGTTTTAATATTAAAAGGTTCATAATCAAGTATATAATTTATTGCTCTGAATGAATAATATAAATAGCTTATCTCATCCAATAATTCTGAATTCTTATGCCTATATTCCATTATTTTTGACCAGCAACCATCCTTATTTTCAGTTTTTAATCTAACAAGAGTTTCGCCTTTTTTGAAATCTATATTTGGTATTTTTCTCATTGATTCTTTGTTAAAGATAATCTCGTTTTTAATTAAAGTTAGAAAATTATTTTGCATTAATTTTTCTTTCTTTTTTTCCTTTTTATCAAGGTAATATTGAGATATTGCATACAAGAATAATGCAAAACCAAAACCAAAAAAATTACCAAGAAATAATTCCAATAAATCCATTTTAATCACATTTATTAAGTAATTTTTTGTATTTAATTGCTGTTCTCATCAATGTTTCCCATTTGTTATCCCCTCCAATTTCAATTCCCGCCATTTCAGATGGTGTCTTACCATTTAATGCCATGTGTGGTTTTATGAAATTGTAGTATAACCTGTGAGAGGTTCTGTACCAAACTAAGTTGGCACTTTTATGGTGTCACAGTTAAGTTGTTATATGAGAAAGCATATCATGGATTGTGGGAGGTTATGAAATGAATAAACCCATTTATATAAAAAAACATGGTATTAAATGTCCTTATTGTGAAAATGAAATAGGTACAGGAGCAAATGTAAAATTGGATTATGAAACTATTTCATTAGAATATTCAAAAGGAGGAAAACCTGATAGTCCTTCGTCAACATATCAAATTATATTTTGTACTGAATGTGGAAAAATAATTGAAATTGTCCCTCATAGAATACCGATTTTCAATAAACCATAGAGACTTTTGTTTTAAATTGGTGGGAGAAATAATGAAACAAAATTCTAATGATCTAACAAGAATAACACGTTCTCAATGGGTTAGCTATTTACATGAACGAACTGAACATTATTTTGATGATTATTATGCAAAGACAATGACAGATTTTTCAAAATATATTTTTGTATTTACTGTTTTAAATGTCAGTTTTGTATTTTTTAGTTTATTTCACTCGATTATTGGTTTGGTAAATTCTATTGGTTCATGTATTTTAATTAATGTAGTCGGATTTTTTATAATATATTATACTCATCAAAATAGTAAATACAGACGCGATATAGAAATCCAAAAATATCGAGAATTGAATGATGACTATATCCATAAAATTTTGAATGGTTATTACAAGGGTAACACAAGTTCAACACAAATTTACAAGGATTATTCAAAAGATTTGATTGATAGATTTTTAAAACCATATATTCCAAGAAAAAATTGGAGGAATTATCTTCCTTCATGGCATCCAGAATTTCAAAAATCTGAAACTAAGTGATTTTTATTTTTACTATGTAACATTTTGTATCGTTTTCGTTTGCAAAAAAATTTAAAAAACTAAATTATTGAATATAGCGGTCTCCAATATTACGTTAGTGACCAAACACGAAAAGAAATTGGGCAAGTAATTCATAAATATATTTATTTCAATTACAGAACTTAATTATTTTAAAGATGTATTTGTTAATAGATTGTGGATTGGGGTTATAAATTATGGATAAGGATTTAAAAAATTGGTCACTTCCTAATGATGCAAAAAAGATTTTAAATCAACGTTTTAAACAGTTGAAAGAAAAAGTAATTCTTGAAGTGTTTACAAAAAAAGGTGCAAATGACCAGTTTAATACATTGACAACTCTTTTTACAAAAGAACTATCCAAGCTTTCCAATAAAATTATTGTGAATTTTCATAAAATTGGTGATGATTTTTCAAAAAAACATTCGGTTAATCGTTCCCCTACTGTTCTGTTCAATCCTGAATTATATAATATTAGATATACTGGAGCACCTTTTGGTGAAGAGAGCCGCTCTTTTATCGATACAGTTATTATGGTTTCTCAACGTAAGAGTTATCTTTCAAACGAATCCAAAAAGATACTTTCTAAGCTTGATGAATCTAGACACATCCAAGTTTTTGTAACACTCAGTTGTCCTTATTGCCCGGGGCAAGTTTTGAATGCATTTAAGGCAGCAATTGAAAGTCCTGATTTTGTTTCTGCTGAGGCAGTTGACTCAATGGAAAATCCTGATCTTGCTGAAAAATATGGTGTCGGAGCTGTTCCTCACACAATCATTAATGATAAAACAATTAGCCTCGGTTTTGAACCAGAAGTTCGTTTTGTTAAAGAACTAGCAACATTACAACCTGCTGAGGAATTATCTAAGGAAATTAAACCTAGTGAAGAGCAAATTGAAGTTGACGTTGTTATTGTTGGTGGAGGTCCTGCAGGTCTAACGGCTGGTATTTATGCTGCCAGAAGTGGTCTTAAAACTGTTATTCTTGAGAAAGCAATGGTTGGTGGTCAGGTTTCAATTACTCCAATGGTTGAGAATTGGCCAGGATTTCGAAATATTCCCGGAAAGCAGTTGATGGATATGATTAATTCTCACGTGAGAAATTATGTTTCTGTCTTAGAGGGACAAGAGGTTGTGGAAATTAAAGTGGGTAAAAAAGTTGAAGCTATTACCACTAGTAGTCATTTTGTTGGAAAGACGTTGATTCTTGCTACTGGTACATCCCATAGAAAATTAAATATTCCTGGTGAAGATCGGCTGTATGGCCATGGTGTGAGTTATTGCGCAACATGTGACGGATATTTTTACAAGGATAAACCTGTAGTTGTGATTGGTGGAGGAAATACTGCCATGACCGATGCTTTGTACTTAAAGAATCTTGGTGCAAAGGTAACTATTCTTGTTCGGGGATCTGAGTTCAAAGGTGATCAACCATTAAAAGAATCGATAAAAAGGGAAGACATTTCTGTATTTTGGAATACTGAAGTTGTTGAAATTTCTGGTGATAAGAATGTTATTGGTGTTACGGTTAAAGGTATGAAGGATGGTAATGAAAAAGAATTGAAAACCAATGCGGTTTTTGTTGCTATCGGTGAAACTCCAAATAATCAACTTGCAAGCCAGATTGGTTTAGAACTTGATGAACAAGGTTATGTAAAGATTGAGCGATCTGGGAGAACAAATATTCCTCGAGTTTATGGTGCTGGAGATATTACCGGCGGTGTACGTCAAATCGTTACTGCTGTCGGTGAGGGAGCATCAGCTGCTTCTTCAGCATTTGAGGATATTTCCAGTCCTTATTGGGTCCCAAAACAAAAATGAGAAAGTTGCAGGCCATACTCTTTAGTCCAAAAATTGGGTCCCGATAAAACATACCACGCTAGTTATACCAACTTTTTTAATCCCTTAATTAGCATTTTAATGGCATTTCCTTTCTTATTAGTGATTAATTAGGTTTGCTAGATATGCTTGTCCATAACAAGTGCCGCCATCACCACATGATATTTCTCTATTTACAAGCACTCCATTTTTAATCATAAAATGCGAAATAATGCTGTTATATGCAACGCCTCCCGAAAAGACAATTGGTAGATTTTCAATTTCTGCTTTTTCTGACGCTATTTTATATAATCCTTGGGCAAGATACATATGTGAAGTTGCCCCCAATTTTCCCGCTTTCTTTTGACGGTTTTTAATTAAAAACTCAAATAATGGGGTTGTTAACAATATTTTTTTATGTTCTTTGCTTATGATAACAGGCGCTAATTTCAAAGGTTCTGTAGAAATGCTTTCTAGAAGCATTGCAGGTCTGCCATCATAAGTTCTTTTATCACATATTTTTAAAAATGCAGCTACCGAGTCAAGTATTCTTCCTGAACTTGTCGTTAAAAGGGTATTGAACTTGTTTTCAATCATCTTATAAAATATTTTTAGTTCCTCTTTACTATAAAGATTTAAATTTATAATCTCTCCTTCATCTAGAAAAGTGTTTAAGATTCCAAATAACATCCTTTTTGGATATACTGTTGCAAAATCGCCACCAATTTGTGGCTGTTCCTGAAGATGTCCAATTCTTGTAAAATCACTGTTATTTTTTACATAAAAGACCTCTCCGCCCCAGAGATTTCCATCCTCGCCATATCCAAGTCCATCGGCGGCAATTCCAACATAATCTTTTATTTTATGTTCAGCGGCAACACTTGCCACATGAGCCTTATGGTGTTGAATTTGGGCACATTCGATTCCTTTTTTTTCTGAGAATTCTTTTGCAAAGATGGTGGAGTTGTAATTGGGGTGAAGATCACAGGCAATAATTTCAGGTTTTAAACGGGTTAATCTTATGAAATTATCTACAGTTTCTTTAAAAAACTTAAATGTCTCGTACCTTGAAGTATCTCCAATATATTGGGATAAATAACATTTATTTTTCTTTACAGTACAAATAACATTATTTAACTCTCCACCAACTGCAAGAGTATCTTTACAAAGTATTGGTAAATTTACTGGAACAGGAGTATATCCTCTTGAACGTCTTAGGAAAAATGAATTATTATTGATTACTTTTAACACTGAGTCGTCGCATCTATTTACAATTTTTCTTTCGTGAGTTAAGAAATATTTTCCAATTATCTCAGTTGTTGATACTGGTTCTCCAGGAATATTGCAAGATGTCATTATCAACGGCTTTTTAATGTGATCAAACATCAAATAATGTAAAGCAGTATAAGGAAGCATTAAACCAATTGAATCAAGTTCAGATACCTTATTGAAATCATTCTTGTTTTTCTTTTTCAAAACAACAATGGGTCGTTGCGGGCTTTCCAAAAGCAACCTTTCTTTTTTTGAATAATATGCAATGTTTTCAAGCATTTCAATATCTTTTACCATTATCGCAAAAGGTTTATTTGGGCGGTTTAGTAGATTTCTAACCTTTGTTACAATTTCATTGTCACATAATGAGCATATATGAAACCCACCAACTCCTTTAACAGATAAGATTTCTCCAGAAGCAACTAATGCCATTGCCTTTTTGATTGTGTCATGATCTGATTTTTCGCTTAGGTCTTTTCCATTGTGAATTAGCCTTAATTTTGGACCACAACTTTTGCAGGCAATAGTTTGTGCGTGATACCGTCGATTTAGAGGGTCTGTATATTCCTCGGCACACTTTGAGCACATTTCAAACTCTTTCATTGATGTAAGCGGTCTATCATAAGGATAATCCTCAATCATTGAAAATCTGGGGCCACAGTTAGTGCATGTAATAAAAAAATAATTGTACCTGCGATTATGTTGATTTCTAAGTTCTTTTAAACAATCTTTGCACAAGAAAATGTCTGGAGGAAGTTCAGTTTCCCCTGTTGAATTTGTACTTTTTAATATAACAAAATCAGTAAATTTTTTCTTTGTAGTAATTGATTTGACAGAGTAATCTGAAATTTTTGCAAGAGGTGGAAGATCAATTAATTTTTCAATGAAATTCCTGTCGTTAATAGTTATTTCAACACCGTTTCCTGTATTTTTTACCGAACCGATTAACTTAAGCTCTTTTGCTTTTCGATAGATATACGGTCGAAAACCTACGCCTTGAACAGTGCCTCTAACAAATATCTTATACATTTTACCTCATGGACTATTACAATTTAAATAGTAAGTACCTAAAAATAAAAATCTTTTAATGATTTTGCTAAACATTTTTTCAAACCATATAACTTGCAAATATAGTAAGCGTAAAGGGGCTATCGATTTTTGGGAGGAAAAACATAATGAAAAAAAAGTTATATGTTTTTGATAGCCCCCATAAAAGCAGGGATTCATGCTCCATATTTAAACTTATCGCATACATAGTCAACAACAGCCGAATTTTTCAAAAAATAATGCCCATTTGAATTTTTTACAATAAAGGTTGATTGCGAATCCATTTGAGATCGCTTATGTATAGCCGTCTCATGTCATTTAGACCAAATTTAAGCATGGCAAGTCTTTCTAAACCCAACCCCCATGCAAGAACTGGCTCTTTAATTCCAACGGGTTCTGTTACTTCAGGACGAAAAAGTCCTGAGCCGCCTAGTTCCATCCATTCGCCATTCCAAAAAACATCAACTTCCATGCTAGGTTCAGTATATGGAAAATAACCTGGTCTGAAACGAATTTTTTCAAAACCCATTCTCTTGTAAAATTCTTTAATTACACCAATTAATTGTCTGAAAGTTGTTTGCTCCTCGTAAACTATGCCTTCAATCTGATAGAACTCAGGTAGGTGAGTATTATCGATGTTTTCTTTGCGAAATACTCTTCCAATTGAAAATATCTTACATGCTTCGTCTGGATGCTGATACAGATATCTTATAGTATTAACCGTTGTATGGGTTCTTAATAAAGCCCTTTTTCCTTCCTCCTTTGAAAATTTATAACCCCAACCAGTAGAAGAAGTATTTCCGCCGTTTTCGTGTACAGCAGCTATTTTATTTATCAAATCATCTTCAGAGATCTCAATTGTTGAAGGTTTTTTCATGTACAAAGTATCCTGCATTTCACGGGCTGGGTGATCCTGTGGGATAAATAGCATATCCATATTCCAGAAGCATGATTCGATGTAATTGCCTTCGATTTCCTTAAAACCTATAGCAATTAAAACCTCCCTAATTTTTTTGATTAATTCTACAAGCGGATGAGGTTTTCCTCCAAATCTTGCCGGAGCAAAAGCTTCTATATCATAGGGGCGTATTGTACTGTTAATCCATTCTTTGTTTTTTATTACAGCGGAAGTGATTTGTGTTATCTCATCTGTAATTTCTATACCATGCGAAACAATATTTTTACCAAGCTCTGTAAGCGAAATTGTGCTTGAGATGACTTCCTTTTCTGTAACAACATTTTTTCTTGAGAGCAGATTTGAAATTTTTGATTTTTCTACTGGGCTACCTGGTTTTTCATTCAACGTTTTTAGAATTTTTTCATCTTCAGTTTCAATTTCAAGGGCTGTTTTTCCAGATTCTGTTATCTCCAAAATTGTTTGGTTGTTTTCCTTTCTAATATTGGCCCAATTTTTTCTTTTAAGCCATCCAACAGCTAATGGAATTTCCGTTGTTTCCAAAACATTTGACAGATTTTCAAGATTAACAGTTCCACTATTTTTATTTATAAACTTTAAAGCACGTTTTTCGGGAAATCCATTTTTCAAAAACTGCTTACCTTCATCTCCGATGAAATAAACCGTTTTAATAATATCTTTTATTTCTACTAGTTTTTTAGATTGAAGCCATGAAGTGGCATTCATTACTTCTACAATTTGATTAAAATTACCTTGCTTAAATATTTCATCGGGAGAAGCTTTCCCGCCGAGTTTGTTAATTTCAATTAAGACCTTTTTTTCATTTTGTGAAAGTTTTTTTATTACTTCATCAAGTTGCATTAAATTCTGAGAATATTAAACAAAATATTAACATTTGCCCATTGACCAGATTTAAATTAAAAGCTGAAAACATTATTTTTTGAGTTTTATTTCAAACTCCTCAAAATCTTTTGGGACAAAAGATTTAGTAAATATCTCTCTAGCGTCTTCCTCCATAGAATTATTGTTTAAATATCTTGGACTAATATGTGTAAGAAATAAAGTGTCAACTTTTGCTTCTTTTGCAATAATTGCTGCTTGACGCGAAGTTGTATGACCATATTGATTCGCAATTTCCTCAAGAGATGAATCAAAAGTTGAATCATGTATTAAAATATCAGCATTCTTGGCAAACTTTATCATTTTTTTGCAAGGTCTAGTGTCTCCTGATATCACAATTTTTCTTCCCTCTCTAGACGGACCCAAAACATCTCTTGGAGATATTACAGTTCCATCGTTTAATTTTATTTTATTTCCTTTCTGTAACTTGCTAAAAAGTGGTCCTTCAGGTATACCAAGTTCCAAGGCCTTGGTTTTGTTAAATTTTCCAGCTCTTAATTTTTCTTCAAGGCTATATGCATAGGTAGGAACCCCATGGTCAACTTCGAGAATTTTTACAAAATAATCATCAAAATCTAAAGAGGATTTTGTGGAAATATCATGAGCGATAATACTGTAACTTGGCTTAAAATAACCCAAAGATAGTAGTTGATTTAAAAGATGATCAATGCCTTCTGGGCCATAGATGTGAAGGGGCGTGGTTCTATCGTTTAACTGCATTGTTTGAAAAAGACCGGGAAGACCTAAAAAATGATCACCATGAAAGTGAGAAATAAATACCTTGGATATTTGCATATAACTTAATTTGGACTTTTGAAATTGCCTCTGCGTACCTTCTCCACAGTCAAATAAAATTATTTCACTACCACGTTTGATTGCTACTGAAGCAACATTTCTTTTTACAGTTGGCCAACTTCCACCTGTACCAAGAAATATAATTTTCAACTGAGTCATTTTGTACCGGGAACGCACAATATTCTAAAAGCATTGTGGTTAATTGCCTAAAACAGTAAAATATCTGGTAAGGCTGTTATGGGTTTTAACTGGATATATTGCTTTGATTTCCAAGTTATCTTTTCTTAGCTCTAACAAACTTTTATTTGGGATACCTATTACTGCTTTTCCGCCATCTTTTAAAATCTTTGAGATGGTGTCAAAAGCACGGCTATACAGCGATTTTATTTCTTCGCCTTTGGTAGTAGTAGACTTACCGTAGGGTAAATCCGTTACAACTGCGTCAATTTTAGATACATATTCAGAAATATTTCCAATATCTGTACAAAATAAATCGTAATCTTTAATATTGTAAAAATCAAGGTTTTCTTTGCAACCCATTACAAGTTTATCGTCAATATCGCTACCTATAATCTTAGTTCCTATTAATCCTGCTTCGATAAGTATGCCCCCTGTTCCGCAGAAAGGGTCTAGCAGGGTTTGACCTTTTTTAATCTCGGATAAATTAACGAGCGCACGAGCTAGTTTTGGGTGAAGGGAAATTGGTGAAAAAAAAGGACGAAATTGAGCTTTTCTATTTTCGAATTGTTTCCTATCAATTTCGAATTTTTTTACACCAACATATGTCGTTGAATCTGTTATTATTGCCCTGACTTCCACATCAGGATTCTGTAGTTTTACAGTTCGATTTACTGTGTAAATGTCCCCTAAAACTTTTACTATGCTCTTAGAGTCAAATAGAGAAGATCTATTTTTACATCTAATTGCTAAGGAGCCAGAATCATCAATGACATTCTTCAGAGCCAAAGATTTTAGCTTCATCAAATCGTTTGTACTAGAAAAAAGCATTCTACTAATAGAAAATGAATGCGAAAGTCGAGATGAAATATTTTTTAATTCATCTGTATCAGATAAAATATCAATAATTGCCACATCTGTATTGGATTCGATAACTTGATACTTATATCCCTCAGCCTGCAAACAGGAAATGACTTCTGATTGTGGGATAGTGGAATGTTCTTTTGAAAGTTCAAAAATATATTTCATTAGGTATAATTTGTATACTCTTGTGGTTTAAAAACTCCTTTATTAAGTGACAATAAGTTATGGCGAGTCCTGAGTTTTTGATGAATTTATACAATCAAAAAACAAAACCTTCTATGCCAAATATTTTCAAAAGAAAGAAAATAACTGAAATAATAATAACTCCGAGAACTCCACTAAACTGCCATATCGGATGATTTAGCCTATTTTTTATCATTAACATTTTCTGTTCAATAGTTTCGTCATAAAGGGAAATCTTTACAAGATCCCACGTTCCTTTTAGTGGCATGTAATAGGCCAAAACAAGAATAACTGCTACAATGAAAAATACGAATTGAAAACTTAAAAAATAACCGAAATTAATAAGGGTGGACAAATCCAAAAATAGGAAATAAAATCCGAAAAAACCGAAAGTTAACCCGATCATTGAAAGGAAAAATGCAATTCGCAAAGTACGAGTTACACCATATCTAACTGAAGGGGTCAATAAATCTGATTCCTTGTCCTCTATGTAATCTTGCGTTTGATCGACTAATGTTATACCATAATGTAATATAATAAAAGATAGAATAACAAAAAAAACTGGCAATGTAGGCACTCCTCCGATTACATAATACAACAAAATAATCATTGAAAATACTGCAAACATAAGAGATGCATGAAATACTCCTCTTATTTTGAAATGAAATGGTTTAACGGAATAACCTAAACTGAAAAATGTTCCAGCAACCACCCATGGAAATAGCCAAAGGTTGTTAAAGAGAATACTCAAATGTAATGTTAATAGAAGAGCAATCGAGATTTGCAGTATTACTAATATTTTTATTGTCTTTTCACCTAGAAGATGTACTGAATCAGAAATGAATGTCTTGTATTTACTATCCGTATCTATATCTGTTAAAGCATTAATTAAAAATGCACTGAAAAATTGTAAAATAACAACAAAAAAAGCTTCTAAAACATGAATCTGAAATATGTCATTGAAAGATCTTGCACCAAGAAAAAATAAAATGAACATGCATGCACCCAATGCCGGAGCGAATTCTATTCGACAGGCCTTTGAATATGCTTTTAACAAATCTGCGAAACTCATATACTCCCCAAATTTTGAATATTTATTTTTTAATATTGTAATAATTGTAATTTATAAACGTTGCTTATCAATTCTTTGTCAATTGCCGAAAAATTAAACATATCTGGGTAATATTTTCTATATTTATAGCAACAGAAACAAGAACTTAATACTTTGATATATAATGTGGTAAATAATTAGGAAATAAAAAAAAGAACGTTTACGTTCTCTTTTCTAAGGTCCTATCAAGAATAAAAATACTTGAGTAAGATACGGAGACGGTGGTGATACTGGATCTGGGTTTTGTGTAGGAAAGTCGCCCTCTGCATAAACAGTTACAAGAACAGGACTAATTATTCCTAAATTCCCTGCAAAACCAAATACCGGAGAATCGATGATTACTTCATCACCGGGCTCGATGGCATCTATTGTGCCATTTGTCTCACGGCCTTGAGGATACAAAATAATCCCACCGGTAAAAGTTATCCTCCATTCAACATCACGTGATTTTGTGCTTCCAAGATTTTTAAGAGTGGCATGTACACCAAATCCTCCGGTAATATTTGATATTTCAAGAACTGGAATTGCTGATGCAACTGAAGCAGACAAAAGCAACAATAGCGGACAAAGTAACAAACCAATTTTAAAACGATTCTTTAGTTTTTTCATTTTCTCCCCTTATTTAAATATTTTTTTGATTATTTAAACTTTTGTGTCATACATGTAATTTCTTGATTCAATAATAAATTGTAATTGTAAAATTATATACAACAAATTTTACAATATTTTTAATAAAAATTCGATTAAAATTTTAGAGATACAAGTCTCAATTTATGTTTTTACAACAAAGACAAGTTGCTTCATAAAAAATTGAAAGTAAATTCTTGAGATTTAATATTTTTTATCATCATCCTTCTTTTAAAACCTCTTTAATAAGAATGGGAGTAACTATTGTTGTAACTGTGGTTAAGAGTACAGTTGATGTAAGTATAATATGCTCTGTAGTTGGACTTGATAGCTGACCGCTGGTGACTGCAGCACTTGCTATTATCAAGGCCAGTTCCATACGGGGGATCATACCAACACCGATCTCTAGGGATTCTTTTATGTTCATTTTAGCCAGACGAGCACCTATGCTGCAACCTACAATTTTACCTATAATTCCAATGCTTATCATAAGCAATGTAAGAATTCCTATTTGACCAAGCAATTCTGCATCAAATCCCACTTCACCCCACATACGGGCCCCTACCCAAACAAAGAATAAAGGGATAAAAAAACCATAACCTAGTGATTGAACATCGTCTATTATCTTTCTAGATTTTAGGTTTTGACCTATTACAAGTCCTGCGATAAACGCACCTATTATTCCAGCAATTCCACATTGATTTGCAAAAAAAGCAAAAATCAAAAGAATCGCTAGTGAAATACTCAAGAGTGATTTAGGTAAAATAATTCTTTCACTTATATTGAGTATTTTGTCGATTAATTTCAGCCCTATCAGCAAAAATATCAAAAAGAAAATTGCAATTTTTAAACCGACAAATAAAGGAGGATCCGTTCCAAGGAAAAATGCAAGTAGTATTATACCCAAAATATCATCTATTACTGCACTTCCTAGAATTGTTGTACCAACATCAGAGTCCAATCTGTTTAAGTCAAGTAAGGTTCTCACCGTGACTCCGACAGATGTTGCTACAAGGACAAGACCAATAATAATACTATCATTTACCGAAAATCCAATAAATATTGATGCAATCATTCCAAATATAAGAGGAGCAATAACTCCACCGATTGCTACATAAGAAGATGTCCTTCCCATTTTCTTAAGTTGTGGAAGACTAGTTTGTAAACCAGAAATAAACAACATAAATAATATGCCAATTTCCGCCATTAAAGAAAATTCGTCAGTTGTGAAATCCAATTGGGGAAGAGTGATTTTTATAAACGAAAATGATACAATTTGTCCGTGAAAAATCCATACACTTATTCCACCTAAAAAAACTCCGGCAAGTATTTCTCCAATCACTGCAGGTTGTTTTATTTTATCAAATAAGTGTCCAAATAATCTGGCAAAGATCAATGCTAATGCAATCAGGAGGATAATTTCTAGGTTCGTTGTAATCAACCTTCTTCTTCATCTTCTATGATGGGGTGGTATTGAGTAGCATTATAATATTTTCTTATCAATTGATGTAACGTTAACTCACCAATTATCTTTTTGTCTTGAACAACAGGAAGTCTTCTGAGCCTATGCGTTACCATTTTCATTAAAGAATCAATAATTTTATCATCTGGACCGCAATCTATAATGCGATAGCACATAACATCCTCTGCAATTTTTGCAGTACCGTGTTTTATGGATTTAATGTCGGGCATGCCAAACATGTATGATGGAAGGTTTTTTGGTGCAAGAATTGATAATACGTCATGTTCTGTAATAATTCCAACAAGTACCTTGCTGTCTTTATTTTCAACAACCCAGATGTGATTTCTTCCACTTAGAATTGAAAGTACATGAGAGATATCTTCCTTACTCTCTATAATTGGTAAATCCCAAACTCTTTTATCCATCAATTGACTTGTTTTTAGTTCGTAAAATTCCGTAATTAACCTATTACTTTTTACCATTGATTAGCACCATATTAAAACAAAATACTTAATATTTACCTGAAAATCAAATTTTAAAATTCTATTTATCGTTTTTTTCAGAATCTTTATTTCTGATTTTCATATCAATTTTTTTTCGGACGTCATCTGTACCATGAAACCATTTATCTTTTCCTTTGTCATCAATTTGCTTTGTTATCCTGTCTATTTCATATCTGATATCATTTGTGCCTTCAAACCATTCGTCCTGATATTTTCTCATTTTTTGTTTTTTACTCAAATGATGTTCTGTGCTTTTTTGTTGTTCGGCTAAAGACACTACGTTTTTATCATCTTTATTACGAGTAATTCGTATCTCCTCAATCTTGGGACCCGGATCTAAATCGTGTGGATTTAATTTTACATCAGTTTTATTCTTTCTTGAATTTGAAATATCTTCTTTTTTAGAATACATTTTCTGGAATAAAGGATGAGACTTTCTTTGCCTATAATTTACATATAGGATCGCGGCACCTAGAAGAAAAAAAGCTATTAGTATTGGAAAATATTGATTTTGTAATAGAGTATCTATAAAACCCGGATTTGTATTCACTCCTAGAGTTATCGGAATTGCGTTATTATGATCTTGTTTTTGTGCAATTATATTGATTTCATTTCGGTCTTTGGGGGCGATGAGCCATACTCGTCCATTTTCATTTGTTGTACCTATTGATCCTTCACCTGTATAACTTTCTATCCCAACTGTTACTCCAGATATCGACTGACCGTATACATCTGTAACAAGAACTGAGAATTGTTTGGAGGCTTCTACAGTATATGAGTCGGGAATTATTACTAGTTGGATTTTATCAAGAACAGTTAAAATTGCAGAATCTGAGTAATAACCATTTTTTGATGCGTTAATAACGTAGTCATTATCTTTTGTAACTTCTGGAGCAACAATTGATATTTCTGGATCTTCACCTTCAGAAGGGATTTGATAATTATTTTCATCAAACTGGATAGTCACATCTGTTTGGTAACTAGGAATTCCACCCTCTTCGAGGATATAAACACTGACAATAAACGTTTCTTGCTCGCATATCTCATCAATAGGTTCATATGAATCATTTGTAATCTCAATTACCAACTGATCTGACTCAGATTGACATGTTTGGTTAGGAACAAAAAACAAAAAGAATATTATCAACAATAAACTAAATCGTTTCCTCATTAACCACCATTATCCATGTAGTTTTAAATGCAATATAATTTCAAACAATATTGAGGTAATATTTATGTTTTTTGAGAATAATAACTTACTTTTTCCAGTTATAAAAATGACAAATATCTGCTGGATATTTATTGTATATTCAAACTTGGATCACCAATTAGGGTCCAAGTCTCTATTGTTTTTCTGTCAATCTGATCTTGATGTACATAGCCAATAATTTCTAGATAGTCAATAATTGTTTGTGCAAAAGCTTTACCAAGAACTTTTATATTTTTATTTGCGTAAGCATCAAATAATCTTGGTTCTAACCATCCGGTTTCACTATCAGTTGCTTCTTCATTTATTAAACCATAACCTAATCCTGAATTGCCTATTGAAGCAATTGCCCCACCGTTTCTTTTTAATACTAAGTAAGAACAAATATCAATTGGAACCCATTCCATGTAGAAAAATCTAAAAGGTTTCGAGATAAAGTATCCAAAAAAGCCATATTTTAAAATATCTTTTGGAATATTTGACATAGTTACATTAAATTGGGCGTTGTGACAACCACCTACAATGACAATAGGCATTTTTAACCCGTTTCTATATTTTGGTACATCTCGTAACGCAAGTCCATCAATGAAAATATGATCTTCATCATCTGGCGGGTAGTTTCCCCAGGAAGCAGGATTGCCATGTCCTGAAAAATGAACAAAACCATAACCACTATTTATTGCATTTATTACATCTTTTCTACCAGTCCACACACCAGGTATTGAAAGCCAGAATTTATCGACATTGAAACCTGCATTTTCCATAATTCCAACTGTAATATTTGTTGTCATTTCACCTTCATATATTCCATATTGCACTACCCCCCAGTTATCACGACTTGGAGGACAGGTATCACCTGCAACAACTAGCACATTATTGAACCAAGCACCCTTTTCGTTGGTTTCATAAGAAATGATTTTATCTATTACTGGGTCAACTTCATAGGTATACCTAAATGGAATTCTTCCAACATAAACATCGGGATAATAATCAGGTTTATCACGCGTATAATAAGACCACTCGGCAAATATACCATTACCATTGTCATCCCAATCTTCAAAAACTAACTGATCATCTTCAAGTTTGTAAATGTCGGCGTAATAAAGGTCACTGGCAAAGCCTGTCTCCCAACCATCGTCATTATTTGTTAATCTCTCAGGAACATACCAATCAAAGGTTTGACCTTTTCTTCCCCCAGCAAGTAAAACATATGATATATTGTATGTTTCCTTCATATCGTAAATACACATCTTGATTTTTTCCTGATTGTCTCTTCCTGAACTATATTGACTATAGATTTGTTTAGTTGTTTTCATCAAAGTTTTTATCCCAATACTATTTTTGTGGGCTACAAGTCTTTCTAATTTTTCAGAAAATTTTTGTGGAGTTATAATCAGCATTTGATATTCTTCTTCAAACGAAAAGTAAGATTTGCTTGGCGGTTTGTAGCTAACTTGAATGTCGATGTTTCCAGACGGAAGGTAAATTAAATTATTTGCAGGAGAATATTGGGGCGTTATTCTTACAGTTAAAATGAGTTGAGTTTTGCCATCTATCATTCCTACATTTTTGTTAATTTCATAAGGATTTTCTGGATATAGATTAACACTTTGATAGATGCTGTCATCCATTACAAAAGTATCTTCTATCGGAAAATCAGCAACAAGGGGAACAGCCTTTGGGGAAGGTTTTATCTTTTCGGAAAGATGATATGTTTTGATATCGTAATTTATTTCAACATCTAAGATTTTGGTGCCCGGCGGATATGTAAAAACTTTGGTAATAACTGGTAAATTTGGTTTACCTGCTAACTGAGTATTTGATGATGCCTCATCAAGAATTATCTCGATAAATCCTTCAGCAGAATTAAAGATTGGTTCAGAAATTGTAAATTCATTTGATTGGGATTGAACAAAACCAGATTTCAACGGTAATGCAATTGTACCTATGGAGCTAAGAATTAAAATAATTGTGAATAAGAAAGGAATGAGTCTTTTCATAGTAATATTCCCCGCAATATATAATATAATCTTATAACCTATAAATCTTTTTATAAAAAAATATATTATTTGTAAAAAATCGGGCCGTTTACATGATTCTTTCAATCATTTCCAATACAAAACCATCACTATCAATTGCATAACGAGCAATGCCAATTTTTTTTGCATAGTTTCTCATCTTTTTAACTGCAAGAAATCTTTCGAATGTCGAACCCTTTTGTATTACATTAAGTTCTAACACACAATCTGCCATGCCTTCCATTTTCCTTTCGAAAACTTCGCCATGAATTCCTTTGGTCATGATTATAATAAGAACGCCACCTCTCTCAATATTGGCAACTTTAGCAGCATGAAGGGTTCGGATAACTTCTTCTTGTGAGTACATGCTTAAAAAGAAATCAAGTGAATTTAATATGACTTTTTCAGATGACGTAGTTTTTGTTTTATTTGAAAAAATTGCCAAAAAATCCTCTTCCCCTTTTACCACAGGTATTACACCTGATGAACCGATTTCAATCAATTCCTTTAATTTCAATTTTGACCTTTGTTCGTATATACTGACCCGTTTTTTTTCACGGGTAAGCACCGATTCGGAGTACTTGCTTGCAATATCTGTAAATTCGATATTTTCAGGCGTCCAACCAAACCTAGTTATGGCTTCCATTACTTCCTGTTCTGTTTCATCTGTAGTGACATAAAGGACATTTCCTTTAACTGCCAATTGTTTAGATAATATTTCAATACTGCTTCCAGGGGAACCTAAAATAAGTGTTGTAAAACCCTTCAATATTCCTCCTTCCAAAAGATTATCAAGCTTCTCGATTCCAGTACTGAGAAATTCAGAGTTAGTTAATTGCCCTTTTTCAAATTCCACAAACTTCCAACCTTTAGATAAAAGATTCTCGCAATTTAATTATCTTGTTACTTCTCAAATACAGTATTTTATTGATATAATCATCCATCTCCTCTTCTATTGCTAAAGAGAAAGTATGAATATCTTTGAGACGCGTACGGTTTATCAGATGAGTAAAAAACTCTGCAATTAAAGCGTTATCGTTGTAAATCGAAAGGGATGTTAGAGAATCTATTACAAGCGTTTTTTGTAATTGATCTCCGACCTCCTTAAAAATATTCATTATTTCTATGATTATTTTTTCAAGATATGAAGGACTTTCGATATAGATGCAGTTTGGATCTTTACTAGTTAATCCAGCAGCACGTGAGACACAATCGATAAAGCGAATGTTTGTCATCTGGGATGCATAATCGAATTGTTGCACAATATTTTCATAAGGTTTGGCAATGGCAACATAAACCCAAAAATGATCATTTCGACTGGACATGTACTCAAATAGCGCTTGCATCATATCAGAATAATTGCTACTGGGAAGAATAACCCCAACGGAATTATTTATTGTAATTGCTTGAGAAACTCTTTCTTTTAATCCATCAATCAAAGTATTGCTCATTTGAATCACATCCTAGATTTCAACAAAGGAGTTAATTCAATTCCATTTTTAGAAGAAATGCTCATTGCAGATTTTGTTCTACTGTGATTAGTACCTCTCATTTTAATTACCTGCAATGTTCGTATTAAATCACCTTTGCGATCAACATCTCCTAAAAAGATGATCCCATCCGCTATAAACTCCTCTATTCCATATTGTGAGTATTTTACCTCGTTTGGAGGCACTTCTGATGTCAGAATTGTTGTACAATTCATTGATGCAAGAGAAGAACCGAGTTTGAAAATAAAATCTCTAATCATTTCTTTTGTTTGGAGTCTGTAACATAGTGCAGTAATTGAATCGATAACCAATCTTTTAACATCTAATTCATCAGCAATGTCCTTTAATATTTCTAGAAGGGCACTTGCATCTTCGACTGTGTACTTTTCTGCATCAAGTCCTAATCTCTCACTAATGATTCTAAGATCAATTAAATTTACCATCCCAGATTCGATCATTTTTTTATCATAGAAATCAAATCTCTCCAGGTTCTTAGTTAGTTTAAATAAAGGTTCTGTTATTGTGAAAAATACGCCTCTTTCTCCAATTTTTGCACCATTTGTCAAAAACTGCATACTAAGAGTTGTTTTTCCAGAACCACTACTGCCGACCAAAAGAACTGTATTGCCACAAGGAAGTCCTCCACCAAGTTTTTGATCCAACTCTTCCATTCCTGTTATGCAAGCACAACTGTCTAATGCAATCCCACCTTCATTTAACTTAATCTCATTTTTGTTATAAACATATGATTCACTATCTGTCATAGTGCTTCCTTTCCCACCTTTACTTTATAGTATAATGAAGCGATGGGATATAAAACTTCACATTTTATCAAACATCAAATAAAAACAAAATAGGAAAGTGATTTCAATTTCAAGTTTAAAAGAGTCGTATGCATAAACCAATGAGGCTATCATTAAAGTTGCTAAGTGCAGACCGTAACACTTATGTTTATACCTGTTGCAGAACCTGGTTCTTAGACGAGTTCGGAAAAAAATATCCCTGATGGTGAAAAAAGAAACGGGAAGGAAAAACCTTATTTTTTTAAAATCGGCTCTTACTTGCTCCAATTACTGGTCAGAACCAAATATCTGAGATAAGTTCAAGGCAGTTTCAGGCTTTACCCAATTATCACGATATCTTTTATTTGAATCATAAACATACCCATGCCAAACATTCCCATTTATTCATTAATATCAAATTTTATTTTATTTAGCGTACAATCATAACTGAGGCATTGGAATGATGTAGAACTTTTTCTGAAACACTACCAACTAAAATCCTATCAAGAGT
>CAZTMK010000023.1:0-26088 GCA_964615235.1 uncultured Thermoplasmatales archaeon
CATTCAAAAGCAGTTGCTATTCTTATTATGTTCTTGTTTTTAATGGCATCAGTTGTGCCAATAACAAACAGTTATACGCCAGAGGATACAGCACCAGTAACCTCGATATTTTTTGATGAACACACTGGCATGGTGACATTGGTGGCATTTGACTATCCATTGGGTGACGATAATTGGGTAAATGCAACCTATTACAAAATTGATGGAGGGCCTCAAACAAAATACACTTTACCATTTCAATTACCAGAAGGAAAGCATAAAATTGAATATTGGTCAGTAGATAATGCTGGTAACGTGGAAAGTCTTAAATCACGTTGGTTTACATTTGATTCAACTCCCCCAACCATTGAAATCATTTCACCGGAGATGGGGGGAATATACTTCCGTGGAAACAGGATATTAAACCTTGGAGACAAAACTATCTGTATAGGTAGAATACAAATTACAGTTACTGCAAATGATGGTAATGGTTCTGGTGTAGAAACAGTATTCTTCAACTTTAGCAACGGGGATACTGGTTATGATGATAATGCTACAGATGGGTGGACATACAACTTCAATAATGCACACTTCGGCGAACTTGAAATAACGGTAACAGCCATGGACAAAAAGGAATTGATGTCAGAACCAGACACAATGACAATTAATGTTTACAGTCTGGGGATTCTATGATAGATTGGGGAGGTTAACATGAAGAGATTATTTGCAATCGGGATAATTCTTCTGTTTCTATTCTGCAATATCTCATTTACAACTTTAAGTGATGGGAATAATGGTAATCTGAGTGGTAAAACATTGTATGTTGGTGGAAGTGGAGAAGGCAACTATACAAGGATACAGGATGCAATAGATAATGCATCTGATGGTGACACGGTTTTTGTTTACAATGGTTTTTATTCTATATGCGATGAAATCTTAATTTTTATAAATAACTCAATAGAATTAAGAGGCGAATCAAGAGATGAGACAATAATTACTAGCAATAATTTTTCAATATTATTTATCAACACAAACAATGTAGGCATCTCTGGTTTTTCGTTTGAAAGATTTACAATTGTATGCGGACCTGCTAATATTACTGAAACGGGTGGTTATAATAATATTGAAATTATTAACAACAGAATAAATAATCCAATTGGTTTGATTATTAGTGATTGTATTAACGTTACGGTCAAAGGAAATATTTTTTCGCCTTCTAATGATGAGATATCTATTGGAATTTTATGCTTATTTAATTCAAAATTAAAATTTGAAAACAATGAGATATCTGGATTTGAGAATGGATTGTGGATCGGTGATGGAAGTACAGTAAAAAATAATTTGTTTCGAGATAATGAAATTGGAATATTTCTCGGGCTTGATAGTGCAAGTTCGAATCCATGTATAATCAGTAAGAACAATTTTATACAGAACCGGATTCATTCCACTTTTGGTTTGTCATTTTCATCAAAAATATCGAAATATTTTTCATCAAAGTGTGAGAATAATATTATTAAAAAGTACATGAGAACGGATATTTTTAATCCAACAAATAAAAATCTTTTAACAAATATAAAATGGGATAGCAACTATTGGGATAACTGGATAGGATTCGGACCAAAATTCATTTTTGGCGCAATCTATCTTAGAGGCTTTTTCTTCCGCTTCTTTCTTTCCTTCCCCTTCTTGCCAATGATAAATTTCGACTGGCATCCTGCAAAAGAACCTTATAATATTTCAATACCCCAATAAACCACTGATTAACAAAAATTAATACTTTCAACGATCTTTCCTTGTTTTTTTAATATAAAATATTTTATCGTACCTTTCGAGGTACAAAAAATGATATCCTGGATATACACCATTCTTGGTGACTGTGGCCTGATAAAAACACAAAACCCAGAATATGCAGAATTTAAAAGTAAAAATGGCTATATTGTATTTTGTAAAACAGTACCAAATATCATTAAATTCCATCAATAAATGTTAAATAGGAGACATTACTACCCTTCGCCTGGTGAAAAACCATGGCTTCTCCGTCTCGATATACTCGTCAACCTATTGTAAGTGTTCTTGGTCACGTAGATCATGGAAAAACCTCATTTTTGGATTTTATTAGGGGAACAGCGGTAGTTTCCAGAGAAGCAGGAGCAATTACCCAGCATATCGGTGCAACTGAGGTTCCTATTGACATAATTTACAGTGTGTGTGGGGAATTATTGAAGGGTAAAAAATTCTCTTTACCTGGCTTACTTTTCATAGATACTCCTGGTCATCATGCATTTACAACTCTTAGAGCAAGGGGTGGATCTCTTGCAGATTTAGCAGTACTAATCGTTGATATTAACGAAGGATTTAAACCTCAATCATATGAGTCATTAAACATCCTAAAGCAGTATCGTACTCCATTTATTGTAGCTGCAAACAAAATTGATGCAATTTCTGGCTGGCAGAAAACAAAGGGAATTGCAAAAACCCGAATTAATTCACAACGCCCAAATGTAAAAAACGACTTTGAAGAAAAAAATTATGAATTAATTGGTACCATCTTTGAAAACAAACTCAAAGCAGATTTATATCACAATATCGCCGATTTCAGAAAGACAATAGGAATAGTTCCAATATCTGCAAAAACAGGTGAAGGTATTCCTGAACTTTTAATGGTGCTTGTAGGACTTGCTCAACGATTTTTGGAAGATAAATTACATATTGAAAGCGGCCCTGGCAAAGGTAGTGTTCTAGAGGTTAAAGAAGAAATCGGAATGGGAAAGACCATTGATGCAATAATATATGCTGGAACGGTAAAAAGCAATGATAAAATTGTGATTGGAACCATTGACCAACCGATTACAACGACAATTAGAGCATTACTAAAACCTAAACCTCTAGATGAAATTAGAGATCCTCGAGAAAGATTTGATAGTGTTAAAGAAGTTCATGCAGCCTGTGGAATTAAGATTTCTTCTCCAGATTTAGAAGGAGTCATACCTGGGGCACCAATTAGAGTTGCAACGGATAATATCGAAGAAGTAATTGGGGAAATTAAAAAACAAACCAAGATAGATTTCGAGCTAGACGAACAGGGCATATTAATCAAGGCAGATACAATAGGTTCACTTGAAGCATTAATTAAGGAATCAAGAGACAAAGGAATCAGTATCAGAAAAGCTGAAATCGGAAATGTCTCAAAAAGAGACATTGTTGAAGCGGCTGCAACAATGGACCCTCTTAAAAAATTAATTTTTGCATTTAATGTCAAACTTTTACCTGAAGCAAAAGAAGAACTGGCAAATACTGATCTTACGATTTTCAAAGAGGATGTAATTTATACCATTATGGAAAATTACGATGAATGGCTAGCCAAAAGGAAAGCAGAGTTGGAAAGAGAACGCAGAATGGAATTTACGCATCCTGCAATGGTCAAGTTTTTGCCAGAATATGTTTTCAGAGTGAGTCATCCCGCAGTTATTGGCGTCAGAATTCTTGCGGGAAGGATCAAACAGGGAATTAAACTAATCAAAGAAGATGGGCGATCAATTGGAACGATAAAAAGCATTCAATCTGAAAATAAAACAGTTGAGGAAGCAGTACAGGGATCAGAAGTTGCTATTTCAATTGAAGGAATTACTGTAGGCAGACAAATAAAGGGAGAAGATATCTTTTATACTGACCTTCCAAGCGAAGATGCAAAAAAACTCCGTGATATGGATGTTTTAACCATAGATGAAAAAGAAGTTTTAAATAAAATATTTGAAATAAAAAGAAAAACGGATCGTTTTTGGGGAATATAGTAGGTATAAAAATTCTAATATATATCTTTTTGATACGGGTAACAATGGCATTAAAACCTATGCAGCTCATAACTGAGGCTGAAAAAAAGGCTTTAAGCTCTATAGAAAATGCTCATAAAAAATATGATGAAATTACAGAATCCGCAAAAAAGGAAGCTGAAAAGGAACACCAAAAAATTGTTAAGCTTGCACATAAGAAGTCTCAGGAACTTTTACAAAAGGCAGAAAAGGATGCATCAGTTGAAATTGTGAAAATTCGCAATGATGGACAGAACGATATTTCAGAAATCAAAAGTTTAGCAAAAAAGAACATGGGAAAAGCTGTAGATTTAATTATTGACGAAATTTGTGTGGGGGAATAAAAATTCTTTTTCCAGCCCCAATGAAAAAAGTTACAATGGTTGTTCATAGCGATTATCTAGAAGATGTTATTAAAAAACTTCATCAAACGGGGCTTGTGCAGATTGAAAATATAGTTACTGAGGAAACCGAAAAGATTCAAGGTTTTGAAAAAGCAACAGTTCTTCCCGAAACTGCAACATGCAATAGTTATGAATTAAGATTATCAAGACTTATTGATATTTTACAAAAACTTACCCCTAGTCAGGGTGGCATAAAAACTCTTTTGAAACCGCAGATTCCAGAGATAAAAAGCGTTGAAGATTTATCATTAGATGAACTATATTCTGTTGCCGAAGGAATACTTGGTGAAATAGAAAAAAAAATCATTGATTATGACGAACAATTATCAAAATTAAAAGATGAAATAAAAAATATCCAGCAAACCGAAAAAAACCTTGCTTATTTCTTAGATTTTGACATTGATTTATCAGAAATTGGTGAATCCACATACCTTTATACAAAAATTGGAAAAACTGAAAATTTAGAGGAACTCAGTAATTCTATTGGGGAAATTGAAGAAGCAGAATTGTTTTCAAAACAATTTGGTACTGGTAAAAAAAGGATGTGGGCAATTGTAATTATTTCTCACATATCACAAAAAGAAAAAATTGAGAAAATATGTAGGGAAAGAATAATAGAACTTGATTTTAAAGAATTAAGTGGAAAACCTGCTGAGTTAGTAAAAACTCTAAAAAACAGGCGTAACGATTTAGCAAAAGAACAAAAAAATCTTTTATCAGCATTACAGATATCTACCGAAACTCATCTTTCTCAATTACGAGTGCTTAGAGAACAAATCCAACTAGAACGCGTAAGAAAAGAGATATCTAAAAATTTCTTAAAAAGTAATTCAACTTATGTAATAAGGGGATGGGTATTAGAAAGAAACGTTAAAAATCTTCAATCCAGCCTCACAAAAATTACCGATGAAAATATAATTTTTGAAATATCAAATCCATCATTAAACCCCGACAATCCGCCCACCTACTTTGACACTCCGAAATGGGCAATAGGTTTCAAACATCTTCTTGAAATGTTTGCCACTCCAAAATATAACGAAATTAACCCAACCCCAATAATGGGCATATTCTTTGTTTTGTTTTTTGGTGTAATGCTTGGTGATGCAGGATATGGAATTGCAATACTTGTGCTTTCTTTGATAGGTTATTTTAAAATTGGAAAGCATAGTTACATGATACGAACTTTATCTTTTATGGCCATATGGATGGGAATTGTAACAATCATAGTAGGTTTTTTAACAAACGGTTTTTTTGGAGATTTAATTCCCAGATTTTTCAACCATCAATTATATCAGCCTTTTACAATTTTTGGAATTACTTTTCCGGTAGAGTCGCTGTCGGATCCGTTAGCAATTTTAGTTATGGCTTTGATACTAGGACTTGCTCATCTAAATCTTGGAATAATTTTAGGTATTTATCAAGCTTATAAAAGAAAGGAATACAAATCAATGCTAACTGAGAAATTTTGTTTTATTCCATTGCAGATTGGTGGTGGAATATTAATTGGTAATTTTATCCTTGGTTGGGTTGTTCCAGAGGCAATATTCTATTTCGCAGGAATATTAGTCGCGGTCGGTATTATCCTTTTGTTTGTAAGTTCCGGCCCAATTGGCTTTTTTGGTATTACTGGATACGTTGGAGACTGGTTATCTTATGCCCGTCTGTTGGCACTAGGATTGGCTACGGCAGGTATGGCTTTGGCATTCAATGTAGTTTCCCAACTTCTTGGCGACATGATTCCATTTGTTGGAGTGGTGATTTTGGTAATTTTATTAGTATTAATGCATACAGTTAATCTCGGGCTGCAAGCATTGGGTGCAGCAGTTCATTCTTTAAGACTTCAATATGTTGAGTTTTTCAACAGGTTTTATGAGGGTGGAGGACACCAATTCACCCCTTTTAAAATAAGAAGAAGATACACAAAATTAGAAGAAAATAAAAATTAAAAGGAGAAAAATCCATGATAAAGAGAAAAGCAGCAATAACGGCACTAGTCCTTGCCACACTTTTTATTTTTGCGTCAGGGATTGCAAGTGCCCAAGAAAGTGAAGAAAGCGCAGGTAACAAAACTATGGTTATTTTAGGATGTGCATTGGCCATTGGAATCGCAGGTATTTCCTCAGCCATTGGTCTTGCCCTTGCCGGATCATCAGCGGTTGCAGTTACTGCTGAAAAACCAAACCTTTTTGGTAAGCTACTTGTGTTACAGGTACTTCCTATGACGCAATCAGTTTACGGCTTACTTACAGCAATTTTACTGATGATGGGTGCGGGCTTACTTGGTGGTGAAAAATTGCTTTCAGGTCCTCAAGGAGCGCTCGCAGGAATGGGTGCTGTTTGGATCGGTCTTGCCGTTGGACTTACTGGAATTTCTGCAATAAATCAAGGAATGGTTGCGTCATCATCTATTAGCGCAGTTGGAAGAAATCCAGACGTTGCAGCTAGAGGAATAATTTTTACAGTAATGCCTGAAACGATTGCAATTTTCGGACTTTTGGTCGGAATACTTCTTATGACAGGATTGGGGCTTCTCGGCGGCGCATAGGATAGGCAGACATGTCAGCAGAAAAAATAATTGAACGCATTAAAAAAGATGCAAAAAAGCAAATAGATGAAATTATCAAATCAGCAGAAAAAAAAGCTTCTGAGATATTAGAATCATCTAGAAAGGAAGCTGAAAAGGAAGCAGAAGTAATCATCTCAAACGGTAAAAAACAAAGTGAAAATCTTGGCAAAATACTTTTGTCAAAGGCAAATCAGGATTCAAAAAGAGCTACACTTAATGCAAAGGAAACTGCAATTGAAGAATGTTTCAAGAAAGCGCTAGAAAAACTTTCGTCCTTGGATAAAGGCCGATATATCTCGACTGTAACAAAGTATATGGAAAAAGGCAAGAGAAGGCTAGGAAAACAATGTAGTGTTCTTATTTCAAAAGAAGAGGATAAGTCAATTGCAAAGAAATTGGATATTCCTGTTTCTGGAAAAATTGAAGCAACTGGTGGAATAATGATGCAATCTGAAGATTGTCAGGTAACACTTGATTACACATTTGAAGGTATCTTGGCAAGGGAAAAAAATAAAATTAGAATCAAAGTGGGAAAGCTGCTTTTCTCATAATTTAGGGAGTAGATAATATTGTTTGATGCCCTATTTGACCCACATAACTACCCTTTCTGGGTACTTATCATTGCTTTAATAGCTGGTGCCATAGCAGTTATTGCACGTCCCTTTTTTGCATATTTAAAATTTGTTTATCCTAATGCTAAATATGAGGCAATTGGGAATCCATTTGTAAATGAGAGGGAACTACAAAAGCCATTGGAAAGCAAAACTCTTTCAGATTTTAAAGAAACAATAAACACGCTTAGGGATTATAATATTGAAGGTGAAACAGCAAAGGAAATTCAACAGTCTCTTGATAAAAGTTATATCAAAACAATTGAGATGATGAAAAAAGATAGCTCTAAAAAAATGAATGGTTTTTTTGATTTATTTATTGAAAAAAATGACATAGAAATATTAAAACTAGTGCTTAAACAGAAGTTTTCCGATCAGATTCCAGAGAAAAATATTTCAGATGAAGTTGTGCTTCCCAAGTATAAAACACTTATTGAAAATTTAAGTAATTCCTCTATCGAAGAAATTCCGTCCATAATTAAAGAATTTCCCGAATATATTGTCAAATTATTTACTGAAAAAGAAATTAGTCCATTAAAAATAGATCATGCATTTGACAGATATTTTATTGAAAAATTCAAAAAATTAAAAGTGCCTTACAAATGCAATCAAGCCAAAAATCAATTTGTAAAAACTCTTATAGACATATATAACATAAAAAATGTACTGCGAGCTAAAAAACTAGGTTATAATAAAGAAGATTATCCTCCGATTTTTTTAGGAGAGGGACAAGAAATCGCATTTTGGAAATTCAATGAAATTGTTGATGCAGAGGAAGTACCCGAAGTGATTTCAAGTCTTGAGGGAACATCATACTTTGCTTCATTGAAAGATTCGATTGAACGTTTTACAAAAGAGGGAACTGTACAGGTTCTAGAAAATGCATTAGACGCGCAATTTTTGTCTCTTGTTAAAAATTTATCACTTAAAAATTACGGGACAATTGGCCCCACATTAAGATTTATCATATCAAAGGAATTTGAAATCAGGAATCTAAAAGTTATTTCAAAAGGTATTAGTGAAAATATTAAAAGTGACATTGTGAAAAAATGGTTTGTATTGGAGGCTGCTACATGAGACTAGCTGCATTTTGCGATCAGGATACGGCAACTGCCCTTCAACTTTCGGGGATTAGATCAACTTTCACTCCAAAAAATAATTTACTTGAACTTTGGCACGAAATTGCCCAACAAAAAGATATTGGAATTCTTTTTATTACAGAAAAAATTGCTGAAGAAATTGAAAAAGAACTCAAAGAATTTAGAATTCTTAATTCACTTCCAATTATTATTGAAATTCCTGATAAACACGGTCGCAAACCGGATCATGTTGATTATGTATCTCACTTGATTAAAAAAGCAGTTGGAATCGAGGTTAAAAAATAGTAGATTTAGGAGGCAAAATTAATGGCTGAAAAAGCTCAAAAGGGAAAAATTATCAGAATCTCTGGCCCAGTTATTGAAGCAGATAACATGCGCGGTGCAAAAATGTACGATGTTGTCCGAGTTGGAGATGAAAACCTTATTGGTGAAATTATTAGATTAAATGAAGATATTGCAACAATTCAAGTTTATGAAGATACTAACGGGCTGAAACCTGGAGAAAAGGTCTTTTCAACTGGTATGCCCCTTTCAGTAGAACTTGGTCCGGGTTTGCTTACCAATATTTATGATGGAATTCAGAGGCCTCTTCCAGCAATTTATAAACAAACTGGGGATTTTATATCAAGAGGAGTCGAAGCATCAGCACTTGACAGAAAGAAGAAATGGCATTTCACGCCCGTTGCAAAAAAAGGCGATACAATAAATGGATGCGGTGTAATCGGTGAAGTACAGGAAACCTCAATTATTAATCATAAGATTATTGTTCCACCTGACATTTCAGGAAAAATTAAAGCAATAAACTCTGAGGGTGATTACAATGTCGAGGAAACAATTGCTTTGGTTTCAACTGATAAAGGAGACGCAAAACTTCAGATGATGCAAAAGTGGCCAGTGAGAAAACCACGTCCTGTCGCTAAAAAATATGATCCTTCGCTTCCATTAATCACAGGTCAGCGGGTTTTAGATACTTTCTTTCCAGTTGCTAAGGGGGGTACTGCCGCAATTCCTGGAGGTTTTGGAACAGGAAAAACTGTTGCCCTTCACCAGGTAGCAAAGTGGAGTGATGCAAAGGTTGTTGTTTATGTCGGTTGTGGGGAACGTGGAAACGAAATGACTGATGTTTTAAGAGAATTTCCAGAACTTGAAGATCCTAATACAGGGGAGCCTTTGATGAACAGAACAGTATTAATTGCAAATACATCTAATATGCCAGTTGCTGCTCGTGATGCGAGTGTATACACTGGAATTACAATAGCCGAGTATTATCGCGACATGGGTTACGATGTGGCTTTAATGGCAGATAGTACCTCTCGACTGGCTGAAGCTATGAGAGAAATTTCTGGAAGACTTGAGGAAATGCCTGGGGAAGAGGGGTATCCTGCATATCTAGCTTCTAGACTTGCAGAGTTTTATGAAAGGGCTGGAAGAGTAAAAATATTAAATTCCAAAGACAAAGAAGGATCTGTTTCCGTAATTGGAGCAGTATCGCCTCCAGGAGGTGACTTTTCAGAACCCGTTGCTCAAAACACCCTACGAATTGTCAAGGTATTTTGGGCACTTGATGCAGATCTTGCAGATAAGCGTCATTTTCCATCTATTAACTGGTTAAAGTCATATTCATTACATTTAGAGGAAATATCTGATTGGTGGAAAAACCAAATTGGCCAAGATTGGTTGAAACTTAGAAACAGAGCAATGGCGCTGTTACAAAAGGAATCTGAACTGCAGGAAATTGTAAAGCTTGTAGGTCCAGACGCATTGCCTCCAAAAGAACGAGCATTATTAGAGGCGGCAAGAATGATAAGGGAGGATTTTCTGCAACAAAGCGCTTTTCATGAGGTTGATACATATTGTTCAGAAAAAAAACAGTATGAAATGTTAAGAATTATGCTGAAGTTTTTTGATAAAATCATGCAATCTGTTGAAAAAAATGTTCATATCGATGATATTATTTCCTTGAAATCAAGAGAGGACATTGCTCGTATGAAAACAATATCAATTGACGAGTTTGAAGAAAGATTCAAAGAAATCGAGAAAGGATTTGAAAAGGAACTCGACGAACTGGTTAAGGGGGGGAAATGATCATGTCCAACAAAGACATTGAATACACTACAGTATCGGAAGTTGCAGGTCCGTTAATGATTGTTGAAGGAGTAAAAGATGTAGCTTACAACGAAGTTGTAAAGATTAGAACTTCAACTGGTGAAAGTCGAACAGGGCAAGTTCTTGAGGCTTTTACAGATAAAGCCGTTGTTCAGGTCTTTGAGGGTACAAGAGGACTAGATACCCACAAGACCTCTGCTCGATTCATTGGAGAAACTATGAAACTTGGGCTTTCAAAAGATATGCTTGGAAGAGTATTTGATGGGACAGGTAATCCCATAGATGATGCTCCTCAAATAATTCCTGAAGAACGCAGAGATATCAATGGAAATCCGATAAATCCTTATTCTAGGGAATATCCTCGTGAATTCATTCAAACTGGTATTTCTTCAATTGATGGTTTGAACACCTTGGTTCGTGGACAAAAACTACCGATTTTTTCCGGTTCTGGGTTACCACATAACGAATTAGCTGCACAAATTGCCCGTCAGGCCAAGGTTATTGGAAAAGCAGAAAAATTTGCTGTTGTATTCTGTGCAATGGGGATTACATTCGAAGAAGCAAATTTGTTTATCAAAGATTTTGAAAATACTGGTGCACTTGAAAGAACTGTAATGTTTCTAAATCTTGCAGATGATCCGACAATTGAAAGAATAATACTTCCAAGAATGGCATTAACATGTGCAGAATATCTTGCTTTTGACTTAAACATGCATGTCCTTGTCATTCTTACAGATTTGACAAATTATGCAGAAGCACTACGTGAAATTGCTGCTGCTAGGGAAGAGGTACCTGGCAGACGTGGATATCCAGGATATATGTATACTGATCTAGCAACTATTTATGAACGGGCAGGTCGTATTAAAGGTAAAAAGGGATCTATTACTCAAATTCCAATGCTTACAATGCCAGATGATGACATAACACACCCAATCCCAGATTTAACTGGATACATAACTGAAGGCCAGATTGTTCTTGATCGTAGTTTACATAAAAAAGACATCTTTCCACCAATTGCCGTTCTTCCATGCCTTTCAAGATTAATGGATAGAGGAATAGGGGAAGATAGAACTCGAGCCGATCATGCTGGAGTTTCCAACCAGTTATACGCGAGTTACTCTGAAGGTTGTGATTTACGCGATCTGGTTGCAATTGTTGGTGAAGATGCATTATCAGACAGAGATAAAAGTTTTCTGAAATTTGCCGATGAGTTTGAAAAAAGATTTGTTTCACAAGATAGTCATGAGGATAGAAGTATTGAGCAGACCTTGAAGATAGGTTGGGAGCTATTTTCAATTCTGCCTCAATCAGAATTAAAAAAGATTGATGAAAAGTTTATAAAACAATACTTACCAAAAAAGACTTAGAAAGAAGAGAAACATGGTAGAACAGGTTATTGAGGGTGTAAATCCCACCAGAATGGAATTACTCGATATTCGTAAAAAACTTCTTTTAGCAGAGAAAGGACATAAATTACTAGAGGAAAAACGAGATGCTTTGGTTGAACGTTTTTTTACTGTGATTGACTCAAGAAATCAATTATCAAGCGAGTTGGACCGAGATTTTAAGGATGCTTTTTCATCACTTATACTGGCGCAGATGATCTTAGGAGAAAAAAAAGTTGAAAATATATCAAAACTAAGTAAAGATATTGGTGAAGTTACCTTTGAAACAGACAACATCATGGGAGTTAAAATCCCAAAGATGCAAACCGAGCAACTAATTGATAAACAGATACAAATGTATGGATTTTTTGAGACTTGTGCAGCTTTGGATGATTCGCAAGTAAAGTTTTCTGCTCTTGTAAAAAAGTTGGTAAAACTTGCAGATCTTGAAGGTGGAATTAAATCTCTTGCAGTTGAAATTGAAAAAACTAAAAGGAGAGTAAATGTACTTGAAAACACCCTTATCCCTAGACTTCATGCAACCAGAAAATATATTGAAATGCAATTAGAAGAAAGAGAACGAGAGGACTTTTTTAGAAGGAAAAGAATTAAGGCAATTATGGAGGCAAAGAAGACCTAATATGAGCAATTTGGAAGAGGACCCAATAATTGGAAGGTTTTTTGACACCCCTGAGAAAAAAGCAAGATGGTTATACAGAATTAAAATTGCTTATATTTTATGGATTTTGTTTATGATTTGTGGTATTGTTTTCTTTTTAATTTGGTATTTAATAAATTTCTAATTTCAAATAAAATTCGTATTTTTACATTTAAGAAAAATTCATATAGATGTCCCCAATACGCTTGATAAAATATTTAAATACTGTCATTGTCCTATAGAAATTAGTTTTTAAGGTGTTGGTAGAGTGACGGATGAAAAACAAATTGATAAAGAAACATCCAATCCTAAGACAAAAAAAGAAATGATGCCTATTGACGAGTGGATAAAGTTACAAAAATTCGCAACTACTCAAGATATAAAAGTTCCAGAGCTTCTTCTTGATCAGGTTATCGGGCAAGATAGATCTGTTGAAATAGTTCGTAAGGCAGCAGAACAAAAGCGTCACGTCATGCTTATCGGTGATCCCGGAACAGGGAAATCAATGGTGGCAAGGGCAATGACCGCTTTTCTTCCAAAGGAAGAGCTAGAAGATATCATTGGTTATCCCAATAGCGAAGACTCTAATACCCCTCACATACGTGTAGTTCCTGGTGGAAAGGCAAAAGAAATTGTTAGAGCACAAAGAACAGAGGCAAAACGAAAAAAGGAACAGCAAAGCAGTATGATTGTTACAATTGTTTTTATGATTATTGCCTTATCCATTTTTGCAGCAATATATCCAACGATTACAGGTACGGGAGATGCTCACTTTGAGTACGCAATTTTTGGTGTCATTGCAGCTGTCATGATTTTCTTGATATTTTCCAGAGGTGCATTGACCCAACGACAGGAACTACAGCAAGTTCCAAAAATATTAGTTGCACACGATAAGGAGGACTCTCCACCTTTTATTGATGCAACAGCTGCACATTCAGGAGCCTTACTTGGGGATGTGAGGCACGATCCGTTTCAATCTGCTGGTTTAGAAACTCCGCCACATCAACTAGTTGAGGCAGGAGCAATTCATCGTGCTCACAAGGGAGTATTATATATCGATGAAATTAACACCTTAAACTTACCTTCCCAGCAGCATCTGCTTACTGCTCTTCAGGACAAAAAGTTCCAAATCACGGGTCAGTCGGACAGAAGTTTTGGTGCAATGGTTAAAACAGAGCCAGTACCATGTGACTTCATTTTAGTATCAGCCGGAAATCTCGATGCTCTTAAGGGAATGCACCCGGCACTTCGATCGAGAATCAGGGGTTATGGTTACGAGATTTATCTTAACAGCAATATGGATGATAATCAAGAAAATAGAGAAAAACTGATCAGATTCGTTGCTCAAGAGGTAGAAAAGGATGGAAAAATTTCTCATTTTGACAAAGAAGCAGTCGGAGAAATTATTCATGAGGCTCAAAGAAGAGCGGGTAGAAAGGGTAAACTTTCTCTACGCTTAAGAGAACTAGGTGGGCTTGTTAGAGCGGCAGGAGATATCGCTTTTGAGAGGGGACTCAAGGTCGTAACAAAGGAACATGTTCTAACTGCAAAAAAGATTGCAAAGTCACTTGAGCAGCAAGTAGTTGATCGATCAATTGAGCAAAGAAAAGAATACCGTTCCTTCAGAATAATTGGAGAGGAAATTGGTGTGGTAAATGGTTTAGCTGTACACTCCGCAGATCCATCAATGAGTGAATTTTCTGGATTAGTACTTCCAATTGTAGCCGAAGTTACACCCGCAGGTTCTCAATCGGAAGGACGCGTCATAGCAACTGGTAAACTTGGAGAAATTGCAAAAGAATCTGTTCTAAATATTTCTGCAATAATCAAAAAATACATGGGAAGAGACATTTCCAGACATGATATACATATCCAGTTTATCGGAACATATGAAGGTCTGGAAGGAGACTCAGCAAGTATTTCAGTCATTACAGCTGTTATTTCCGCAATGGAAGGAGTTCCAGTAAGACAAGATGTGGCAATGACTGGTTCCCTCAGTATAAGGGGCACAGTTTTACCGGTTGGAGGAGTAACTGCAAAGGTGGAATCAGCAGCTGAAGCGGGAATAAAAAAAGTCCTTGTACCAAGAGCCAATCTAAATGACGTTTTAATTGAAGATAAATTTTCAGAAAAAGTAAAAGTAGTTCCAGTTGAAACTTTATCTGAAGTTATCGATAACGCATTAGTAGGGCCAGGAAAAGAAGAACTCCTAAAAAAACTTCAGCAAATGAAACCGCCAAAAATTACAGGAAAAGTGGAGCTTGAATCCGAGAAGAAAATGACATTTCCAAACATGAATATCAAAGCAAAAGATGATTGTAATAGTAGTCATTAATTGATTTTATGAAAACATTATTTATTGGACGTTTTCAGCCTTTCCACAACGGGCACTTATATGTTATAAAAAATAACTATGAAAAAATAGATACTGTTTTAATTGGATTAGGTTCCTCTCAATACGGCAATAGTTTAGAAAATCCTTTTAACGAAACAGAAAGAAAAAGGATGATTGACGAATCTTTAAAATATTATGGTATCAAGAATTTTGAAATTATAAGCATTCCTGATATTCACAACTATCCTAAATGGGTAGATCACGTGCTCTCAATTACATCTGATTTTGACGAAGTAATATCAAATAGCCAGTTGACCAAACATCTGTTTAAACAAAAGAATATTCCGGTTAAAGAAACAACTTACTTTAATAGAGACAAATATTCGGGTTCAGAAATACGTAGAAGAATAATTAATGATCTAGAATGGAAATCACTTGTTCCTCCACCAGTGGTAAGTATCATTAAAGAAATTGATGGGATTAATCGATTAAAAGAACTCGCCAACCAAAAATAATTTACTATTTTGGAAATTCTATTATATGTTTTCCTCTGAGAAAATCAAGAATTCCGGCAATAATCAGAATTGCTGTTGAAACTACACAAAGATAAAAACCCAAATCAAGTCCCCAATACCCCATCATGTAAGCAGTTTGACCATTTGGGAGGATTATATCAAGTACCCCTTCCCCTTGTAAACTCCCTAGACTTAGTTCACATAAAAAAGTCATTCCATATATAAATGCAGCAGAGACAAGGGTTATAAAAATAATGCTTGCAGTTACAAGGACAAACGAGAAGCGTCGTCTAAGTAAGATATTTGGCAAAAAGCTTATACCAATCAATACAACCCCCGAAATAACTATCAATATAAGCCAACCTAAGAAATCGGTAAAAATTTCAGGTATAGTTGCAATATCAAGTGAAATTTTCCCATTTTGAGTGACGGTTTCTATCATAGTCCGTGGAAGAATAAACATTGTACTAGTTTTACCTGCAGATAAATCATCAGTTGTTGCATTAAGGCTCCACCAAGGATGGAAAAGCGAAGCAACAATTAAGGCCATCGCAGTAAGTTTTAAAAATGAGTTCAAGGAAATCTTTTTTGCAACCATCAAGATAATCAATTCTAAAAGAATAACAATTATTATACCAGTGGTGATTGCTGGTAATGGCGAATCTATTGTTGTTACTACATTAATTACTCTATCATTTGTAAGATCAATGTTTTTTGATCCAATCAACTCCTGTTCTGAATAGATATTAATTGTATAATCGCCCGGTGGAAGGGAAACATCTTCTCCAACTACCATTGATCTAACTTGTTGACCGGCTCTAAATATCTTAATTCTCAGTTGATTATCATTTATTGTTTCTCCCCAAGAATTTAATATTATTGGCATAAGTTTGTAATTTGCAGAAAAGTCCATTGTTACCGCATTTCCCTCCTCTGGAATTTGAATAGTTGTTTTATCTAAAAATCCTCCGTAGGATATCTGAATATCATATTTAGCAGCAGGCAAGTTATAGAACATGTATTTCCCTTGTCCGATTGTTTCATCTGGTAAAATTTCGGTTAACTGTTCCATATCAGTACTTGTCAATATTGGGTGAACAGACACGCCGGGGTAGAGACCGAGATTATCTTGAACATCTACTCGTAAATCGTACAAATCATAGATAATATCAATAGTATTTTTAAAAGCCGAGAGATTTTTCTGGCAGATATTGAAACCTTTATAGAAACCCTTTGCCAAATATGGTTTCGAGAGATTGAACGGAGCATTCAATATTTCAACCCAAGTTCCTGTCCCACCACGCACTGTATATGAGTCGAACAAACCAAATGGAACGTCAAGAATAAGAGACTCATTCCCAGAGGTTTGATTTTGCTGGATTATTATGTCATCCTTAAAAATTGAAAATTCAACGTCTTTTATGAGACGATTATGTTGATCTTTAAATGTAATTTCTATGTTACGTTGCCAAGTACAATAAATATGTAATGAAGTGTCCCGGTCAATTACTACAGTACCAAATCCAATATATTTTTCCAAATTTTTCATTCTACGATATATTTTAACAATATATTCACCCGGTGCCAGTTTTGGAAATTTGACTGCATTAAATCCTACGAAGGGCTTTGTTGCCATACCGGAAGCAATCAGAGTATCGTTTTGATATAAATCAGCCCATATGACAGGTAGGTCAAAACCAAATTGATTTACAAGAAATGGATATGATGCGATTCTACCAGTTATATGTGTAATAACTGTTAAGGTATGTATGTACTGTTTATCACTAAAAACATCTTCTTCCAAATGTTGACGATGTTTTAGAAGTTCTTTAAAATTTTTAGATTCCTTTGCAACATCTTCATATGAACCCTGCTCAATTGTAAAGAATTCAGCAGTAAATCGAATTATGAGTCCTTTTGGGATTTTTAAGTCGTGACCTGAGCCGGGTTCATAGGCATTCCTCCCAAACGAAATTGATGCATAATCTACTTCTGTACCTACAATGTTTAAATATTCTCTTTGGGCAACTTTTATTTCGATTCCATCTCTCTGGCCTTTAGCTTGCTTTAAGACCTCGTTCGAAGAAAAAATTATTGCATGACATTTACCATCTTCCCCCTCGTCGTAAGAAATCCACGCTTCATCACCAAGATCACAATTGTCTTCATAAGATATTATCCACTCTCTTTCATCACTTTGAGGATTCAACTGCATTTTGTATTCATTAACTCTATTATTTTTTTCATATATGTGCAAATATGGAAGAATTGAACCAAATACCATTTTTTTAATTGCGATACTTTTTGAGTTGAAAGAAATGAGGGCCCCGAATCTACCATCAACGTTAACAATTCCTTTTACATAACTATCTTCCAAAACCTCGTGAGTAACATCAACACTGATTCTCTTTTTTTCTGTTGGGGAGTAATAATACCGGTATATATTGGTTGTACGAAGATGTTGATTTGATGATTCGCTTATAATTCCAAATTGTATCATTAGATTTCCATCTATTAGGACCTCTTTTGATACCAACTTTTGATCAGAGGAGATCTCATCACTATCATCCTTACCTTCATGATATGCAAATGCAAAGGATGCTAAAAGTTCAGAACCTATTATATCAAATTCTTTGCAACCAGATTTCATTTTTATTATGCCCTGGCTCAATCTTCGATTTATTACATGTCCTTTCTGGCCAATAGCATAAACCAGAAAATCATCTTCCAGTATTTTGTAATAATCCCCTTCAACTGAAATACCAGAAATTGGTTCATAATAATAGTATGCATCTTTTATAGTAAGATGATCCTGATACATTGGGGCAGGAGTTTCTTTGTTATTGTAATAAACAAAATATCGTTCTTTCCCATTTGCAAACTCAGGTATTAAGAAAATAATACGGCAACTTGTTAAGTGTGTTGTATCAGAATAGTTAAGAGAGTATATTTGCGATTCTAGCTCATGCCATGCAAAACCATTCCAACAACATATTCTGATTGAATGCTCACTTTCATCTTTTGCCCAACATGGGCTTTGAAATTCAAATTGTTTATCTATTGGTTGAAAAACAGCGCATTGATCGTCTGTTGAAATTGGTATACCGATTTCTTGACGGTGCGACCAATTTTCATTCCACCAGGTGACATCTTCATCTGAGGAAACAGGAATGATCAATGCTGAACCTAATACAATAATAATCAAGAGCATATGCACTATGAATTTATTTTTAAATAGCATTTATTCCACTGTATTTTTAATTGCACAAGTATCTTTTAATTACTAATATATTCATTTATTTTTATAATATAATAATGTTTTCTTCTATTATTAACTATAAAATTTCAAAAATTGGAAAATAATTAATGGCTTCATCGATTTTTGAAAAAATTTATATTATATGACTGGATAACACTCTTAAAGAGGAAGCTTTATGGCTATAGGATTTGTATTAATAAGTGCCGCACCGGCACATGAACATGAGGTGTATAATAAACTTTCAAAAGTCCCCGAGATAGTTGAGTTACATCCACTGTTTGGAGAATATGACCTCATAGCCAAAATTAAAGCAGACGATTTTGAAAAACTAGGTAATTTGGTAGTGAATAAGATTAGATCTATAGATGGTGTAATCGACACTAAAACATTAACAGGAACAAAATTTTGAAGAGGTGAAAAATAATGGCGGAACCAATAAGTTATTTTTTAGGTATGCTGATGCTAGTATTTGCCCTTGCAAGTATTATTGCAGGGATTTTTACTGCATACTTCGGTTCGGGTAAGAGCAGAGCAGTTGGTGCCATATTAATTATTATTGGGCTAATTGTATTTGTTATATTCCTTTATGGCGCAGGAATCTTATCATCCTTAATGGGAGAACCAACAGGCTTGTTGAATCTAAGAGGTTCAATAGTTAACGGCGTTGTAGCAGTTGTCGGTGCCATCGTTGGAGCATTGATCGCACTTGGAATATTCTTGATGGCTATAATGAAGGCATAGACAAAGTCTATCCTTACCTTTTTTTCTTTTTAATTTTTCAAAAACTAATTTTTTAAAATTTTACAAGTAATTTAGAATCATATCAACAAAATAACAATGAATTCTGGTATCATCTACCAACTCTGGATGAAATGACATTGCCAGAAATTCATTTTCTTCAACCATAATGATTCCGTCCTGAATTTCAGAAAGAATTTTACAACCTGACCAAACCTTTTTAATAACAGGTGCACGAATAAAAACTGCATTAAATGGATTTTTAAATCCAATAATTTTAATTTGTTTTTCAAATGATTGTTTTTGTCTTCCAAATGCATTTCTAATAACCTGCATATTTATTGCATCCAATGTAAAAACATCGCTTGCATTGCCAAAGATTTCACTTGCAAGAATAACGCATCCTGCACACGTTCCCATAACGGGAAGATTATGATCATTTATCCTATCTCTTAAAACATTATTAAGATTTGATTTTTGTATTAATCTAGAAATAGTGGTACTTTCCCCGCCAGGAAGAATTAACGCATTAACGTTATTCAGTTTTTTTTCATTATTGACAACTGTTACATTGCCATCAACATTTTTTTCGATTAAGGCTTTTTGCATCGATTCCAGATGCTCTGAAACAGCACCTTGTATGCCAAGAACACCAACATTTATGTTTTTTACCATCCTCTTTCCTGTAACATTTTTTCGGGAGGAATAGTATCAATTTCAATGCCGTGCATAGCATCACCAAGATCCTTACTGACTTCTGCAATTACATCGGGCTCGTCATAATGTGTAACAGCCTTAACAATCGCCCTTGCACGTCTTTCTGGATCCTGTGATTTAAAAATACCAGAACCAACAAAAACACCGTCGCTTCCTAATTGCATCATTATTGATGCATCTGCCGGAGTTGCAATTCCTCCTGCAGCAAAATTAACAACTGGAAGTCGTTGCAATTTTTTGATTTCCTTTAGGATTTCAGTTATTTCCTTTAATAAAGTTCCATAATCATATTCCTCAAAAACAGCTGTATTTATCGTTATTTTTTTATTAGTAAGTGTAGCAGCTGTATCAGCATAATTTTGAGCATAAGCTTCTGATAATTTTTCAATTTCTGAGGAATCCATTTCTTTTAACGTTTTTATCATGCGTGTTACCATTCTTTGATGGCGGATGGCTTCAACGATATTTCCGGTTCCTGCTTCCCCTTTTGTTCTCATCATGGCTGCGCCTTCCCAAATTCTTCTGACAGCCTCGCCTAAGTTTCTGCAGCCACAAACAAATGGAACAGTAAACTTTTTCTTATCAATGTGATAATACGGATCTGCTGGGGTAAGTACTTCAGATTCGTCGATCATATCAACACCAATAGATTCCAACGCTTGAGCTTCTACAAAATGACCAATCCTTGCCTTAGCCATAACTGGGATACTTACTTCATGCATGATTTCTTGAATTTTTGAAATGTCCGCCATTCTTGCTACCCCGCCATGTGCTCTTATATCGGCAGGAACCCTTTCCAAGGCCATTACAGCTACAGCACCGCTAATCTCAGCAATCTTTGCTTGTTCTGCATTTGTAACATCCATTACAACACCGCCTTTTTGCATTTTTGCAAAACCTTTTTTGATCAGTGTTGTTCCAAATCTTAATTTGGCCATATCTAAATTTTTCATTATCGTCCCCACAAACGTTTATTGAATCAATTTCCCATATATAGTTCTCCTTATTAAGGGCTATGGTTATAAAAATATATGTGTACTTTTTTACTTTAAAAAATTATACTAAATAAATATGCAAGAAAGGCAATTTTTTCGTTATTTGTCGATATTTTGTAGAGAAAGATTTATAAGTAAATTAACGATTGTTAATATGTGAAGGTCTGGAGTAATAAGTTTTTTAAACTTTTATACTGATTTTTATATTTCCTCCTTTAGCCAGACCTCACCTCCTCCCTAAAAACTCAATGTATATTAAAAAAATAATTAATTTATTACCAACGATTCTTAAGAGATTCCATTATTTCTTTTCCAAAGGGGGTCAAACCGTACAATTTAACATCCTTTCCCCCACTTTGTATTTCAACCACGTTCAGACTTAATAAGGATTCCTCTTCCCTATACCTTGATTCCATTCCTCTAATTGCTCCAATAACATTAGTGGGAGTTGTTTTTACATTGTAAGCAATTTCAGAAGTATAGCTGCAACTGGGACTAATTTCAAAAAGATATTCCGCGATCTTTTTTCTAATGCTACTTCTTCTTAATGCCCTGATTACAAGTGGTCTCAAATCAGAAGAATTAAACGAATTTTCCTGTTCATGCATCCCGTCCAAAGTGACTTCGTATTGTGTATACAAACACTCATTTATATATTATTTCCCAACGAATAACTATCTACATATATACTTACATATGTAGATAAAACCACTCAATGTTGCTTTAGATCTTGCTAATTAATTGTTTAAAATCTGATTTTTACATGAAATTATAAGTTATAAATTACTAAAATTTTATTTTAGGTAGATACCTAAATATTGGTAAAAGCCAGTATTTTATTAATTTCCATATGTTGGGACCAGGGGTTAAATTATGAAAGCTATTGATTTACCAGACGTTCAATCTGAACCGTCATCCTACCATTTCAAATTGACCCGAGTAGGAGTAACTGGAGTAAAAAAACTAGTTCATGTCAAAAGACCATTAATGAAAGTTGCTAATCCACTAATGGTTAAAATGGATCTTTTTGTCGATCTCCCTGCTTTTCAAAAAGGCAGTCACATGTCAAGAAATCTAGAATTGGTAGCAGAAATAATTGATACAAACTTACAAAATCCAGTCTCAGATTTGGAGACTTTTTGTGCAAATGTATCAGAACAGTTACTTGAGAAACACGACTATGCTACCCTTTCAGAAGTTAAAGCTGAAGCCGATTATTTCCTAGAGAGAACTTATCCATCTGGAAAGAAAGGTTTGGAACCGTATAAAATTTTAGCGGAGGCAAGGTCGAAAAAAAATGGGGATGTAAAGAAAATGATAGGTGTGAAGGTAATCGGCATGACTGCATGTCCTTGCGCGTTGGAAATAATTCGTAAAATTGACAGTTATTCACCTGACATGGTCCCACCAACACACAATCAAAGAAATATAACTACATTGATGATAGAGGTTCCAGGCAGTGATAAAAATGTTGATGCAAATGATTTAATTGAGATTGCAGAGAAATCATTTAGTTCTCCAACATATGCCATTCTAAAGCGTAGGGGAGAAGGAGAGCTTGTTTACAAAGCCCACAAAAATCCTAAATTTGTAGAGGATGTTGTTAGAGACATTCTAAGTGAGATTTTAAGAAAATACAAAAATCTAAATGATGATGTGATGGTTATTGTAAGAAGTGAGAGTGAGGAATCAATTCATAAACACAATGCTTTTGCAGAACGTATCACAACCCTTGGAGAACTTAGAAAATAATATCTTTATTTAGTATACAATTTTTAAAAGAAAATATTTGAAAGAAATCGTTAGTTCGATATTTTCCTTCTAAATTTGATATTTACGACATTTCGATCTTAAAATAAATTATCCATATGCTCTCATTGAATCATTAGCTTTTTACAATATACATTTTAGATAAGGTTTTACATTTGTCGCAATTCTTCTAGATAGGTAATAGGCAAAAAGATTATTACAACATATAAACAAAAAGTCAAACCTAGAGGTCATGTTAGATAACAAGTCACAAACTATTGTTAAATAATCGAATATTTCGTATTAAATTAGATATTATCATACCAAATTTGTTTTTATTATATATAGTTCTGAAATTATTTTTAAAATATAAAGATTAATTAACACCGTCTATTTTTCGTATTAATGGTGATGAGCGCAATGAAAAAGATCCTTGTAGTGGACGATAGTGCCGACATTATCACAGCAGTAAAAAGGGGTTTAGAGGAAATTTCCACCGAATTTAATGTAGTAGGAGCCGAATCTGGTTCAGAATGTATTGATTTTCTAAAAGCCAATAAACCCGACTTAATACTTTTAGATATAATGATGCCTGAAATGAATGGATGGAGGGTTTTTAAAATACTTCGTGAAAACGAAAAATGGAAATCTATTCCTGTAGTTTTTTTGACTGCTAAAGCAGATAACTTCAGTAAGGCTTATGGTAAAATTATATCAAATGAATATATCGAGAAACCTTTTAAAATTAAAGATTTAAAAGATAAAATTGAAAATATATTAGAAAACCCCAGTAAAAACTTAGGAATAAAGGCAGAAATCATTGATGATATGATTAAAAACATACCTTCCTAATTTTGACCAAAATTAATTTCTAAGTATCTTTCATAGGAATATTCTTAAACCTGTAGGAAAATCTCAATCGTGTGACGGCGATGAATAGCAAGACACTTGTAGCATATTTTACAAAGGGTGGAGCTTCTGAGGAATACGCTAAGGTAATTACAAATACACTCACAGCGAATGGATTTGCGGTTGAAACTTGCAATCTTGCGCATGATATCCCCGATGTTGCAGCTTTTGACACGGTTATTCTGGGAACCGGTATTAGGATTTCCAGAGTTTACCGGCGCTGGAAGAAAGTCCTAAAACAAAAAGCGCTCAGCAGCAAAAATCTGTATATGTTTCTGTCGAGTGGTATGGCTATTGAGGAGCCAGACAAAGCTGTCGAAAAATTCTTACGCCCATTGATAGAAAAGTATGGTCTCAAGCCAAAGTCGCTGGTTTCTTTCCCCGGAAAGATTCCCGAGAAATGGGCCAAGCTAGATGGTCAAAAAGAGACAATGAACCCTGATAAAGCCAAAGCATGGGCTCTAGAGATTGCCCGTCAAGTTCAAGACCTTTGATATCAAGTTGGATAAAAGGGGAAGAAAGGGTATATAAACTAAAGGTTTTCTTTTATGTGTAGACTCGATGCGTCGACAAAAATTTAATTAAATACAAATTTATGAGGAACTATTGATATTATTATGACAACTAATTTACTTGAAAAGCTTGCTGATAAATCATTAACAAAAGAGCAACTTTTGGAAAAAATTAAACAGGATTCTAAATTAATTCCTGAAGTAGTCGATGGAATGAATTCTTCAAAAGCTGCCATCCGGTATGGTTGCGGAAAGGTTTTAATGAATTTTAGCGAAGATCAACCTGGAAAATTATATCCATACTTTGATTTTTTTGTTAAAATACTCGATAGTAAATATCGGATTTTAACTTGGCAAGCAATGGCGATTATTGCCAATCTCACCAGTGTTGATAAAAACAGAAAATTTGATTCGATTTTCAATAAATATTACAATTTTATTAATGACGAATATATGGTAACAGTAGCAAATTTAGTAGGCAATTCTGGGAAAATTGCTCTTTTCAAGCCGAGTCTCATTCCCATGATTACAAACGAAATATTGAAAGTAGAAGACTTAAAAACAACACCTCATCTAACAGATGAATGTAAAAGAGTGATTGCCGAATCAGCGATCACAACTTTTGATATGTTCTTTGATAAAATCGAAAATAAAGAGAAAGTTGTTTCATTTGTAAAAAAACAAGTTAACAGTTCCAGAAGGTCATTAAAAATAAAGGCCGAGGAATTCCTTAACAAATGGAAAAAATAGAATCTCTAACTTTAATGTTATTTTAGTAAATTTTTGATGCAAAGATGGGCAAAAAGGAAAAGAAGAGAATTGTCAAAAAAAGATAGAAGTGTTAATTTGTATCAATAGTCATCGAATTTAGCACAAGAATAGAAATTTTAAGTCAGGATAAAAAAGTTAATAAGGGGGTCAGGTCGGGAGGTTTTACTAGGTTGTTTGGTGAAAGTGAAGCTAATAAAACTTGAATTGACCCCCCGATATATAATTTATATTCATTTTGAATATAAATATCTTGCTATTTTATTAAAATCGAATTGGGGCCAGCTTTGGGAGGAAAAACATAATGCAAAAAAATCACAAAATTATTTTTCACTGACCCCATGTGCCAAACTGAAAGGATTTATTTAAGAATTGTGAATTATCACCCCATTATTTACTTTTTAACTGGTAATACCGTGAAGGAAAAACTTGTTTTTAACCCAATTCATTGCTGAGGCGATATCTGGAAACACGACGATTTTCATATTCAAGTTCTCTTCAATTGATTTGAGTGAATTTACAAACTCCCTGTGGAATGTTTCTACGGTTTTATCCTTTCCGGCAACAACTGCCAATTTCCTTACCCCAAGCCGGCTCAAATCCGGTAGAAAGCCGGATCTGATCAGATTTTCATCCGGATAATATTTGATTTTATCCAATACAAAAATTATGTTCCTGAAATTGTAATCAGAGATTTCCTGCTCGATTTCAACCAAAATCTCCCTGAAGGTATCTACGTTTTCTATCTCCTTCTTCACAACTACCTCGAAAGAATTTTCCAGGACTCCCATTCTTGTTTCAATGAACACATCCTCATATAACGTTTCCATGATCAACCCATATCCGGGTTATACTCTGTAACTGGCTCTATATAAAGTTGATTTGTAAAACTGCCATAATGAAATAATTTGTAAAGGAAGGGTGTAGGAGTGATTACCAGATGGGTACTTTTCGGCATTAGTGAAGTATGCGC
>CAZTMK010000024.1:0-23937 GCA_964615235.1 uncultured Thermoplasmatales archaeon
GAGTGTCCTTTTCTTTTAACGCCGCTTCGATCTTTTTGATATTATTTTTTAATTCGTCATTTAATTCTTCAATTTTTTTGGATAATATCAATATAATGTAAGATATAGATATTATAATCACAGATTTAATTGCGTCTTCCCAAATTGATATATGTGGACTTAAAATTAAATGACCAATAATTAATGCTGCTGATAAAATAATTGAAATATAGAGTCCCTTTTTTTTCCACCAAATCGTTGATGATACTACAGGAATATAATATACGTGTGTAAATATACTATCTGTTCTGAGAATAGCATGAAAATAGTAATTCAAAAACAACGAAATAAAAACACTGACAGATATGATTGCAATCTTAATGAAATCTCTTTTATTCTGATAGTTAATTTTTATTTTAATTTTATCTACCTCTTGTGTTTTTTTATTGATTAACTATTCTATCTCTTTCTGACAAGAATGAGTTTATGACTGATATTGATTCTACTCGCCTCTTTTTTCCAAACTCCCCACATTATTCCTCAATCGCCATATTCATTTGACATTTAAATAATTAAGATAATTAATGGCTTAAAATAAATTTATAAAAAAGTAAACCAATCATTTTCTGCATTGCCTCTACAGCGTATTTTCATTTTGCAACCCCGCGGGGCAAAATTTTTGTTGTTTTCTATTGGTACGAAAGGAAAAAATGATTTTTTTAGTTGAATTTTTCGTCGAAAAATTATGAAATAAGGATTTGGTCATAACCACTAGACCACCGGCTTAGAATATTACTACTGGCTTAAATGTAGCCAATATCATCTTCATTTGGCTTGTGTGGCAATAGGACATCGAGAATGGTTTTAAATGTTTTAAGGTCAATTTCCTTAGAAAACAGTTTGTCAAGTAAAACTAGCACTTTGTTATTTGTAGTAAGATTTTAAACTTTCCAAAAAATTAGATTCTAATTATGAAATAACTAATTGGATAAAAATCAGGTGTCATCTAACATTTTGGATTTTGTAGTATGTTTAAATTAAAGGAGTGGGAAATCTCCTGCATAGTTATCACTTAATGTTGGAAAAGGGATGCTTATTGATAAATATTTTAAGGGAATTCCTATCAATATGTCTACAATTAATATTGGCAACCATATTATTGGATTTAATGATTTAGTTACTATTGGTATATATTCCTTTTGAGCATAGTGCAATGTTTCTTCAGCAGAACAGATATCGTCATTATTATAATCAATTTTTTGAATAATGGCATCTCCGATAAATTTTGTAAATGAATACCATTTACCGGCACCAGTTCCTATCCAGCCATCCCCCTTTCTAAAAGTTGATTTAAGTATAACACGGTTCTTTCCTGCTATTTTGTTTCCAAAAATTCCACTTTGACAGGAATCCATTATAACACACATGCCCCTGTTTTCTATCAAATCCAATTTTTGATTTAGTTCATCTGCAGTTATACAATCCTTTGGTAAAGTTGTATTAAAAGGTGCAATCATATCGATATTTCCGTGACCAGCAAATGCAAAAATAGAGAAATCATTTTTATCAGAATTTGCCGCTAGCCAATCAAGTGCATCTAATATATTTTGTTTTGTAGCATTTTCCTGAGATAAATAAATCATATGAGAACTATTCCATTTACTTTGGGAGACTAGGGCCTCATATAAATGTTTAGGAAAAGAATCTTGCTTGACCACCTTAATGTAAACGAATACTCCCCAATATTCGGTTTCATCAAAATTTTTAGCAACCTCAAGCGTTCTACATACAGGTATAGATGAAACCAAGATAATAAGAGAAACAATGGATATAACTTTACAACATATCTGATATTTCATATTTCTATTATATTCTCCCAACTAATATTGTATCGATAATATTATCTTTTTCAGCGTATAAAAGATTATTTGATATAATTTTGTTCAAGATAAGAAAATTTTATCTAATTTTTATTGTTTTGCCATAAACCTTCCAATAAATTATAGATTAACGGCCCGCTTCGTGTTACCACTGGCTTAAATGTAGCCAATGTCCTCTTCATTTCGCTTGTGTGGCAATAGGACATCGATACCGGTTTTAAATGTTTTAAGGTCAATTTCATTTGAAAGTAGCTTATCAAGCAAGTCCTTGCCTTACAGTCTGAGCCTAATTTTCTAAAGGAGGGATGCCTAACTCAACTCAATGAATTGGTCTTTATTTATTTGCCCACCCAAAATAACATTTTGAGTTTTATATAATTAAAATTACAAGTATAATAATAAGTTGGAAGAGGTGAATGGTTTGTTGGAAGGCTGGAATTTATTAATACAATATAAAATGTTCTTGGTAATGCATGGACTCAACATTATCTGCATTATCAACTGCGTACCATCGCAGCTCTGCAACACCATAGGTTACCCCATACATTCCAAAAGTTATCTCTACCATTTCACCCAAAACATCCTCTGAGCCCATCAAAATACCATCTTGCCAGACTTCATAGTGAATGTGATTAACTCCTGAACCAGGTTCTGGATCAGTTGCCTCAAACCAAATGGGTGTAAATGATGCAACAGTGTAGCCATCTTCCCATTGGGGTTCTCCAATTGTTTTTTCTGTTATAGGTGGAGTTGTATCCTCCTCAACCAATATCAACGTTATTGAATCTTCCCCAGTGTTACCTGCAGCATCTGTTGCATAAGTGGTTATTTTGAACCAATCATCATCTGGGTCTACATAATCTTCTGGAGTTATCGGACCTAAGGAATATTCAACATAGTTATCTGGTGGATCTACTACATATTCCCCGCCATCATGGGAGCCGCCATCCCATTCAAGCATATAATCCAACAACACCACACCAGAACCGTCAAAACCGTCACTTGCATATCCTTCAACAATTATTTTACTTGAAGCTGGAACATTAGTCTTATTTTCTGGGTGTGTAATTTTATTCTCTGGTTTTTTTGTGTCATTTTTTTTGGGACAGCAACTGCAAGGGCATTCAATACCAGCATCTTTTACTATTTTATTTATATCATCCTGGTTGGGCCATCCACTTGGCCATGCCATTATATTATATGTACCATCGCCATTATTTTTATTTGGAGATTTATATTTTACTTTTTTACCATTAGAGTCAGTTTTTTCTTTTTCCACTTGTTGGTCCTCAAGACCCATGAGATGTCCTGCCTCATGGGCATAAACTCCAGCAAAATCATTAATATGAAAAACTCCGGTTGTTTCCATTCCATTATTAGCATTTGGTAAATCTTTATTTGGACCCCAGGCATTTACATGTGAATGGTCATTGTTGGTATATCCAGGACGAATCCAATGGGTCCCTTCATTCTCGGGTTTTTTTGCTTTTCCGCCAACAGGTAAATCCTTAGATGTTACATTTTTCTTGTATCCAAGATGCGCCTCAAAATTAACAGTACAGCCTGGCTCAAGTGGATCACAACCTTCCTTACACTGCACACGCCAAGGTTTTTCACCATCTGGTTTACCGTCCCCATTTTTATCCCATTGTTCTCTGTTCCATTTACTTTCGATATCTTTCTTGACCTTTTTTTTGAAGGTTTCTCCATATTGATCCCAATATTTATCTACCCATTCACCATAAAAAGTGATGTATATTTCTATAGTAATCGCACATTTTTCTGTGTCAATTTTACCCCTTGTTCCACTTTTTGAATCATATGGGTTATCGCCTTCATTAACACTCAACATTGGAGATTTGGTGTAATCTTTGTTTTCTTGGAAATATGATAGTAATGAATCCAGAAATGGATATCGCTTAAATATTCTCTCCAGTAAAAAGACCAAAATTGAATCAGTTGCCATCTTACTTTTAGGCATGGCAACACTTAATGAGTCTGACCATTGTGTTTCATTACCATCAGAAAGATCGCCATCATTATTTGGATCGTCAATTGCTTTTACTCTAACATTATAGCTACCTTTATTGGTCCAAGAATGCTTTAAAGTAATATTTTCGCCTGATTTATATGGTCCCATCCAACTACTGTTACTTCCGTCACCCCAGTCAAACATAAAATAGATGTCGTCGTCATCTACATCATAACCTACAGATGTATATTCATATTCATTGCTCACAGAACCGTTTATCTTTCCCTCAGGTTTTTCTGGTCTAAGAGGCGGGTTATTATATAGAGCACTGTAAAATAGATCATTGTCATCCGGAGTGAGTAAATTTACTGTTTTTACAATATTGTCAAAATTATCTATATCAATATTTTCAGTTTGAACGCTATGTGTGAAGCCATTTCCTGTCACAGTCATATTTGCCATTGAGCCATCAAATACTGTTTCCCTTGCATAATTGGAATCTAGGTTAAAGAAATCATCTTCAATAATCTGGTTCCAGATTTGATTCATTTCCAATTCTGTAAAATCAAAAGTCGAAATAAGAGTGAAATCTTCACTTGTAATATTAAAATAATAATAATTTGTTTTACCAGATGCATCAGTGAATAACACATAATATTGACCCCATGAATTAAAGCCTCCGCAATAAATATATAATTCAAAATCTTCTGGACAATTGGAATCAAAATTCTCATAGGAATCTTTTGAGTTTATCATCCCTGGAACCATAATTGTAGAAGTTGTAATTAATAGCATAAAAACAAATGTACTGGCTAGCCTTTTTTTCATTTTTATGTCCCCCCTATTTAGCCCTCTCCAAATAAGGTTTTAAATATATATAAATTATAGAGATAAAAAAGTTGCTATAAACAAATTGAAATATATTAACAGTCTAGAGGACAAGATTTAAAGACTAGTTTACTGGTATAAATTTGTAAATTCAATCATTATATAATCTAACTTCTGATGTGTGATTTACTGCTATTCCCATTTTCTCTAATTCATCAATTGTTTTTACAAATAATTCAAATAAGTCCTTTAGTCTTTCTTTATCTTTTATAACACCAGTAACTATAAAATATAGCTCGCTTTCATCGTCATTGAATTTTGGACCAAATCTGCCCCCATTATCTTTTATTTCTAAGAGAATTCTTGATTGTTTCTCAATTAGATTTCTAATAATATGATTTTGAAAAAATCTTCTCAGCAATATTTCATCATTGCCTTTAATAATATAATCATTATCAAAATAATCATAACCAATTTCAATATCTTGCATACCTAACGCTTTTCCAATATTTGAAAAAACTCCTTTTCTATAAATTTTGAAAAGAAATTTTTTTTGATTGGTAAACGGAAGTCTCATCCTTGTATAAGTTGTACTACTTTTACCAGTTGAAACAGTATAAGTATCTAAATATATAGTCCAATTATTATGCTTATATTCTATTCTCGAACCTTTGAAAAAACCACCTTCAATAAAATTAGCATTTATTTCTTCCGATAGTTCTTTCCAAACTTCTTTAATAGATGGCCCAAATATCCCCATTCTTTGTCCTTTTGTGAATATTCATCTTTTTATTAAATCTAATCTTCAATGATTTAAAATTTAAAAGATTTTGCTACCTTCTTTGCCTTTTCCAAAGCTTCTCTTGGTGTCATTCCCTCATCCAAGTAATCATTAAAAAGACTTTTTAGAAGGACATAACCTTCTTTTGAATTTATGGATTCTATATCCTCTGTTAGATTAACTATCCATATGGGATCGCTTATGGATGTTCCGATAAGTTCCTTTTTTTTCAATTCTAGGCCATCCCTAAATAAACAATTGGAATATAAAAATGATATATAAAATATAGTTTAGAAAAGGTAAATAAAGAGTTGAAAAATGGATATATTGTTTTTTATTTTTGAAAAATTATAAGTAGTTCAAACATGAAATCTACAATTCGTTAAAAACTTAAAGGTTAAGATTTTATCACTTGGCTTTATTATCAAACTGTACACTCAATAATTTCTTCTTCATTTTTTTTCTTGACATCTCTCAATTTTATTAAGTCATCAACTACATTTTCTACTGTTCCCTTTTTATGAGATGGTCTTGGAATTGTTTTTTCCAGTTCTTTTATTATAGGTTCGACTTCTTTAGGTTTCTTCTTTTCTTTTATATCTTTTATATTTTTAGTATATTTGGTAAAATGAGGAATTTCTGCTCTTTCATTTGAAACAATAATTAAATTCTTCTCTATAGCGATTTCCTTCATCGTCTGTAGTTCCCTTAATTGTATTGCTATCGGATTTTCTTGATAGATCTCTCCTGCCTCTGACATTACACCTGATGCTTTTAGTTCTCCATCTGCAATAATGATTCTTGCCCGTTTTTGTCTTTCTGCTTCAGCTTGTTTTGCTATTGCTCTAAGCATATCTTCTGTTAAAGAAACGTCTTTAATGTTTACGGCTGAAACTTTAACCCCCCATGTCTTTGTATAATTATCAAGCATGGTCTGAATTTCAAAATCTAAGATTTCTCTTTTTGATAAAAGTTCATCTAATTTCTTTCTTCCTAATAAATCCCTTAAAATTGTTTGTGCGAGAATAGACGTTGCTAAATCGTAGCGTTCAACTTGAATTACTGCTTTTTTTGGATTAACAACCCTGAAATAAACTACTGCATTTACATCAACAGTTACATTGTCGTGTGTTACTAATCTTTGTTTAGGAACATCAATGACCTGAGTTCTTATATCTATTCGTACCGTTTTGTCAATAAAAGGAATTGTTAAAATTAGTCCAGGACCTTTTATTCCCATTATTTTGCCCAATCTGAATAACACGATTCTTTGGTATTCCGCAACAACATTTATTGCCATTATTAAAAGAAGTGCTAAAAAAGAAAATATTGCAATCAAAATACCTAATATTGTTGCATCCACCATACCCATCCAATTATATCATGTAATTATTTCTTTTATTTTTTGTGATTTATTCAGAAGATAAAATTTTAGAGATAAAAAATATAAATAATAGGAGGAGGAAGGGAGAAAAAATTATGGCAAATAAGAGAAAATAACGGGGGCAAATTATCTTAAATTTTAAGTTCTCTCATATTCCTCCTTATACTATTTAATAATCCTAAAGTTTAAAATAATTATTTATTTATTATACGTCAATAAACGATATTTTGTATCTTTTTAATTTATTCAATGAAAAAAACAAAAAAGGTAGATTAAGGAAAACTATTTCAATACACAAAATCATTCGTGTTTTAATCAAAAGGACGGGATGCATATGGCAAAGGAAATTACCATTAAATTAGATGATAATTTATTTTCAAAAATAAAGGAACATAAAAAGTCAGAAAATGAAATAGTCGAACAGGCAATCAAGAAGTACTTTTCAAAAATTAAAAGGGAGGAAAAATTGTTAACAACTCTCAAAAGAAATTTAGAAAACATAGAAATCGAAAAGAAATTACTTGAAAATAAAAATAAAACATTGGAAATTGACAATGTTTGTCTTCAACAGCAAAACAGAAATCTACAGGAGAGAATAGATGATTTGATGGATCTATATCCTTCTGCAATGGCACTTTTGGGAAGAACGCCTGTCACCACAAAAATCGAAAATAATGAGTGGAAAACTAGAGAATAAATTACTTATTGGTTTTAAAAAAATTTAAAAATCGTTTAAAATAATTAAAAGAAAAATTGGGGAATAGATATTTCTATCCCTATTTTTGAGTTTGTTTTTTGACTGTACCTTGTTGTTGCTGTTGTGTTGGTTGCTTTGGTTTTGTAGTGTGCTTTCCCTCTTCGTGGGTTCTTGCAGCAATAAGACATCCTCTGGCAACAGCGTTTAATGGATCTTTTGCATGAACAATCTTTGAAACTTCAATTTTGAATTTTGCATCTCGCAATTTCTTTTCAAACATTTCAAAGAAACCCTGCGGTAAACTGCTTCCACCAGCAATTGCACAAGGGAAGGCAACCTTTGGTGGAGTTATCTCTCCAAGTCGTCTGTTGATATGTTGAATAACATATGTCATCAATGCATCATAATAGACATTTAGTGCACCTTCGGGACTTCCTATTTGCACCTGACTGCTTAATTTTGAAATTTTTTCTTTTGTAGCCGTCACATGTTCTTTTGGAAGACCGGTTGATTTTGCTACCTGCTCATCTATCCAATCTCCTCCTCGACTTACACTAAAGGACATCAGAGGTGAAGCAAGATAAGCAAGAGTTACATTGGTCATTCCCGCACCAACACTAATACCTAATCCTGTAAAGTTATAATCTGATAACTCAGAATAAATAACTGCGAGGCCTTCATCAATTACGTGTGTATCATAATTTAAACCCTTTGTAAGGGCTTCCATCGTCTTTTTATGGTAGAGTACATCCAAATCAACGTCAATCGGATCTGCAGGTGTCGAGATATATAATGCCTCTTTTGGAGATCTGGGGGACCCCAAAACTCTCTCAACTATAAGTTTCATAATAGGTATTGCTTCCTTTTCCTTGGGACTTATAATCCCATGACTCATTGGTCTTCTTGCTTCTTTTTCAAAGATGGTTGCAAATCTAAATGCATCTTCACCCAACAAGGAAATGCCATCGTTTTCTTCAATGTACAATACCTTAGAAGTATCCAGCATATTCTTAGTTAAATCGCTGGATTCGAGGTTCATGAACGCATTTCTTTGCTTCATAAAAACGACATCGTCACCATCTTTCTCTGCACAAATAATATTCATGGTTCCAATATCAAGGCCTTTTGCCATTCCACATCACCCTCCATTTAATACATACCTCATAGCTTTTTCTTCCTTAAAAATATTTCTAGTCTTTTATACCTCACATTCATCAAATTCTTTCTTTTTACGGGATCTCTTCCAAAATCCTCCAAAACGTCCTTTCTTTTCTTCTTGTTGTTGCATAATTGCATCTGCAAGTTGTGACGAAGCTTTATCTACACCTATTGAACCCCATTTCTCAGTTTCTCCTGGATTCATTGTAAAATTAAGTGCCTGAGCTTCACCAATATCATCTTTTACTCTTGTAACATGTCCACGATCCTTAGGAGCAAATTTACCAAATCTATAATTATCAGTGAAATCTAATTCAAAGTTTAATTCACCAGCAGCTTCTTCAGCCCTCTTTCTTGTGGCCACCTCGATATCATGAAGAATCTCCTCATCGCTATATGCCCGTTTTATTTTTCTTTCTCCAAACTCTCCTTGAATTACTGGCTGTCTATTTTCGATTAACCATAGTGTGACATTACCAAAAGCATTTCCTAATAATCCAAGAAATCCGAAAACATATAATACAAGAACATAACCTACAACAGGATAAAACCAATTATCAAAGTAATTTAGTACAAAAAGTAAAATTGAAACAGCTGAAATAATTGAGCTGACACCTATCACATAATATCCTTTTTTCTTCTGTCTTATCATCAAATTAATGCCCATTAAAACCAACGTAATTCCTGTTCCAATACAGAAAACAGTTTGAAGTATTTGAACAGGTTCTGAATAATAATGTATTTGGAAAAGCATGACAAGAACTGTACCTAAAGCTAAAAGAGCTATCCCGGCGATAAATAATACTGAACCTGCATAATAAATTGACACTCCCTTAAGCAATACACCTTCAGAACTATCTTCAACAGGAGAGAAAGAATCCTTGTGCATCTCACATCCAATTTGAGAAATGCATAATGGATATAAAAGGATTTGGAATAATTAAAAAAATTTTGATAAAATGCTTCTTTAAAAAATTTAATAAATTATTTTAAAAAATCTCTTTTAATGTTATAAATTTTAAAAATTTTATATAATGACAGTTGAAATTTCTACCTTGAAAACAGTAAGTAATGCGGCAAATGTCTATGACAGTATTCTGCCACATTACTTTGGTTATAAGGGGGCAAGGTGCCGTTATCCCACAAGCTCTAGGTCAAGATTATCAGCAATTGGTATAAACTCACCAAGGTAACCTACCACTTTGACGATATTTTCCTTATCTGGAGAATAGTACATATCACCAATACCTCCGCCCAAGGCAATTTCATAAGAGTTAAACATACCAGCTGGAACATTGACAGATTTCATTCCCATACATTCAAAGGTTGGCTTTCTTAGTGTTTCATTCAATTCAGGTACATCAATTGAATTTTCAATTCCTAAATAATCTAGGACTTCCGATATAACGATAACTGGCAAAAACGGTTCAATTTCCGGTGGAATAAAATCAAGTCCAATAATTGCTGCTAATTTATTTATAAAGTAGATAATTCTAAAGTAAATCGATTCTACCGTACCATCAACTGTTACAGTAAATGCTGGAAGACCCCAATTACTATCTCCGCCAATCGGAAAATCTATTAGTGTAAATGGTTGTGAAAATTCAGCTTGAATTGCGACATCTATAGGTATTTTTGGAATGAATTTAACAATGATAGGTGGTAATTGTATTGGAAGGCTCGAAGTGTCAAGAGTCAATGCGATATTGGCGTTAATTTCTTCTATCCCTAAACTCTGTTTATCAAAACTTATCTTCCCATTTAATTTTGCATTTTCAAATGTTAAAGCTAGCGAAAATGGATTCTCACCATTATAAAAGTCGAATTTTATATCTGCAGAAACATCTAGATCATCAGTATCAAATGAAGCAATGTATGAATTTGAGGTTTCATCAGTAATCTTTAGGTTTAGTAATCCAGAGTGTAGATGTAGATCAATATCTCGTCCTTCTACTTCAGATAGGTGAAAATCTACTGTATTCAAATTATACTTCCATGATTGCCCCACTTCCCATGACGGAACATCAGCAATAAGGGTATTCTCAATTATATCCTCTTTAAAATCTTCATATGCATTTTCTTGTTCAGATGTTAAACCGCCAGAATATCCGCCCATTTTTAATGTGGGATCGCCAATTAATGTGAACTCTTCAATAGTTTTTCGATCAACATCCTCGTGACCTGATTGATCTGGAAGTTTATTAAATACAACATTTATGTAGTCAACAATAGTTTCAGATTGTATCTCGCCCAAAATATCTGTTTTTTGCCTTGAGTAAACCTCAGAAAAATGATAGAATATGTAACCAGTGGCTCCTACTAAACAAGCATCGTTTATCCAGCCTATTCCAAGACCCGAACAACCAATTGATGCAATTGCACCACCCCCCTCCTGGAGTACTAACCACGAACAAGTATCAGAGGGAACCCATTCTAATCTATGTAATCTTGGATGGCCAGAAGGATACAAAAGCATCTGTTGCATCGAAACATTAAATTGTGCATTATGGCAACCACTTATTAAAATAATGGGCAATTTATTGCCATTTTTCATTTTCCAGATATCTGTGATTGTGAAACCATATACAAAATCATCCTCTGTAGGAGCATCTGGTAAAAAGTTACCCCATACCGCAGGATTTCCATGGCCTGAAATATGCATTATTCCTGCTCCTTCATTCATTGCATCTATAAAATCTTGTGTTGTGGAAAAACTGCCATCAGACGTCCAGTATTTTTCTACATCAAAACCAATCATACCTAAAGCATTGGCCGTAATTTGAGTTTCTAATTCGCCTTCATATACTCCACGATCAACCTGGCCGGGATAATCTTCTCTAGCAGGAGGGGATGTATCTCCACCAAACACTGCAGCTTTTTTGAACCAAGAATCCGAAGCTGTGTTTTCATAGGTAATTATTTTATCAACAATAACCTGTGCCTCCCAACTATGTCTCAAAGGAATTCTACCAACGTAAACATCTGGGTAATAATCCGGATAGTCGTTTTGATTTATAGGATTATCATTTGCAAACTCAGCTATAATTCCATTACCGTTTGAATCCCAATCTTCAAAAACGGGAAATCCATATTGATCGTATGAATAAACGTCAGAGAAGTATAAATCGGTAGAATATCCTTTCTCATTTGACTCGTCATCAACATTTGATCGTCTTTCGGGAATGTACCATTCATAGGTTTGGCCTTTTCGACCTCCTGCAAGCAGTACATACTTGATTCCCCAATCTTCAATTGCATCCTTAATCTGAAGTTTTATGTCTTCGGGATCATCTCGGCCACTGTATTTTGGATATATTTCCTGAGTAGTTAGTAAAATGGTTCTCATTCCTTTGTTGTTCTTGTGATTTACTAAAGGCTGTAAATCATCTTTAAAAATTTCATCTGTTATTATTAACAAATCATACTCATCAGCCGTAAAAATATCTGATTCAGCAGGATTATAAGTTACATCAATTTCAATTTCATTAGGAACATAAATAACATCTTCTTTCGGTATGTATTGTGAATATATATCAATATCAACAAAAACTACTCTTTCACCTCTGTAAAGACCAATACCTTTTTTAATTGTGTATTCTGTTTTGGGATATAAATCGGAACTGCCGTAAACGGAATCATCTAAATATTTTTCATTTGTGACTGATTCCGTATTTTCTGAGGAAACCCTTATTAATTCTGGACAAGGTTCTATCTTAAAATCAAGATTTTTCATAATCTTTTCGGATTCTACTTTTACGTCCTTAATGAATGTTCCAACAGGATAAGTCAAGGTTTTAGAAAAAACGGGAATCATTGGTTTACCTTCCACCATCAGAAAGGTAGATGCCTCCTTTACATCCAGAGTTATAAAACCATTTTTTTCCTCAATTGTTGGTTCAGATATTTTTATTACAAACTTATCTCTCAATGTCACTTCATTATTATTTGCAACAGCCCCAAGTCCGCTAAGGACCAAAATTCCTATTATAAAAAATGCGCTTATTTTTTTCATTTTCTTTACCCCTCTATTTTTCAATTTTTTTAATCATAACCCCCAATTTTTAAACTGGGATCTCCAATCAATTGGAATTCCATGATACATTTACATTGGACTCCATCCTGGTACGGTGAATTATTCTCAATAATAGTTATTAAAGTCTCAGAATGAACATCGCCAAGAATTTTTATCTCTCTACTTCCGATAATTTTAAAAAATTCAGTACATAATCCAGAAGTATATCCCATTTGGACTCCATCGGGAATACTATCATTATTGTTGTCACCATCTGCCCCCCACGCAGTTGAACTATCTCCGATATGGGCAATTGAGCCGCCATCAGGCATTTTCACCATTTTCCAACCAATACATTCAGGGACACATTCATACTTGAAATTGAAGAAATATCGATGCTGTTTTAGATTTTGAAAAATAGTAAGAAAATTCCATATACCTACATCAAACTCGGTGGTTAAGCAACAGCCTACAACAACTATTGGATACATGTCTTCGTTGTTCAGCTGTGAAATATAACCACTATCAAAAACTTTTAATTTATTGCCATCAGATGTGTGAGTAAATAATCCATCCTGTAATCCATGCCCATGATATAATACGAAGCCGTTACCTTTGTTAAATGATGAAATGAAATCCTCATAGTCTGTGAGTGTTCCATCAGATACGTATAATTCGGTAACGTTGAATTTATCCAAAAATTGAGCTGTATATTTACAGTCTGCCTCACCTTCATAAGGAAAGGGATCTCCTAATCCAGGATTTGTATCGCCTCCTATAAGTAGGATATTATCATACCAAGATTTTCCATATGCATTATTTTCATAGTCAATTATTTTTTTAACAATTGCTTCAACTTCCAATTCATCTCTGCAAGGTAATCTTCCAACTGCGACGTCAGGTTTTATATCGATTATATCGGATGGATTTTCTCTATCAGTGTACCATTCTGCAAATTTTCCATTATTGTTTGAATCCCATGTCACAAAATCATCATTTTCATCAAAAATATCTGCAAAATATAAATCGCTAAGGAAATATTTATGCATAAATCCATCATCAACAAAAACATAACGGGGAGGAACATACCAATTGAAGGTTTGTCCTTTTCTTCCACCAATCAATAATACATATTTTATATCGTATGTTTCAATTGCATCCTTGATAAAATATTTGATTTGTTCAGGCTTATCTCTTCCTTGATAATCAGAATAAATCTCTTCCGTTGTTTTTAAAAACGTATTAACGCCGTAACTATATTTATGATCTATCAAAGGTTGAATCGCCTTTGAAAAACATCTAGGTGCAATTATGACCAAATCAAACTCTTGAAATTCCAAATCATATATTGCAAAATCTGGATTTTCTTTACTTAAAAAAACCGCTTGTACACCACCAAAAAATAATATTAGAATTATGGTTACCTGAGTAATTTTTGGTATTAAGCCTTTATAAATCATATATAATAAAAATAAAATACAAAATGAATAAGAAACCTCTCCCTCAAAAGTTGTACATATAAAAAATTTAAATAGTGTTAAGTTTCATAATGTACAATAATATGATTAATGCAGATACAATAGATCGAAAACTGCTGTTTGAGCTAAGCATCGATTCAAGACAACCCCTTGCTAAGATAGGCAGGAAAATTGGTATTCCAAAAAGTGTTGTAGATTACAGACTTCACAGATTGATTGAGAAAGGAATCATAAAAAAATTTAATTTATATATAGATTACAATAAACTAGGATACAGGCAAATAAAATTGTTTTATAAATATCAGTACATAAATCCGCAAAAACAGAAGGAAATAATTGATTATTTTGTTGGAAAAAAATACTGTAATTTAGTAGCTTCGACTGAGGGGCAATTCGATTTGTTAGTAGGTATTATGGAAACAAACAACAACTCCATCTGCAATTTCTGGGAAGAGACACAAGAGAAATTTGGCCATTTTTTTAAAAATAAGGAATTAACTGTTCACATAAAAGATATGAGTTTTACAAAATCCTATATGTTGGAGGACAAAAACATATCTCATGATTATTTGGGAAATAATAATTCTTCCAGTAACAAAGCAATCAATGTTGATCAATTAGATATAAATCTTTTGAGGATTCTTATGAGAGATGCAAGAATGCCTCTGAATGAATTAACAAAACTATGTTCTACTTCAACTCCCACTATATCAAAAAGATTGAAAAAATTGACTAGCAATAGTTTAATTCGGACATTCACACTAGATATTGATGTAAAAAAGCTGGGGTATCAAATCTTCAAAGCCTATGTTTTGTTGAAAGATGTAAAGAAACGCAAAGATATTATTGAATATGTAAAATCAATTCGAAATTTGGTTTCAATAGAGATATATGCAGGAAAGTCAGATATTGATCTTGAATTTCATTGTAAGAATTCTTCTCATTTTCATCAGATAATGAAGGACATTATAAGACAATTTCCTGATTCTATAAGATCTTATTCGCAGATTATAATAATTGATTACCACAAATCGAATTACATTCCTTAACAAAAAAAATTTTAAATATTTTATAACAAGATTTTTAACCATTTAAATTGTATATTTTTGTATAATAATGGAAAAACTTGACCTAAAGGACAGAAAAATACTTTACAATTTAACCATGAATTCCAGACAATCTTACTCACAATTAGGAAAATCAGTTGGACTGTCAAAAAATATTGTAAAATACCGTATTGACAGATTAAAGGAAAAAGAGATTATTAAATATTTTTATACTGTTATTGATACATTTAAGCTGGGTTGCATTTGTGCAAGATTCCATTATGTTTTTCAATATGTAACACCTAAAACTGAAAAGGAAATTATTGATTTTTTTGTAAAAAATAAATTTACCACTATTGTTGTTTCAACCCAAGGTGCATTTGATTTATCCGTTATTACTTGTGTAAAGGAAATGAAGGATTTCTATCAATTTTATCAAGAAACCCAAAATAGGTATGCAAATTACTTTCAATCTCAACAATTATCGCATTATGTAAATGACATGCATTTTAAACCTACGTATCTTATGGTTGAAAATTACAAAAAGCAAGATAGAGTAAAATCAATTAGAATTGGAAACGTGCAAAAAGCAGATATTGATAATATTGATATGAAAATTTTGTGCTTAATAGCAAAAAATGCACGTTTTTCGATTAATGACATAGCAAATGAATTGAATATCACCACCTGGAAGATAAATCAGAGATATAAAAACCTGATAAAAAATGGTATAATTAGAGGCTTCACAGCAAATATTGATATTTCCAAAATTGGCTTTCAACCAGTTAAGATATATATTCATTTGAGTGAACCAAGATTTAAATCAAGTATTATAAATTACATTAAATTTAATCCTTTTTTAGTTTGTGTTGATGAAACAACTGGAGATGCTGATTTAGAGTTGGAATTTTATTTAAAAAACATGAGCTCTGTTCATGATATAATGCAAGATATGTTAAAACAATTTCCAGATATTATTAGAAGCTATGATTTCGCTACTGCAGTTAAATTTTATAAACATGTATATCTACCTTATGAGTAAAATATAAAAAATTGATTTCATAACAAAGATATTTTTTTCTTAATGTTTTATTCTTTTAGGCAAATTAGTTAGACAGATTAATTCATCTACAATTTCTGGTATTAATTTTGTTAACACAAAAAGAAGGACTATTAATGTTATTAAAGCCCCCGATTTAGCAATTATGTTATGTGCCATATTAAAATCTGTAATTTCCTTACCGATTAGAAATACTACCAAGGCATTTCTTAATAAGTTCAAAATATATACAGGTATAATTGTTATAGCTATACCTATTATCCTCCTTTTAACATCAACATTTTTTAATGCTCCAATCATGCCAACAAAAATAACCATTGCTTGTACAGCAGTACATGCAAAAATAATATTAACTACATAATTTCCATCAAGGAAAATGTGTGGTCCTTGAACCTCGGCATTACCAATAAATGTATTAAGAACAATGGTACTCTGGAGCGCGACTACATCAATAAGCCATTTTGCAAGTACCGTTCTTTCAATTCCAAAATATATTAAACCTGAAATAGCTGATGCTCCAGCTATCCAGTTTAAGCAACTTATATTTTCCTTTCTTAATAAAGAAAGCCATTCGTTATATGCAAAATACATTAGTATATATACACCAATAACACAAACTCCAGAATTGAATAAATCGCCTCCTTCGCTAATATATAATACTGCGGGTTGCGTTGACCAATAAAATGCAAAAATTGTCCAACCAGTTATTTTTACCTTTTTCCCAAGATCATTTTTTATCATGAATCCAATCGCAAGAATTATTGGACCTAAAAACATCGGTATTTGAATTAAAACATCTGCAATGGGTAAAATATTGGGGTATGGATAAACAAAATATCCAACAATCAGAAAAATAGTTGGAATTATTATGAATAGTAAAAATTTGTTACTCTTCTTCAATTCATTTAAGGGATTATCCATAAAATTCGTTAGACAAATTAACAATTGACTTAATATTATTATTATTTTTTAAAAAATCTTAAAGGTTTTGTTATTATTAGTATTTGATAATGAGTTCGGTTTTGTTAATTGCACCTCGTTCGAAGAACAAATGTGCATCTGATATTTCAGTAATTACTACACCTCTGTCTGGAATTTTAATCCTTGGGAAAATGCTATACAATATGGGATTTTCTGTAAAAGTTTATGATGAATCCTTTAAAACTCCAAATTATAAAAATATTGATGCTGATTATGTTTTAATAACTTCAATGAGTGCAACAGTAAATCGTGCATATGAACTGAGTCATTTTTTTCAGGAAAAGGGCTCCAAAGTATTTTTAGGAGGAATTCATGTCACTTTTAAACCAAAAGAAGCTCTCAAACATTGTGATAAGGTAGTTCTAGGAGAAGGAGAAAATATCCTTTCTGATTTGATGAATGACAAAATCGAGACTGATATAGTAAAAGGAACTCCAGTAATGGATTTAGATTCAATTCCAATGCCAGATTATACGCTCGTAGAAGGGATAGGAAAAACAAGGAATGTTTCATTATGTACATCCCGTGGTTGTCCATTTAATTGTAAATTTTGCTCTTTAAAGGCCATGTTTGGAAGAAAGCTTAGAACAGCTTCAACTAAATACGTAATAGATTATTTGTTAAAATTTGGTAAAATACACACACTTTTTTTTGATGAACCAAATTTTACCGCAGATAAAAATCGTGCTATTGAAATTTTAACACAAATGAAAATTAATGGTATTAACCCAAAGTATGCATGGCCTAGTGTAAGTATTGATGTTGCAAATGACGATAATCTTTTAAAATTATGTAGTGAGGTATCAAATTTTCATTTTGGTATAGGATTAGAATCAATTAATCAAAAGGTTCTTGACGCATATAATAAGAAACAAACCCCTGAACTAATGAAAACAAATATTAAAAAAATCAAAGATTATGGTATCAAGATTTTTGGATTTTTTATATTTGGGTCAGACGAAGACAATAAGGATGTTTTTCAAAAAACAGTGGATTTTTGTCAAGAAGCGGAAATTGATTTTCCATCTTTTAGTGCCCTTACTCCATATGTTGGAACTGAAATAAGAAATGAATTAGAGAAAAACGGTAGGATTTTTTCAAATAATTGGGATTATTATGACGGGGCACATGTGGTATTTCATCCCAAAAAAATGACTGCTCTAGAGTTGCAGGAAGGTATAATCCAGGCTTTTCAGGATTTTTACTCCAACTCGAAAATAATTAATCATTTTATAAAAGGAGAGGTCTTCTATAGTTTTGAAACTCTTTATGTAAAGCATCTAATTAAAAAAATAATTAAGGGGAATCAGGACTATTTAAATTACCTTGAAAATATTAGTACTAATCAATAATGCAGATAATAAGAATAATCCAAATCACTTATTTCTGTTAAATACTTGTTCCATTCCTGTCTTTTTTTATCAATATAAATATCAATCAACTCTTTTCCTATTGATTGAGTCAAGACAGAATCGGCTTCCAATTCATTCAGGGCCTCAGATAAATTTTGGGGAAGCCTATCAATTTTGTTTTTTGCAATTTCTTGTTTTGTCATATTGTAGATATTTTTTTCAATTGGTTCGCACTCGATTTTGTGTTTAATACCATCCAAACCGGCATGGATAAGCGCAGCATAAAGTATATACGGATTAGCTGTTGGATCTGCACTACGAAATTCAATATCAATGTTTTTCTTTGCTGCAATTCTAATCAAACTACTTCTGTTGTGTGTAGCCCAAGCAATATATATAGGCGCCTCAAAGTGAGGTATCAATCTTTTATATGAATTGACAGTCGGATTTGCAATAGCAGTAATACTTTTAGAATGATGTAAAATTCCACCGATAAAATATCTGGCAGTTTGACTTAAATTATGTTTGTTTTTATCATCAAAAAATGCATTTCCATGTTTATTGTTTAACAGAATATGTGCATGCATTCCATTTCCGGCCTCCAAAGGCAATGGCTTAGGCATAAAAGTAAGAAGTAAACCATATCTTTCTGCAATCAATCTTGCAAGATATTTAAAATAAATGCAGAAATCTGCTGCAAAAACTGCAGGTAGAGATGTAATTTCAATTTCATGCTGATATTTTCCATTTTCATGATGGTGATATTTAAGTGGATATTCACTTTTAATAAGAATTTCTGATAATTCTTTCCTTAATTCCTTTGCCGTGTCAAACGGAGGCGGGCAAAAATAACCCCCATTTTTACTTATTTCATATTTATTGTGTTCTTCCTCATCGATTACAAAGAATTCGATTTCAGGCGATATATCAATTTTACTGTAATTTTTACTTTGAATTTTTTTAACCGCTCTTTTTAGAGCATATCTTGGATCGATTATTGATGGATTTTTTTGTGTATCAAAAATATCCGCAACTATTCTTGCCTCATTTTTTTCATGAGGCAAAATAAGAAATGTACTAGGATCTGGGACAGCTAACATATCTGACTTGTCGACATTTGAGTATCCAACAGAAGAGCCGTCAAATCCAAAACCATTTGAGAGAACATCTTCGCTAAGAAATTTTTTTGCAGGCATGTGCAAAATTTTTAATCTTCCAAATAAATCTGTAAAATGAATCTGAACCCATTGAATTTTGTTTTTTTTGATCAGGTTTATAATAGTTTCAGCATTCATTATTAATAGTATATTGATCTTATTATAAAATTTTATGCATACTTAAAACTTTAAATAATTTTTGAAAAAATGGAAATTAGAAGAAAAAATTAGATAAACTTTATATGTTACATATGTTATTAATAAATAATGGGGTTTAAAGGGACAACATAATCTTTTTTTTGCATTATGTTTTTCCTCCCAAATGTCCCTAAATCCCATTTCAAAATAGTTTAGTGATCTGTATACATAATTTTTTAAAAATTTTAATTTATCGGTTAAATAACCCACGACAAATAGAAAATATTAAAAGTATTTACACGCAATACTAGTTTGTAAAGATGCGTTTATCAAGGGTAAAGGGAAAAACTAGGAAAAAAAACGATAACAAGAGTAGTATTTACTTGTTACTTCCAAAAATATTTGCATTAATTTCATTTTTATTATTGTTGATAGTAATTATTATCGGGATCGGAACAATTTCATTAGATATGGGGCCTAACTGGGCAATTCTTAACTTTGAATCATGGGCAATTATCTGGTGTGTATTAACAGCTGTTTTTATTTTCTTTGATATTTTTATATATTTAAAGATAAGATATAAGGGTGAAATAATTACTGAAGAAAAACAACAAAAAGAAGAAATCCTACATGGAAAAAAAATATTTGTATATACTCATCCTGAGAATGCTGAGGGAGGTATTTTCAGTAAAACATACATTCCAATAGATGAAAACAGTGTTCTTCGACTTCGCGAATTAATAGTTACTGCAAAGGAGTTATGGGGAAATAAAGAGAATAATTAATCCAAACAGATTATTTTTTTAGCATTCCTGATTCAGCCAATTTTTCAGGAAGGTAGGTATCCGTAACATAATCTAATCCATATTTTGCTAAAGCTTGCTGTTCCGATTTCTTCCCCATTTTAAGTTGAAGTTTAATTTCACCCTTCCAAAACGAATCCTTAAAACGCGGATCAGTAAGTTCGCTTTTTAAAGCGTTTATATCTTCTTTTGTCAAAGAATCAGTTGGAAGTTGGTAGTTCTCAATATCTGAGGGAGTTACTCCAAGAAACTGTGATGAAGGAGTCGCCAGATATTCAGAGATGTGTGCAGTTTTAATAGCGCCATACGCAACACTGGCAAATATTCTGAAGCTCCAAGGATCACAATCGGTGAATACCAAAACTGGAATGTTTTTTTCATCGCTTAGTCTTTTTATAAATCTTCTTGTTGATCTTGCTGGTTGTCCTTTTAAATGGACAAGTATGGCCCTGTGTGATGTATCAAACTCATTTTCCACAAGTCTGTCAAACATACCTCCTGTTTCAATAGCGATAATAAAGTCAGCATCAACGGTTTTAAAGTTTATTTTTTCTTTTTCAACATTGTAAGGTATCGAGTAACCAGCATCTCCCACATCATCCTGACAGTGAATTTTCTTTTTTTTGCTATTTCTGGTCACTTCCTCAATAATTAGATTGCCAATTACTCTTGCCCCATCCTCCTCCGGTCTTAGTTTAAAATCCTCTCTCATACAACTTGTAATAACTTCCAAGTCCTCTGCAAGAAGATTTGATTCTTGCTGCGAACCGAATTTAGCAAGATCCCATCCCTCAGAAATATAATACATTTCTCTAAGTGTAGAGGATTTTTTTATCTTAATCATTTCTTTTATGAAATCAGTCATGTAAATGGTTCTTAGAAGCATGTAAGCCCCGTCTAGAGATTTTGCTGATCTTTCTGTAGTGTTTTTACCATATTTCCAAACATTTAACTTAGTATCAAACAAAATATTTGATTTGGTTCTGGTCGGTAGGTTGACAAAAGGAATAGTGGCCTTTTCAAAATCGTGATATATTTTTTTAGCAATTGAATCGATTTTTGTAATTACTTCAGAATAATCTTTTTCAACCATAATTAATCACCCTCCCATTTGTCAGCACCAATCACATATGATGGATTAATTTGCTCCACGTACAGGTCATTTTCATCAAAATCTCCCTTATCAAGACCTGCCAACTCAAAACTTACATCAACTTTTTTTGCAGGGGGAATTGTATTTAATTTCCACTTTATGTAATTATTTGTAATTTTAACGGGTTTTGGCTCAACTGTTCCGACAACTGCATCTTCTGGAATTAACGCATAGAGGTTAAATTGCTGGGGCGTCTGTTTGTAATTTACAACTAAAATTTTACTCTTAGTAATGGTTCCCATTTGAGTTTGATCCTCTACGTTTTCACCAATGAGCGTGGTTTGTTGCGGGACACGTTTTACTTTTTCATACTCAACAATATCTTCTATCCATACAACATCCATTATTTTTGTGATTACTTCATCCAACATTGGTACAGGTTTTTCAAGTATTTTTGCAGATTTTTTTGCAATTTCTGGCAATATTTTGGTAATTAGATCAAATTTTTCTCTAGTTTTTTTACGTCTGACCTTTTTATGAATGTGTTTTTGCACTTTTCGCGCACACTCTCTAAAAGCAAGCTTTACTTCATTTTCAATTTCTGGAATATCCGCAATTGCTTCCTTGCTTTCCGAAGTAAATGGAATTTGTGTTGAGGAAACGTGAACCAAAAATATAGCAGGACCCGACGGAATTCCTTTTCCTGAGGGCTGATCCAAACCATATCTCCGCCAATCAATAGATGAAATGGCAGATGTCGTTACACATCCGCCCTGCTGATACAGAAGAGGAACTCTATTAGCAAATCTCATAATCTGTACCGACGTATCCTTTGGTAATGTACCACCATAAACAAGTCCAACCTCGATTTGGAAGGGATTTCCCGAATGCACGGAAGGAGGGCGGGAAGCAGTGATAATAAATTCTGGCGAAATTTCCCTAGTCTCATGTTTTAAACTTCTTTTAATTAATGTTTCTCCAATGGGTGAAAGGCAATCCATTGATGGTGCCATGATCTTAATTTTCTGGAATGCTTTGTGTAAAGCCAAAAACTGTTCCCTAGTCATACTATTAGGATTGAGATCTCTGCTAAGCCCTGCTTTTTCGCATGCTGCTGTTGTAGTTCTATCACCCATACTACTAAACTCAGATCTAAGAAAAGATGAAAGTTTACGACTTTTGGTGTTCTTAGCCATTTTTATAAGAGTGCCTAGCTCGACACCATAAGGGTGGGGTTTAATTTCAATCGATTTTTTTGGAATGACCTCAGAGGTTCTTTCGAAAACATGCACGGAACCGTCAGGTTCTTTAAAAGTGATTTGAGCGTGCGGGTTAACTATTGAAGTACTTTGAAGATAATCATATACGAACCGTCTCCCTCTTTTATAATCAGCAACGATACTAACTTCGACTCTGGTTCCAGAAGGTTTATCCCAATGATCAGTCTTTCTACTTATGATTTCTGCACGATTTTTGTTTGTATCTATAGCTAACTCGACAATAGCAGCTGGTTTACCTTCCTCTATTTTAGATTTGATTTTTGTATGTTTGCCTGTAGTAAGTTGCCCATATAGCACGACTGCGGAAATCCCAATTCCCTGCTGACCCCTGCTTTGCCTAATGGCATGAAATCTGGATCCATAAAGCAGTCTACCAAAAATGTGGGGAATTTGTTTACTAATTATCCCTGGACCGTTATCTTCTATTATGATTTTACATTCACCGTCTTCGTGATTATTAATATCGACATAGAGATCAGGTAAAATTCCAGCCTCCTCACATGCATCAAGACCGTTATCTACTCCCTCCTTGACACTTGTAAGTAGAGCTCTTGTTTGATTTCCAAATCCGAGAATATGTTTATTTCGTTCAAAGAACTCTGCAACAGAGATTTCCTTTTGCTTTTTTGCCAGTTCTTGTGCGGTTACCTTTGTCAAAACATTTCCTCCTATTAGTAAAGGAATGATGCATCCTTTGATGTAATAAAGGAGATAATAATAAAATTATCCATTAAAATAAAAAAAGATAGGGTAATGAAAGTAATTTGCGCTATTATCAAATAATAGCTTATAGTTCTCAAGCGATTGTTACATCATTACACAAATAAACATCTTGAATCGCATTTAAGAGCTTGATTC
>CAZTMK010000025.1:0-23020 GCA_964615235.1 uncultured Thermoplasmatales archaeon
TCCCAACCATATTTAATTGAGTCGCCGTCAGGATCTGTAGCAACTGTGCTAAAAGTTCCTTGTTTCCCAACTTCAAGAGATGATGGCCCACTTGGTCTGCTAGGTTTGTTTGGTGGTTGGTTTGCAATATATTCAACCTCCAACCGAGGGGTATTTCCACCTTCTTTAGAGTGAAAATAGCTAGTAGGAATATTAACTCCAGGCCAATAAGTGGTATCCATCATTCTCCAACCATAATTATTCGTACCGTCCACGAAGTTTTGAACGTCATTTGTGACAGTCCATTGCATCCAAACACCAGTTGAGCTAGGAATTGTACAAGAAGCTGATGAAGAAGATGATGCTGAGGGTTGATTATTCCATGTTACTGTACCTTCATCCCAATCCCCCAATAATCGGTACAATACTGCTGAATTGCCCGCTGGGTTGTTATCGTACCAACCAGAAAAATAACACCAAAGTTTTGCTGTAATTATGTCTGCATCAGATGGGATCGACGAAAGGTCAAACTTTATCAATGAATAAAAAGCCCAACTTCCCCCCTCCATAATTTCTAATTGCTAGTCCTGATCCAGATCCATAATTATTATTAGGACTTGTTTGCTGAATAACAGCATCATCAGTGGGATAAAAAGAATATAATCCAAAATTTGAATCTTGGTACTTATAATCAGTTTTAAAACCTGTTACAAAACTAATATTTATTAACAAAAATATCATAATAAACACAACAAAATATTTTTTGATATTATTTTTATTCATTTTTTTCCTCCAAAGCAATTTATTATAAATAATGTAATGCCGAATTATAATTTAAAATTTTCCAATAAATATAAAATATAACGACATTGTCTCTAAACACTCTTTTTTCCAAAACCAAAATCACCAAATAAACTTTGTACGTACTATGTACGTCTATGTCACGGCAAAAATTAACACTCCGATTAAACGCAGATGTAATCAAAAAGGCAAAGAAACTTGGGCTGAACCTCAGCGGGTTTTTGGAGATACGTTTACAGGAGTATTTCGCACTTATTGAGAGCGGGCAAAACCACTATGAAAATAATAGGACGCCGAGGGGGAGATTTGAACTCCCGAGAGGCAGAGCCTCACGAGCTCTCCAGGCTCGCGCCGTTCCGGGCTGGGCCACCTCGGCAAAAACAACAATTGGGAATAATCCTTCCCTTTAAGATTTTTTCCAGATAGAGGGATATGTTCCCTTGTTCATCAAAACTCTTTCAGTAGTAGCACAAATTCCATTATCCTTTTGAATAATTTCCTGACTTGACATTAAAGACTTTGCCAGCGCAACACCCTCTCCTTTTAGTGTAAAAATCCCTATCAAATCTTCTTTTTTAATATCCTTATCAACTTCTGCAACACCTGGTATCGCAAGACTTGCTCCGTGACATATTGCATCAACTGCTGAATCTCTAATAATTATTTTTGGTAAATTTTCCAATAAGTATTCAACTGGATATATAGCAGATCGGATCTCTTCGATATTTTTTTCCTCCATCCAAAGAATATACGAATCTTTTAATTCATGAAGTGTTACAGAATTTTCTTCAATAAAATTTCCTGCCCTTGTCCGTCTCAACTCTTCCAAATGGGCCCCACATTTTAGTTTTTTACCAATGTCAACACACAAAGTTCTAATGTATGTACCTGCTTCGCATTCAACACGAAACAATACATTTCTTTCTTTAATTTGGATAATTTCAAAATTATAGATTTCTCGCTTTCTTCTAATTCTTTTTACTGCCGATCTCAAAGGGGGAACCTGATAAATCTCACCAACGAAACTCATACATGCTTTCGAAATTTTTTCTTTATCGACTGGCTTATGAAGAGACATTATTCCAACATATTCTTTTCCGGCATTAAGTAAAACAGATAAAGCCCTTGTTGCATCACCAGTGGCAATTGGCAAAACTCCCGTTGCATTAGGATCCAAAGTTCCTCCATGACCTATGCGATCCACATTTATTATATATTTAACCCATGAGTCAACTTGATGAGATGAGGGGCCGCTAGGTTTGTCCAGATTTAATATACCGTTTTGTAAAAGTTCATTAATATTTCTTTCATCGGGTCTTTTTCCAAAATTTGGATTTGTATTTACCTGTACCTTTACAAGTCGCCCAGGTTTAAAATCTCTTGACAATTTATTTTTTTTATTTGACATATCTTTAAATGGTTAACAAATTCGATTTTTAAAAGTGTTCATTGTTGGATTTTATCGATGATTATTTTTACAATTTCTTCAGGATTTTTGTCAGAGGAATCAATAACTAGATCATAAATAGAGGTATCTTTTATATCAATCTTATAATGGGTCTTGTAACGTTTTTCTTCACTTCGTTCCCGTTTCTGCATTTCGATTTTTCTTTTTTTAAAATCTCCATTTTCACGATTAACTATTCTTTGCACCCGTATATCAATGTCTGCAGTTAACATAACCTTAAATGCTTGGATTTTATGCTGATAAGCAAGCCATCCTGCCATTCGACCTTCTAAAACAACACCTCCCTTTTTTAGTATCTTTAATTGATAATCGTCGAGTTCTCTGTCGATTTCATCATGTTCTTCGCAGTAATTACCAAATATTTCAAGGGACATATTGTATTTTTCTGCTGTTCTTCTAAAAATATCACCAGAATATACATATGGCAAACCAAGTTTTTCACTTAAATTTCTTGCAACTGTACTTTTACCACTTCCGGGTGTTCCACTAATGGTTATCGTTACCATAGATCACTATTTCACAGACGGAAATATTTTACTTTTAGTCTGTTTCCACCAATCAGACCATGAAATCCATTTTAACCCTTGTCTTATAACCTGTCCAACTACAAATGCAAAAATCATGTAAATCCATAGCCATGCCTGCATCAAGAACGGTTTTTCATATAATAAAACACCATTTGCCCAGGGAACTGTAAAATAATAATATGATAGACCTCCAAGAAAGTAACGAAGCCACATAAAAATCGGTACAATAAAGATAAATAAAAAAATCATTGGTTTCATCATTCCGCTTTGTGCCTCTGTTTGCTTCCTCATAATCTCTGGCTGCATTTTCATTAGTTTGTTAACTTTGTTTGTATTACCGGATTTTCTAGCTGAAGAAATTTCTTTTTGAAATGCTCTGCTCATTTCCTGCATTTCTCCCATTTTTTTCCAATCTGTAAAAAGATTGTTGAAAAACGAGGATAAAAACACAACAATGATGCCAGCTAGTATAATAGTTAAAATTGGACTGCTTCCATCAAATCCTATCAGTGGATAAAATACTGAATCCAATGTTGTAGCAATCCAGGAACTAACTGTAGGATCGCCAAAGATAAAAATCATAACAAACATCAGCAACATGAGAATGAGAAGCTGGCTTCCCTGTGCCTTATCATCAAGTGGTCTTATCATATTTTTATCTCCTTTATGAATAACTTTTAAGGTTCATAATTGTACAAATAGTATTTCTTTGTAATGATTTTCATTATTCATTACCAAAGAATCCTCTTAAAACAGGGTGCATCTCCATAGCTTGTTCCTTGGCAATATCTTCATACATTCTTATGATTATGCCTACAGTTAGCAATACACCAGTTCCACTTGCATTACCAATAGTTCCAATGCAATCCGCAAAACCTGCAAGTGCGCCTACTGCCGCACCACCAATTACAGTTACTACTGGTATGTATCTTTCTAAAACTTTACGGAGTACCCTGGGATCCCTTCTAAATCCTGGTATCTGCATACCAGAACTTTGTATTTGTTTTGCCACATCTGCTGGGCCCATATTAGTAGTTTCAATCCAAAATTTAGCAAATAGTATTGATCCAAAAATCATTATTGTCAGATATATTATTAATTTTAAAGCAAACTGCCATGCGGCATGTCCACCATAGCCGCCCTGCATAATTGGAAGAAGCCAACTGTTAATGCCTCCTGGACTAGAAAGATACCATGCGCCTCCTGCTAAAGGCTGCGTCGTCTGGGCTAAATTATATTTTCCAATCCACCATTGTTGACCTAGAATTGGTAGATTATCCGCCCTCCACAATAGCATTGCGAACATGTTTATATTTGCCAGAAGTGCAGACATAAGAATTACTGGAATATTAGATGCATAGATCAAACGTATTGGATATCTTCCACGTGCTCCTCGAACACGTCCATGGGCCAGTGGCAATTCAATTCTGGAAGATTCTGCATAAACAACAATAAAGAAGATAACAATAGTCCCAAGTAATGGAACGATTGCATTCTGATATCCAATATTAAGATTACCCATAAATATTGTCTGATAACCATAATCCATGATATCGCTCAAAGACATATGAGTAACAAAAAAATGTGTTCCAGGAATTACCCCAGCAGGTGGGTTACTTAAAGAAACCGCTTCTGCTCCAACAGGAAGCCAGTTAAATAAACCTGTAAATATTGCCTGAGATACTCCCGCTGCAATAAACATGGAAATTCCAGAACCGATACCCCATTTTGATATAAGTTCATCCATAAAAAATACTAATAAGGCACCAATGACAAGTTGTGATATAATTACAAGATTTGCCCAGTCGCCAACACTTGCAACGAGCGCATCACTTGGTTGTAAATATCCAAATATTTGTGGAATTGCCTCAACAAAAATCATTACAATTACAAGAATTTTTTGAGTACCTTGATAAATTGCTTTATCTTCTTTCTTTGTCAAATCAAGATTAATAATTTTTGCACCCACAAACAATTGTAAAATAATAGATGCAGTAACTATCGGACCAATACCTAGGTGCATTATTGAACCAGATGCACCAGCCATGATGAATCGGTACTGAGCAAATAGATCAATAACATCTGACTTCAGCCCATAGATCATAACGTTTGTTAAAATAAAGTAGAGAATAAGACACAGAATTGTCCAGAAAATTTTTGTTCTGAATGTGACATGACCTTCAGGTTTTAAAATTGCAGGCCATCTCTCTATCAATGGTTTCAGTGCATATAACCGACTTTTCTTTTCTTCAGCCATTTCCACGACCCTACTTCAAGTTATTCAATAATTGTTACTTCCCCACCGCATTTCTTAATTTTTTCAATTGCTTTTTCAGTTGCACTTTTTGTCTTGACTTTTAACCCGTCGACTGGCATACCGCCGCCAAGGAGTTTATCATATCCTTCCTTTTCTAGGTCAATGATCTTTTTTCCTGTAAATCTTTCTTCCAGTTGCCCAACATTAATAATTTTTTCTTTTTTAATAATGCTAGAAGGTCTTTTGAATCCATGTCGACCAAAATGGTCGGGCATGTACTTTATCATGTGCATAAATTTATGCTTATTGAGACCAGCATTTCCCTTGCCGCCTCTCAATCCTGCACCTCTTCCGCCCTTCTTACCGCGGCCATGTGTCATTGACCCCCTGAATTTCTTAGTTTTTAAACGCGTCAATTATATCACTACCTATCTGTTCGTTTTATGACAATTCGAAAGCAGATTACATAACATATTATTATACTTTCGGATGATTTACAGGGAGTTTGACTCTTGTTTATAATAATTTCTAACTGATTTTAATGTTATCATGCTTTTTGTTTAAGATTTTATTTTAAACATATCCAAAAAAAAATTGAAATTTCTTACTTTTCGTTTAGTTTGATTTATTCAATAAAAATTTCTTCCTCTTATCTAGATCAATAAATGAATCTGCTACTTCTATTAACCGGCGAGATGTTGTTTTTCCAAAAGCAATTACTTCAGTACGGCAACCCAAGCTTTTTGCATGTTCCAATAAATCAGAAAAATCACCGTCACCGCTAATTAGAATAACTGTATCAAGTTTTGGCGCCAACCTCATCACATCCATGGCTATTCCTACATCCCAATCTCCCTTCTTTGCACCCCCAAAGAAAACTTGTAAATCTTTTGATTTTACTTCGAAACCCATTTCTTCGAGCGCATCATAGAACGTGTTTTCGTCTTTTACGTCTGCCTTAATAACATAAGCAATTGCCCTAACAAGCAACCTACCTGATATTGCCTCTCTTAATATGGTTCTGAAATTTACTTTACTTCCATAAAGGTTTTTTGCAGAATAGTACATATTTTGTACATCAACAAAAACACCAATTCTCTGATTCTTATGTTGTGAAGTAGTCATGAATTATCCCATTTTACTTTCAGTTATAATAAAAGGATTGGATTAATTATGTTTTTGGTAAAAATAGATAAACCAAATCAGTTATAAGAGATAACTCTTATCATTGAAACATCGAAATTAATTAATTGTTTTTTATGAAAAGTATGAATTCCTTTGATGGGAAAGGTGTATTTTTTAGAGTGCGAAATTTCACATCCAAGAGCAGATATCAATTTAACAATAAAAGGGATGGTTTTTGAAAGATGTAGCGAATAAAAAACTGGTGCAATATCAATTGCTTTTTCAATAAATTTTCGATCTGCTCGATAATTACTTTTTTGAGCGCCAAAAGGTGGATTCATAATTACTGTGTCACATTGTGTTGAAACTTCCCTTACATCTTTTTTAGAAAATGTAATGTTAAATTTGAATTTCTTAGCAAATTGTTTTGCAATTTCTATACATTCGTTATCACAATCAAAGCCTACTACACTTTTTGCATCCAAAATATAAGCACCAAAAGAAAAAATGCCTGTACCGCATCCTAGGTCTACTACATTTTTTTCTTTCACGTCTCCAAATTTATATGCTTCAAAAATAATGTCTGCAGCAATAACTGCGGGTGTCAAATATTGTTCAAGTTTTATTTTTGGATGAATAAAATCAGGAACTTTCTGTAGAATTATTTCTAATTCTTTCTTTTTCATCATTTTAACATAATGTACAATTGACTGATATTTTTTACTAGCTTTTAAAATAAAAAATTATTTGATTTTCATCCATCTATTGCCAGATTTTAATGTAAAATAAAAAGTACTGCCTTTCATTCTCCCCTTACTTTCTGCCCAGATTTTTCCCCCATGTTTTTCAACAATTCTTTTGCAAATAGCTAGTCCCAAACCACTGGAATCAAGATTATGCCGAGATTCGTCAGCCTTGTAGAATTCTTCAAAGATATGATCGAGTTGTTCTTTGTCCATACCCATACCGTTATCCGAAATTGAAATAGTTACAAATCCCTTATTTTCCCCTGCATCAATCCTTATCGTGCCTCCCTTTTCTGAACTATACTTAACAGAGTTTGTAAGAAGATTATTGAAAAGCTCTTCAAGTTTTACTTTATCTGCCTGTATAAAAATATTACTATCAATTTTATTTTCAACGACAATGTGATTTTTTTCAAACAACAATTCAAGGTTTTCAAGAATACTATTAACCTCTGTTGAAAGATGCTGATTTTCAAATTCTATTGCTACATTTGTGGAATTCAAACGAGCCAATTCTATTGTTTTATCAACAAGTTCCTTCATAAAATTTGCATTTCTTGAAATTATTTCGATTAGCTCCTTTGATCTTTTCTCAGCGGTTTGTTTTTCTAAAATTGGCAATAAAACCATAATTGGGGTCAAAGGTGTACGCAGATCATGGCTTAGCTGATTAATAAACTCGTCTTTTTGTTCAATTAGATTTTCAATTTGTAATGTTCTCTCCCTGACTTTTCTTTCTAATTGTTTATTAACTGTAAAAAGAAGTTGATGCGCATCTTCAAGTTCGTTTAAAGCCATACGAAGCTTTGTTATATCAACAGCAAACACAAATTTTACGTCTCTTCCATCAGGCCAATGGATAAAACGATCATTTATTACATAATCGCGGTTTGTTTTCGAATTGTGATATTCCCAGCGATGTGGCTTTGTCTCATCATCGACATTAAGTTTTTTACTACATAATTTGCATGGAGATTCAAGTCCATGCAATATCTTATAGCATGTTTTGCCTATGATATTGTTGCCAAATAGATTCCTTAAAAATTTATTGGCATAAAGAATTTTATATGATTTTGGATCTACCACATATATTATTTCATCAATACAATCAAATAGTGAGAATAATTCTTTTTGAGATTTATCGTCTTTACATTCCGTTTTTGTTTCTGGACCCTGCTGCTCTTTTTTATTGGAAATTTGATTGGCATTAATGGCTTTATGTTTAATTTTATTTACTGGACGCAACTTGCCCTCACAATCTTCTTTTCTTAATTCCCGTACTATCTCAGGTTCTCTTTTCACCGAACCCACCACTTAAAAAACTGAAATTTTCTCTTACACTCGAATTTTTCCTTTTTAAATTTATTGATATTAGTTTCTCACCAATTTTAACTAATGCAATGCATCATTTGATATAAAATATTAGTGAAAAATTTTTAAATGATTTTTTTTAGATAATAAAAGAAATTTTTAAAAGATATGAGTTTGTGACAAGATTGAGAAAAGACAGCATTTATAAAAATTATCTAAATTTTTACCTCTTGATTAGGAACAGGTAATTGTTATAAATTTGTAACACTTTTTGAATTCATCGAAAATAACTTTTTAAACATTTTAACAAGAATAATTAATTGTAATCCATAAGATTTATTTGCTCAAAACAGTTTAAGTGGCGCCCATCTAAACCTCGGGCTTGTAGATCAGACCGGAAGATCGCCTCCTTGGCATGGAGGAGGCCTCGGGTTCAAATCCCGACAAGTCCATTCTTGCTTCTCGGAGAGTTTCCATTCGAAACGTAGGTTTTTAGGCCTTGTTTCGATTTTTTCGCACTCTCCTTTTTTATCATAATTAAATGAATAAAATTTAAGGGTGCGTTTGATCCAATTATAAGGTGCCCTTCTAAAATAATTCTCTGCATGTTGGATGTATCCTTCAGTAGTGTCTATCTTGTCATGACCGAGCCATTTTTGAACTTTGTAAGGATCAAAAGATCCAGTTTCTACTTTTGTCTGTATCAATCTAGCAACTGCGCACCAGTGTCTAGAGTCATAAGGTCTGAAAGTTGGATAAACCATCTTTCCTGTTTCACTAATTTTATGACCGAAATATCTTAAAGTAAATGGTTTTCCGCTAGGTTGTAAGTATAGAGAATTACCCGATTTGCTAGTTTCGACTTTATCTCTCCATCTAAGCCAGTTTTTGAAGCTTTTTCTTGTTTTTCCTGTCATAATGGTTTCTTCTGGAAAGATCTGTCTTGTACTGTTATGTTTTTTTCGTTCTGTGATAATAATAGATCCCGTGTCAAAATCAATATTATCTACAGTCATACACTGAGGTTCACTAGGGACTCTCCAACCTATCCAAAAGTTATGTGCATGAAGATACTGATAAAGGCTATTTTCATAAGCATCATCTGAAAAATTAAATGTGATCATCTCATGGACTTTATCAGGTAGTGGCAATATCCTCTCCTTGTGTTTTTCTTGTACTGGAAGTCTGTAATACCAGTCCCTTGGTTTTTGACCATAGGCAACCAAAAACATTTGAATTGCTTGGAGGTCGTTTTTAAGTGCGAAATGTTTAGCTTTCTCGATATCCTCTCGATATTGCATATATGCAATAAATTGCTCATAGTTAAGATGGAAGAAATCAATAGGAAAAAGTGGATGTCTAGTCATTCTTCTAGCGCATCTCATTCTATGATCTATTGTTGATTTAGAAAGTCGTTGCCATCTTCTTGCATGATCTGAAACTGCATTGAATAGTTCCGGCACCGAATGGAATTTGTTTGGATCAACTTCAATCGGATTTATACGTTCAAAATTCTTTCTTAATTCATATGCCAGATCACCCATAACCTCCCCACCCAACTGGGGACCCTTGTTTTCGGTTTTCTGGCCTACATTCCTTAAAATTCTTACCCATTCTTGATTTATACCTCCCGCCAATTCATTAAAAATATTGGCGAGATCATAATCGTAAGGATTATTTAAATAATCTTTCTCTTTATCTTTCATTTATACTTTTTATTGCCTTATTTAAATAAGGCAAAAAATAGTTTTTAGGATCATTTGTAAAAAAATCTATTTCGGAACTAAAATTCTTTAGTTCTTTTACCAAATTCATTACTTCAGTTTGTTTATCTTCTACATTAGTGGGCCATCTGACGATATAGATAAAATAGACATTTCTTGCTCGATGAGGTTTCTTTTTTTTATAATTCAATAATTTTTTCAAATCATTTATAGGATTATCTCTTAACCCTTGTCCCGATTCTCCCCTCTCGGTTTTTATTTCGATAGCATGAGCTAACAGTATATCTTTTGGTACAGTTCTTTTTTCCATTGAGAATTTTTCAATTTTGAATAAATCTTCTTTATCAAATATCCCCATGTCGATACGTTGTTTTCCTCCACCAAAAAATTCACAATGGACTCGATTAACCCTATAGAAACCTTGTTTTGACCTATATCTAGCTTTTATTTCATGCTTTGGTTTCCATTCATCTAATTCATCACAAATATATTTATAGAGTCTTGCTTGAACATCTGTCTCGGTTCGAAAAATTGCAGGATCTTCATTAATTTCCGCTATTAACTGATTTATACATTGACGGATTTTTGTCTTCTCAATATCTTTCGTGTTCATTTTATCACCTATATATTCAAATTAAATATTTTTAAATAATCACTTGTTTGTTTATTTCCCATAATTCCTCCCAATCAAAACCTCCTTTTTCACAGGGGTAGTTTTTTTACCACTCCAACGTTGGTAATAACCTGATTTCCTACGTTTCTTTTTGTCTTTAGATCCTCTTGGCCTTCCAAGTAGTTTTCCTTCTTTTTTTCTTCTTTCTAAGCCTAAAAGAATTCTTTCTCTGATAATTTCTCGTTCAAATTCTGCAATAGCACCAAAAATATGGAAAATCAGTTTACCGCTTGGTTTTGTTGTATCGATATCCTGGGTTTTACAAATAAACTGGATTCCGAGATTTTCAAATTCTTGGATAATTTGAATCAAATGTTGAAGAGATCTTCCAAGCCGGTCTAATTTCCAAACAATGACAGCGTTAAATTTCTTACTTCTAGCATCTATCATAAGTTCATTTAATGCCGGTCTACTGTCTTTTGATCCTGAGATTTTGTCAATATATGTAGAATAAACATTAAAATCTCGATCCTTTGCAAATTCTTCAAGCTCTAAAATCTGATTTTCAGGATGTTGATCCTCTTTACTTACTCTTACATATATTGCTACATTCAATTAAATCACGTCTTGATCAACAAAACTAAAAAGTTCGATCACATCTTGCTCCATTATTGTCTTTCTACCGTGTTTTTCTGCGATTTTATCAAGCTCTGGGGCAATATCATAAAGTTTGTCAACAATGCGACTAGAGAGCTCTTTAATAGCCTCAGGACTTACTCTTAATTTAGAATATTCATGCATCAATTTGTTTACATTGACAATATTTCCTTTATTAGACATAATTAGCCTCAAAAAACACAGTTAAATAATCTATACTTTGAATAGAAAGTATGTAAAGTATGTAACATAATAAGAAAAGTATGCAACAAGCCTGTAACAAGTATGTAACAAGTATGTAACCCTCCTTTTGGTCACAGGCTTTTTGCAGGCTTGTAACATACTTGTAGCATACTTCAACAGGAGTGTAACATACTTTGCAGGCTTTGTACATGTGTTCATTCATAATTTATACCTCTTGTACAAATTTTCCAATCTGCTCTTATTTGATTTGTCTTCAATAAAAAGAAACCTACCTTCCCTTATCCTCCTGGTTTGCAGCCCCATATCGTTTAGTGTGTAACCTAATCTTTGCTTATGTTTACGATTTTCTTTACCATCGTTAGAAGTCCACCCCAACTGTTCTAAAATGTCTTCGGTTGATATTTTGCTTGGTGCATCTATTAATGTTGGGTTCTCTTGGCAATTTTTAATAATTGAAAGTATCTCCCATTGTACACTACTTTTCAATGCTTCCTCTTCCTCCTTATCTCTTCTTTTTCCATACTCGATTATATCTTCGACATCAATTCCAATATGTTTACCAGTTGCAATAATTGATTCAAATATTTCTCTAGTCCTTCCTTTTAAACAAAAATCATTCCCTAGATCTTCCGGATCGTTTGTTTTACATCTGTAATTTAATAACCTTGTTCTAAAATTGTTAAATTCCTCTTCAACATAAGCTAACTTTGATATTTCTGGGTCTGCCTTATCCATCCAAAAAACCAAACTTCTACTTAATAAACCAGGATTGAATGTTTTTTCACCTGCAAAGGCCTTAAATCCAAAATTCTTAGCAACAACTACTTTTTCTTGATCGTTATTATCGCAGGTAATGTAAACACTATCACGTTTGTAACTGTCTTTAACAAAATCTAAAAGTTGCGATCCCTGCTCATACTTTGGATTCATTTTTGAGTGTGCTTCATCTATTAATAAAGTTATATTATAATAATGACAAAGTCTTGGTATTGCTGCTGCTTTAATACCACTAGCCTTAGGAGCCCTGTATGCTAAATTGTGGATTATCCTCAAAGCTCTACTTTTACCTGAATTTGGTATTCCGATAAATACAGGAAAACCAACCGCATCCCAACATTCAAGCTTCCAAGTTGATATAATCCATAGAACATAAATCTTGTATTCCAATTCCTCTGAAAACACTACCAATTTTTTAATTAAATTAACCATATCATCATAAAGCCCGATCATATCCAATTCATCAACTGAGATATCCTTCCAAATCGGCAACTTCCATAAATCGGGATTTATGTATTCTGTAATCTTAGTAAATTTTGAGTTTCTTTTACAGGCTTCACAGTATGTAGGCCTATCCGGATTACTTTGAATCTCTGCATTACATCTATTACAAATCCATAACCTTTCTTTCTTCAATTCAAAGGTTTTAATGTATTCCAGTTGCTTGTTTTCTTTCAGTACCTTTTTAATTGGCTTGTTTGCATCCCCTGGTTTTATTACTTCCTTGATCGATAAAAAACATGGTTTCCCTTTTTCATTTAAAACTGGTTCCATAGTGTTTTGTTTTTGTTGAATCTGAGAGTCGATAATTTCTTCATTTGTGCCTCCCATCTTCTTAGACAATTCACCCCTCCTCTCCCAAATATAAACGATTTCTGGAGATCTGAGCGGTAAACTGTTTTTGCATGCCCCTTAGATCTACCAACAATCCTCGAGGACTCTGAATAATTATCACCCCTCTACACAATTTTCAGAAATAAGCATTCTAATCACAGCAGATCTGGAAATGTGCCGTTTTTTTGCAAAATTAGTAAGCATCTCATAGGTTTCTTTGTCAAGATTAAAACCCCTAACCCAGTTTTCCCCATTTTTTACAAACATATGTAAAAATATATCAATTCATTCTATATATTCAATGATTGTAAATATTGGGGAATTTTGAATGCATTCAAAATTTCATGATTTTTGTATATATTCAAAAATATTGGATTTTGGTATATATGAGCAAAAATAGAGAGAATGCAGAAAAAGTATGGTTTAATGCATATATTTATCCTGGAAAATATAACATGTATCAGATTAATAAAGAGATTTTTGGGGGCGTCAACAATAGCGCATATAGAGCAATAAAAAAGGAAAAATTTATAGAAAAAGGATATCTAAGAAGAGTTCCTGATAGGAGAGGTGGAAGAGAGGAAAAAATCCTTTATGCAAACATTGATCCAATAATGTCGATCATAGAAAAAAGAGTTTCGATAAACGATCTAGAAAAATACATGTTGAGTAAAATCTTGAATTCAGATGCATTTAGAAATTTAATGGCTGAATCAGTTAAGCAAATGGAATTGGGCTTTAAAGAAAATATTCTTTATTCATTCGATCATATTTTACTTTGTTTAAGCTTTTTTGCAATAATTCATTTAAAAAATAAATTCCTAAGGAAGGTAGGAAGTTTTATTGATAATAACATTAAAACGAATAAACAATATGATACTTTAGTAAATAAGTTTTCTAATGTTTTAGATAATTATTCGGATAATGTCATTAGGGATTTAGATAAATCAAATTTTCTACCCTCCATATTGATGAAATTTTTGAAGGATAAAACTCATAGAGATGATTTATATAGAGATCTCCCCGTCCTTTTTGTTACATCAACTAATTTAATGAAAAAGCTTAATGAAATTAGTTACATTGGAAGACTAGATGAACTATTTTTTAATCAGATCTATAGCGGATTAGATATAATTGAAAAAAGCTACGATTTTGATATTTCTGAATTTACTAAGTTTTTGGAAAATGAATTTTTTAAGTCTTAAATTTAACCCTCCCTAATTACAAGCAATAAAAAATTATTAGTTATTAGATAAATAATGTAATAAAGATAAATTATATTAAACAATTTTATATTATTTTAGATAATAAATGTTTAAATTCAAAAAAATAAAAGATAACAAAAATGAAATTATAATTGGAGCGATCCTTTCTGCATTTATTTTAGGTTTGTTCTATATTTCCTCAATTCTTGGAACTGCAAATATATTTGCAATTGTAATTTTTGGGATTTTGATCGCATTTTTTGTTCGTATGTGTTTGAAGAGGGATAAAAAAGAGGAAAAAGAACGACCGATTGAACTAAATGAACACACTATCAGTTATAAAAATGAAATAGAAAAGGCATGGAAATATGCGAATGCTGCTGATAAACGAATTCAACAAAGATTAAATTATTTTATGCTCGCAGAATCTATGTTGTTGCTTTCTTATGTTACTGCTGTCTCTAATTCTGATAAAAGTATTGGGGAGATCCCAACTGCAATTGCATTTGCTGGTATTATAATTACCTTCATATGGTTTATTCCTAACATAAGATTGTTGATTCAATCAGGCACAATGGAAAAGTATTTACTAAAAAAAGACCCAATTTATTATGACCATATTAAATCTGTTCGCCGTCACCCAAATACAACATTCTTTGTCCATAATATATTACCTAGTTCCATCATTGTTCTTTGGGCGTACCTATTTCATAACTCTTTACATATTATTAGTATATATGAATTTTCAATAAAATTGCTACCATTCTGGTTACTTGTTATTCTTGGAATTAAAATTATTATGAAATACTATTTTCCTAAATAAATAGACTGAATTCATCTCATCTCTGGATAGTCTAAGGTTTATTTCTAACATTTGAAATACGGCCTAGACCGATCTAGGCCTCCCGATGAACTATTTGAACAATTTGTATGCTCTTCTGTTGAAATATTTGAACTCTAACATTACGTAATGTGGCCTAATCCATGTTTGGTCTCGGAGGTCTAGGCCGGACTAATCCGTTTTCAAAATCAAACATTTTAAATATAGTCTAAACCTTCAATAGTCAGAGGTATTGGTAGGTCGGGGGAATAGCCTCTTTCATTGTGGGATGCCTATGAGTAAAGCCATAAATGATGAAATAAAAAGAAAGATCTCCAAACTTTGTAATAACTCAGGAATGTCAAATTTTGAAATTGCCAAAGAATTGGGAATCTCTCCAAGATCCGTTCGCAGGTATAAAGATTATAAGGATCCTGACCAAACGAGACATGACGACCAAGTTTTAAATGAATCAGAAATATCCCATCAGAACATCCAAAATCAAATCGAGGATATTACGGAAACAGAAATTCCAGAGCATAAAGATGAAACGATTGGGAATGATGAAGATTTTCCCGGAAGCATATCATATGATTATGTTGAAGTTAAATCTTGTCCTGAGTGTGGATCTCCTAAACAGGATTGGATGACTATTGAACAGGCATTTAAAGATGGGTATGACATTCCAGAGGAATATGACCAGTTTTATGATTATGTTTGCCCTAAATGTAAAATTTTAATTCCTGAGAAAAGACTAGATATTGACTGTAAATGTCCTAGTTGTGGCTCTAGTCCTATTAATTGGCTTCCTATTGAAAGAGCAAAGGTAAGTGAGGAAATAAAAAGAGTTTCTGATTTTATTTGTCTAGAATGCTGTAATCCAATAGAAATCAGTGTTTAATAAAAAAATGCATTAATCAATAAGGTACACCATGTTTTTTGATAAAATGTATTAGAGGAAACAGAATCGAAAAATATAATGCTATTAAAAACAGGGAAACTCCAAATATCAACATAATAATAGAAAACATAGGTAAAAATAAATAATGTCCAATTAGAAAAATTATAAGTTCCCATTTGTTGTCGAATCGAAATTCAAATCTCCCAGCATTTGGTTGATGAGTGCGCATACCAACGGTTCTTATTCCAATTAAGAGACTAATAAAACAAAATATTATGAGAAAACTATCAAGAATAATTGTATAAAAGTTAGTTAAACTACCAAAGGTTAGTATCCACGATATTTCTAATCCTGGATCTGTATCGACATAGATAATTCTATAATTCAAAATATTCAAAGGTTCGAAAAGAAAAATAATTGTTCCCATGAATGTTAAAGTGAAAAACGAAAACCAAGCAAATTGACTCCATTTAATGGATGTAATGCCATGTTTTGGTGTAGATAAAGAACTACTTATTGATTCAAGCTGTGAATATAATGCTAAAAGCAACCCAAGAATAATTAAAAGATATCCATAATAGGAAGTTACATCAAAATCCATAGATAATTTAATACTTTTTTTCTTTATAAATCCTATTTTTAAAAAATGCTCTGTTTTTTTATCTTAATTCTAAAATCATTGATTTTGTTGCCCAGGATCTTTAGATTTTTATCTTAGATTTTTCTTTTTTTAGTTTATGCCGAATTTCAGCAATTATTGCACCAAAAATCACTGAAATTATTGCTACAATTATAGGGAGTACATAAGGGTATTGTTCAAAAAAATCATTAACATGAAATTCTAAATTTTTTTCATATGTATACCACTCATTCTCATCTGTATATGAAAGTACTAAGGTTAAATATTGTTTTCCGGAGGGAATATTCGACTTTGTATCAACCCATAATCTTATAGGTGCAACAACTTCTTCACTTCCTTCTGGTTCTGCACCAATTTCTGCAGGAGTGGGATACCATGGTTCTCCTTGAACATTATGGAAAACAGAGATGTTTATATTAAATGAGTGTGCTGGAATACTAACATCAAGGGGTTTATTTGGTTCATTAAAAGTTTTAATAGCAATGTTTTCATAAATATTATTGTTATAAAAAATTGTACACCTACATAAAATTATATTTCCATCGCCAGGTAGAAAAACATCAAATTTAATTGTTTCGTCAGGATTGATTGAATCTTTATCTCGTTGATATATAACAAATAATGAGGGTCTTTTATCATCCATTGCGTCTGCTGAATTTAAGAATGTACTCAGTAGATAAAACAAAATTAACATAAAAATTATTTTTTTCATATTTTTCTCACCAGAATATAACAATAATAATTAAAATTACTTTATAAATTTTAGCTAAACATCTTAATAAGACTTAATATATGTAATACTGGATTTATAAATTCAATGAAAAAATGGACAATTGAAGAGATAACAGAAGATTTGGAAAAAAGTGGTTTTCCATTAGAAATAGAAATTACAAATATACTTGGAAATCGTAAATGGCGCGTAATAAATCAATTACATTGTTTTAACTTAAAAGATAATTTTGATTCCGTGTTAGATGTTTTAGCATTTAGGGAATATCATCATAAAATCGCTAAATTAAACCCAATTAACCTTAACTTGTTAATTGAATGTAAAAAAACTGATAAAAGCCCATGGGTTTTTGGAACAATTGAGGAGCATCATCCACCAGATTTGGCTAATATATTTGCCATATCTTATGTAAAATATTATATGAAAACCCCGCCCACTATAAATATTAATAAATCACTTTTAAAGTGGATACCTCAATCACACTTTTTAGATAAGAATATAAAGAATGTGGGGTGCATTGCTTATGAAGTAGGTACAAAAGGTGAAGGTAAAGTTTTCTATAAAGCAGTAACTCAGGTAACAAATGCATTAATTTGTTATCATAACGAAAATGTTGATTTATTTAAAAAATTATACAAAACAAGTATTGGAAGAAATAAATACCCTTTAATTATTTATTATCCTGTAATTGTATTTGATGGGCAAATGTTTGAGTTTAAAATTATTGGGGGGGAAATTAAAGTTACTCCAGTATCTTATATTCAATATAAAACCGAACGAGTCATAAATAATAAAAAAGAATATTTTCGAATAGATATAGTCCAAAAAAATTATTTCCAGGATTATTTAGGGATAATAGAAAAAGAATGGAATAATATAGTTAATTTGTTTAAAAGCACTGTTTTGTAGCTTTTATTACTGATTGATTAAATAACGGTAGTCCCTAAAATAAAAAAGTTAGAAGATGGGATTTTTTAATAATATCCTGGATATATCCCAAATTGATCGCATAGATGTATACCACGAGATTTGAGGTAACCTACCTCTAGAACTTTATTTAATAGCAAATCAGTAACGTCGTCCTCTATTATCCCGAGGTAATCATATCCTTTTTCATCTGTCTCCAAGTTCCCGTCTTTATCGGTTAATTGTTTTTTAAGGACTCTATTAAAAATTTCCCAGGTTACTACAACACCATCAATAAAAGACAAATTCTGTAATTTTTGAGCCTTCTCGAATTCTTCAAATTCATCTCTTTTTATGAGATCTGTAAGGACTTTTTTATCTGGTTTTTTTGTTTCATCAGCTTCATTCATTTTTGTTTCTTTTTTCTTTTTCATATATTTCATTTTATTGCCTCCCCAAAATTAATAAAACATTTTTGGAGCGTGATAAATTATAAATTAAAATCCTGACAATTAAATAAAAGAAAAAAAGGATTTTAGTGAGTTGAACGTAAGCTCCAAAAAAATCAAAACAGCCAATTTTCCCAATTATTTCGATTGGAATCCCTTCGAGAGAGAAATTTATACTCCGACAAGTCCATAGATATCTCATCTTTCCTGATTGTTTGAGCCATCAGATAGTTCATAATTGATAATATTTAAACTACAATTCGGTGTTTATTTCTTAATCCATTTATCCCTATTTGCCAAACCAATTGCCATATAAGAAAGACCTAAACCCATAAAGGCAATACCTATTACAAGGTTGATTGTTACCATAAAAACAATACCAATGGGGATCCACGCAATTCCCATAATAAAAAAGAACTGATAATTTGGTTCTCCCATTTTACCTTCTTTTTTCTTCTTTAAAACAAATAATGTTAGTACCAATGCAACTATTGCCAGAAATGCTACGATTAATATAGATATTAGTATCCATTCACTCAATCAATTCACCTATTGATGATAACATAATCTAATATTTCTTTTTTGTTACCTACACCCCCTACTGCCTCCCCATCATTCATACTTCTTCCTGCACTCCCTGCACTTTTCAAAGAATTCCTCAAGACATTTGCGACATTTGAACCTATCATCCATGGATTCATCTAAAGGCAATCATCTTTTATATGGATTAAAATGGGATGTTGGAAGTATTAGATGGATTATCACTCTGGAGGCCTTTTAATTTAATCATTCTTTGTTTATTTCTCAATGAATTAATCCACTTCTTGAAGTGCAGTCGAATAAGCAAAACCAAACAAATAAAAGTCAGTATTCATAAAAAGTCTTAAACCAGTAAAACCTAATAAAGCACCTAGATATTTTCCTTGAATAGCCTCTATTCCTTTAAGTCCAATTGCATATACCCAACCAGTATCAGTATAATCAGTACCCAGAAAGGCTACAGAATATCCAATTGGAAATGGATTGATAAAATAAGTCCAGAAGAACCAAGCAAGCATAATTGATAAAACTGCTGCATAGCCTCCACCGAATTTTTCATAAAAATAACCTACTAAAGTTAGGAGAATAACTAATATTGAATCGCATATTTTTGAAAATATTGGATGGTGTTCTTGGTAATAGTCTAAGTTTGATAAGTAATAATAGAGTATAAGAACATAAGACGGGAAAAAATAAGCACTATTTGCTCTTAATGCTATAAAGGTCAAATAATTGACATTTACATCAGTTTCGATAGTAGATTGCCTGTCTAAAGTATAACCAATTTTTTCATAAATTCTTTTTGTAGTTTTAATAGAGTCTTTAACTTCGTTACCATCAATTAATCCAAGGCTCGTAAGATTATCTAACGTATTATTTAAAATACATTCCGAATCTTGTAAAGAGTCGGCAGTCTGTATTTCATTTTCATATCTGTCAATGATTGAATTTAGTTTTTCATATTCTTCCTTGTTAAGAGAAAATGTGGTATTCTTAAAATTCTTAATTCCATAGAGTTCAATGGTAACTTCCGAGTATTCTTCTTGCTCAGATGTGGTTTCCACATCTGCATATAAAGACGGTGAAAATGCAACTCCGATGAATAGAAGAAAAATACCAAAGGCTAATGTTTTCTTCATAATCACACCTCTGGAACCTGAATGTTATACGGTTCTTTTGCAGGATGCCAGTCGAAATTAAACCAAGGGATGAAATAATCCCTAAAAAACCCATGCGATACAAATAAACCCAAAATTAATTTTGGACCGAATCCAATCCAGTCATCCCAATAGTTCTCAATCCAGTAAACATTTCTTAATATGTTATTGCAATTTGGAAGTTGTATATCTTTTGGCAGTATGTTTTTTATCCATTCATATCTGTTAAGAGAAGAAGCATATTTCATAAATAATTTTACAGAAGAAGAATGAACATAGGGATCAATATAGAAAATTGCATGAGCCTTATTGTTGATGAAATTATTTTTACTAATTATACTTGGATTGGAAATTGTACTATCTAAAAGCTGTAAAATTCCAATTTCATTATCTTGAATTAAATTATTCCTAACAATATCTCCTTGATAACATATTATTCCTCCCCCATTTATAAATCCCGAAATTTGGTTGTATTCTATGTCAACTTTTGAACTAGAAAGACTTATAATTCCTGTACCACCAATTTTAAACAAAGGTAAAAATATGTTTCCATTGACTGTAACATTAGCGCAATAACTAAAAATAAGACAAGGATCACCTTTTATTCTATTATTACTAATTTTGATGTTATTTATATTTTGTTCGTCAATTTGTTTAGGTCCACATCCGATTGTGCATCTATCAAATGTAAAACTGGAGATGCTTATATTGCATGCAGATATATACAATAAAGAATTATTATCGCTAGTAATAATCGTATTGTCTCTTGATTCACCTTTTAATTCTATTGCCTTATTTATAAAAGTAATATCTTCATCTAATAGATAATAAGTACCACTATAAACAAAAACAGTGTCACCATCGGATGCATCATCTATTGCATCCTGTATCTTTGTATAGTTGCCAGGTCCACTTCCACCAACATACAGTGTTTTACCACCAAGATTATCATTATTCTCATCACTTAGAGTTGTGAATGAGATATTGCAGAATAGAAACAGAAGAATGACTCCAATTGCAAGGAATTTTTTCAACATATTTTATCCTCCCTTTGTTAAACAAATACAAACGGTCCAAATACAAATCCTTTGACTTGTTTAGAAATACTTTCAGCGTTTTCGACATCTACTGTAACGTTTACATCGATTTGCCCAATACCAAAAATAAACTGGTCGCTAAGGAAATTATTATCAGTATTAAACTCTACAGATTCCCCCAGATAGATACGTGGATAGTGTTTATGCATACTAACATTTATTTTGCTCAACATCCCGCCTTTAATTGATAAGTTGCAGAATACATTATTTGCAGCACAAGAATCGCCATTGTTGCTTACTGTGACAAAAACACTTCTATTATAGGAATAAATATCACTTATCTCCAATTGAGGGGGAGCGCCATAACAGATAACTTTATTTCCTGAAATGATAACTATTTTACCGTCTGCAACTGCAGGGGAAGAATATTGTGAAGTAGCATTCACATCATTCCAAATCAGTTCACCTGTATCTGAATCAAGACAACAAGTTCCATAGTAACCCTCTCCTTCTATAAAATACACCTTTCCATCGGCTACCACTGGAGAAGAATGTATTATCTTAGAGGAACCATAAATAATCCTATAATTCCAAATTTGGTTCCCCGTTGTTGCATTCAAACAAAAAAAATAGGGACAATAACATATTGAGCCAATGTATACTCTCCCATCTACAACTGTTGGTGTAGATGTCAAATCCCATCGAGCTGGATATTTATCATTATCTGAAACTGATGATGGAAAACTCCAAATTTCATCACCAGAATCTCCATCTAAACAATATAACTTTTCATTTGATGCAATAAACACTTTGTTATCAACAGTAGTTGGAGAAGACACTAATATAAAATTTGTATCAAATTGCCATAATTTATTTCCACCATTTGCATCAAGACAATATACAATTCCATCGGCATTACTTGCAAAATAAAGTTTATTATCCATTAATGCAGGCGTTGATTCAATATTGATGTTGAATGCATAACGCCAAATCTCCTCGCCATTTTCAGCATCTAAACAGAAAATGCCATCATTATAAACACTACCGAGAAAAATATTATTAAATCCGACATAAACCCCGCCATTGTAGATTGTTGGTGATGAGTGCCCAGACCAACCGCAAGAATTAAATATTTTTATATTAGACCAAATTAAGCTTCCATTGTCAGCATTAAAACAATAAAAACCACAATCCCCATCTTTTTTACATGAAATAAATAGTTTATTGTTATCTATTGCAGGTGAAGATTCATAAAACATAAACTCAATATTTGAAAGTTCCCATACTTTTTCACCACTAAAAAGGTTGAGACATAATAATGAACAAGAATTTGTTATATACACCTTTCCATTATGAATTATAGGTGATGAGTCTTTAGTTGAACCTTCCATTTGATAAGTCCAACAGATATTTGAGGTATTAGGTGCTTTGGAAGTTGAATAACCAGTATTTTGCGCATCGTGATGAAACATTGGCCACCAGTCAATTTCATCATCTGCACATTTTGTCTTGTCATCTTTATTGTAAACAGATATAGTCATGGGCATAATTGACATTATTAGGACAAGACCAATGATGATAACAACTGATTTTCTTTTCACATTAACCTCCC
>CAZTMK010000026.1:0-22904 GCA_964615235.1 uncultured Thermoplasmatales archaeon
TGGAATCCAAGGATTTCGAAAAGATCTGGCAGGCACAGCAGATGGCGCAGCAAAATGTCCAAGAAGTAAAAAAACAATATGATAAAAAAGAGCCGAAACAGGAAAAAAAATTAGAGATAAAATCACCCGAAAACTTAAACAAAAACACCGATTTAGAACCTAAAACTTCTCAATTATCTGACGAAGAGAAAACTCCTGTAAACATTGAGACGAAAGATGATGACAAGAAAAATAAGAACCAATCTAACAATAAAACTTCTGCAAAATCAAAAAAAGATAATAAACTATGATCTAATCATTTTCTTCTTTATTTTTTTATTATTTTACTCTAACTCTTAACTTTTTATAATCCTCGGTAATTTCAACCTTTCTAGGATAATTTTTAAAAAAGCCTTCAAAAAATTTCTTTACAAACTTGCTTGCTTCTGAAACAATTAATATTAAGGTGTAGCAATTCTCCGAATCAATGCTTAATTTATACCAATTTGTTTTTTCAACATATTCAAGAATACTTCGTACATCCTTCTTTCCTTTGTCATAATATTCATTAAGATGCTGCTCGCCGATTTTTACAACTTCATTCCAAAATTTTTCTGATTTTTCGTCAATTTCTAAAAAAATGGCTTTCCAATGTGCAACATCTACAATAACATGTTCCATATTTGCTAAAAAATCAATATATGCTGAAATAGTTTCCAGATTTGTCCTACCTTTTACATTTTCATCCTCATACTTGAGACATTCAAGTGCCCTGCGAATAATTTCACTCTTTGATAAATTATATTTTGATTGATATGAATCGATCAATGCATCTGATTTTTCATCCAAGGCAATACTTAATCTTTTCACAAGCTGAAATAAAAAATTACATTTATAAATTGATTGTTTTATTTTTCTTCTAATCTTTGTCCGAAAATAAATTTCCATTTGACCGTTATCATTTCTTTGTTGCAAATAAAATAAATCTTGGTTTTAAGTGAAATGATTGCTTAGTAAATTAAATAAGAATCAATAAAAATAGTTATTTTGGTTAATGGTTAATATGGAATTGGATAAAGCTCTTCTCTTTAAGAATAAAAAAGAATGGTGTACATGGTTAGAGAATAATTATTCCACCAAAAATGAAATTTGGCTTATTCACTACAAGAAAAAGTCAAATAAAAAAAGTATTAGTCATTTTGATGCCGTTGAAGAAGCATTGTGTTTTGGTTGGATTGATAGTAAATTGAAAAAAATTGATGACGAAAGATTCATTTTAAGATATTCCTCCCGAAAAGAAAAAAGTGTATGGTCTAAAATAAATAAAGAAACTGCTGAAAAAATGATCTTAATTGGAAGGATGACAGAGGCAGGTTTAGAAAAAATCAATTTCGCAAAAAAACATGGTCTATGGGATACTGCCTATACAAACAAAGTGCGGGAAAAAATACCTTCCGATTTAAAAAACGCTCTGATATTGGATAAGGTTGCCTGGAATAATTTTAAAAAGTTTGCTAATAGCTACAGAAATATGTACATCGGTTGGGTAGAAAACGCAAAGACTAATGCTACAAGACAAAAAAGAATTCTAGAAGTTGTAAAACGATCAAGGGATAATAAAAAACCAGGGATTGAATAAGTTTGATATTTTAGTAATATTTCAAATTTACATCGTAGTTCCGATCTCGTTTGTCAGATTGAGAGAAATAAAAAAATCTATATCTATCTATCAATTCCAAATATTACAATGGCAAAAAATAGCCCATTTAAATTTATCCCAGAATATGGAGATCCTGACGATCCTGAAATCCGAGCCAAGTATGGAAATCTAGAGGCAACTGTAAGCATAATTGGCAATACTTTACTATTTTTATTAAAATTACTTCTAGGATTATTTATCAACAGTATTGCTCTTATTGCCGATGGTGTTCATTCATTATCTGATGTTTCCACTTCAGGCGTAGTTATATTTGGTTTTAAAATTGCTAAAAAACAACCTGATAAAGACCACCCTCACGGCCATGGGAGAGCAGAATATATTGCAACCTTAATAATTGCCATATTATTGATAATCGTAGGTTTTGGCTTTATTCAACAATCAATCGATCGAATTTTTAATCCAGAAAGTATTCTGCATGGAGAATATACGATAATTATCAGTATCATTGTAATAATTACAGCAATAGTAAAAGAATTAATGGCAAAATATTCATATAAAATTGCCAAAAAAATTAATAGCGATGTTCTAAAAGCTGACGCATGGCATCACAGAAGTGATGCAATATCATCAATAGGAGTTGCAATAGGCATCTTGGGAGCAAGATATGGCTTCCCTATACTTGATCCGATTTTTGGATTGATGGTTTCAGTAATAATCATATACGTAGGAATAAACCTAGTTAGAACAGCTTCAAATTTTTTAATAGGACAGGGGCCCGATAAGCAATTGATTAAAAAAATCAAGGAAATTGCTAATTCAACTGATCAGGTTGAGGGGATACATGAAATATCCCTACATGATTACGGAACAACAAAAATCCTAACATTACATGCAGAGATAAATAGTAATTTATTACTTGAAGATGCTCACAAAATTGCGGATAATTTAGAAAAGAATATATTTGATCAAACAAAGTTTTCCACAATTATCCATCTAGAACCGGTAAAGATATCTGGGGACATAAAAGATAAAAGAAAAATTATTAAAGATATCTTAAAAAAACAAAATCAAATAAAATCTTTTCATAAAATACTAATTATTCAATCAGGTGGAAAGGATGAAATTAAGATGCATCTTGTTGTAGACAAAGACATGCCAATTAACGCCTCACATGAACTTTGTCATGATGTAAAATCAAATCTCGAAAAAGAATATGGGCCCTGTGAATTAGACATACATTTTGAACCATGCATTGGAAATTGTAAGGCATGTACAATAGTCTGTTCAAAAAGATCGGATTAATTTAGATATATATCCCTATTGAAAAATCAAAGATACATTCTATTAGTTGATTTTGATAATTTGATGATAGTTGGTCAAATATAATTTTTAATACAGTTATTAAAATATAGAAGATATCCAATACAAATCTTGTGAGGTTGAAGAAATGGTGGAAAAAGCAATAATGTGTCCCAAATGTGATAATAAGTTTAATGTTAAGGGCAATGTTGGGGAAATAATTTATGTTACTTGCCCCAATTGCAATACATACGGAAAATTTACTTTCCCAGATGAAAAAACAAAAACTGCAGCAGCTGATTGTTTCACTGAATTAGGTGAAAAATGCTTCAGTAGATTAAGAATTTTTAACGGCATAATGGGTTGTTTTCATGTAATTCAAGGTATTTTGATGATTATACTAAGTAATGATTTTACCTTAACTCTTACATACACAACCTCAGAATTCAATGCTACCACCCAGACCATTGCCCCTGTCGCTGTTTCATTTTTAGACGTAAGGATTGGTCCACTGGTTGCTCTCTTTCTATTTATGTCGGCATTTGCTCATTTCATGTTAGCAACGATACTGTACAAATGGTATGTAAAAAAGCTAAAAAATCACATTAATCCAGCCAGATGGTATGAGTATTCATTCAGCGCATCTCTGATGATTTTCATAATTGCAATGCTTGTAACAATTTACGACATAGGAACATTGATCGCTCTTTTTACACTGACTGCTGTAATGAACCTCATGGGTCTAATGATGGAACTTCATAATCAAACAACCAAGAAGACAGACTGGACATCTTACATAATCGGATGCATTGCTGGCTTTGTTCCATGGGTTGTTGTTTTCATTCCATTGATAACTGCAGAATCTGTACCAGATTTTGTTATTGCAATTTTTATTACAATTGCTATATTTTTCAATTTATTTGCCATTAACATGGTTCTACAATACAAAAAAATCGGAAAATGGAAGGATTATCTATATGGAGAAAAAATGTATATAGTTCTTAGTTTAGTTGCAAAATCTGCTCTTGCTTGGCAGGTATTTGCAGGAACGTTGAGACCTCTTTGAGAAAAAACTAAGACAATAACATTTGTTTCTTTCAAATTGAATAAGCTTACAATTAGTTAAGACGATCATTATTCTTAAAAATAAAATTAAAAAATATTTCTCATCAACAGATATGATCGCAAAAGGTTTATCGGTAATTTGTTATATTTATAAAAAATGGTTCCGTTTATAGTTTTATAACAACTAATTTGGAAAAAACCAAATGAAAACAAATTCTATTTAAACTTTATATCTAATGCACAATTGAGGTGGAAAATAATGAAATCGAATAAAAATTATGAAAAATCATTGATAAACTCCAGGTTAATTCCAATTCTTATTGGATTGATATTAATTAGTGTAGGTATCTCTGGATGTATCGAAGAACCGGAAAAACCAATATATTCATATTTTTACTCTTTTGAAAATGATATGGAAAATTGGATTGATGATGGAACAGATCTAGGCAATCCAACAATTAATTGGACTATTGAAAGATCTCAAGAACATTCATATGAAGGTAATTACTCCGTAAAACTTTATCTGGAAAATTACAACGACGCAGGGAAGATTTGGATAGAAAAAGAATTTAATTATTCACCAAACACTGAATACGAAGTTACAGTTTCATATCTGTTTGCAACAAGAGACTTTGGTGAAGTCAATCTCTTTAGAATTATTACCGGTGTTGCTACAGAATCACCAGAAACATCTGATGATCTTACATACCAAGACGATACAGGACATCATCAGGATGAAGATATCGAATTTATTTGGCTTGAAAAAAACTACACCTTTTCCATTCTTACCAGCGATACGGGCAAAATCTTTGTAAGTATTGGAGTGTGGGGCACATGGGAGACTCCAAGGACATATTATATCGATTCTGTAAATATTACCTTTTCAAAAGTTACAAAAGATGAAATTCCTCAAATAGAAGGTAATTGGATCGTGAACTACTATGATTGGACTGGTAATCTTACAAAGACAGAAAATTTTACAATAACAAGGAATGATTTCGAGGTCAAATTCTTCTCAAACAACACCGAAATATGTTCTGGAACAATATTGGTAAATAATTTGCCTTTTCCCTATAATACAACGGATTTTTTAATTTCTGGTTGTGATTTTGGTGGACTGGGCATAAGTAAGATATTTATTCATGATGTTTCTTACATGAAAACAGAATTACCGCTTTGTGAAAACTGCAATCCAGCTATTTTATCAAGGAGGTAAAAGTAATTTTAATTCAATAAATATTGTAAATTAATCTTCTAAACTCCAAAATTTCTTTTAATTTTTTTCCGTGTAGGTTTAGTAAGATCTCTTCAAGTTCATCATCCATTAAATTATGTATTGAAGTTACAACAAGACCATATCTGATTAGCCAAATTGCAAGTCTTAGTGCAAAGTCATTGTCATTAGTTTCTGCAATTTTCTTAAAAAAATCGGTTGCTAGTAATTCATCTAGTGTTTCTTTAATACATATAAATTTTTTATTTTCTACCATTGTTATTACCAAAATTATTGTTTTTCAAATTTTTTACTTCTTAATTGTATTTGTTTTTATTTCATATTTAAAATTATTCATTAATTTAAATAAATATTTTCAGACCATCACAATTTAATGAAAAAATCTATAAATTTGACTTGTTATATAAGGCAAAATTATGAACAGCAGGAAGGAAATACAAGAGGAGATTACCCTACTTTTGGCAGAAAAAAGGACTTCTTTAGCTGTTTTTAGAACGGCAATCGCAATTTTTACATTACCCTTATCCGTTTTTACTATTTTAACTGCCACGTCCAAATATTATGACCCTGCCCAATCGATTCACTTAATTGCTCCAATAGTTACTATAAGTTCAATACTAGTAGTATTTGGTTTATATCTAATTCTTAGATCTATGAACCGAATTCGAAACATTGATCACAAAATAGAACATTTGAAAAAAGAAAAAGAAGTATGCAAGGAATAATCTAATCGGAATGCAGTTCTGTAAAATAATCAGATGATTTACTTTCATTTTTTCAGTTACTTTTTGAGTATAATACGGCCAATCAATTATCAAAAAAACTTAGTCAATAAAAGAAAACCTGCAGCAATAATAATTAAAGACATTATAACATTAAATATGGTCGAAATCAAAAAATATTTCGGATTATTTTCTTTTTTTATCATCCAGAAAAATGGCAATGTTGGTATCCCGATAGGAGCAGTTTTTTTCTTATACAAAAAAATGGTAACACCCAAATATCCAAATCCTAGCAGGATAATTATAACTGGAAATATAAACAAGTGTTCCATTAGATATTAATTGTTAATTTGGCAGATATAATTTTGCATTTATTAGTTTGTAGAAAAAATTGTGTTTCCACCACATATTTTGTTAAAAATAATCTTATATTTTTTGGAAAATTGTTATGAAAAAATGGTTAATTTAATTCATAGAATTAAAAGACAATATTTTGATAACTTTAATATACAAAAAACAATATTCAGTCAACAAAAGATCGGGAGGACCTATCTTTTTAATTTAGAAATTAAGTTAGGTATAGAGGATCTGTCGAAATTTGAAATAAATCGTTAAAAATAAATTGTAGAAAATGGAGGAAATAAAATGAAAAATAAAAATATAAACAAATGCTTAGCATATTTGACTGCAACTTTCTTGATAAGTGTAGCAATACTATCAGGCACTGGTATGATTTTTGAGGCTAAAGGAGATATCACCAGCAGACAAAAAACTCTGTATGTTGGTGGAAGTGGACCAGGAAATTACAGTTCAATTCAAAAAGCAATAAACGATGCATTAGACGGATTTACCATATTTGTTTATAAGGAATCTTCCCCATATAAAGAAAATGTAGTAATTGATAAAACCATTCAACTTTTAGGAGAATCAAAAGAAGCAACTATTATTGATGGCGGTGAAAAAGAAGATGTAATAAGGATAACTGCAGAAAAGGTTACAGTATCTGGATTCACTCTAAAAAATAGCAGGAAGGACTATCTTGATGATGCAGGAGTAGATTTAAGGTCAAGTTATAACATTATAAAAGATAACATAATTGATACGAACAATCAGGGAATAAACTTAGAATACTATTCTCATTACAATACAATTCAAGGAAACCAAATTATTGCAAGTATGATGTATGGAATTCATATTGGTTCAAATGTTTATCAACAAATTGGCTCAAGCTATAACAACATCATTGGAAATGAAATTCTCAAAAATAATATTGATGGTGTCGATTGCTATTATGGATATTCAAATTATAACTTATATTCTGAAAACTTGTTTCAGGATAATGATAGATATTCCATTGGATTAAAAGGATCTTGCGTTAAAAACGAAATTAAGGGAAATAGATTTGTTAGAGGTCATATCGGAATAGAATTATATGCATGTCCTGATAATTCCATTTCCGAAAATGATTTTTACGATTGTACTGGTATTGCCTTACATCAATATTCTCCTGGAAATATGATTAATAAAAATAGATTTGTAAACAGTACAATAGAAATTGGATCACCAGAAGTAACTATAATTGAAAACTATTTTGAAGAAAATGCAATAGTATTTCAGACTACTGGTTCCTTGAGTATTTGGAATACGCACACTATAAGAGAGAATTTAGCTTCAGGAAAACCAATTCGCTACTACAAAAATACAAATAATGTGAAGGTTCCAGAAAATACAGGTCAGGTAATTCTTGCAAATTGTAAAAAAAGTGAGATAAAGGGTCTTAGTTTGAAAGATATTGATCATGGCATTCAAATTGGTTATTCAGATGATACCTATATTGAAGGAAATTACGCCGATAAAATACGTGTTTATGAATCGAGTCGAACAGCAATTTGTAAAAACACAATAACAGGTTACAACCCAGATTTTGGATGGGATGACGGCATTTATCTGAGATATTCACCAGAAAGTAAGATTTATGGAAACAAGTTTGCCGCAAAAGGGCGAATCGAGCTTTATTACTGTCAATCCTGCAACCTAGAAAAAAACGAATTTACAGATGAAGGTCGATTCGCAATTTTTGATTCACCTTCTTGCACTGTCAATGAAAATTCAATAAAGTATGGTGGTTGCATAAATATTTATTGGGATTCTGACAGATGCGTAGTAAAAAATAATATAATAGCAAACGGAGATTTTGCTGCAATATTTTTGCAAGGTCCATCAAATGTCACTATTGCATACAATTCTGTTATTGGAAATGACAAGGGAATCTCAATGACCAACTCTCACGGTAATATCATTTATCGAAATACTATAAAAGGAAACGATTGGGGAATTTACCAGCACAATTCAGATTACGACATTATTTTTGAAAATGTAATAGAAGGTTGCAGCATATATGGGTTCAAGATATTTGGGGATAACAGTAAGATTTACCACAACAATTTTATGGATAATGCAGAGCATGCTTATGGATCAAGTCCAAACATCTTTGACGATGGATATCCATCAGGTGGTAATTACTGGGATGACTATGATGGGGAAGATTACTACCAAGGTCCTGGCCAAAACATATCGGGAAGTGACGGTATTGGAGATACTCCGTATTATATCCCTGGAGGTTCAAACCTAGATAATTATCCTCTGATGAAGCCTTATGATCTGAACCCACCCACAATTGAGTTTCAAATACAAGAGAGATATATTGAAGTAAAGCTTGGAAATGGTATTGGTGGACCGGGAGATGAAAGATTGGATGTTAGCGCAAATGATGACACGACTCCACAATACGAACTTAATGTAACTTTGTATGTAAAAGGTATTACAGAGAAAGAGTGGTCTTTATTAAAAACAATGCCCTATATTAGAGAGCTTCACAGAGGAAGTATAACTGACAAAGAAATTCAAAATTTTTACGATAACGGATTTGATCTCCTACTTTACAAAATAGTAGCAGTTGACAAAAACGGAAACAGTGCAGAACGCCCTTCAAGCGATGAAAATCCATTTGATTATACAATTAAAATCCTAGACAAATAAAATTTCTACAAGAATATTCAAGGCAAAGTGATAATTTCTTCACAATCTTTAGCATAGGGACGAATATGATCATAATTTCTTTCAAATATAATTTTTCGATTTAATTTACTTAAGAAAAATTTACAGGGACCCTCTGAGACTTGTTTGCAAGATCTTCTGGTATCAATTCCTAGTTCTTGGGAGATTTCAAGTATTGGACAATTATTCTTACATCTGGTTATCAATCTTTTTTCTGACATTTCAATAATTTTACAATCTTTTACAGGTACCTTCAGAAAATCCAGATAAAATAGCTCATAAATATCTTGTGTAGAAATTGTCAATGGGGTTTTATGTTTCGAATGCCATCTAAAGGCCATAAAATAAAAACTTATTTCATAGAATCTCAGAAAATATAATAATTTGAAAAACCAGCGATGTTTTCTTATTTGATCTAGATTCATATTAAATAACAACATGCTAACGGAAAAATACCTATTTAGGTCTAATGGATGATAATTAATGATAAGTATGATCTTTAATAAATTAAAAAAATAGGAATTTTATTTAATCAAAATCAGAACCTAAATCATACCCGCAATATGGACACTCCCAACCCTCTTGCATTATATGGTGACAATTCGGGCAAGTTTTTCCAGTATCAAAATTCTGTTCTTTTGCATCCAAATAACAACCACAATTTGGACATTCGTAGTATTGACTTTGGGGTCCCGTGATTTTTTTCATCTTAGTTCCACAATTAGGACACACCCAAATATCAATCATACTAAAAATGTGTGATTTTTATTATATTTAAACTTTTAGATTTTGTAAAAATAGTTTATGAAAAATTATGCTTTTTTAAAAAATTTATTTTTTAATTTGTTTACTATTTTGTAACCAGGTACAAACAATATAATAAATAAAGCCACTACGCCAAGATAAAAACCAATTCCTGGTCCCCAATTACACATTATTTCCACATTTCCTCCAGTCCCGGGTAAAGATATTTCCAAATCACCATTTCCAATGAAACTACCAACACCAACTTCTGTTACTTGAGACATAGCAACAAAGAATAGCAATACAACAATCAGTACTAATATTCCCGCAACTGATAAAATAATGGTCGAAAGTTTTTGAAATCTTTTATGTAAAATTATTGTTAAAGGCAAACATATGCATGTAACTATTATCAATAGACTTAACAGTTGAAGAACCATAGTTAGTTCTTCTGGAATTTCACTAATCTCGCCACCAATTAAATCTGCCGTAGAAGTCATAGTAACTATTGCAGAAGGAACAAGTAGTGTTTGAGTGGAAGTACTACTTGTATTACCACTTTCACCTGCTAAACTCCACCATGGATTAGCTATTGCAATTATCAGAAATCCCAATGCGATTAACCACAACCCAAATTTGAGTTGTTTTTTCCAAAATACAATAATTGCTGCAAAAATAACAATAGCCATACCAAACACAATGGCTATGTTGTGTAATAACGAATCAACATTTGCAACAACATTTACCGATTTATCACTTTTAATATCAATGTTATAGTTTGCTACTGTTTTTTCATCTAATGTTAATGTCATCAAATATCTTCCAGGTGGAACTTTCGTATTTGCGCTACCGTCCCCGTTTATTTCCACATTTTTGGATTTGCCCTGTCTTTTTAAATTGACAACACCATCCGAAAGTAAGGAGGAATAGGCGTTAAATGTTTGAAAATCTACATTAAATTCAGCATTGAAACTGATTTCCATATCTTCATTTTTATTAATCTTAACAGTTCTCTCATCAACATATGACTTATAGCTAGTTTTTAAAGTATAGTCCTCTGGATAGATATATGAAAATATATATTCATCTTCAGCTGTTTTTTCAGCAGACAACATCTTTTTTTCAACCATATTTTCGCTGGTAAGAGTAGGGTTTATATCAACAGCTGGGGCAAGATCCCAAGTATCCTTAACCTCAATCCTTAATTGGAAAAGAGATATGTTAAAGGATTCTTTTATTGGAATTAGGCTATTTATTATTCCAAATTTAATCTGTTTTTCTTTTACCAAAAAACCTTTGTATAAACATTTTAACTTATATGGACGACTTGGATAACAAGGAGCATTCAAAGTAGCTTTACCATTTTTATTTGATACTCCGTCTGAAATGATCTGGTCATCAACAACTAATGAAAATCTAACATTTTCAATGGGGTTTTTAACTTGATCTAAAACAGACAATTCCAATGATCCTTGCGAACTGCAAAAAATTCTTGTATCTTGATTACTCTCTAAATTAACAATGGAATAGCCAATAAACTCCCTTTCTTTCTTGAGAAGTGGATTTTCCCTGTAAATTTTAACCACATAAGTTCCAGGTGTTAGATCTGGAAAACGAATTTTTTTAAACAATGATGTATTTTTCCAATCGAAAAGATTTACCACCATTTTTACTGTTTCAATAATTGTTTTATTGTCAAACTCGAGATCCATTTCTCCCATGGGAAGTCTAACAACTGATCCTGAAGATGCAATACTGTTATCGCGAATTAACTCTGCATAGATGTATGAAAACTTCTTTCCAGAAACTGCGGAAAGGAGTACTCCAAGAGGACAAGATCTTGCAAAATGTACAAAGGCTGTTAATGAGTACCGCTCCTGTTCTTCTACTGGCCCCACTGAAACATCTTCTCTGCCTACAGGTCTTTGAGTTACAATCTTTTGAAATATTTCAGATTCTTTATCAACGGCTTCGTAACCTTCTTTTTCAAATGTAATAAACTCCAAATCAAAACTCACAATTGTGCCCTGCTCAAGTTTTGTGTTGTGGTTGCCGTTTTCATAGGAATTTCTACATGCGTAAACATCCCCTGTGTCGGCTTCAAGACCTGGAAGTTTTACATGCTGTTGAACGGAAGATTTTACTTGAATCCCGTCATTTTCACCATTAGTAAGTCCAGTATTAGAAGAAAAAACAAAACCGTGAGCCTTACCGGTGGATGGGTCATCCATACAAATCCAAGCTTTACTTCCAAGGTCATTGTCATCATTTGTTATTAAAAGCCACTCAGCTGGGGATGCATCAGGATCTGTTGGCACGTCGTAATCGATAATGTTGTTGTCTTCTGAATAAAAATGAATTTTCGGCAAAATGTCACCAATATTCATTTTCTCTATTGTTGCACTTCTAGCCTTTATCGTCGCCAGGCTTGCATAGGTTGGATCCCTTTGTTTTGTTCCCGAAATTTCAGTTGTTTTTAAAACCTTATGATTTACATTTATAGACAATCTTTTTGAGCTTAGTGGGTTATAATAATATGTGTAAATATTATCTGTTTTTACTGTTCCTTCAGGAGATTTTCCTTCAATACGGGCCCTAGCCATCAAGTTTCCATCGACAAGAACAGTTTTTGAAATTTCTGTTGCCCATTGTGAACCAGTATATTCACCAGGAGGATCAATACTATATGAAATGTAAAAAGGTGCAACCTGTTCAGCATTAACTGTTTCAAATTCTGTAGAATTTAATTTTAATTTTACTGCACAATTCGACATTCCATTTCCAAGTAACTCTCCTTTTTGAGTAATACCATAAACTATGTAACCGTCTTCTATAACCTGATAATAATCAAAATCCATAATTTGCCCAGTTATGGGCTCATAAAAATAATGCGTGTCCACAATTTTTATGTGATCTTTATAATCGGGTCCATTTTTTTCTGAACTATCATAGAAAACGTAATATTTTTCTTCCCCGTCAGCCTCTGAAGGTATAATAAAAACAAGACTACAGGCAGATATATGCGAATCATCTATATGCTCCAAATCATAAATTTGAGATTCAAGTTCTTGGATATCTGAACCATCGTCCATACCTACACGGACTGAATGGATGGTTTCATTTTTTGCCCAGCATGAATTTTCAAATGTTATTCTGATATCCATCGGTTGATATTTTGAATTATCTAAGCTGGTATCAACAGGTATCGATATCTCCTGTTTGTAACCACCTAAATCCGTAATTATATTATAATCAGCAAATGCAAAATTTGGGAAAAAAATTGGAAAAATGAGTAATGCAACCATCAAAATAGAAACGGAACTTGTTTGCATTCTCATATAAAAGTATTATTTTATTATGATATAAATATTTTTATTAAAATTTATAATTAATAATGGACAGATTGTTGCAATAATTATCTATAGAAAGATAATGATCAGTGGAATCGTAAAAAGTAAAAGAAAACCTATAGCCAATATCAAACCTAAACCATTCAGTTTGTATTTTTGTGGAAGAATTTTTTGAGTCATGTAAATGGAGCCGAAACCAAAGATAATTACGCTAATTACACCAATAAAAAGTAAGGTTAGGCTTAATATAAGCAATACTGAAAGACCATTATACATAAGAATCGATATTGGAATTCCAGTGGATAAAATAAGAATCATGATATAAATCATGAAACGCTTGTAAGCAATATAATTTACTCGTTTAATTAAATGTTTTGAAGTCTCAAATAGCATTCGAGTTGCTGCCTCAAAACCAGCATAAACAGTACCAAAGAGAGCAAAAAAAACGCTTATTTTATACAGGGGTTCAAGCCAATTTGAAAATTGGGTAAATATTACAGCCTGTGTCTTTACCAAATCAATATCTGTGGGAAGCAGAATAGAACCATCCTCTTGAATTCCGAGAAGAAACTTTCCCGCAAGTATATATGATACTGATACAATAGTAACTATAATAAACGCAATTGACAAATCTATCTGCAAAGGTCTAAGTAATTTCTTACACTTTTTAACCTCTGATTCCTCCTTTGGCAGATAAGATATTTTTCCACTTTTTTTAAAAAATTGAAATCTTTCTTCCCCAAACGATTCGGGATTTTTCTTATCTTTAAAAATGCCCCATTTCTTAACTTTAATCCATCCGATATAACTAACTAATGGAATAAGAGTAACTGTAAGTGTTCCTAAATACCCCATCATTAAAAGTGGGGCTGGTGTACGAGAACTTTCCAAAGGAACCCAAGAAGGGTAATCTGGAGCATTCCCAATTGCAAAAAAACTTGCGAAAATTTCAAAAAAATCTGGATTGAATTTCTGAATAATAAAAAACGCTGAAATTACTGCACCTACTGCTAAAACAACTACAAAAAATGCCTGAACATTTTCAAGAAATCTGTAACGCCCAAATATGACCAAAAGACCAGCTAATATACAAGTAAAAATCCCCAAAAAAATGTAAGTTTCATAAGGTAGTCCAAGAATCCAGGCAAGTGACTGACCAAGTGTTGTAATAATTGAAGCTGTAAACATTGGAATAAAAATGGCCATTATGACAATAATTAGCCAATTAAACCATCCCTTCCTAGTCTTTAAGGCCAAAATGTCCATGAAACTGATGCCAGAAATCATTGTAAAACGAATGCTGATATAAGCAATAACATAAGAGGAAATATTTACAGTAATTAACCACATGAGCCCGTATCCGGACCAAGCTCCAATCTGAGGGCCCAAAATAAGCTGACCCTGACCAATTGTCATGGATGCTAAAACAGCTCCAGGTCCGAAAAACAAGAGATATTTGAGATATTTTTTTATAGATGGTTTTTCAGTTAAAATAGCTTCAGGCGTGGGAAAAGAAATTAACTTATCTTCTTCAGAAGTCATAACTATTCATCTCTCGCCAAAGACAATTTCACCTTTGCCTTCCATATCGATTTTTGGCTTCTTTGGTCCTATTTTTGACCTAGTCATTTTATCATAGGCTTCAAGACCGCCAGCTTCTTTGATTATTTTTGCACCCGATTCAATTTGATTTTGGATGCTTACATTAACCCTCTCCATTGATCCGGGTGCAATTAATTTAGCCAGTTTTACAAGTGCGCCAAGCCCATATGGAATTGATTCCATTTTCATTATTGTGCCAGGAATTGGAAAAAACCACACGCCGATAGAATCTTCACCAAATTTTGTTATCGGAATTCCATTTGCTGCCTGTCTTTCTGCTTTGGGACCAACATGGGCAACAACCCATTTTCCATCAACAAAGGCTTCGCCTTCACCTTCAAGCATAAAATAACCCATGGAATCGTACCATTTTTTAACGACAGGATCCACTCCAACAGTTGAATCAATCCAAGCCTGTACCATATTCATTGCAAACATTTTGTAGCGAGCTTTTATACCAGCCGCACGACAAAGAGCAATAAAAGCAGTAATTAGATGAAAACAAGTGCCAGTACCTCTTCTAAATGTTTCCTCCACAGGATTTAGAGGTAATATTTCCAATGGCATTTTCTCTTTTACAAAATGAAAAGCTGCCTCAGCAAATTCCCTGTCTGATAATCTGTAAGCTCCTAGCTGGTTGGCAAGTGCAATGACTTCAGGAGCACGACAATTGCACCAAAGCGTAGGACGCAAATACTTTTCATCCGATTTGCAATATTTCATTTCATTGCTAAATTTGGGAATTTCATATGTTCTGGGGGGTCGTATGTATCTTTTTTCAAGTGGTTCTTTTTGTTGTAATTTTTTAATATCTCCAGGACTTTTCAAAAATAGCTTTATAACGGCAAAAGTTCCCGCTGAATACAATTTAATTTGTGTTTTGTTTGGTAAATACTCGCGCTCCTTTATTTCCCGTAAAAATGTCATCAGGTTACCTTCCAATGTCTCGAGTCATCATTGATCTCATTTCTTCTGCACAGCCCCTAATTTCAGCTCCTTTTACCCTTTTTACCTCTGGATCTAAAACAGGACCGGGGCGATCGCACACCGGACAATGTTCAAGCAACTTAACTTTATCACCAGTTGTAATAAAACCTGGATAACTCATAGCAATTGCATCTAGAAAGGCAAATCTGCCAGTTTCTCCAAAACCTACTTGGTTAAATTCATCATCTAGAACCATAGCTTTAAAATACGAATAAGGCAAATGAAGATAATGACCTTCAGGGCATTGCACCATCCAACCATTCCCCTCAACCATGCCATAAGCATCAAGACAAAATTTTTCTGGAATTCCAAGTACATCCTTAACAATTTTTCTAAAAGATGTACTTGTCATTCTGATCTGCTCATGAATTTTCCATCCGCCACCAGTTACAACTGCTCCTCTTTCACCAAAATCAAATTCTAGACCGCGATCTTGAATTTTTTTCATAACAAAATAAAGAATAAATGGAGCGCCAATCATGGATATTTTTTCAATAGAATTTTTATTTTTTTCTAACCAAGTAATTATTTCGTCAATCATTTTTTTAGACACTCGTTTTGATGCAAGTCTAATTAATTTACTTCTTAAACCTCTTCCAATACCCATTGTTATTCTAATTATTTCAGTATTGATGTGTCGATCAATTGCTACATTCATATTCTTTACTGCATCCATGTAAATTTCGAGGGCTTTTCCCGCATAAATGAAATTTTTCTTTGGATTGGGCATTAAAATATAACCACTTGATTCATATTCCCAAAAAGGATAAATCATCGAAACAACAGATTTTGCCAATGCGTATTCGGATGCTTGAAATGTTCTTATGTCTCGTGGGATAAATGTATGCCTGCCCCCTGTTCCGCTGCTATAAGTTACAATGACACCGGCTTTACTGAAGGAGTCAATTACCTGATCATAATTTGGTAAGGTATGGGTAATAACTATCTTTGGCAGTTCGCCAGTGTAAATATTTCCAAGCCAGGTTGCAAAATCTTTTCCGTGAGGGTAATCTTTGTAAAAACCATCTGGAATCAAAGGTATTTTTGACATATCGGAATTATTTTTAATATCGTTTGGCTCAACATTGTGTTCCTTACAAAAATCATGGTAAAATTTATTTTTTTCGTAATGATGTTTAAAAGCAAATTTTATTGATTTTAACTGTAGTTCTTCTGCATCCTTAATTGGTATTCGGTAAAGATCTTTAGGTTTATAAAGAGCCTCATCAGCCAGGGTCCATAAGTTTTTTGGAGGAATATATGAACTTACGCAATCGTCGAAATTTTTCAAATATTGGTCATAGGTCACCATGAAAGCATCATTCTCCGTTCTTTTCACTACAAAAACACTTGTTGTTTTTTGTCAAACAACGGTCTATCAAATTAAGACTTTATATTATTTTCATTTTGAAATATCGGTAATTATCGAATTTATATAAATAGGTATTCGTCAAAATTATTTTAAAATCGTCGAATATTTTTGGACTTTGTTGCCCCTAAATGCTTAAATATGGCTTCTCTATTAATGGCAATACTTTCTCGAACAAATGAATATTCGTCTCTTCGATTTATTAAGAGATGACTATAGAATAATTAAAGAGGTATGATATTTGCCAGACACTGAAAAATCCGACGAGGAAACAAAAATCGAGTCTAATGAAAAAAGCGATGAATCTACCGATGTAACAGTTGAAGAAGCAAAAAAACAGCAAACACAAGAATCAAAACCAGTTGAAACCGAACCAAAACCTATAAAGCAAGACAAAAAACCTGAAGTAGAACCTAAAAAGCCTAAGGAAGAAAAGCCGAAAAAAGAGGCTAAGAAAAAGGAAACAAAGGACGATTTCAAGTATATTGTCCGAATTGCAAATTCAGATATCGACGGACAAAAGAATCTCGTTAATGGTTTAACAAGTATCAAGGGAATTGGGCTTCACATGAGTACTTTAATAATCGAGAAAACTGGTCTTGATGGAAATAAAAAGGTAGGAAATCTTTCTGATAATGAAATAGAATTGATCGCTAATACTTTAACAGATATCACCAATATTGCACCTGCCTGGATGCTAAATCATAGGAAGGATTATGATACTGGTGATGATATTCATCTCGTAGGTTCCGATATAGATATGAGGCTAAGGGATGAAATTAATATTATGAAGAAAATTAGAAGCTATCGCGGAATTAGACACGAAAGAGGTTTGCCTGTAAGAGGGCAACGAACCAGAGCAAACAACCGTAAAGGATTAACGCTGGGAGTCTCCAAAAAGAGAGAACAAAAGTAAAGTGATTTTTATGGGTAAACCGAAATTTTCACGGAAAAAATATGAAACACCAAGTCACCCTTGGCGAGAGGAAAGAATAAAAACAGAAAATGATCTGATAAAAAAGTACGGACTAAAAAATAAAAGGGAGATTTGGAAGGCTCAGACATCTCTTAGAAAATACCGTGGACAAGCAAGGGAATTACTCGCAAAAATTGGATCGGAAAATCCGCAAGTGAAAAAAGAAAGTGAGCAGCTTTTAACTCATTTGACCAGAATGAATATCTTGCCACTAAATTCTAATTTAGATGATGTATTAGCCCTTTTAACTGAGCCAATTCTTTCTAGAAGATTACAAACACTTACTTACTTAAAAGGTCTTGCAAATACCCCAAAGCAAGCAAGACAACTAATATCTCATGGACATATTGCCATAAGTGGCAGAAAAATTACAGTTCCAAGCTATCTTGTCGCCAAAGACGAGGAAAATGAAATTGGCTATTTTGCTGATTCGCCTTTAAACGATGTTTTACATCCGGCACGTCCAAGTTCGGAATTTAAACCTGTACCATCACATAAACGTGATGAACCACAAAAAGTAGAAAAGGAAACAAAGCAGCCAGAAAAAACAGAGCAAAAAAAGAAGGAAGAAGCAAAACCTGAGGAAAAGCCAATTAAAAAAGAAGGATCTGATGAAGTAAAAAAGGCTGAAAAGGAAATCAAGCAGGAAGACAAGCCAGAAGAAAAAGTGGCTCTCCCAAAGCAAGAAAAGAAGGAAGAAAAAAAACCTGAAGAAGAGCCAATCAAGAAAGAAGGATCTGGTAAAGAGGAAAAGACCGAAAAAATTGAAGATAATTCAAAATCTGAGGATGTTAAAAAGGGAGATTAATCATGGCAAGATGGGGAGTTGCACATATTTTTGCTTCATTTAATAATATTATTATTACAGTTACCGATTTAACAGGGGCCGAAACTATTACTAGATGTTCCGGTGGAATGGTTGCAAAGTCTGCAAAAGATGAAGGTTCGCCTTATACTGCTATGAAGGTTGCACAGGTTGTTGCTGATGCCGCCTTGGAAAAGGGCATCGATCATGTTAATGTAAGAGTTAGAGGACAAGGTGGTAACAAGGCAGGTACTCCTGGTAGAGGTGCCCAGGCTGCCATTCGTGCATTGGTTAGAAGAGGTTTAAAAATAGGCAAAATCGAGGACGTAACTCCAATACCACACGATGGTTGTAGAAAAAAAGGCGGAAGACGTGGCCGCCGAATTTAGGTGTATATTGCATGAAAGTTGTTAGTGCAGAATTTAAGCATAAAAAGGGTGTAATCCATATTGAGGGTACATCACCTTACTTTGTAAATTCCCTTAGAAGAATTATGATTGCAGATCTTCCAAAACTTGCGGTTGAAGATGTTGTAATTTATGACAATACAAGTGCTCTTTTTGATGAAATTATATCACATAGATTGGGTTTGATTCCTATTCCTACAGATTTAGAGTTACTTACTTTTCGTGACGAATGTGCATGCAAAGGCAAGGGTTGTCCAAATTGCACTGTAAGATATACTCTAAGTAAAGAAGGTTCCGGAGTTGTTTACTCTGGTGATTTGCAGCCTGCAGAAAAAAGTTGGGCAATAAAAGAGGATAAAATCCCAATAGTAGAATTATTTAATGATCAACGTTTAATTTTGGAAGTAGAAGCCGTCCTAGGCAGAGGTAAAAACCAAGCAAAATGGCAGGCAGTTCAGGCCCCAGGTTATAAATTTATGCCAACCATTGATTTTGATAAGAAAAAAATAAATGAAGTAAAGGAATTTATCAAAAACTTGCCAGATGGTTTGCTAGCATTAAAAGGCGAGAAGCTAGAAATTTTAGATTTTGAAAAGATACCTGCTCTTGAATCCCACCTAGATAAAAACAATATTGATTTTATTGATATTAAAAGAGATAATACAAATATCATTTTTAGTTTCGAAACCGATGGTGCCTTGAGTGCTGAAGATGCATTAATTAATTCATCAAAAATTCTTCAAGAAAAATACGCAGAATTCGGAAAACTGCTTGGTAAGCTTAAATAAAAAATTTTTAACCTTGCTAGTTTTTTGGTATTTTGGATTAATCAGATTATTTTTTGTCTAGCTGGATAAGAGAATTTGGACTTGATTTTATTTATTTGCCCAAACAAATCAACATTGTGTATTTAAAACATTTAATACATAATCTTTCGCTTATGATTGCATTTTAGTTGAAAAATTGCGAAAGACTTATCAATTCAATTAAAACCATTAATCGCAATCATCTCCACTGTAAATTTCTAATTTCCAGGGATCACAATTTCCTCCAGAATAGTATCGAATTTCAAATACAATGTATTTATCTAAATTAAACCAATGGTAACCTACCTCTTCATTTGCATCTCCTCTATTTGTAGAAGAGGTTTTTAATGTACAACCATCATATAAATACAAATCATAATCCATCCCAGTTGGAACAGTTAATTCAGCTCTAACAGCGGTTAGACCTCCAGAACACCAAACATAATTTTCAACAAAAACCCTGTACCATTTTTCACCATGACCTTGTATTGTTTTTCTCTTCAAGCATCCATCACAATTGCCATAAAAACTACCAGCATATACAGCATCACTGCATGTGTCGGTAGTAAGTAAACAAATCTCACAACCATCTGAATAGTCTCCATTACAGTCAGCATAACCATAATCGCATGTATCTATCTCGCAATTGCCATTATTGCATGTTGTACTAGCAACATTTGGAGGTAATGGACAAAGAGTAATCGGGTCTCCTTCATCAACATCCCCATTACAGTCGTTATCTACCCCATCACAAACCTCTGTAGCATAAGGGTGGATAAGTGGATCTAATGGTGCACAATCTAAACAATCAGGAGTACCATCATTGTCTGTATCAGTATCAGCTACACCACAACCACAAACGCCTGGTGCGGTTTTATCAGGGTCATAAGGACAATCATCATTAATATCTAATGTGCCATCGTTATCATCATCGGGATCACAAACATTGCCCATACCGTCCTGATCATTATCAGCTTGGTCAGGATTTGGTGTATTTGGACAGTTATCCTGACCATCAGGAATTCCGTCACCATCAGTGTCGTCAGCAGACTGAGAACATTCATTCCATTGAATCACATGGATGATAAAACTAAATTCGCCACTTTTCTCTTGTAGTGTATTTATTTGTGGTAGATTTATTACAATATCCCAACCAACGTGATCGCAGTAATGTACCTGATATGGATAATCTACCATTGGGATTTCCTCTCCTTTTATGTACACATTGTTTTCCTTTGTATATTCGTATGTCTTAATTGTCACATAGTCTGATAGGTCATCTCCCGACTCCCATACAATCTCTGGCCATTGTATTCTGCCAGGGATACTTCCCTGATAATGAATTACAACATCCCCAACGAAGTCTATGCATGGAAAAAGGCCGGAATATTCAATATCTACTTCGTTATCTTGATCTCCAGGTTTTGCCTCGGCCCATGCGACACGTTCATAGTCGCATTTATCTTGAAAAACTGTGATTTCAAATTGATCTGGATCAATACAAGGACCTTGATATATGGCAATTTCTTTTTCTGTATTTACACTGAAATGTTCAAATTCTTCAATACTTTCTTCAATATTGTATATCTTCCAAACATATGTGCAGGAATATTCCTTAACAACAAAATCAACAGTTGCTGTGCTGACTTCTCCATAAATATTAATTACGTTTGTAAAACCAGCAAAACTAATGCCTATGCCAGTTAAGGATAACACCGTTGCAACAAATATTATACCAATTTTATTTTTCTGCATAAGGATTCCCCCAAGAATAAAATTCCTTTTATCCTCCCGGATTACAAATATTGCCTATGATTAAAATATAAATTTATAATATAAAAGTTTTATGAAACGTAGTTTCATAACAGGTGTTAATTTTTTAATTGATTATCTATAGTTTCATAAAGGCAACATCTTTGGAAAAATTTTACAATATCAAATTGTTTAGACATGTTTGATTACGGACTTGATTTTTTACCCCGATTCCATGTGTCGCAAAGGGAGAAAGCAAAGCCCAAGAGGGTTTACAACATTTTTCCTATCAAAAGTCTTTCCTTCATAAAAATCTTGTACAAAAACGGCTCTTTTTCGGTTAAGTATATTAATTACCTAAAATTGATTTATCGATGCCACCAAAATTACCAATTGAAACGATAATTAGAATCAGAAAGGAAATCCGAATAGGGAAATCAAGAAGGCAACTGGCCAGAGAAATGGACGTATCCCTTGACACAATATGCAGATATGGAAAACACATCAACCCAGGTCCAAGGATAAGTGACGATTTTAAAAAACAACTTATACTGGAGGGAGAAAAAGGAAAGGATAATCGTCAGATAGCCTACGAATATGGATTGGGACACCGAACAGTACGAAAAATTATATTCAATGGAAAAAAACGCCCGTCTGATTTGACCGACAATCAAATCTGGGAAATCAGAAAAATGGTAAAAGCTGGTTTTACAAAGATAAGGGTGAGCCAAATCACCGATATACCGTATGATGTGGTCAGAAAGCTTACCAAGAATATATACTGTTTTAAGACAATTCCCTTAAACCTTCAAAAAAAGATCAAGGAAGAATGGGAAAAAGGAAAAACCAACCGACAAATCGCAGAGGAATTAAACGTCTCGATTGACAGCGTTAAAAAATATTCACAATACCAAGAATCGCCTTATCGATGGAGTACCGATGTACCACAAGAAGTCATTAACGAGATTAGGGAAAAGGTAAAACAAGGAATACCCAAATCTCAAGTGGCCCGTGAAATGAAAGTTACAGGGGATAAGGTCAAAAGATTCACCCGTGACATACCCAGCCGATTCAAGGAAAGGTTTTTACG
>CAZTMK010000027.1:0-20328 GCA_964615235.1 uncultured Thermoplasmatales archaeon
TTTGTACCGTTCCTATCGAAAAAACCGCATAGTTTTGGCGAAACATATGAGCTTAATGATAGGAACGGCATATTATCAATACTGTAGAAAGGTTACATGGCGAAATAAGAAGCCGAGAAAAAACCATGAGGGCTATGAAGGTAGAAACAACACCCATTGTTGAAGGACAAAGATTATTCTATAATTTCATTAAACCGCATGAAGCATTGAATGGAATGACACCATCTGAAAAAGCGGGAATTGTTATTGACGGTGAAAACAAATGGCTTACACTAATGAAAACATCACTATCATATCAGAGATATAAAAAAACTATATCTTAATCATTTATTTATTATTCAAAAATAAAATTCACAATCAAATATGTTTTAATTCCCCCCCGCAATTCGGACAAGTTGTTTTACTTGTTCTAAACGTCTTTCCACATTTTTGGCATTGGCTCAACATGTTAACAATTAACATGTAAACATTAATCACATTTAAAATTACCGTGCAATAATCTCAACTAAGAAAAATATAATAGTAAATGCGGTTATTCATTATCGTATAATATGGATGAGGAAAGAGATAAAAAATGCCCCCACTGTAAGCGTATTTTTCCCTTTGATTTTACTATATGTCCCAACTGTGGCAAGAAACCATAAATCAAAAAAATTAATTGACCAACTTTAATTTCACAACGTTATTTTCCCAACGTCACGTTACACAGTACCAGATTTGACAATTTAAAATTAATTCATTTATATAAAGTATATAGAAAATTAAGACTATAGCGGATATTTATAAATAAACAATATTATATAATAAAACTTAAATATTTAACTCCCCTTATATTTTTATTGAGAATGGGGGAAATGAACCATATTTTTAAAATATAAACCTTTTCACACCATCTTCCTCACCACCTTCTTTGAGTTCATCCCTCCCCATTCTCGTAAAACATTTTTTACATAAATATTTAAATAATTGAAATAGTGGTAGTGTAAAATCTCGCCTTGTCAATTTTATCTTGGAAAATTTATATGGTTTTGCTATAATCTTATTTTTTTCAATCCTGTTTTTACCTTGGGTATTCTTCTTTTTTATTAATTTTATATTTTATATTCCTTGGTACATCAACACTATATATCTTGTGGTTTGTTGTCTATTGGAACTTGCTTTTTTACAACCTTACTTCGAAATAAATAACAAGCATAAAATTGAGGATATAGAACACAAAGATATAATACAAAAGAAAACTACCGGAGGTTCTAATCCTTGATGCTACACTTCTATCGGGATTTGAAACACTTCCGAAAAGCAAACTACTTGCAATTCCAACAATTGCACCATAGAATATCCACAATAGTTCTTGTTTTCCAGAATAAACAGAATAAATCTTTATTAATTGGAATAGTGGCATTTGCAAGTTTTGAAAAGAAAACCAAATTATCGCATCAAAAAAGAATAAAAAAACAAGTATATTCCAATAACCCCTTCTTAGATTTTCCCGAAAAGTTGGATAATAACCGTTTTCCCCAATATCATTCCAAAACCATCTGTATTTATTGCTTATACAAAACCAACGCCATTTTCCCTTTATCAACTGAAATAGATGTTTTATCATTTTACAAAAATCCTCATTTCTTGAAAACAAGAGGTATTCCAAGAATACCACAGATGGATGTTAGAACTATTGCAACTCCTTCAAATACATACGGCATAAATGGTTCCAAAGGTGCTATTTTTACATCTTCAATTGTATCATTCTTAATCTGTTCAAGGTCTTCTTTCAATGCTTCCGTATTACCATTCAGAGCATTATTTACCATACTTACAACTGCCAATACAAAAAGCAAGGAACTAATAGACCCAAATACGGCAAATATGCCTCCCACACTAATCTGCGTCATCTTTCTCTCAATTGGTACTATTGTAGAATCTAATATAAAAAATTTTTCACCAAAAATTACCGTATGGGGGCAACCAGAAAAGGAAAGTCATCTTTCTCTCAAAATTGATTTTTCGCTGGAAGTCCCCTACCTTTCGTTTAGCAACTATTTTAAACTTGAAAAAATATGTAATATGGGTGTTCCTGCCGTTGCTCATGTAGGTCGCCAATCTACATTTTCACGGTGGGAACACCTAAAGATTTACTTTTTAGGTGTTATGAAATACCCACAATCCTTTACGATTGTGCCTTTAAGTTGCGTACCTTTATCCCATCCCAATTTTTCTATATCTGATTCTGGTACCACAATAGTATATTTATATTTTGTTTTTCCTTTGTATTCATACGCCTTTGCTTTCTGTACAATCATAAAAATAGATATGCAGGTTACACTATATAAATATGGTACCATAAAGTTTATATACTCACAATACATTACTATTATGGCGACCTGCATGAAAGAGAATATTGATATTAAAGAAATGATTAATAGAAGAAAAGCCAGAGGCATGATTTTATTAGAAAATGGTTTTGAACCGAAAGAACTCAATCCGCACACTTGGGTTGTCCCTTCACAATCTGGATGCGGTACATACACAGTAAAACGATTATTGGAAAGCCGTCATTGGAAGTGTTCATGCCCCGATTACGAACATCGTGGTGTTGAATGCAAACATATCTGTGCGGTCAAAATCTGGAAAAATCTTAGAGATAAATTTGAGCAAATACATCTTAAGGTTAAACAAAATATCCGAGTATCTGATAAGATACCGATAACCGAATGCAAGTTTTGTCATTCATCCAATTTTATGAGATATGGTAAGAAGAACGGAAAACAAATCTATTACTGCAAGGATTGTAAGAGAACTTTCGTAGATAACATTGACTTTGAAAACATGAAATATAATCCGAAAGTAATAGCATTGACTTTAGACTTATACTTTAGAGGTTTATCTTTAAGAAAAATCAGTTCGCACCTTAAAGAATTCTATAACCTTAAAGTTACACACATGACCATTTATAATTGGATAGATAAGTATGTTACAATGATGAATGAGTACGTAAACACCATTCAACCCGATATTGGAGATGTTTGGCACACTGACGAAATGATGGTTAATATTGGCGGGACTTGGGAATACCTTTGGAACGTAATGGATGAAAGAACACGCTTTCAACTTGCAAGTGTCGTATCTCAAGAAAGGAAAGTCAGGGATGCAAGGATGGTATTCCAGAAAGCAAAAAAGAATGTAGGCGGTAGGAAGCCCAAGTACATAGTAACCGATGGCTTACAATCTTATAAGAGGGCGGTAAACAAGGAATTCAAGACAAATATTCACGAAACAGAACACCTTTACAATGTAGGTTTACAACACCACCCAAACAACAATCATGTAGAAAGACTTCACGGAAGTATAAGAGAACGAGAGAAAACAATGAGGGGAATGAAAGTAGACACGACACCTATTGTAGAAGGTCACAGATTATATTACAATTTTATAAAACCACATCAAGCATTAGACGGTAAAACACCTTCAGAAATGGCAGGAATTGAAATTGAAGGAGATAATAAGTGGGAAACACTTATGAGAAAGGCAATTAAATATTCTAGAAATAATATTAATAAATAATAATTATATTAGGTATTCGAGGATAACATGACACTATGGGATAGAATAGGGCCATCGACTGGAACAATAATTTTGTTATTGATTGCATTAGGAGTTCTAATTCTTCCCCCTATCTATTTTATTAGAACAGGATATAATGAAATAATGGGTTATATCTTTGCGATATTGGTAACCATCATTGCATTGGGTATTTCATTATTATCAGATTGGAAAATGAGTACAATTGCTAGGGCCGATATATTAGGGGTTATAAGGGCTATCGGAAGAGTACGTTTTAATTTTTATAATAAAATGTATAGATATGAATATGAGTTTTCAGAGCTAAAAAAAGAGAAAAATTTAAATGAAAAAGAGCGTGTTAAAAAAATTGGAGATTTGAAATTTAAATTCATTCAATTGTTAGAAATTGTTACATGGGAGACAATATTATGTTTACGACAAGCCAATGTTATGAAAAGATGGGCACAAAAAAAGGATAAAGATGATATAGCTTATAGAGTTAAAATATTGGCTGACAATGTTTTTTCATATATATCTATGGGAATAGTGATAAACCGCCATATTCGATATTTGTTAATTTGTTGCCAAGAGTTGTCTAAACTTGAAATTTCAGAGGTATGGAAAACTAAATTGATTTGTTTATTTCAGGAAAATAACGTTGGAAAAATGAAACCTAGTGATAAGAATTTTGAAGGATATATTGAAAGAAAACTTGAACAGATTGGTATTGACCCCACTGGAAAATTATCTGGGGAACAATTTATGGGTATACTATTTGAAGGAATGAAATAATAATGACCAAGATAAATTTTACAAGATTAATTTGCCAATACTATACTTTACAAAACCTCTCATAGAAATATTTATATAGAAGTGTTTGTATAGCGGTGCTACAATCCACTTTAATTTTAAGGAGGTGAAATGGAATTATGATGACTGGACAACAGCCAATAATAGTACTAAAAGAAGGTACTAAAAGAGAAAAAGGAAAAGGAGCCCAATCCAACAATATCATGGCAGCAATGGCAATTTCAGATGCCGTAAAATCAACCCTTGGGCCAAAAGGTATGGACAAAATGCTTGTAGATTCAATGGGTGATGTAGTAGTTACAAACGATGGTGCTACAATTCTAAAAGAAATTGATGTCGAGCACCCTGCTGCAAAAATGATTGTTGAGGTTGCAAAATCCCAAGATGAAGAATGCGGTGATGGAACAACTAGTGCCGTAATTCTTACTGGGGAGCTCTTAAAATATGCAAACGACTTGCTAGACCAAAACATACATCCAACCGTTATTTGTGGTGGATATAAGCTAGCTGCAACAAAAGCAAAGGAAATTCTATCCAAAATGGCAATACCAATCAAACCAGGAGACAAAAAAACACTGAAAGACCTTGCTATGACATCTATGGCAAGCAAAGGAGCAAGCGGGGAAAAAGAAAGGCTTGCAGAGGTAGTTGTTGATGCGGTAAGTGACATAGTAGAAAAAATTGACAACAAAACATATGTCGACTTAGACAACATTCAGATTCAGAAAAAACAAGGCGGAGGAATTGCAAACACTGAAATAATTAAAGGTATCATTCTTGACAAAGAACGAGTACACGAAGGTATGCCAAAGAAAATTACAAATGCAAAAATTGCACTTGTAAATTCTGCTCTAGAAGTAAAAAAGACTGAAGTAGATGCAAGGATTTCAATTCAGGATCCGACCCAACTTCAAGCATTCCTAGATGAAGAGGAATCAATGCTTAGAAAAATGGTCGAAAAAATAGAAAAAAGCGGTGCAAATGTACTAGTCTGTCAAAAAGGAATTGACGATGTAGCACAGCACTTTTTGGCAAAAGAAGGAATATACTCCGTGAGACGCGCTAAAAAAAGCGATATGGAGAAGCTTTCAAAAGCAACTGGTGCAAAAATCGTTGCAAATCTAGATGGACTTACTTCAAAGGATCTTGGGAATGCAGGTTTCGTTGAAGAAAAAAAGATCGGCGACGATAAAATGACCTTTATTACTGGATGCAAAAATCCAAAAGCTGTATCAATAATGATCAGAGGAACAACCGAACATGTTGTTGATGAACTTGAGCGTGCATTACACGATGCATTATCAGTTGTTAAAGTAGCACTTGAAGACGGTAAAATGACTGCTGGAGGAGGCGCTGCTGCAACAGAAATTGCAATGGCACTCAGAGATTATGCCCCAACAGTTGGTGGACGTGAACAAATGGCAATTGAGGCATTCGCAAATGCAATAGAAATTGTCCCAAAGACTCTATCAGAAAATGCTGGACTTGATCCGATAGACATGATGCTAGAAGTCAGAAATCATCACAAAAAAGGTGACAAGAATGCGGGAATTGATGTGCTTCACGGAAAAGTAAGCGACATGCTGAAGAGTAGTGTTGTTGAACCACTTCGTGTAAGTCTTCAAGAAATCGAGGCATCTTCAGAAGCCGCAACAATGATTCTAAGAATTGATGACGTCATTGCTTCAAAAGGCGGCGGAGCAGCTATGCCACCAGGCGGAATGCCACCAGGTGGTATGGGCGGCATGGGCGGAATGGATTACTAAAAATAAACCATTCTTCCACTTTTTCTTTTTTTAACTTATCAAAAAAACATTAAATCCATGAGGTGAACATGGTCGAGGAATCTTCAAATCCTAAAAAGGAAAAAAGTACAAGCAAAAAAAGGGATAAATTAAATCAAGAACTCAAAGAAAAAAATGACAAACTTATGAGATGCTACGCCGATTTACAAAATTTACAAAAAAGAATGGAAAAAGAGTTAATCTTAAAAGAAGACGAAGTAAGAAGAAAATATCTTTCAGAAATAATTGATATTAATGAATTATTGAAAAAAGCAATTGAGGATAACAACCCAAAAGAGGGTTTGAAATTAATACTACAAAACATTGAAAATTTTTTCAATTCAGAAAAAATAAAATGTATAGATTGCATGGGTAAGAAATTTGATCATAATCTACACCATGCTATAATTACTGTTGAAAAAAATGATTGTGATGAAAATACAATTATTGAGGAGGTCAAAAAAGGATATCTTGTAAATGACAAACTCCTAAGACCTTCACAGGTAATTGTCTCAAAAAAGAAAGAAAACACCGAGGGGTGAAAATAATATGGGAAAAATTATAGGAATAGATCTTGGAACGACAAATTCTGAAGTTGCCGTAATAGAGGCAGGAAAACCAACAATTATCAAAAGTGCAGAGGGGCAACCCTACTTCCCATCTGTTGTAGCTTTTACAAAGGAAGGTGAAATGCTTGTTGGTGAAGCGGCAAAACGTCAAGCGGTAACAAACCCTGAGGGAACCGTTCACAGGATTAAAAGAAAGATGGGAACTGGAGAAAAGGTAAAAATCTGGGGAAAGGAGTATTCTCCAGAACAAATAAGTGCATTTATTCTTCAAAAAATCAAAAAAGATGCTGAGGAATTTTTAGGTGACAAAATTACTGAAGCTGTAATTACTGTTCCTGCGTATTTTAACGACGACCAGCGTCAGTCAACAAAAGATGCCGGTAAAATTGCGGGTTTGAAAGTAAAAAGAATTATTAATGAGCCAACAGCCGCATCGCTTGCTTACGGTCTTGATAAAGAAGGAGATCACAAAATCGCTGTTTATGATTTTGGAGGAGGTACCTTTGATATAACCTTGATGGAAGTTGGGGAGGGAGTATTCGAAGTACTTTCCACTAACGGTGATACGCAACTTGGCGGCTCTGACATGGATCAGGCACTTGTTGACTATCTAGCTGAGGATTTTAAAAAGAAGAATCAAGTTGATTTAAGAAAAGATCCAAAGTCATTACAAAGATTAATTGAAGCATCTGAAAAAGCAAAAATGGAACTTTCATCTACTTTACAGACGGACATAAACCTTCCTTACATTACAGTTGTCGATAATGAACCAAAACACTTGGAAATGAAGTTGACAAGGGCAAAATTCGAACAAATTATCTCAGATATTGTAGATAGAACTGAAAAACCGTGCAAACAGGCGTTAAAGGATGCTAAACTTAAACCTTCAGATATCGACCATGTTGTCTTAGTCGGTGGTACAACAAGAATTCCAATGGTCAAGAAAAGAGTAGAAGAAATTTTTGGAAAGCCTCCTAAAAGAGATGTAGATCCAATGGAATGTGTGGCAATCGGTGCCTCTATTCAGGCAGGAGTATTATCCGGTGATATTGATAAAGACATTGTTTTACTTGATGTAACACCATTAACATTAAGCATCGAGACTCTTGGAGGGGTTGCAACATCGCTTATTGATAGAAACACAACAATTCCAACAAAGAAAAGTAAGATTTTCTCAACTGCTGCGGACAATCAAACTAGTGTGGAAATAAATGTGTTACAGGGTGAACGACCGATGGCATCAGATAACAAAAGTCTTGGAAGATTTCATCTTGATGGCATTCTTCCAGCTCCTAGAGGACTTCCTCAGATTGAAGTTAGTTTTGACATAGATGTCGATGGAATTTTAAACGTACATGCAAAGGACTTAGGTACTGGAAAGGAACAATCAATCAGTATTACTGGCTCAACAAAGTTATCTGATAATGAAATCGAAAATATGAAAAAGGAAGCAGAAGTACATTCTGAAGAAGATAAAAAACGTAAAGAAAAGGTCGAAATAAGAAACAATGCTGATTCACTAGCCCACACTGCTCAGAAAACACTTGACGAACTAAAGGATAAACTCTCAAAGGATGACAAAGAAAACATTGAAAAGGCTCTAAAGGAACTCAGAGAAGCACTTACTGGTGATGACACTGAGAAGATAAAAGAGAAAAACGATACTTTAACTCAGGCAATTCAAAAGGCATCAACTGCTATTTATCAACAGGCCGCACAGCAGGCAGCTCAACAACAGGCAGCTGCTGGAGGAGCTTCTGGTCAGCAATCGAAAGAATCTTGGCAAGGTTCACCTGAAGGCGATGACAAAACCATTGATGCTGACTATGAAGTAAAGGATGATAAGAAGAAAAAGGAAAAATAAAAATTTTAACCTTTTTTCTTTAATTTTTTAATTCCAGAAAAACAAAATTAATAAATTAAAATGTAATTCTAATTTTAAAATAACAATATTTCAAAATTTAAATCATGGGATGACCAATGAAAGAAGATGAGAAAACTGAATTTTTAAACGATTTTAAAAAGGCAGATTTAGAAAAAAAACTAGACATGTGGTATTATGCAATAGAGCAGGAAGGCACATGGGAAGAAATTTTAAACGAAATGGCGACCATTGCTGAAGAACAACAAATGAAGGAAGTCCTTGAAAAGATGAAAAGCTCTAGGCAATAATAATCAAGTTTTTAGTATTTCTTATTTGGATCAGTTGGCGAAATAACATATCCCTTTGATTTCTTTTTCCACCTACCCCAGAACATCAAAACAGGCGGTAGGATAAATATTGATGTAAGAAATGCATAAAGTATAGTTAAAGCAGTAATTAGTCCGAATTGTTGTTCAACGGGCATTGGTGTTACTGTTAGAAGTCCAAATCCAAACATGGTAGTTAATGCTGCAATTAGTAAAGCACCCCCGGTATGGCCAACTGTTTCAGATACGGCACCCACAACATCTCCAGTTCTATCAGCAATAAGTCTGAATCGCTCAACTGCATGTATCGCATAAGTTATTCCCAATCCAATCGTAAGAGATGTAATCATTATTGTCATAACATTCAAGGTATACCCCATAAAATACATCGTACCGATAATCCATATGGTTGAAACACAAACAGGAATCATCGATATTAGTCCCAACAGTGGTTTTCTATATGCAATAATTAAAACAACTGCGGCAAGAACAATACAAATTGCAGTTGATAGAACCTGACTTTCGGTCATAGACCCCATAATAACATGCATCATAGAGTTTTCTCCAGTTACTACTGCATTTACTCCATCAAAAGAAGCTATATCTTCATTCAAATCGTCATAAAGTTGCTTCATGACATTATTAATGTCTTCAGTTTCTGTACCGGCCACGTTAGTATATACTGTTATTACCGTTGCATCGTAATTATTACTTGTCTTATGCAATAACTGCTGAGTTTCATATTTTGTGTTTTCATCTGAATATAAATATTCAAAGAGTGCTTTAACATCAGCATCATTTCTTGGAATTCCTCTATAATCAAGATTAAATTTTTGTTTAAGAGATGAGTTTAAAGACGCTGCTTTTTGGATAACAGATAAAATGGATTCAGTTTTTGGTTTTCCTTCCCGGGTTCTTAAAACATAGGCATCATCATCGATATTATTAATTGTATTATCAATTTCTTTTATGGAGTCAACCGTATCTATTCTACCTTCCAATAATATGTATTCTTTTTCTTGACTTGCAAAAGGAAATGTATCCAAAATCTCGTTCATAACTTTTACAGATGGATTTTCTTCTGGCAGAAAGTCATCCATGTTAAAACCTGTTTGAATTTGCAATGCCCCAATTACCATTATTCCAGTGATAACCAAAGTTATGGCCAAAATTGTGAAAGGATGTTTACAAACAATAGTGGCCGTTTTTTTCATTATTTTTCCGTTAGGGTCTTTTTTAGGAACACTTTTTTCAACTGCTTTTTTCCTTCTATCTAGTAAATATCTTATTGTAGCCTGAAGGGTTATTGTAATAATAAAAACATACGTAATTCCAATACCACATAAAATACCGAAGTCTCGAAGCGGAGTCATACTTACCGTAAGAAAAGACAAAAATGCGATAAATGTTGTAATAGTTGCAAGTAACATAGCCAAGCCAATATCATTTATTGATGAAACAATAGCTTTTGCGGGATCTTTTCCCTTTGCTCTCTCTACTCGATAATTATGGAAGATATGTACAGAGTAATCAACACCAAGCCCCATCAACATCGGAATAAGTGCTACTTCAATTATCATGAATTCTAAACCCAAAAGAACCATTGTACCAAAAAGCCAAATTATTGCTACACTCAGACCAAGGAGAGGAATAATTACGTATGATAAGCGTCGAAAACTTATTAACAGAATTAGACTGATTACAATAAAAATCATCGGAATAACAATATTGTTGGCTTCCATGGAAACTTCATTTATCTCATATTCTATTATCCCGTTACCTGTCACCTTCATAGATACATAGTCGTTTTTTGCATCTAATTGTTTTAATTCTTCGTCAATCTCATTGCTTAATTCATTATATTGTTCTGATGTAAGGGAGCCATCAATCTGAACCATCATCAAAGCAGCATAAGGATCGTGGCCCTCTTGATTTGCGACAAAATTTTGGACTGTTTTTTTCATATCTTCAAGAAAAGCTGGTTTAATGAAATAGGATCCAGTTCCAGTTCCCTTATCTGGTGCTGTGTCCGTAACAGTCCACCAACCACTTATGTCTTTTACTGAAATTGTGTCAAGGGCAAAACCACCTTGATCCATCATATCAAACATATCGTTGATATCTTCAAATGAAAAATCTCCAAAAGCTCCCAGCAGCTTTTCTGCAACCGTTTTTATAAGCGGCCTATTTTGAATTTTACCAAATGTATCTTTTAAGAATTCTTCATTTATGTCAACTCTGAACCAAGGTAAATTTAAAAGAGGAATCTGATAGTATCTAAATCCTGCAGTCGAATTCTCAATTCTTGCTGGAAGGCCGAAACTACCAAACTGAGGTGAAATTCCGTAATTTCCGAGTTCCTTTTTTTCAACGGTTATATTAATGAAATTGTTTTCTTCATCATATAACACAACACCAGTTTCAAGTTTTATTGGAAATGAAATTGATTGTCCTGGTGGTGAAATCCACAAATATGCATCTGATGAATAACTGTTAAATAGCTCTCTGCTTTGTAAATGTGATAACAAAAATCTCAAATTAGTAATAAAACCCCTCCCGATTTCCCAAAGTTCATGTTTTGGTTCAATGTGCGCGGCGATTTTATAATCCATATCGAGTTCTTCGTTTGGAATAACAGTATTTTTGAAATCAATGTACCATTCCATTACATTCATTTTTAAACTAGGTGGTTTGAAATTTTTTTCAAAATTTGAAAGATCGTATACCTCGATTAAAAAAGAGATGTTATCCCCATTTTCTTGCACGTAATAATTCTTAATATCAATACAATCTTCGGCTTTACCCTTGGAAATTCTCGGGAACACATTATAATCGATTGGTTCATTTGGATCGTTATACTCCAATAAGGAAATTTCAGAATCTGGGGTTTCTGCCATCAAATCTTGGAAGGCTATTTTTATTTGCTCTTTAGTACAATTTTTCAAGGATTTGCCAAATTCCATTGAACAAATGCTATCAGTAAAACCAGCTATGCTTACAATTCCATTGATATCTTCCATTTTTAATAGTTCATCAGAAACATAACTCATTTCCTTCAGTGCTTCTGGTGAAGTAACACTAGAAGATTTTTGATATTGAATCAGAACCATTAGAATTTTATCTCCAGCTCCGAAGTATTCGTTAATTCTATTATTTGCCGTTACAACTTCGTCATCCGGTAGAAAATTTTCCATCGACGTCTGCATTTCAAGAGCAGGTAACAAACTACCAAACCCAATGGTAACCAAGAGTACAATTGTAATTACAAGCCATGGTCTTTTCTCAATTAACTGTCCGAGTGATTTCAACATAATATCGACTAAATTTTTTGTAGAGTTGTTCTAAAGTTTTATTCAATGTTTTTCTTTAATCTGATATATAATTTTATTCTATATTTTTTATATAGTTAACTAAGGTAATAATACTTTCTAATTTAATAGTTGTTAATTTGTACCTTGGTAACCTATGGTTATATCAAACATTTCAATTGTTTTCTGGTAATAAATAGTATTTATATCTCTCACATAATCTATTTATCTATTATTAAAAATAAGTCTAATTTTTTTTAGAAAAACAGAAATTATTGCTGTTTTCCAACCTTACATTGCATGCAAACCATGTTACGGCCATCAAAACAATTACTACAAACAAGTCGTCCGCACAAAACACATGTATGCATTGCACCTGGTTTCCCACAAATGCTACAAAGACCCATCAAATCCATCGGTTACTTTTCTCCAATAGATATCAATTTTCTTTTTAAGTCATCCAATCCTAAATTTGTAACAACCAAAGGTATGTTTTCCCTTTCTGCAAGTTTTATTGCCAAGGTATCAACCGCACCAGGCTTGTGATAAACGACAACCGTGGGTTTCACTGGATGGACTCTTACTGCAATCATTGGACTTCTGCCGTATGTAATGCCTGTGAAAACCAAGGCTCGTTCAGTGCTCCACCCATAAAGACTTGCATAATCTACTGAGTTTATAGTCTCGATTGTTTTTATGCTATCAACAAGGGTAAATCCTTTAACATTTTTCTTTAGGCCAACGCCCTTTGTAGTGACGACATTTCCTGAAATAGCCTTAATAAAATCCTCAGCACTAATAGAATAGGGATATTCCCTGATTTCAATAATTCCATCCTGGGTTTTTAACATGGAATTATATTGACGAACCGTTTTACCTCCACGCTTATTGTCGATTTCTAGCATTGCCCCGATAACCTTTTTTATTGTCTGAATGCCTGGAGATTTTCTCCTGCCGGATTCATAATCGCTTATCACACTTGGAGAAAGCTTAAGGTGTTCTGCAAGTTCTGTTTGATTAATCCTGAAAATATTTCGCCATTTTCTAATCGTTTGACCAGGTTTTGGACTTAATGTAATTTCTCCTGCAATTTTTTCTGATAAAGCACCCTTGATATTCACAATCATCACCATTCTTCTTATAATTATAACTAATAATTATTTTACGAACGCTGTCGATAGATATATCGGCAACATGTTATATAGTTTTCGAAATAAACATTAGATAAAATCAAACAAGTATTAATTGTATTACCTATGTTAATAAGTTTTAATTATTCATTAGTGGATTTCTTAAATTTATACCCGTAATAAATAGCGCCAGTGTAACCATCTTCCTGTATTCTTCTAAAAGTAGTTTCGACCCTCATTCCAATTTTTACTTCTTTTAAATCGCAGTCGACAATTTGTCCTGTAACTTGAGGTCCTTCGTCCATCTTAATAATTGCCACGGGATATGGAACTTGCTCCTCAAAATTCTCAGGTCCAACATGAATTATTGTGTAGGTGATTACTTCTCCTTTTCCAGATAGCTTATAAGAACGCATATTTTCAATACTTTTTCTCCTGCAATAAGGACAAGATTCACGAGGAGGAAAAAATACCTTGTTGCATGATCCGCACTGATTCCCAATTAAATTATAACGCTGGGGTATCTGTCTCCAATATCTGGCTACGTTAGAATTCATTTTAAGTCGCCTCCAATATATGAACAACGCAGGTTGCACCAGAACCGCCAACATTATGTGTTAGTCCAATTCTAGCGTTTTTGACTTGCCTTCTATCCGCTTCCCCTCTCAACTGGTTAACAATTTCAACGATTTGTGCAACTCCAGTAGCGCCAACCGGGTGACCTTTTGATTTAAGACCGCCACTGGTGTTTACCGGGATTGTTCCATCCATTGTTGTTATTTTATCCTCCACTGCCTTTCCACCTTCGCCCTTTTTTACAAATCCAAGGTCTTCAATTGCACAAATTTCCGCGATTGTAAAACAATCGTGAACTTCTGCTACATCGATATCTTTAGGTGTGATATTTGCCTGTTTGTACGCCATGTTTGCAGCATGAACAGTTGCATCCAGAGTACAAACATCGCGACGAGAATGTAGTGCCAGTGTGTCGGAGCCCTGTCCAGAGCCGATTATTTTAATCGGTTTTTGACAATAGTTGCGAGCCTTTTCGGCAGTACACAAAACAACTGATGCCGCTCCATCGGTTACAGGAGAGCAATCCATTATACCCAATGGATAAGCAACTGGTGTTGAATTAATTGCCTGTTCGATAGTTATTTCCTTTTGGTACTGTGCATAAGGATTCAGTGCGCCGTTTTTGTGATTTTTTACTGCAACTTGAGCGAGTTGCTCTTTTGTTGTACCATATTCATGCATATGGCGCGTGGCAATCATTGCATAAAGCGCAGGGAAAGTAGCCCCAAAAAAAGCTTCCCATTCTTGATCGGCTGCAGTCGCAAGGGTCTCAGTTGCAGATGAGCCGCCTACATCATTCATTTTTTCAATTCCGCCGATAACTACAATGTCATTCATTCCAGAAGCAATTGAAAAATATCCCTCTCTAAATGCAAGACCCCCTGAGGCACACGCACCCTCAACTCTGGTGGCCGGAATATGCATATATGAAAATCCAGAAGTATCGGCAACCAAAGCACCAACATGTTCTTGACCAACAAATCTACCTGAACTCATTGAACCCACATACATTGCGTCGATTTCTTTACCTTCAATCCCAGAATCTAAAATTGCCTTTGCCCCCGCCTCTGATATTAACTGACGAAAGGATTTATCCCACAATTCGCCAAATTTTGTAAGTCCAATCCCAATCACTGCTACATCCCTCATTTCTACTCACTCCCAATATAATAAATCTGTAATTTTTGCATATTTTCCATAGTCAATGTATTCCTTGTCATTTACCATATACATTACAGAGGGTGCTTTGTCTCTTTTGAGATTCAGAATTTCATCAGTAACTGTAATATCAAATCCATCACTACCAGCCCCCGAACCATAAGATGTTAAAAATATACGATCTCCTGGTTTAGCAACATCTAAAACAGATGCTAGTCCAACAAGAGCAGCACCTGAATAAGTATTACCTATAAAGGGTACAATAAGTCCCTGTTTTATTTGATCGTATGAAAATCCCAGCATTTTTGCCACTTTTACGGGAAATTTTCCATTAGGCTGATGAAATACTGCAAAAGCATAATCCTCAGGCTTTGTTCCTGCTCTTTCCATTATTTGTTGAGCACAATTTGTTATATGTTTAAAATAAGCTGGCGCCCCTGTAAATCTACCACCATGCGAGGGGTATTTTCTTTCAGCTCTTCTCCAAAAATCTGGAGTATCGGTTGTAAAGGAACAAGTGTGATTAATATTTGCAATGACTTGCTCTTTACCAATGATGAATGCTGCCCCTCCTGCTGATGCCGAGAATTCCAACGCATCACCCGGTGCAGCCTGTGAAGTATCCGCCCCAATTGCCAATCCAAATCTTATTAGATCTGCTTTTACCATGGCAGTACATGACTGCATGCCTGCAGTTCCTGCTTTACAAGCAAATTCATAATCTGCTACCATCAAATTAGGCGTAGCACCAATAGCTTCTCCAACAATGGTCCCTGTCGGTTTAACCGCATATGGGTGAGATTCGCTTCCTATATAAATAGCACCAATGTCCTGTGGATTTATATTACACCTTCTTATTGCTGCCCTAGCAGCCTCTACACTAATAGTTGCAGTATCTTGGTCGATTGATGGAACAGATTTTTCCTGAATTCCCAGACCCTTTGCAATAGTTGCCCCATCCTTTCCCCATACAGAGGCTATATCATCTGTTTTTATCCTAAATCTGGGTATATAAGATCCATAACTAACAATCCCAATATCTTCCATAAACTCATACCAAACTGCGACAAATAAGATGTACTATTTATAATTGCCGATTTTTTATTCGTTTAAAAACGATTATTTAAAAAAATTATAAGGTGATTTTTTTACCCTTTTTAAGTGCTAAAACAGATTTGTCTGCGATCTCACCTAATTTTTTCTCATCAAGAACAGCACTTCTTGCCATCTTGTTTTGTTCAATAATTGCACGTCTTGCATCTTCTCTTTGTTTTCTCTTCTCGCCACGAATCGCAATAATTCTTGAGCGTAATTCGACTGCCTTTTCATGATTTCTTTGTGCTTCATTTTTTGTTTCAATAAACTGCTCATGTTTTTTATTTGATTCATTAATCTGAACAGAAAGTTCACGCACTAATTCAATGTAATCCTTATGTTTTTTCTGACTATCTTTATAAAATTTCTGAACCAATTCGTGTTGTTCATCGGCTTTTTTAAATAATTCAGTTATTGTATTATCCTTATCAGAGATATCAATTTCCAGTAATTTTTGTTCATCCATTTGTTTTTTGGTTCTTTCATAATCAATTTTCTTTTCCCTAATCTTGTCAATAAGTTCATTTTCATCAGAGGGTGACATCACTACAGTTTCCTGACGGTACTCGAGCATTTGCACGTCTGCCTTCAGTTCCTCAACTCTCAAAGGAAGATTTTTAAAAACTTCACCTTTTTTCTGCCGTCTTGCCTCGATAAACTGTTTTGCTTGTTGTTGTAGTTTATTTCTTATCTCCTTGTGTCCCTTCATTTTTTTGACAAGTTCGTCTCGCTCCTTTCGAGTATTATCCATAGTCTCTCTGATTTCCTTGTGTTTAGCATTCAACATATCACGTTCTTCACGAAGTACCTTTGCTAAATCGTTAAGCTCATTTCGTTTTTCGATGTAGGATTGATATTTTTTCTCTGCATTTTTTAGTTGCTCAATATTCTTATTTTTACTAGTTTCATCAGCCATAGGAAACACAACGATTATTTTTTTAAGGTAACCAATTTTATTATTCCACTACAATATCAATTTCATTTTTACCTTTTACGGCTATCCAAGGCATACGAATGTCTGCGTAGCCGCTAGCAGGGATAATAATATCATCTACTTTATTTTTTTGCTCATTATTTACAAAAATTGATACAGTTACCTTTTTAGATTCGACATTTCCATTGTTTTTTAATTTTAATGATGTAGTAACTTTTTCCCCCTCTCCAAAATTTCTTGGATAGTGGTAAACATCATCGATTACAAGAGGCGATATTGCATCTTTTAACATCGTCATGGTTGTAATCTTTTCCTTCTTCTTTTTACCTTCGATTTGTACGGTTATATCTACTTCAATCCACTCATTTTCACTAACTCTGTGAGTAGGATGAATTAAAAGTGATAGAGGGACAGTCTGTCCAGGATTAATAATTACTCTGTTAGGATCAACTGAAATATCCCAATTTGCTGGAATTGAATGAGGATTTGCATTAATTATATATGTTTTTGGTTTTTTAGTAGGATTTTTTAACATTATGTCAAAGCGAGCTGATTGTGCAGGAGCGATTTCTTTGATTCTATCTAAACAAATGATATTTACATCTTTGATAGTTAACAAAAATACTATTATTATGATTATAAAAAAGGCAATAGCGACAAATATGGCAGCAAGGGCATGGGGAGCATATTCTCCAAATAATTCGTCAAAACCTAAGTCTTTTGCAAGTAGTTCAAAGTAGTGATACAATGATTCAATAATATCTGGACCAGTTACGTTTGTTATAACGCTTGCAGTTGCTGAAATCTTACCGCCATTTGAAGTAACTTTGAAAATTAATTCATCCGAACTTATATTTGTATATCTAGGGACAAAAACCTTTACCTCAATTTCTTCGCTCTCATCTGGCATTAATTCGTAAATATTTTTACTGTAGGTAAGATTCCAATCATGTTCCGAGGTAACTTCTATTTCATAGTCGTCTGGCCATATCCCAGTATTCTTGTTCGTAACTTTGAACAGATATGTTCCATTTTCCCCGTGCTTAATTGTCTTGTACTTTGGTGGCGATATCAAGCCTATTTCATACTCAACAGCTTCTTCAGAAACTTGAACAAATGTTTCGTGTGTTGCTATACCAGTCTTTCCTCCAGCTGAAAACTTCAAATCTATTATATCTTCGTCCCCAGCTGTGTCTTTAGCAGAGACATTAGCATTAACTGTTTTGGTAGCGCCCTTATTTACTGTTACTTGTGTTGGATTTATTTCTACATCCCATTTGGAAGTATCATAAGAAAGTGGCATTTCCACATTTATTGTATCAGTTTCCTCATAGGACGATATATTTAGATAATAGTGTACAACTCCACCAGGAACAAGTTTTTCATTTGGTGGATTTGCATCAACTTCCATTTTTATATGATCTGTATCTGAAAAAACTAATTTAAGGGAGGAGGGATAATTCATAGAGTCGTAAAATAACTTAACGTACCTATGAGATGTTGATTGACCCTGTATTAAACCAAATTGAGTTCCATTTTCAACTTTAACATTGAGGCTCAAATTATGACCATGACGAAGTTCATAGTTGCTCAAATTTGAAAAAGGAAATAACATTTGTATAGGTTCCATACCTTTTAAATAGTCTGTAAGTGTAGTTCTATCCAGTATTGTTTCAAAAGAGTCTATTGTTATTGAACCATCTAGTAAAGTAGCAATTACTTTAATTTGTTTTTTAAATGGATTTAATAAATAGAAATCCTGATAATCAATGTACAACTCGGCTGTCGCTTGCTTAAGAATTTTACTTCTCGCAAATTCCGGTGAAGACCATGTAGATTCTTCTGCCAAGTTAACACTCTGATGATCTTCTGTGACCGGTTTGGTTTCACTCATTGAGTTTCCTGTTTTTAGATAGTAATTTTTGTAATTTTCTTCATCAGATGCGCTTGTTTTAATGGGAATAGTTATCGATGAAGGGTGTCTATTCGAACCATAAACAAAGGAAGAAGAAATCATGGAATTGACAATTTGTGCGACGTCGTCTTTAGTAAGATTTACACCATATTCTTCTGAAATATTTTGAAACTCTTTGTAAAAACTACTTATATTTTGAAGAGCTGGAAATCTACTATTTTCCATTAAGCCGATTGCAAAATCTAAAATCCACGCTGTTACATTTTCAACTACTGGTCTTGGTTTACTAATAATATTTGTAATAGTTTTATCGCTTGGAATAAGTTCTACCACAAAATATATTGTTGAACCAGGATCAACTGTTAAATTAACTTTATCAAGTTCAATATTTAAAACACTAATATCTTTTAACAAACCATCTGGTTTTATTGTTTGGTTAATTTCTTCTATTACTTTTGGAATTGGAAATAATGATGTCTCATCAAAAGTATAGACAGCGACTTTTAAGGTATCTAAATTGCTGATTCTAGCATTAATTGGAGAGGAAAAGTATAACCTGAAATTTATATTCCCCTCTATCCGAATTGATTCATCGCCCTCATTTACATAAGATTCAACTAATCGAAAAGGATGAGGCAAAAGAATCATATACGCATCCAGTAATCCTCCTAAATCACCCAAGTCTTCCAAATCAACTAATCCATCCATCGCCTCGCTTCCAAATAGATATAAAGCCCATGAAGCCATCCATTCCACAAGCTCTTCTTCAGATAGACTAGCTGCACTTTGAAGATCAGGCGGATATAATAAATCTTTATTACTTGTTGGTGCTTTTTCTGAAACCAGTACTGTTCCAAAATATGGATCGGTACCATTTGTAACATCAAATTTATTCATAAAATAAAAGGTCTTTTCAACCTCTCCCGGAGTTGCATCCCCTATTTTAACTAGGTTAAACATCGGCAGAAAGGAACCAATAAGCAATACACAAATGATTACAGTTACTCGTAAAGTCTTCATGTACTTCATGAAGCTACAACCTCGCTAACTAATATCAAGTCTATTAATATATAAATCTTTGTTTACAATACTTACCATATTAACAGATATATAAATATTAAATTTTAGGCTAAAATTTTGGCTTAAAAATGCGGGATTTATTGCATCATTATATGCCTTTTTTGCAAAAAGTAAAATAAACCTGTCTATATACAGTGCCAAATCATGCCGCTGTGGCTTAGAGGTATAGCGATTCCTTGGTAAGGAATAGGTCGAGGGTTCAATTCCCTCCAGCGGCT
>CAZTMK010000028.1:0-18235 GCA_964615235.1 uncultured Thermoplasmatales archaeon
ATTGCTGAAGTCCACAGGTTGCGGGTGTCTTTCCATAAACCGTGCATATCTGAGATTCCTTGTAACCGTGCCCTTTGACAATCTCTGCCTAATCAAAGCGTGGATTGCGACGTCGTCAAACGTGCTTGTCTGCGGGTCTAGCGTTATCGGAGTTCCCAACCTAGAAATGTGCTCTAGGTTGTATCTATTCATCTCTACATCCGATTTATCTATGTGCTCGAACTGAGCAAAATCCGAATCGTTTCCAACGCTATTAAGCATTTCTCATGTGTTCCTACCCCTAGGCACATGATATAAATTATTCTGTGTTAAAAGCCCTGATTATTTCTTGAGGTTTATTAATTTCAATTTTAAATTTTTCTTTGTTATTAGTAAATTTTCTTTTCTTTCGAAAATCTATGATTTTAGTGTCTCTTGATAAAAAATAATCTGAATGATTTATTATTGCGGTTGATAACAACAATGAATCATATTTACCAATATCTGATTGATGATAGAAAAAGGGAAATATTTTATCGTCAATTTCATCCTTTACAATAATACTTTTTTTCTTCAATTTTCCGATATGTTTGAAAATTTGCGTTCTGAATATATTTATTTTTGATTCACTAGGTCTCTCTATTGTATGACGTTTTTGCCAAAGAGTATATGGAATAGCTTTTTCAAAAAGTTTCTCGCATAGTAGTTCATTATAAATTACATCATAAGTTTCTGCTAATGCAAAATTGGAAACTAATACTTTATCATTAGTTTCTTGATTAAATAAAATTTCAATTAAAGTATAAGAGTAGCTCATTACTTTAAAACGTTTTTCAAGTATTTTATCATTAAATTCGAAATTTTCATTTTTTTCAATCTTATCTGAGATAAGAACCCAATCTGCAATTACATTCGAATCTAAGAAATATTTCATAATATTCACTTAAATAAGTCCAATATTGATTTTTTCCCAGCATCTTTTGCGGGTGGTTTCCACAATCCCTTTATTTCTCCTCTTTTGCCTCTTGATGTAGTTTTTTGACGAAGTTGGTAGTATTTTTTAGTAATTGGATTGTAAATTCTCTTTCTTGTTTTTGACATATTTTCCTCAGAAATTATATTGTCATCATCTAATTTATTATTTTCCTTTAAAATAACTCGTTTTTCATTAAATTCATTATTATCCAATTGAATTACCTCCCATTGAATGTTGGGAGGTGTGCCTAGGGGATTTTGTAACCTCCCAGCATCCGTTATTATTAATTCCATTCTCATGCTCCAAATCTCCAAGGAAACGGGGTTCGTATCCCCGTGGATTCGAACCTCGACAGCGTACCCCCGTGGGTCCGATACGGGAGAAAATATAGTGCAGACCTAGAGAAAAATGAGAAAATATTCTTAGAGAAAAATGATACAAATTTGAAAATAGGCTTAATCCGGCGCTGTGAAAACAGCGCTTTAAATCTTGTAGATTGCTCTCTCTTTTCTCCTGTTGGAAAGATAAAAAATTTCCCCCGCGGATTGCTTCCGTGGATATCTCTCCATCTCTTATCTCTCTTTCTCGAATTTAAGTGGGCATCCCTATCAGGTGCATCGAAGTTTGGATAACTTACGTTACCAATCGAAGATAAGGACGCCCATAGTTTTTTAGAATAATTACTGTTTACAATAAATGGGTGCATCAAAAATGGAACATAAAAATAAAAATATAATCTGGATTTGTTTTGGATGGATTTTGATAGGGCTACTGTTAACATACTCTGCCGTATTATTTGGTATTTTGTTCGGCTCATATGCGTTATTTCTTTCTGGTGCGATGGTTGGGGGATTTTGGGGAACAATCTGGGACATAATTGTATTTTTTGACGAACATAAGATAGATGAATCATACCCTACCTCCGCTTATGTTATTGTAGATTTCAGTTTGCTTGCCCTTATCATTTTTATAATTGTGGTTCTGCCCTTGCCTCCTATCAATTAAAAATTTACTCTTGGAATTAAGTAATATTCCAAAACAAAAACCAAAAATCAATATTGAAATTCCATATAGGTTCAAAGGATTGTAACAACCAATTATAAAACCAATGAACAGTAGGGATATGGAGAATTTACCCAATAATGAAATTTTCCAATCAGGTTTATACTTGTTCACCATCCCACCCCCTGTAAAAGAGGATGGGATGGTTTTCGGACGTAGAGATTTTTTATAAAACTAAAAATATAGAAAGAAAAGAGATGGATTTTAAAGTGAGGTTGGGAATCGATACCGCCAATTTTTGGGTATTTATCGGACTTTTTTTCTCCTGTTGGCGTTTCTAAGTATCTTCGGGCCCATTTTACAATTAATTGTTAAACAAATACAAATTTATTATTTCAAATAAATCATATAAAAACTCAAAAAATTGTAAAATAGGGCTTTGAATTACCACAGTTTTTGGTGTTTTCAAAGTAACAGGAATATAGCAACAATCCCCCTCTGCTTTTTTGTTTACTACTTTGACACCGCCAGTAAACTCCTTGCTTTTTAAAATGGGAGCTGTAATTGTAACTTCAACTGTTATTGGTTGTTGTTCTGGTGTTAGTCCCGTCCCATTTAATTGAGAAAACGACCAATTCCCCCATTCTGGATAAGACGCGATCTCCCAGCTAAGTAACGAACCAGGTTCACCCATATTTTCAATCACGAAAGAGTCTTGAACCGTATCTCCTGCTGTAACATTAATAAAATTTAGAGAACCATGACATTCAAGATTGGAACCAACTCTGTTTTTAAAGATATCAACAATTACTCCTTCAAGAACTGTAAGACCATAAGGAACCTGTTCGGGCAATAAATACCAACCATTTTTTTGTCCACCCCAGCCAAAGTTAAGATGGAAATATCCATCGGTATTGTAGCCATCTACTACTAGATTATGCCCTGACTGCCAGTCTGGTGCTACAACCGCCAAATGAGCAGGGAGGGCATTTTTCATGTTATCCGCAAGTACGTCATACGCATCTGGGTCATCGTTGTCGAGTAGCTGGATGGAATCTAAACCGAATCTCAAATATGCATCATAGGCTTGATTTACCCCAAAAGTACCTGAGACCGATCCGCTATATACTTGTTTTGCGGCAACCCCACATGCGAAATTCAGGGCAGCTTTATCTTCTGAAGTAATCGGAATTTTATTTTGATAATGATAGCTTAGATTGTCTAGGTATGTGTTCAATTTTGGAAACGACGGAAAATCATATTTTAGATAATCATCATCAATTATAAACATGCTGTTGTAAGTGTGATAATAATCATCACTATCATCAAAAACTATGTTATTTGTTGTTTTATGATAGTTAAGAATCTGTGCCATTGCAACTGCAGGACAACCAGCAACGCTTCTTTTGTCACTTTTTAAATCCATTGGGCAAAAATCGTTGTAAGGTGATCCCTGGCTCCATTTTGTTTCCAACCAACCACCTGTACTGGTGGTACCACTTGGCGGCCATTGCTGGAAATCTAATTTTGAGAAAGTAACCGTTTGCCAGTCAAGATACTCTGCCCAAAGTTGATTTCTTTCATAAATTTTTCCCTCAGACAGATATTTTATTGAATCGAGTCTATATTTTATATCTGTTTTTAATATATTTAAAAAAAGATTTTCAATTTCCAAATCTCCAGAAAAATCATCTGTAAAAGAATATGCAATAACGGGTGGAAGATTGGAATTTGCCGAGACCGCTACATAACCTTGAGGATTTAAATCGATTATGTAAAACAAAATTTCATTATCTGAAAATATCTCGGTTGTTTTTTCTATAGAAAAAATGTCTGAATTAGAACATTTATCAATTTTATAATTTGCAACCTTAATAGCAGATGCAATATCGACAAAATATCCATAACCAATTTCAGTATCATTTGTATCTTGTTCTGCAATTAACACTGTGTTACTAAAAGAACCAATTATTAGCAAGATAACAAAAGCCGTTTTTAAAAAAAACATCATTTTTTTCATTTAATTTGCCCCTTTAAAGATATATAAAATTTAGAATATATAAACATTTCATATGGAATCGATAGATAATATGAGAAATAACTAAAATCATAAAATTGTCAGGTGCACATTATCAAATTATCTCAAAAGGGAAAAAATAGTGAAAATAAAAAAATGAATAAACGCCGCTATATTATTAAATTAAAAAATAACCTAGTTATTCTTATGATTACATTTATAAATGGTAAGTTTATACGCTATCAAATCCCTGTTATTTGGGACATATGAAAAAAGCTATATACTAAACATAAATCTAACTTGAAAGGAGGTAAGATATTATGGCAGATAAACCACACTTGAACCTCGTAATTATTGGTCATGTCGATCACGGGAAATCAACACTTGTAGGAAGAATTCTTCTTGAAACTGGTCAATTCCCTGCCCACATGGTCGAGAAATTTAAGGAAGAAGCCAAAGCGAAGGGAAAAGAAAGTTTCGCTCTCGCATGGATTTTTGACAATCTCAAAGAGGAAAGAGAGCGAGGAGTTACTATTGATGTTGCTCATAAAAGATTTGACACAGATAAATTCTATGTCACTATTATCGATGCTCCAGGTCACAGAGACTTTGTTAAAAACATGATTACAGGAACATCACAGGCAGATGCTGCAATTCTTGTTGTAGCAGCACCAGATGGAATCATGGCACAAACAAAAGAACATATGTTTCTAGCAAGAACCCTTGGTGTGAAACAGATGATCATAGCTATTAACAAAATGGATGACACAAAACCGCCATATGATAAAGCAAGATACGAAGAAGTAAAATCAGATATCGTAAAACTAGCAAAAAGTGTTGGATACAGAGATGAACAAATGCAAATTGTTCCTGTTTCTGCATTTGTTGGTGACAACAGTGCAAAAAACAAAGGAAAAATCGATTGGTGGACTGGCGACACTGTTTTACAAGCAATTGACAAATTCAAAGAACCTGAAAAACCTACAAATCTACCACTAAGATGGCCGATTCAGGACGTGTATACAATCAAGGGAGTTGGAACAGTTCCTGTAGGTAAAGTCGAAACTGGTATCATGAAGCCAGGAATGCAGCTTCATTTCAAACCTAGTATGAAACCAGGCGGTGCCATTGGAGAATGTAAAACAATTGAAATGCATCATGAACAGCTAAGTCAAGCATTACCAGGTGACAATGTTGGAGTAAATATAAGAGGCATTGCAAAAAATGAGATAAGACGTGGAGATGTTGCAGGACCAACAAGTGATCCCCCAACTGTAGCAAAATCATTTACGGCCCAGATTATGGTACTTAACCACCCATCTGTAATCACAAAAGGATATACTCCAGTATTCCACTGTTATACTGCACAAGTAGCTTGCAGATTCGATGAAATTTTAAAGAAACTAGATCCCAGAACTGGACAGGTAAAAGAAGAAAATCCAGACTTTATCAAAACAGGCGATGCTGCAGTTGTAAAAGTAATTCCCACAAGACCAATGGTCATAGAACCATCAAAGAAAATACCTCAGCTAGGAAGATTTGCTATCAGAGACATGGGGCAAACTGTTGCTGCAGGTGTTTGTCTTGAAGTAGAGGAAGCCAAATAAGGCTTCTCATCTTTTATTTTATTAACCAATAATTGGAGCAACTCGGAATGCCACAGAAAGCGCGGATATCTTTGGTAAGCACGGATGCAAAAAAGCTTGAGGAAGTCTGTAATCAGATAAAGATGATTGCAGAACGTACAGGTGTTGCACTTAGCGGCCCGGTTCCTTTACCAACCAAGCATTTAAAGGTACCTTGTCGAAAATCTCCGGATGGAGAAGGTACAGAAACATGGGATCACTGGGAAATGAGAATCCATAAAAGACTTATCGATTTGGATGCAAGTGATAGAGCACTTCGTCAACTCATGCGTATCCAAGTACCTGATGGCGTAAACATTGAAATTGTTTTAAGGTCATAAATCTAAAAACACTTTTTAATATAGTTTTGATTACATTAACGCATTAGAGATAAAACTATGCTGAGGTAGCAAAGTTCGGCCCAACGCGCCGGCCTTGAGAGCCGGTTCCCCTCACGGGGAGCGGGAGTTCGAATCTCCCCCTCAGCGTTAAATTATTATTTTCCCAAATTTATAGAAGGTTATTCATCTTCTTTTTTTGGTTATTTTTTATACTTTGCATTTTTCCCCCTGTAATTAAAAGATAAAGAAATATGTTTTTGCCAGTCCCACAATTAATACTGAATTATCGTTTATAATTTCTGTATTTTATACAAAACATATGTTTCAATTATAATTATTACAAATGTAATAAATAAATTAATTATAATCTTAATAGTAAAATTTATATCTAAAAAATTCCTTTAATTTATATTATTGTTTAGGGGAAACGATATTATGAAAACAAAGATTGTAGGGATTTTTATTATAATGTTACTGATTGTAACCACCACTTTTTCGTTCGCAGAATCAAGTAAAATCTCTGATTTACGTGTTGATAATTCTGTTATTCAAGAAACTGGTGCTGCCTATGTGTATACTCCTGGTGACTACCTTATAGATACGATATGGGGACAATGGGGACCCTACAATGGTCTCTGTCCAGAAAATTATAGCGGCCGAACTCCATTTAGGGAAAGGTTGGGTTGTTGGTCTGTTGCTATTGGTCAAATTATGAATTATTATCAATCAGAAACCAATTCTGATTTTTTTGGGTTGAATCCAGATTACACTTGCAGTCTAGATTGGATTGAACCGCAGCATATAGAAAACGATCTTGATGATTTTTATTTCGACTGGTCAAAAATGGTAAATGTACTCAAAGGAACATCTTCACAAGAGGAAAAAGATAACGTCCAACGTCTCTTGTATGACACCGCAACGATTATTCAGAAAGATTTTGGTACAGGTAGTTATTTTACAATCGAAGATGACAGCAATTTAGATGACCTAATTGACGAACTTAAGGATCATTTTTCTCAGGTAATGGATATTACAGTTTGGGATAATGATTTAACTGAAGAAGAAATAAAAGATGAAATCAACGATTGCAGACCAATAATGTTTTACATGAAATCTCAACCTTTAACTTTTGGAAAAAAAGAGGCTCATGCTGTAGTTATTGATGGTTGGCAATATAATTGGTCTGCCGGTGGAAGGTTTGAGGTTCATTTAAATTATGGCTGGGGTGGCCTAAATAATGGATGGCATTGGTATTATGATGAGTTTCCTGGTGATGTCGATGAACCACCCTATGATGATACAGAATTCAGAAAGGGATTGTTAATAAGGGTTAAAATGCCCCCAGATAAACCACATACTCCCTACAGTTTATATTCTGTCAAATATAAAGGCATATCCAGTCCTTATAAAACATTAACAGAAAAATCTGGAATTCCGTTTGATCCTAATGTTGAATTTAGATGGGATTGGGGGGATGGAACATTTTCAGATTGGTTAGTTGGTTATGAAGAAGGGGAAGAGTGCACTAAACAACATATATACTGGGATGAAGGAATATATAATATTCGGGTAAGTGCGAAGAATGACCATAATCTTGTTAGTACATGGTCTGATTATTTTACAATAGAAGTTATTGGGTCACCCGAAATAGAGACAGACATATCTGGTTTAATTGGTACAGTTGGTGAAGCTTCTATTATTACTACTAGTAATTTAAAACCGCCCGTCCAATATAGATGGGATTGGGGGGATGGAACAAAAACAGAATGGCTTGGTCCCTTTAATTTGGGTGAGACTTGTAGAGGATCCCATCAATGGAAATCACCGGGTACCTATGGTATAAGGGTGCAAATTAAAAATAGAATTGGTGAAGGTGATTGGTCGCCACCTCAAAAGGTCCACATAGTAAGATCTGAATTCCTACTATCTATTTTAGATATTCTGCTGGGGGTTATGGATATTTTGCCATCTTTAGAACCACTCCTAACACCAATAATTGAGTTGATTTGCTTGTAAGACTTTATTGTCTACCAAGTTGCCACTAGATGTTGTTGATAATGCATTAATTCAACGTTATCAGTGTTGTCAACAGCATATCGTCTATGTTCAATTTTTCCATGTAAAATTCCATACTTTGTAAGTTGTATCTCGGTTAGGTTGAATTTCTCTTGCACAGTTTAAACCAATATAAATAAGAAACTTACGAATCTGATAAACTTCCTTACTATTTGCTGTAACTGAATACCTTTTTCTAATTTTATTTAAATAATCTAACGTTGTCTCTTTGTCAATATTCCATTCAACAGAATCTAAAAATCTATGGGGACATTTTCTGATATCTGCATACCAATTCTTTGATATACCACTTATCTCACGAAGCTTTAAATAGGTATTAAGTTGATCTTTTTTAATCGGGATTTTCTCCTATTGTTGAAGAATTTCAACATCGCCTTGAGAGCCGATTCCCCCATGGAGCAGGAGTTCAAATCTCCCCCTCAGCGTTTTTTAAAAAATTAGATAATATACAATTTACTTGATTACATTAAAACTCAGTATACCATTTTCTCTGATTATCATACATAGTCTACAAAGCTCACCAGCAACAACTGGTTCACCTTTTTCAATTATCTTCACAGCAGAAATTGTTACCTCATGAAGAATTTTTTCATCAACAATTGTCAATCTCCCCCTCTTTTTTGAAAGATATTGGCAAACCGCAGCAGGTGTAAGACCAAGTTTTTCAGCTGCCTCCTTCTGAGATATCCCAAATTTTTCAACCAAATTTTTAGCTAGTTCCCTTCTGAGTGCAGGAAGTCCATCCCATCTGATCTGTTCGCATGGAGTGCTTGCCATGCATTAAGTAATATTCTTAACATTATATTAAATTAACGATTGTTAAATTTATCAAATCAAATTGATTAGTAGCATGTTTATATTTTCACAATATTGCATATTGAAGTAAAGGATAAGGAAGAATGGGACTGAGGTTGGGATTAAGGAGAGGAGGGAGGAAATATGAAAAAAAATTACCAAACTCAAGCCCCTAATTAACAATCGTTAATAATTATGGGTTTATAAATCTTTTGCCGTATCAGATTTCACTTATTACCAAAAGAACAAAAATTGGTTATAGTGCCGTTGAAGCTTTTAATCAATTTAGACAACAAGCAATTATTTTCAACGGTAAATATTTGAAACACTTTTTGTTTAACCTGATGTGTCAATATGAAGATCGACCCATGGAGTTCAGCAACTTATCAAGATTACGCAAGATTAAGAGATGAATTTGGTATCGAGGAATTTAATGAAGATTTATGGAAAGACTTGCCAAATCCACACAAATTAATTAGGCGTGGGGTAGTTTTTGGCCATCGAGATTTCCAACTAATTAAAAATTCAGTTATAGAAAAAAAACCTTGGGCAGTACTTACAGGACTAATGCCTTCTGGAAGGATGCATCTTGGGCATAAGATGGTTATTGATGAAGTCATATATTATCAAAGCCTGGGAGCAGACATATTTATTGCGGTTGCAGACATTGAATCTTATGGAACCAGAGGAACCTCTCTAGAAGAAACAAAAGACCTTGCTTTAAACGAATATATTCTAAACTATATCGCTCTTGGATTAAAACCCGAGCGGTGCAGAATATATTTCCAATCCAAACATGAGGATGTAAAGGATCTGGCCTACATTTTAGGTAAGAAGGTCAATTGGTCACAAATGGTTGCAACTTACGGTTTCAACGGCTCGACAAACATGACTCATGTATTTTCTCCTCTTGTTCAAACTGGAGATATACTCCATGTCCAGTTAAAAAAATTTGGAGGAATAAGGCCAACAATCGTACCGGTCGGTGTGGACCAAGACCCGCACATAAGACTTAGCAGAGACATAGCTCAATCTCATAGGTTATTTAATGTCACATTAACCAAAGACAATAGAATTGGTGTTTTTGTAAAAATTGACAAAGATGTTGAAAAATTACTCGATCACGCAACTAAAGTATTACATTCATTAAATTTTTCAAAACTTGAAAAAATTGTGGATTATAAGGCAGTATATATTGAAGATGCACAGTTAGAAGATATTAAAACAATTGACATAACTTTGGCAAAGACAGAACCACAGTTTGGAGGATATGGATTTATCCAACCTTCTGCAACATTTCATAGATTCATGACTGGACTTACTGGAGAAAAAATGTCATCATCAAAACCCGAAAGTGCAATTTTTCTTACCGATTCACCTGAGGAATCAAGAAAAAAGATAATGAATGCAAAAACTGGTGGAGCAGTTACCTTAGAACAGCAAAAAAAAGAGGGGGGAAATCCTAAGGAATGCGTGATTTATGAACTATTCCTATATCACTTGATAGAAGACGATTCTGAACTAAATGACATATTTACTTCGTGCAAACAAGGTCAAAAAATGTGCGGCCAATGTAAAAAATATGCCGCTGAGCTCATGGAAAAAATATTGGTCGATCTAAAGCAAAAAAGAAAGATAGCTATTGATAAAATAGATCAATATCTAAAATAAACACTTAACCGTAGGATGAGTAAATCCCATCATCATTAGCCATCTTCTCCAATTTTGAATCAATTGCCTTTTGTTTATTTGATAAAGTCTCTCGTATTTTAGAAAACTTATCTGTAGAAGCTGAAGCATGTCCTTTCATGGCCAAACTCACACCATAATCATATCTTTTCCCGTTAATTGCAGTATTAATTATTTTTTCAGGAGAAATGCCTTTTTGAATATTCTCGGCAATTTTTTTAATATTTCCTTGAAGTATTCCAAAATCGCCATTGAGTCGAGAAATATCTACTTTAATATCATCGTCAATATTTCTTGCAATTTTTCCTCCAATACCTCTTATCTCAAAAGGATTTTTGTTATATTCTTTGAGCAAGTATATTCCAACATTTGGATTAAAGATATAATAATCTCTAGACAATCTTTCATTGTCTTTACCAAGAATTGCCTTCCAGCCATTTGGGTAATTTTTTGCATCTTTTATCATTTCGTTTAGCAGTTCGTTTCTTGATTTCAATTTCACTTAAATCTAAAAGACAAATGTATCAATGGTATATAAATGTGAAATAATTAAATTTGATTTGAAAAATATTTGATAATAGTTCGAATTTGATAAATTAAGAAAGTGAATTAGTTTAGATATTAACCCATTCAATTACGATTTCATCAGGGATATGTTTTTTTGATTTTGCTTTCTCTTTCTTATTACTATCACTATTCATTTAAAGCACCTTTATTTACTAATTGACCCAAGTTTTCTTGCTCTTCTTCCAACTACCAATATTTTAGCAATTGATTCGATCTGTTTTGCATCTTCAGGACATGATATTTGACCTACAATCATCATTTTATTTCCTCAATTCCTATTTTGTAGGTTTTCTTTAAAAGGGCTTGTTGTACAAATGTTGTCCACTTTCTCTTACAATAATTACCTAAAATTAAAAAATAAGTACTTTTAGCAATCATTCTTTGCCAAATATATTGTCTATCATCCATTGCGGATCAAAGGGTATTTGGTCATCATATCCTTGACCAACACCAATAAAGAGTAATGGTTTACCAATCGTATAGGCAACTGATAAGGCACTCCCACCTTTTGCATCAGTATCAACCTTTGTAAGAATAACTCCATCAATTCCGACAATTTCATTGAAACGCTTTGCTTGTTCAACTGCATCATTGCCGGCTAGAGCATCGCCAACAAATAAAATCAAATCAGGTTTTGCAACTCTTTTAATTTTTGCCATCTCGTCCATTAGATTAACATTTGTTTGCATCCTGCCAGCTGTATCAAGAAGGACAACATCTTTGTGTTTTGCCTTTGCATGCTCTATTGCATCATAGGCAACTGCTGCAGGATCGGAACCAGGACCGTGTTTAATGATTTTTACTCCAACCTTATCTGCATGAATTCCTAATTGTTCTATTGCCCCTGCCCGAAATGTATCTCCGGCCGCCATAACGCATGATTTTCCGAGTTTTTTTAATAAAGTTGCAATTTTTGCAATGGACAATGTTTTTCCACTGCCATTTACCCCAACAAACATAATAACAATTGGTTTCTCGGTGCGTTCAACAAAATCATTAAAATTTAGTTCAGTTGATGTCAATACGTGAGCAATTGCATTTTTCAGTATTTCCTCAATTACTTCTCCAATCCTAGATCTGTCAACAGAAATATTTCTCAATTCTTGTTTAATGTCATTTTTTATTGATTCAATTACCGAATAAGCAACATCAGATTCCAAAAGTCCTATCTCAAGATCCCATAACAAATCTTCTAGTTTTTCATCGCTAATGCTCCAGGTGCCTTTTCCAGTTGTCTTAACTACCTGTTTAATACTTTTTCTTGCTCTCAGGGTATGTTCCAACTCGGTTTCAATAGTTTTTTCTATTTGTTTATCAATTTCTTGTTCTCTTTTTTGTTTTTCTTTGAACAGTTCTCTTCTCCTTAAAACTCGTGGGGTTTTCTCTCGTTGAGGCAATTCTTCCCTTTTTTCTTCAGAAACTGGTTTTTCCAATGATACATCTTCGGGTTGACTAGTAATAATTTCATGTTCATCAGCAATAGGTGAATCTTCTACTGGCCGAACAGGCTCTTGTTCAACTGGTTCTGAAATATTTGGTGATTCTTTTACAAACTCAGCCTCAAGTTCGGCTTCAAGTTTGTCCTCAAACTTTTTCAGTTTATTTCTAAGAAATTTAAACATAAGATACCGTATTATGATTATTTTTTATCTTCATTTAACAATTGTTGAGCTCTCTCGCTTAGTTCTGATGCTTCTAATTGTATTTTTTGAATCATTGAAGCAATTCTCTCCTGTGTTTTTTGTAGATCGTCAATTCTTACCTGAATTTTTTTAATTGCATCCTCTGAGGGTTTCTCAATAACGATTCCTGCTCCCACATCAAAAAGAACTGCCGATGTTTTTTTGGCTTGGGCATCAACATAGGTTCCTCCCCCAATAGGAAACAAAAGATCTACTTCCTTTTCGGAATTATTAAGATTTTCCAAAGTTATTTTTGCTCTAGAGTAATCAAGAATTGCATTTTGAACATAAGAAAACTGCATTTCCAAGGATGAGATTTGTTCCTTATATTGTTCGATTGCATAAAGATAACTTTGCAACTCTTCCTCTTTGATCATGTTATTCTCCAGATTAACTTATTTTTTGGAAATGTGTAATGGCATATTAATGTATTTCCTATATTATTTATGTTTATTTTTATAAAAATTCAATAAAAAAGTTATAACAATAATTTTATATTTTATTAAAGTATAAAAAAATATATATGAAAAGGAAATTCCTTGTGTCAAATTTAATAATAATTATTTTGCTCTGCACTCAGTTTTCAATATATTACGTTGATGCAAGTAATAACCAATTAGATAAATTAAAACAAAGTAATCATAATAAAACAATCCTTTTGACTGGGTTTGTGCCCTTCAGCAAGTATGACATTAATCCATCACAACTTATCGTCGAAAATCTCAACGGAACCATAATAAAAAACGCAACCGTTATCGGAAGAATTTTAAGCGTTGATTTTGAATTATCAAGATTGGAAATTTGTCAGGCAATTGACGAGTTAAAACCTTCAGTAGTACTAAGTCTTGGTCTTTCTCCAGCAACTCGTTGGATTGATGTAGAACTTATAGGTTGGAACATAAGAGGAATTCCCAAAAAGGAAAATCCTTTAATTCCTTATGAAAGATTAAACAAAAGTGGTCCTTTTTTTAGATTAACTTCACTAAATACACTAAAAATAACAACTGCAATTTGGAAGGCTGGTATTCCAGCATACCTTAGTTTTTCTGCAGGGACATATATATGTAATTCAGTTTTATACAATACACTAAATTATATTAAAGAAAATAATCTTTCAATCAATGCAGGTTTTATCCATGTACCGCTTTTATCATCTCAGGACCCTAAAGGGATGGAATTGGAAACAATGATACTGGCTGTTACCGAAGCTTTAAAAGTTAACATCTAATTTTTATTTTGAATAACAATTTTCTCGATTTTTTCGATAAAATCAAATGCAAGATTTTCTGCTTTTTTAGGGTTGTCAGACTCTGCATATATCCTAATTATTGGTTCTGTACCAGAGGATCTTACTAAAACCCAACCCTCTTTGAAATACATCTTAAGTCCATCGGTTTTGTCAATTTTAATGGATGTCATTTTATCAATATTTTCTTGCATTTGTTTTAGAACAATTTCCTTCGTATTATTTGGGCATGCAACCTTGGTTTTAAATAAATCATAATGAGGAATTTCAGACATTAGTTCCGAAAGCGACTTTTCCTCTGTTGCAATAATTTCCATAATTTTTAAAATTGACATTGTTGAATCACGGCAATATTGAAAATCTGGAAATATTAAACCACCATTTTCTTCGCCACCGAATAATGCCTTATTATCTATCATAACTCTAGCGACAATTGGTGACCCTACAGCTGTTTGAATAACTGTACCACCATTTTTTGTTACAACATCATTTACACAACTTGAGGATGTAACTGGTGTAACGGTAATTCCACCCCTGTTTCTTTTTGTAAGATATTTAGCAACCAATGCAAGAGTTTTGTCACCCAGTAAATAATTGCCGTTTTCATCAACAAAAATTGCTCTATCTGCGTCCCCATCCAGTGCAACTCCAAAATCAGCTTTTATTTTTGGTACCATTTTGATTAATTCAGTAATATTTTCTTTTAAGGGCTCAGAATTTCTTCCTGAAAATGTGCCATCTAATTTACAAAATAAACATGTCACCTCGCATCCCAAATCACTCAAAAGTTTTGGTGCAACAACACATCCGGCTCCACCACCACAATCAAGAACTACCCTAAATTTTTTCCTTTTAATTAAATCTATGTCAACGGTGGAAATTATATTTTGCTTATAGAAATCAATGGCATTATTGTACTGCTCATATCTTCCAACCTCCTGCCAGTCTGCAAGAAAACTATCCTTATTAAAATAAATTTTTTCAATTTCATCTTCAATTTCTTTTTGTAATTCCGTACCATCGCCAGCGATAACCTTAATTCCATTGAATTCAGGCGGATTGTGAGAAGCTGTAATTACCACTCCTGCGTGAAAATCTTTTTTTTTAACCACATATTGAAGTACTGGTGAAGGAACAACACCAATATCAGTTACATCACATCCAACTGAAAGTAGACCTGAAGTAACTGCACTTTTTAACATAGAATTAGATAGTCTTGCATCTGTACCGATTGCAATTTTTGGTAATGAATTTTTTTTAAAATATGAACCTATTGCACTCCCTATTTCCATACAAAATCTAGCATTTATTTCTTGATTAACAACTCCTCGAATTCCGTTTGTACCAAATAACTGCCCCATAAAAACCACTAAATTATTTTTTTACTTGTTTGATAATTTCCTCAGTTTTTTTCTTAAATTCGGTTGTAATTTCATTAACAATTTTTTCAGAATCTGCTTCGGTTGTTAATCTAATTACAGGACTTGTATTTGAGCATCTGATAAGTACCCAACCATTACCAAGATTAATTCTGATGCCATCCATTACGTTAATATCTGAATATTCTGCCGATAATTCATTTTTAAGTTTATCAATGACATCAAATTTTATTTCATCCGGACATGGTATTTCTTCCTTATTAGTAGGATAAATTGGAATTTCTTTAGCAATTTCTGATAATGATGATTTAGTATTGTCAAGAATTTCGGCAATCTTTAAGGGAACTACTATTGCATCATCAAAAAGAAAGTAATTTGGAAGTATTAGATGACCAGAGGATTCAATTCCTAAAGGGGAATGTTCTTTTTTGGCCTCAAGTGTAAGAAAAGTATGACCAACTGGTATTTGTTTAATCTTGTAGCCAAGGGGTTCAAGTTGCTCTTTAACAGCCTTTGAGCATTCTACATTAACAATTACTGTTCCCCTGTTTAAATTGCCGTGTTTTCCTATGACAATCCCCGTTTGATCTGCGGATAGTATTTTTCCCAAATTATCAACAATAACTGATCTGTCACCATCGCCATCAAATGCAACTCCGAAATCACAATTATTCTCCTTTACTTTTTTTATGAGAACATCTAGATTCTGTGGTTTTGGATCAGATGGTCGTTGGGAAAAAAGTGGATCGGGTTTGCAAAAAACAGGGATAACTTCAAGTCCAACATTAGCAAACACTTCTGGTGCAGATAGTGTCATGCTTGCTCCGCCACAATCAATTGCCACCCTAAGTTTATTTTTAAAGTTACACCTATCCTTAAAAAATTGTGTATAGATACTATTGGATTCCACTTGAGTAACGGAACCGATATGCTGCCAATCTGAAAGTGTCTTTCGATTTTCCAATGTGTAATCACGTATTTTCATCAGTTCTTCTTCTGGTAAACCCACACCGTCCCCATAATAAAATTTTATTCCATTCCATTCCGGCGGAAGATGGCTTGCTGTTACAAATGAAATCAAATCCTGATTATTTTTCCAACCTGTAAATAATGTTTGTCCAAATGATGTGGTTCCAGTAAACAACACATCTATCCCAGTTGAAGTAACTCCTGCGATAAATGAATGAACAAGAGGCGGACTGGATCTTCGTATATCACACCCTACCGTTAAATGTTTTCCACCAAGATCTTGCTTTAAGTAAGTTCCAGCAGAAGTACCAATATGATAGAAAGTTTCGGGAAAAATATCTTTTTTATATAGTCCTCTAATATCATAAGCACGGAAAATGTGGGGAGAAATTTCATTACTCATGCCTCGACATTATTTGTCCGTTATAAAAATATAGGTGTTTTTAAGATTGCATTGGGATGTTTTTATTTATTCACCAATTACATTACCGATTTGTTTTTTTGGATAGCCTTCAGGAATAGATTGAGTCCATCTTAAGTGATTATTAAGTGAACTATTTGGCTGAACACATTCCTTATCTCCAATAACCGAATTCATCATTTTAGAACCTGTTCCTACAACGCAATTTTCACCAATTACAGAATTTGTTATAGTGACGTTATCTTCAATAATTGAGTTGTTGTAAACTATGGTTGAGTTGAGGTCGGTGTTTTTGCCTATTTCAATATTTTCTCCAAGACAAGAATCAAGTAATTTACCATTTATCTTGCAGTTTTTTCCAATATAATTTTGCATATTTTTCCTTTTCATCAAAAATTTATGAACATTAATGTAGCTACTTATACGACCTATATCCATCCAGTAACCTGGGAATCGAAATCCGTAAAAGCGATTGGTATCTCTAATAATCTGAGGGAATATTTCCTTTTCCATTGAAACAAGCCTGCCGGTTTCAATGTAATCTAAAATCTCTGCTTCAAGAAGATATGCACCTGCATTTATTAGATTTGAGGGGGCATCCTCCTGTTTTGGTTTTTCTACAAAACCAACAATGTTTCCATCATCTTTAACATCTGCCACACCAAACTCGGAAACGTTTTCAACGGGCCAAAGTGAAATTGTGGATGCTGAGTTCTTTTTTTCATGAAAGCGAATCATTTCTTCAAGGTCAAGAGATGCAATAATATCACTATTAAGGACAAAAAATCGTCCTGTGAGGTGATTTTCAGCAAATTTTACAGCTCCTCCTGTTCCAAGTGGAGTTGGTTCGTCATTTACAATAATTTCTTTTCCACTATCTTGATTTTCGAAAAACTCTTCGATTTGTCTTTTTCTATAATTTACTGCCAAAATAATTTTATTAACTTCCTTAGGAAGAGATTTAACAATATAGTTAATCATTGGTTCGTTAAGAATTGGAAGAAGGGACTTTGCCCTAGAATATGTTAAAGGTCTTAATCTAGTACCAAAACCTCCTGCAAGTATAATTGCTTCCATAATTTCAGATTCCTATAGTTAATATTAAACTGGAGTTAAAAAAGTTCTAATAAAGCTTTCTAATTTTATAGGCTATGTTGAGATTTTTAAAAGTTAACTTTTGAGAAAGTTTTATAAGTAAATAATGTAGTTTGGGTGCTGAGACTATGGGAGATGATGAGCAAAACTCTAAAAATGAAGAAATAACAAAAATGTTTGCAGACAATAGCCAGTCGTTCTCATCTGATGAACAACTCGCATTGCACATTATGCATAGATTCAATATTGATAGAGATACTCTTGAATCAATGCCAGCATTCAATGAGCATCTTGGACCAATTTTTTTAAAGCAAAAAGAAAAATAGTAAACTCCTATTGATTTTCAAATATTTCAATTTTTTTACGAAATACATTT
>CAZTMK010000029.1:0-15836 GCA_964615235.1 uncultured Thermoplasmatales archaeon
GTAATATTGATTTCATTGTTATCCTCTCTACTTTCGTCAATATAGTTGTATGGATTAACAATCAAAGTTGCCTGAATAGGTTTCCCAAGGTCTTTTTCTTCCAACTCAATATAAATCGGAGCCCTGTTGTTTTTTTCATCACTATCATAATCTAAGTAATCATAGGGTTCAATAATTAAATCGTGTATATTGGTATAAAACATCAAAATTTTTGAGTAGTTGCCTATAATTAATCTATCCTTATAGTTAGGATTATCAAAACGAGTATATTTAGCTACTGTATCCCCCTGGTTATAAACCTGATAAGATAGTCTAATAGGAATTACTGGAGTATCAAACTTATAAGGATAATTAAAATAGTTTTTATCCCAATTCCCCACTTGTTTAATAGTAATATTATAGGGTACTAAATCTGGTTTTGGTTTCAATAAAGAATCGTTACAATAACCTGTTTGGAAATTTTCTTCTTCAATTTCTACACTTATTGGCCCATTGGAATTATAAAAAATTTTGGTATTGTCAGCAATACTTGGTACTACACCAGCTCCAATAAAAAAACTTATTACAAAAAAAACCATCATTTTCCTTTTCATTTTATTTCCCCCAATATCTTTCTTAGTAATTCCTCCAAATAAATAAATCTCGTTGTATTATAAAAGCTTTATTGCAAAAATGTGGTTCAAAATAGGATTTTTTCAATTTTTATTTAGATAATTGAACAATTATTTACAATACTAAATTATTTGGCATTAAATTAATTACTATTTTTCTTTAATAGTGTTATAAAAAAACCTATACTAAAAGTAATTTAAATTTTCTTTATAAAAAATTCCAAAAAATACGTCCTCTACTCAACTCCCAGTGGAGTCAAAAAAATAACTAGTCCGCCCATTATAAAAAATATAGCTGCAGCAATTGATAAAAAAAGCGTACTCGTCATTAGAAAAAATAAACCTATTATCATTGAGATTAAACCTATTATGTGAACAAATATTTTTATGAAAATGTTCTCACATGCTTTTTCTAACTCTGTTGTATATTATTGCATAAAACCATGCTACGAATCCTTCTGTTCCAATACCTCCTGTCCCATTAGTCATAATTTGTAATTATTGTTTATATTGTATTTAAAATTATATTTAGTTAATATTTAGATAAAAAGTGTCAAAATACCCCAGTTTATGGAGTAAGTTAATTGATCCTCTTTATGTCGCCCTTATATTTATAGATATCCTAAATTGGGTTTTATGTAACAGTTGCTGCTGCGCTTTGATCTACAACAAACGCCAAATAAGTTTTTTCTTTATATCCTTCTCTGATTTTAGGCAACCAATGAGAAACTGTACTAATTACCATTATATTGTCTTCACTGACATCGTTAAATACTTCTCCATTACGCTTGATATTTCCATCCCATACTTTTGAAATAATCTTTGTTTGTCCAGGTAAAAGTAAAATTGGTCTGTTAATTGCAAAATCCAAAAGTGCGTAATGATATGGAAAACCATCAATATCTAGCCAACGCGATTCAATTTCAGTGACATAAGCTTTTAATATACCAAAGTAAAAGGCGTTATCGTTGTTTTTAATTTCCACATTAACTTTGATTTTTGCGCTTCCAAGCCAGGCAACGTTAACGTTTACTTCCAGATTTCTTTTTACGGGTCTGCTACCCATCTCTTCAATCATGGAAGAATATACAGATTCATTATACGCCCCTACTATATTTGTTTCTCCACCGTCATAATATACTACAGGAACTGCTCTTGCTTGCAGAAAAGTAAGTCTTGTTCCAGCGTCATAGTTTACATTTGCAACAAGTGATACATAATAAAATGGATACTCTCCACTCTGCGAAATATTGAATAGACTTTCGGATGTTGGTGGACAAAAAGGACAAGTAGTCGTTGTACCGTATTCTGCAAAAACAGTATGAGTGAATTCATTATTTGCCGTTTCAGGGTTTATTTCTGTAACACTTGCAGCAATAACTGAAGGAATCAGAAATGCCGTTAAAATAAATAATGAAACGATATATTTTTTCATTTTTAGACCCCCATGTGTGTATTTATTTTATAGAAATGTGCATATTTAAAGTTAACTATTGTTAATATTGTAAATTCACCAATGTGACAGAATAGTTAATATTATTAAACACTCCAGCTTTCATTTTAAAAAATTTCATCTATTAATTGGAGAATAAATATTATGTCAAATTCATTTATTCAAATGATTAAGGAAAGACGAAGTGTAAGAAGTTTTGATGAAAAACCTGTGGAAAAAGAGGTTTTGGAAGAAATAATTCAGGCTGGCAAATACGCACCGTCTGCAATGAATAAACAGCCTTGGAAATTTATAGTCATTACAGACAAAAAAGTAATTAGCGATCTGTCAAGTAAGGTCCAAAAGGAACTTCAAAGCATCCTTAAAAAACGATTCATCTCACAATTTAAATATAAGGAATTAAAAGATGAACAAATGCTACATCATCTAGCTGCATTTGCTTTTTCAGAAAAAGATATAATCTTTTTTGAAGCACCTGCTTTAGTTTTTATTCTTACAACTGACAGTCTATTTTTTAACGAATCCTGTGCGTGTTGTGCAGAAAATATGATGCTTGCAGCCCATTCTCTTGGCATAGGAAGTTGTTGGATAGGTTTTGCAAGTGTTTTGGGAATGAACAAAGATATTATGAATTCAGTTGGAATTACAGGGGGTTATCATATAGCTGCAGCAATTGTTTTTGGATATCCAAAGGGAAACATTGGAAAAGCATCTATTAGAAAAGTTGAATCTGATGTTATTAAATGGATTGGTTGATATTATTTACTATTAGACAAAAATCTATGTCTGTCTAATGGAATCTTTTTGTTGTAAATATTATTCTTTAAGGAAAAATTTAAATCCTTAAATTATATTTAAAGTATGGGGGGTATAAAGTAAAAATGAAAAAAATATTCACATTTTTAGTAATTTTTATTCTTGCTATTAGTGGAATTGGGCTTAATGTATTTGCAGAAAAAAACGACTTGAAATTTAATAAAACTTCAATTACTATTTCAGATACGGTATTTCAATTAAAAGATGGATACGTTGGTATTTATTGTGAGGAGTCAACTTCCTTTTTAATGCAATCAGGCAAGCCTCTAATTCCAATATTTTCGCAGTCCTTTACTTATCCAATTGGAACAAAGATTCTAGATGTTAATGTTAATTTTGACGTAAAGGAGTATTTGTTACCTGCAAAAATTGAACCGGCGCCCACTCCAGTCCCTTTGTCATTAGAAATTGAAAATGAAATATTCTCATTTACACTTCCTGATGAAGAAATTTATTCTAGTTCCGATCCGTTTCCATCTGAAAAATATAGCGTGCGACATGGAATGGGTTTAAAAGATGGAAAACATGTAATTTACCTAAATATTGACTGTTTTTGTCAGTATATTCCAACAAAAGATATTATTTTCATTCCAGAAAAAATAAACATTGAGGTCAAATACCTGGAACCTTCTGAATCATTTTTTAATGAAAACGAATATGATATGCTAATTATCACAGATGAGAAATTTGCAACCGCGCTAGATAGATTAGTTGAACATAAAAATAATGTTGGAGTAAAAACAATCATTGAGACAACACAAGAGATTTATCCAAATTATGAAGGTAGAGATGAAGCGGAGGATATCAAACTTCGTATAAAAGATGCAATTGAAGATTGGGGAATAAAATACGTTTTGCTTGCAGGCGGACGTAAAGGACAAACATACCAATGGTATATACCAGACCGTATCGTATCAAATGATGACTATTCATGTTATGAAGTAGGCTACTCAAGCGATCTATATTATGCAGATATTTACGAGATTGATGAACAAGGTAGACCTCAATTTAGTAGCTGGGATCCTAATGGAAATGATTTATTTGCTGAATGGAACGAAGAATATGGGGGCCCATTTGAAATAATTGACTATTACCCGGATGTTTATGTGGGAAGGATTCCATTTAGATACACCTGGGAAGTAGATATAGTAATTGACAAAATTATTGGCTATGAAAAATTCGCTTGTGATGAATGGTTTAAAAATGTAGTAGTTGTTGCTGGTGATACATACCCTCCAAATAGGTGTCCTGATTCACCACCAATAGGTGTATATGAGGGAGAGATATGTACTAATGTCACCGCAAAAATTTTTGAAAAAACAGGTTTTAATGTTACAAGATTATGGACATCTACAGGGACATTTTCTTGTGCAGAAGATGTTCAAAAAGCAATAAACAATGGATGCGGTTGGGTCCATTTTTCGGGACATGGCAACCCTGCCCTATGGGGAAATTTTTTACCAGATGCTGGTTGCGGGAGTGATTTTGTCTACGGTGTTATATTCACCGATATTGCGGCAGGTAAATATTCAAATGATTTTGAATTGCCTATGATGATTGTTGGTGGATGTCACACCGCTCAATTCAATGTATCAATGCAGCAATTACTTGTAGAAACAAGCCAAGCAAAGTTCCATAGATTAGAATGGATTCCTAGTGATCTCTGCTCATGGTTTCTTTTGAAGAAGGGGGGAGGGTCAATAGCATGTATTGGATCTACTGGAATAACTTATGGTTTTATTGATAAATGGGTAACAGAGGGTTTGTATGGATGGCTTTGCCCACATTTTGCAGATGTTTATGTAAATCAAAAGAAAAACACAACTGGAGAAATTTGGGGTCAAGGAATAACTGATTATTTAAATAAAGATGGAAGCTTAATTGATGATGTAAACGAGGATGGTTTAGATAGAAAAACTGTTGAAGAAACCGTACTTATGGGTGATCCGAGTCTAAAACTTGGCGGTTATCAATTAGATGAATTTCATGATAAAGTAACTGTAAATATTGATGGAAAAAAATACAATAAAGAAGAACCAATCGAGCCATGCGAAGCTCCTATATGGAACATTGGACAGAGCTGGGTTTACAAGCTTAAAAATTTGGATTTTGCTCTCTCAGAAACCGAGGGAAGAGATATCTATTTGCATTTAGACTCTGGATACATCAATTTAGAGGTTTTCAATCAAAGCAATTATTCTTATTTTGTCAAATTCAACACAAAAAAGATTAATTTTGTAACTGATATTTATTTTGATTATTACATTAATGGAACGGATCCATTTGTTTCAACTTTTAACATGGATAATGCTTATTTATCAGGCGACATTGCCATTGACAAGAAAACTCTTGGGATTCAAGAGATTCAAGCCGAACTTGATTTTCGGATTAATACATCATATCTACCTGTTAAATTACCACCAATTCTTAAATTATTATTCCCAGAAATTCCTTTGAAGGTAAATATTGATCTAAAATTTGATAAACCATTTTACGATGAACCATATTGTTTTATTAATTTTCCTATGGAAATAGGCCATGAGTGGAGATTGTCATATAACGAATTGATTATCGATGGGTCAGTCGAATCTGGATATCTAAAACTTTTCTATTTTCTGGACGTAATCTCAAATTTCCTTGGAAAAGATCTCTTCCCAATTGAACAGGATAAGTATCTTCCATCAATCAATCTAAAAGAACTCTTTAAAGACTGCGGTATTCCGACAGACGTAGAGCTATACGAAGTCGATACAGTTTTTAGAAATGCACCCTTTGTTTGTAAAAGCTATTGTAATCTTACAGTTCCTGCTGGCACATTTGATGCATATGAAATAAGTGTCAACTCAGATATGGCCGATTTTTACTACTCGCCAGAGGTAGGAAATATTGTAAAATCAACTGCTTGCCTTGCCGATTTCATTCCACATCTGAAAAATGTTGAAATTGAACTCGTTGATTTTTCAAACCCCACAATTGACAATTAGTCACTAAGTTTCTATTCAAAAAAATTTGATGCTATTTTAATGTCTTATCAATAAAGGATAAAAAATATAAAGAAAAAAGAGGGGTTTAGGTTTCAGGAATTATTATTTTTCCAACACCCCATCCATTTCCAAGTCGTGTCATCCATCTTAATTTTAATAATTGCTCTTCTTCGTCAACTTTGTATAAACCAACAACATGACATTTAGTACCATCGTCGTTGATAATTCTTCCATTGAAATACCCGTGTTTCATGATGCCATAGATCCTTGTTTTCGATTCATTTCCGGTTAGATTATAAAGTCCTTTGAAGACACCGAAACGTCCTGTTCGTTCAATATATCCACCAAAATATCCGTCTGATTTGTTATCCCCGGCATGACCCCAGAGACCACGAACCATTATCTTTCCAAAAGACTCATCTTCTGATAATCCAGCAGCTGAGTCGTAAAGCTGGTTTTGATATTGGTATTCATATGTTGGTTTTTCTTGTTTCATGACTTCTTTTGAAACAGCAATATTTGGTTCTGCTGTCACCGCAATAGGAACCATTGCCATTAGCAATAGTGTTGCGGCCAATATTCCATACATTTTTTTCATGTTTGGTCACCTTAAACACTAATTTTGCCTCAAAAATTTATATTCATTTACCAGAAAGAGGCCCGATTTATGCCCAAGACTGACCCAAATCTTATTCCATACTCAGATAAAACAGAATTATCAAGGCAATGGTTTCAAACATGTTGGGAAGGATGATAAATATTCCAGATTGATATGCGGAATTTCCAAGCATAATGCTGATTAAAGGTAGATTTAACAATGTCTGTAATACTAGAACCCCAATAAATACTACCAATCCTAATAAAAAATTAGATTTTGTCCTTCGATAACTATGTAAATATGACCATAGGAGACCTAATAAGAGCGTTAAATTAATTGATATTATTATTGTACCCAGCATGTAATTATCTGCAAACACTCGCCACACAGGTCGCTGGGTCTCATCTAGGCCAATTCGACCCTTTGCAACATTTAAACTTATTAACGAAATGGCAATGCCAAGTACGGCACCTACAATTAATAATACCAGAAGAAGTACGAGTGCTTTCCCTTTTGGATCCATACCGGGTTGTTTTTCATTCATTATCTATTATTCCTCCAGTTGTTTATTTTATTTCAATTTTTTCCCAATTTTACTCCAAATCTCATCAAAAATTGCTTTATTGTTTTCAATCAAATCAGATGGAAAAAACATCCTTCCATAACCTGTACCTGTATACATTACAAGGTTATTTTTTTCTAAAACTTCCAAATGATGTCTTATTGTTTTGTAATCCAATTTTAAAGTTTTTGATAGCTCATTTGCATTTTTAGGTTGTTCAAAAATAGATTCCAGCATCCTTCCTCTATTAAATCCGCCAACGGAACCTGCTAGAAGCCACCAAAGTAGCCGTTTCACACCGTGCATATTGCGAAACCTACGAAAAATAAGATTAGCTGACTTTTAAAATACTTTTACAAATATGTAATATCGCCACTCAATATCCTAATTTTTCCTTTGGATGTTTCAAGGATTATACATCCATGTTCATCGACATCAGTGACGTAACCCTCGATATTATCCCTTTCGCCCGTGACTTTAATTTTTTTACCAATAATATTTGAAAATGTAGACCACGAATCACGAACGTATCGGAAATTACCCGAAATAATGTAATTATACATTTCATCAAATTTTGTAAGAATTGATTTTAGAAGATTCACTCTAGATACTTTTGAACCTGTTAATTGTTTTAAGGAAACAGCAATTTTAGAAATATCTTTTGAAATATCGTTATTTACATTTATTCCAATACCTACTACAACATAGTTTATCCTGTCCATTTCGGCGTCAAATTCGGTTAGAATACCACACACCTTTTTACCATTAATTAAAACGTCATTTGGCCACTTGATTTCAGGTGTTAATCCAGTAGATTTTTGTATCGCATCTGCAACTGAAACCGAGGCAGCCATTGTTACAAGAATTCCATCCTCTGGGGGAAGATTTGGATATAGTACTATGGAAAACCACAAGCCCCCTTCCGGCGAATGCCATTGTCTCTGCTTTCGACCACGACCCTTTGTTTGTTTTTCGGCAACGACTACAGTTCCTTCGGAAATTTTACTCTTTGCATATTCTTTTGCTATTAAATTAGTTGAAAATACACTCTTTTTGTACTCTATTCTTTTTCCAATAATTTTAGTCTTAAAATTCTGTTTGATTTCCGATTCAATAGGTTTGTCTGGACTTGATCTCAATCTATATCCTTTATTTTTCAACGTTTCAATTTCGTAACCAAGTTGTTTTAACGATCTAATTTGTTTCCAGATGGCGGTTCTTGAAACATTCAGTGATTTTGCTAATTTTTCTCCTGAAACAAACTCTTTTTTGTTTAATTCACGTATTATTTTCTCTTTCATTTTTGGATCCTCTTAATAAAAATAGAGGTAATATTGATGCTAAAAGTCCAATAATTACCGCATCTATTCCATATGGATTATTCATAAAAAACCATATTAGCGAAATTGAGCCGCCAAGAATAAGACTCAATAATGCACCACCTGAGGTAACCCTTGTTTTTTGCTTGTAGAATCCAAATATAATTGGAAGCGTAAGACCCGATGTAAATACAGTATATGCCAATTGCAGAGTTTGAACAATATCATTAAAATAAAACGCTAGAACTAAAGCAACTAGACCAAAGCAAATTATTCCTATTCTAGAAATTCTTATATTTTTTTTCTTAAATATATCAACGCTAAATATAGTACCAGCAGAAATTAGAACTGAATCGGCAGAAGAAAGCATAACGGAAACAAATGCTGCAAGAATAATTCCTGCTAAAACAGGTCCCAACGTTAGTATTGCTTTAGGCAAGGCAAAGACTGCTTCTAGTTGTGAAAGACCTGGTACCAGAATTATTGCAGAAAGAGCGATTAACGCTATAGAAATTGCAAAAACTATCCTCAAAATTCCAGATAAAAACGTTGCATATTTGGCTGTTTTTTCATCTTTGGCCGAAAGTATTTTTGAATATATATCGGGACCAACGATATTAGGCATAAGCATCATAAAAAAGAATGAAACTACCGGTAAAAATCCAAGATTTTGATTAATTGGAAAACTGAGATGATTTGCTGAAATGTTACCAATAAGCGGAGCGGATTTGATAAAAAGCAAAGGTGCAGCTAAAATGCATACTCCAATAATCATTACGATAAACTGAACTATGTCAGTATATACTACTGCAAATTGTCCTCCTAGCAATGTATACACAATAAAAATAATTGTGATTAGGATTAAAACAGATGTATAATCGATAGGAAGTAAAACCGTAAGAATGGCACTTGTCCCTTGTATTAGTAATGAAATCCAGGCAATTTGTGTAAGAATAATTAATACAGCTGCAACATTTCTCACCCTTTGATTAAACAAATGACCTACGATTTCTGCAAGGGAAAATAGATTTGTTTTTCTTACTATTTTAGCAAGAGTTAATGACAATATTATGAGCCCACACGCCGCTCCGATATCCAGCCACAAAGCTGGAAGGCCATTTAAGTAAACAAGCTTTGCAGTAGCAATTGTTGCAGATCCACCTACAACCGTTGCTGTAATTGTAGCTGTTAGAGGAAAAATACCCAGACTTCTATCTGCAATAAAAAATCCTTTTGCATCTTTAACCTTCCTTGAACTTAATAGACCAACAGCAACAAGACCAACTAGATAGATTATCAACAGAGAAATTGTGAGTTCGTTATTCATTGTTAACCATTTACAAAGAGATAGTTAACTGTTTATAAATATCTTTTCCAAATCTTTTTAATCTGTTGAACTTTCTTTTCTTTGATATTGATGAATTATGACACGATAGATTTCAAAATTAAAGAAAATATTGCCCATATTACTTTGAACAGACCCGAAAGAATGAATTCTTTTGATATTAAATTGGGTGAAGAATTATTGGATGCTTTGAATGAAATAAAAAAACAAAACCAACTCAGAGCTGTTGTTATAAAGGGGACTGGAAATGGATTCTGTGGAGGTGGGGATGTCAAAGAAATGTATTTAGCAGAGGATAAATCACTTTATCTTCGACAACTTACAAAAATTATTCATAAATGTGTGATGGCATTAAGAAATCTAGAAAAACCGGTTATCGCTGGTATAAATGGTGCTGCCTACGGAGCAGGTCTTTCATTTGCACTTGCATGTGATATCATAATTGCTGTAAAAAATGCAAAAATGAGCACCGCTTTTATAGGAATCGGTCTTGCACCAGGTTGTGGAACTCAGTTTTTTACAAAAATTGTTGGATATCAGAGAGCTTGCGAATATATTATGATGTCAAAAACATTTGACGCTGAAAAAGCAAAAGAGATGGGTTTGGTAAATGATGTTGTTGATGAAAAAAATTTGGATTTGGCAATTAATGAAATTGTAGAGAAGTTCAAAAAACTGCCCCCTATTGCTGTTGGAAAAGCAAAGATGCTTATTAATAAGAGCCTTGAAAACGATATGTTGACTCATTTGGATTTAGAGAGTAGAACAGCGGCTTACGCAGCAGGTACAAATGATTTTAAAGAAGGGGTTACAGCCTTTGTTGAGAAAAGAAAACCCGTTTTTATTGGTAAATAAATATATAAATATATGTCCGAAAATAGAAAGATTTATATGCAACGAATGTAATATATAATATTACTGGTAGAGGGAGCGAATTTTAATCTTATTTTCAAAATTTTCCTCCCAATAATTAGCTCCCTCAAAACCAATTAAATATTTATATTTACTTTTATATAGAAAGTAATTATACTTTTGTATTTTCAATATTGGCTATGAAGAAGAAAAATGGTTTTTAAGTTATTGGTAGCTCATTTATCCGTATCATAAAATATTATACTTATCCAATATATTTTATTAAAAAGTGGAGGAGGGATGTAAGGAGTTTTTAAAAATTATACCCAATGGAGCTGGGACGGTATTTTATCCTCCTGTTGCACTTTCCTCCACAAAAATATTATCAATTCATCTTTAATAAACTTTGCTGGTTTTATTTGGAATAATAATAACAAAAAAACAATTTTAAATTGTTTATAAGATATTTTAAGATAGTTATAAACTTCTATAATGCCAAATGGTCTAAATAGATACTATAGATTATTCACCCTCATCATCGAAATCTTCTTCACCTATTACCTTAGATGCCTGGCAATTTATACATATTCCCATGTCTTCTTCATCTTCTTTCAATTTCTGTCCACATATTTCACATAGTTTTGTCATAATAAAACTTTGATATAACAAGGTATTAATTAAATAGATGACTATCGTGATAAAAAGGATTAGAAATTTTTCGACAAAAGCCGTATTTATAATTAGAAAGATTTATTTATTTGGCAAACATCGAGTGCAAACATATTATTAATAGTACTTTCCGTTTATATCGGGAGATTTCATTTATGAAATATGAAACAATAAAAACATCAAAACAGGGTAAAATTTTTACAATTTCTCTTAACCGACCTGACGTTCATAATGCGATGAACGATACAATGATGAAAGAGCTCACAAACTGTTTTAACAAAATTAGCATCGACGATGTTATAAAAGTTGTAGTACTAACTGGCATTGGTAAATCATTTTGTGCTGGTGCAGATTTAAACTGGATGAAAAGCATGTCTCATTACTCCAAAGAAGAAAACATTCAAGATAGTAAACTTCTTTTAAATTTATATGAATCTGTCTATAATTGTGCAAAGCCGGTCATTGGAAAAATTAATGGGCATGCATTTGGAGGAGGAGTGGGTCTCGTCGCTGTATGCGATATAACAGTTACTCTTCCAGAAAAAAAATTTGCATTTAGTGAAACTAAACTTGGAATCATACCATCGGTAATTTCTACTTTTGTTGTTAGGAGAATTGGTTTATTTAACATGCGCCGATTATTTATTACAGGTGAGCGATTTACCTCTGAATATGCAAAAGAGATTGGACTTATTGACTACATTGCATCGGAGGATGAAATTGATAATTTGGTAAATAAATACATTAGCTTACTATTATCATCGGGTCCAAAATCAATAATTGAAATTAAAAATCTGGTTGATAAATATCAAAAAATGCATTTAGATGATTACAAGAAATTCACAGTTGAAAAAATTGCAGAACTTCGTGTTTCTAAGGAGGGCCAGGAGGGAATATCTGCCTTTTTAGAAGAAAGGAAACCAGATTGGAGTGAATAGTGATGTTGACAAAGGTTCTAATTGCTAATAGGGGAGAAATTGCTGTAAGAATAATACGAGCCTGCCAAGAAATGGGAATAAAAACAGTTGCTGTTTATTCTGAAGTTGATAAGGAAGCCCCCCACGTCCAAATAGCTGATGAAAATATCGATTTGGGAGATCCGACACCTATTGCAAGTTATTTAAATATTCCAAAAATCATTGAATCGGCACAAAAAATTGGTGCAGATGCAATTCACCCAGGCTATGGTTTCCTTGCCGAAAATCCGGATTTTGCAAAATCATGTGAGGATGTTGGAATAAAATTTATTGGACCTAAACCAAAAATAATCGGTCTCATGGGAGACAAAATTGCTGCAAAGAAAACTATGAAAAAAGCCGGTGTACCAGTAATTCCAGGGTATTCTGGGGAAAAACAAGATACCTCCTCTTTGGCTAATGAAGGCAAAAAAATTGGTTTTCCTTTGCTAGTTAAGGCTGCTGCTGGTGGTGGAGGGAAGGGTATGCGGATAGTACATTCAGAAGACATTCTGGAAGAATCTATTGAAGGTGCAAAAAGAGAATCCAAATCAGCCTTTGGTGATGACACAGTATTTCTTGAAAAGTATCTTGAAAAACCCCGACACATTGAATTTCAAATTCTTGGAGATGAATATGGTAACATAATCCATCTTTTTGAAAGAGAGTGCTCTATTCAGAGAAGACATCAAAAAATTATTGAGGAATCTCCTTCACCAGTGGTTAATGAAATACTAAGAAAGAAAATGGGTGAAGCTGCTGTAAAAGCAGCAGAGGCGGTTGGTTATACTAATGCTGGTACCGTAGAATTCATGGTCGATGGAGACATGAATTTCTATTTTATGGAGATGAACACAAGATTGCAAGTGGAACACCCTGTAACGGAACTTACAACCGGAGTTGACCTTGCTAAGTGGCAACTGAAAATTGCAGGTGGAAAGGAACTTTCAATAAAACAAAACGAAATTATTCAAAGAGGACATGCAATCGAATGCCGTATTTATGCTGAAGATCCAGCAAACGGTTTTTTGCCAAGTATCGGGACTTTAAAAAAGGTAGAACCACCCTGGGGTCCAAACGTACGCGACGATTCAGGAATTTATTCTGGAATGAAGATAACTCCATACTATGATCCTATGCTTTCAAAGTTAATAGTAAATGCTGAAAATAGAGATGAGTGTATTGATAAAATCATTTGGGCATTGTCACATTATGTTATCCTAGGAGTTAAGACGAATATATCCTTTTTAATAAAAGTGTTAGATCATAAACAGTTTCGTGAGGGTAATATTACTACGCATTTTATTGATAACTATTTTAGGGATTGGATATCTTCAAAAAAAAGCCTTCCGATAGAGGCAATAATTGCATTATCAGTTTACGATTCTATGCATTCAAAAACAGAGGAAATAGTTCGATATAAGGAGTCTGATCCACATTCACCTTGGAGACATGTTGGAAGATGGCGAATGGGGGCTGAAATGTAGATGTTTATCAATTATGAGCACGAAAATCATGTTTACAATGTTTCAGTTGAAAGACGTGAAAAATATTTTTTTGTTACATACGATAATACTGAATACAGGGTTGAGGCAGAAGAGATTAAACCTGGCCATCTTAAAATAAAACTTGGAGATAGAATCCTGAAAAGTGTCATAACTGAAGGTGAAAATGAAAAATACGTTTTTGTCGAAGGTGATGTTTTTTACGTAAAAAATGTGGAGCTAACAGGTGCTAAGAAAACCAAGAAAAAAGAGGAAGGTTCGCTCAATTCTCCAATTTCAGGAAAAGTCGTCAAGTTAGAGGTGAAAATTGGTGATAAAGTAAACAAGGGTGATGTTTTAATGGTAATTGAGGCAATGAAGATGGAATACTTAATTCGCGCTCCAGGCAATGGAAAAATTACTAAAATAAATTTTAAAGAAAACGATCAAATTGAGATTGGTCAAACAACTGTTGAGATGAAAAAGTCGTGAGGTGATTATTTTATGGATGTAATCGAAAGTCAATTAGACACGTCTTCTAAAGATTATAAGACCAATTTTTCAAATTACGAAAAACTAGTCAAAGATCTTAAGGGGAAAATCTCTATCTCTAGCAAAGGTGGTGGTGAAGAAAAAATCAAGTTACATAAATCCAGAAATAAATTGCTTGCACGTGAACGCATTGATGCCTTGCTTGATCCTGATACCCCTTTTATGGAATTTAATACTCTTGCAGCATATGATATGTATCAAAATAAATCTCCATGTGCAGGAATAATAACTGGTATTGGAATTGTTCATGGTAGAGAGGTGGTAATTGTAGCAAATGATGCAACAGTTACCGGTGGTACCTATTATCCAATGACAGTGAAAAAACATCTTAGGGCACAGGAAATTGCAAAGGAGAACAATATACCCTGCATATATCTGGTCGACTCAGGCGGAGCATTTCTTCCCATGCAAGATGAAGTTTTTCCAGACAGAGAGCATTTCGGTAGAATTTTTTACAACCAAGCGGTAATGTCATCAATGGGAATTCCACAAATTGCTGTTGTGATGGGTTCCTGTACTGCAGGGGGGGCATATGTACCAGCAATGTCGGATGAAACAATTATTGTCAAGGGCACTGGAACTATCTTTCTTGGAGGTCCGCCTCTTGTGAAAGCAGCGACCGGCGAGGAAGTTTCTGCAGAGGATCTTGGTGGGGCCGATGTTCATTGTCGTGAAAGCGGAGTATCTGATCATTACGCACACGATGATATTGAGGCAATACATATGTCAAGAAATATTGTCGAAAATCTGAACAGACCTGAAAAAGCAAGATTAGATGTAAAAAAACCAGAAGATCCAATTTATGATTTAAAGGAGATATATGGATTGATACCAAAAGATCCGCGAAAGCCCTTTGATATAAAGGAAATAATTGCACGTATTGTTGACGGTTCAAAATTTCATGAGTTTAAAGCACTCTATGGACAAACTCTGATTTGTGGGTTTGCAAGAATAATGGGATACCCTGTGGGAATTCTTGCAAATAATGGTGTGTTATTCTCTGAATCTGCTTTAAAGGGTACACATTTTATTGAGATGTGTTGTCAAAGAAAAATACCTCTAGTATTTCTACAGAACATAACTGGCTTTATGGTTGGAAGAAAATATGAGGCTGGCGGTATTGCAAAAGATGGAGCAAAGATGGTAAGTGCTGTGGCTACTGCACAAGTTCCAAAGTTTACAGTAATTGTAGCAGGAAGTTTTGGTGCTGGCAATTACGGTATGTGCGGAAGAGCATATGGACCAAGACAGTTGTGGATGTGGCCGAATGCAAGGATATCTGTGATGGGCGGGCAACAGGCAGCAAATGTACTTCTGACAGTAAAAAAGGATCAAATGTGGCGCAAGGGAAAAGAATTAACCGACGAAGAGGTAAAAGCAATCACCGATCCGATACTGAATAAATACGAAACTGAAGGAAATCCATATTACAGCACGGCTAGAATTTGGGACGATGGAATTATTGATCCTGTTGATACTCGGTTAGTTTTAGGTTTGGGTATTTCAGCTTCTCTAAACACACCGATACCAGAATGGAAGCCTGGTGTCTTTAGGATGTAACATTTAATGTTTGTGAAATTTAAGAAAAATTAATTACTCTTAAAGCATTTACCTCCCTTGGTAGAGAGAATTTCC
>CAZTMK010000030.1:0-9943 GCA_964615235.1 uncultured Thermoplasmatales archaeon
CTTCTTTTTCAATTTTTCCGCATGCATGATTTAATAAATAATCTGCCTCATCACCCAAATATTTTCTAATAAATTTTATAGTAGTTTCCATAAAACATTTCCTCCGTCAAGATTTATTATTTGATAATCACTGCCATTTTCTGGAGATAAACTCAGCAAGCTCCAATAATTTTTTTGCATATCCTGATTCGTTATCGTACCAAACCAAGACTTTCACCATTTTTCCATCAACAACTTTTGTAGATGTTCCATCAACAATGCCTGAATGAGTATCGCCAATAATATCAGCTGAAACAAGTTCATCCTCACTAAAACCGAGAATACCTTTAAGTTCCCCCATTGATGCTATTCTAAAAGCATCATTTACAATTTCAACAGTAACATTACTTTTCAATTCTGCAACAATGTCTGTTATAGCACCATCGGAGACTGGAACGCGTATGGCAATAGCATCCATTTTTTTGTTAAGTTGCGGAACAACTAAACTTGTTGCCTTAGCTGCACCAGTTGTTGTTGGAATAAGTGAAACTGCTGCAGCACGCCCTCGACGAATTTTTCGAGCTGCACTATCAACTAATCCTTGACTAGCAGTATACGCATGCACCGTTGTTACTAGAAGATGTTCTATTCCAAATGTATCATTTAACAATTTAATTACAGGTGCCAATGAATTTGTCGTGCAAGAAGCATTAGAAATGACGTGATGGATTTTTGGATCGTAAACATCTTCATTAACACCCTGAACAATAGTCAAATCAGCACTCTCTGAAGGAGCACTAATAATTACCTTAGATGCACCTGCGGATATATGCTTTTTAGCATCTTCGAGTTTTCGAAAAAGACCAGTACATTCTAAAACAATATCAACACCAAGTTTTTTCCAAGGTATCTTGCTAGGATCCCTTTCATTTAGAATCTCAATTTTTTTTGAATCTAACTTGATATAATTAGATCCAAAACTGACGTCATAAGGTACTTTTCCATGTACTGAGTCGAAACGTATAAGATACGCAAGATCATCAATTGATGTTAAATCATTTGCAGCAACTATATCAATATCATTTGATAGATTTGTCATATAATGACGTAAAACTAATCGACCGATACGGCCTAAACCATTAATTCCTACCTTTTTCATAATAAGTATCTCCACTATTCGAGTTTTAATCCAGTTAATGTTCTAGTGTCATTTACTCCATCAATGGATCTAATCTTGGTTGTAACAATGCTTGTCAAACTTTCAAGATCATCTACTTTTAGTTTAGCAATTATATCATATTCTCATGATACAACATGAGATTCAGCAATTTCTGACATCTTTGAAAGTTTATTATTCACCTCCCGTTCATAACCAGGTGTTGCACTTATTAAAACAAAACAAATTGGCATAAATTTCACACCTCTTTTTTTATTCAACGATGTTATCAATATTAGTGTCAATTAAACTCTGAATTGTATAAAACCATGACTGGAAAACAACTAAAAAATAGTTTGAAAATAATTGAAAAGACAATAGTTAATTAGTTGGGGGTTCATTTAAATCAACCCAATACAACCCTAACTGTTGTGCTGTATCACTAAATCTATTAAAATCCACAGGTTTACGAATGTAACTGTTAGCACCTAGCAAGTATGCTTTTTTGATGTCTGTTTCTTCTTTAGATGAAGTAAGGATAACTACAGGAATCAACTTTGTTCGTTTATCAGAACGAATGCGTTCTAAAACCTGGAAACCATCGATCCTTGGCAGATTCAAATCAAGCAGAATAATTGCTGGCATAATCCTTGTATTACGATAGATATATGCTCCCTCACCAAAGAGGAAATCTAATGCTTCACTACCTGAGCGTACAACCTCTAAACTAATTTTATCTGCAATCTTACTTTTATCAAATGCACGTTGAGTTAGTTTTATATCATCAGAATTGTCCTCAATAAGTAAAATGATTATTTCTTCCATATTGTCTAGCCTATGTCATTTTTGTTCTTCTTATTTTTATTACTCTAATAAAACTTATAAATATAACTTAAAAATAGTTTCAAAATAACTTGGAAACGGTGTAACAACGCACATGTAACGCAAAAACAAGGTAGTACTTTCTTTATAGTGTTATTTTCTGTTTCAAATCTTGAAGTATATTCATGAAATTGATAAAACCTTCATAGGGACTTTCATATGGGCTGAAATAAGCATGGACATCCCCATCAGCAAGACCTTTTGTTGAACAGTAATATAAATGATCTGATGTTTGCAAATTTCGCCATGCTTTTAACAGATTTTTGTCAGCATTTGGTCTGATTTGTTTTCCGATATTTTTAAGTTCGTTGAAACATGCAATTTGCATATCATTTCCAAGCCAAGTTGAAACATTACGATCCTCGTCAGCCCAGGATATGGCCTGTGGAGAATCAATTTCCCCGACGGTATTGTACCGCTCAATAGCTTCACCTACCATCACAAAATCTAAATTCTTATGTTTACGAATTTCTGCAGGTAAGTGTTTTAAAAATTCAAAAATTCCCGTTTCAATCCATTGATGTTCTCCAAAAGTTTCGTAATCTATGAATAAATTAACAATATCTCCTTCGCAACCTGAAAGCCATTGAGCATATTTATCTGCTGTGAGGGGATACTCCGACCAACTCTGTGTAGAGAATCTAAAACCAATGTCATCACTTAGTTTAAAATTCCTCAATAAAACTTTAAGATCTGCATTAATAGGTTTATACAAATAGTTAGGCGAGCGTCCCTTCAATATAGCACTTGTTCCTTCTGTAATAATTCCTTTATAACCCATATCAGCTATTTTTTTAGCTATTCTATTGTCATAAATTGTTTCCGTGTTTCTAAAAATTATTGGCTCATAATGAAATTTATTTTTCATTATTTGACGGTGCATATTTACCTGTTCTTCAAACTCATCAAGATCATCATATAAGCTTGAAAGTGAATGGTAATATGTTTCTTCGATGATATCAACAGCACCTGTTTCAAACAATTCTATAAAACTATCAAGTACTTCAGGCATAAATTGGTCACAATATTCGATGAAAGTACCAGTTAAACTAAAGGAAACGCGAAATTCGCCATCATATCTCCTAATCAATTCATACAGCAATTTGTTTGTTGGAAGATAGCATTTTTTTGCTACTTTTTCAAAAATTTCTTGATTAAGTTTATTATTAAAATAGCTAGAAGATAGATTATTTTTTGCACCTATATCAAAAACTGAAAAATGATTTAATCGTATTGGCTGATGAACTTCAAAATATAAACAAATTGATGGCATTATTTTTCCTCATTATTATTATGATTATTATTCAAAAAATTAATATAATTCTCTAATGAACTTTTTTGATTCCATAAAAATTGTTCCCAGGATTCATAAACGCATTTATCCTCATATGTAAGATCTGATTGGTTCTCAAATTTTTTTAATTGATTTTCTGTTTCGAATATTAATGTTCTCCACTTATCAACAAATTTATTTTCCAAAAAGTCCACCTCCATTCTTAAGTACTATAGAAATTAATGTTTCCCAAAGATAATGTTTCTCTGTAAACTTTTATCGTATTTTTTGCAACATTATCCCATGTAAACAAATCAATTTCTCTTTTTCCATTTTCTGACAAGGCCCTTCGTAAAGATTCATATCTTAAAATTGAGATAATTTTATTTGCCGTTTCATCAGTATCCCAAAAATCAACCTTTAAACAATTATTAAATACTTCAGAAAAACCAGTGGTTTTAGATGCAATTGCTGGGGTACCGGCAGATATTGCCTCAAGGGCAGTAATCCCAAAAGGCTCACTCACTGAAGGCATTACATAAACGCTTGCAATTTTATAGATGTATTTGACTTCTTCCTCGGTTAATAAACCTGTAAAAGTAATCTTATCAGCAATTCCCATGGAAACAGCTTTTCTAATTAACTCTGGGAGCATATCCCCCATACCTGCTACAACAAATTTACAATTCTCATATTCCAAAACCTTTTTTGCGGATTTTAAGAAAAACTCAGGTCCTTTTTGTAATGTGAGTCTACCTAAAAAAAGAACGATTTTCTGTTTCTTACCCTCAGAAATTGGGTAAACTGCATTATGAACAACAGTGACCTTTTCTGGATTTATACCATATTTATCGACAATAACTTTCTTAGTAAAATTACTAACAGCAATAATTCTATCAGATTTCTCCATACCGTCCCGTTCAATATCAATAAACCATTGGTTAGGGTTAAGCCAACCAGACCGATCAAATTCGGTTGAATGAATAGTTAAAACAAGGGGAATATTCATTTTCTCTTTTAATGCTATACCTGCTTTCATCGTAAGCCAATCATGACAATGAATCAAATCATAATTCCCATTTACCTTTGAAACGACTAAATCATTATAATGATAAACTCTATCAAAAAAACTACCATTTAACTCTTTACTCTCAGGTCTATCGTATGGAAAAATATCTACTTCTCCGATTTCTTTTATCTTAATATTTTTTTTATCACTAATAACCTCATTTTTGGTTTTAGGCATATAAAAATCAATTTTCATATCATTATCAGCGAGACTACGAGTAAGTCCATAGCAATGAGTAGCAAGACCACCTGCTTTAAATGGTGGATATTCCCAACCAATCATCGCTATTTTCAAATATATCACCAAATCCAATTTTGAATTTGAAATAAACCTCTCCCTTTTTCTCCAGTTATCAGTTCAAAGTTACCTTATTTTTTGTTGCTTGTCAATATTGATAAAATAGTAGAAAAAATTTCAAATTTGTTCGAATTTTTAGATCAACCTTTTATTTACTTGTTTCGTCATTACATTAGGACCATTGTTTTTCAATCTAAATTTTATTTGCTGATTTCTTCCATGTTTTACATCAATTTTATCTTCACGAGCAAGCCAACCTAATGCAGCTTGTACTTCATTTGGTTCTATTTGTGAATATTTGGCAATTTTAGAAACATCATTTTCACCAAATGTGTTAAGTGTCTTCCATACAAGCCCTGCATCTCCACCAATTTTTGTCGTTAAATTTGTTTCACCAAGACTATAAGATGAACCCTGTGTCATGTTTTGTCTGTTAATTTTATTTTCTCTTGCAAGCCAACCCAATGCACTATAAAATTCATCATTCTTCAGTTTAGTATTTCTAATAAGTTTAGTCTGAGTAAGAGATCCATTAGCATTAAGGACCTCCCAAATTTTACCAGCATTTCTACCATATTCATCAATTATATTTCTCATATGGACCATATACTCTTTTTATCCTACCAACAAGGTATTAATATTAAATATGACTCAAAAATATGTAAAAAACAAGTGAAAAATAAATGAAGAATTTAATTAAGCTGTCTTTCTTTTATGTAACAATGTTTTTCCTTTTTCTGTAACATATACTGTTCTCAGTTTCCCTTGCCTTTTTGTGAAAGCAAGCCCCTTTCGCTCAAGTGTTTCTACTCTATCAGCCGCAGTTGAAAATGAAATTTTAAACTTTGACATTATCTTTTTCATAGGAACTAAAGAATTATTCTGATTTTGGTCAAAAATAAATTTCAAAATTTCATATACTTCATCTTGAATAACTAATCCTTCAACCTTTTGACTAGGAAGCATTTGTAATTCATTTTCAATTATCGCCATTTGTCTTTCATCAAGAGTAGATGGATCAACGCGTAAAAACATAATAGACTTATTTGTTAGAATAGTATCATTAATTTGATAAATAATTTCAATAAATTTTTCAAAAGAAAATTTTGTAAATAAATAATGAACACCATCGAGTAAGATTACAGAATTTTTATTTTTCTTACCAAAGTCATCAATTATTTTGTTAAGATCTTCAAGACTTGAAATATTTTCGAAACCTTCAAGTTTTTCTCGACTTAGAACAACTGTTTTAATATTTGCCGAAGATGTTACGCTTTTGATATCCAAAGGATTTGAACGCGTAATTAATAAACCATTATAATCAGATGTGGCTAAATCAACAAAAATATCAAACGCAATATCATTTTTCTTATCAGGAATAATATAAGATTTGCCCCCGATAAGTTTACCATGAATCTCGACGTCTTTAGTTATGTCATGACCAACAAAAAGTACACCTAACTCCTGATTTCCTTTTCCTCTAATAGCCGATCCAAATAAACGGATAATTCTTTTATCGTTATTTTTAGTAATTAACACAAGGTCTTCGTGACCAAATTTTTTTTCTTTATATACAGTTTTTATATTATCTAAAATTTTATCGGAATCCTCGAACAGATTTAATTTATGAATACTTCTATTAGCAACATCTTTTTGTTTATAACCAGTTATTTCTTCTGCTGATTTATTCCAAGTATTTATCCTATTATTTTTATCAACGGCAATAATTATTTCTGAAGCACTATCAATTACATTCTGCAGATATTCTTTTTCCTCAAAAACTTGCTTTTCTAATTTTTTACGTTCCGATATTTCTTCTAGCAGTTTCTTGTTTGTTTTTTCTAATTCTTTATGAGATTGAATTAAATCTTTTTCAGCATCTCTACGTTTCTGTCGAACTTCTGCATCTTCAAGTTCTCTTTTAATAGCAGAGTTTAACCTTGTAAGATTATCTTTCATTATATAATCATGAGCACCTGCACGCATAGCTTCAACAGCAGTATCTTCACCAATTTTTCCAGACACAACAATAAAAGGAAGATCAACACCTGATTTTTTTAATAGTTTTAAAGCATTAAGACCACTAAAACTTGGCAGAACATAATCAGAAATAACCAAATCCCATGTTTTTTCAACCAATGCTTTCTGCATATCTTCTGATGTCTCCACACGCTCAATAATGGGTGTGTAACCACCTTTTTTCAGTTCTCTAGTAACTAAAACAGCATCATCTTCTGAATCTTCGATTAAAAGCACACGAAGTTGTTTACTCATGTTTTTTTCCTCCTAATTTAAAATAAAATATTGCACCTTTTCCTACTTCACCTTCAGCCCAAATCTGTCCACCATGACGACGAATAATACGCGAAACAATGCCTAGGCCGATGCCATCACCTGGAAATTCATCATCATGAAGACGTTGAAATGGAACAAATAATTTATCAGCATATTTAGCATCAAAACCTGCTCCGTTATCCTTTATAAAAAATACTATTTCATTTTTCTTTTTGTTTTCTCCAAATTCTATCTTTGCATTTGATCGTTTACTAGTAAATTTCCAAGCATTTCCAAGAAGATTCTCTAAAAGTATTTGAATAAGATTTTTATCGCCTCTAATAATTAGATTATCTTGTACCTTGAAATCGACATTTCGGGATGAATCTTCTTTTCTAAATTTATTAATTATATCCATTGAAAGTTCAGCCATATCGACGTTTTCAATATGCATCTCTTTTCGAGATAAACGAGATAACTGAAGCATACTATCTATTAATTGTCCCATACGTTGGGAGGCATTACGAACACGGTTAAGATAGTCAATTCCTATTTCATCTAATTTATCAGCGTAATCCTCAAGTAATGCTTGACTAAAACCATCAATACTTCGGAGTGGTGCACGTAGATCATGAGAAACAGAATAACTAAAAGCTTCTACTTCTTTATTTGCAGCCTCAAGTCTAATTGTATATTGCCATAAAGACTCATTTAATTTTTTAATTTGCTCCTCATTTTTTTTAAAATCGGTTATTTCTTGAACTATCCCAAGCATTCGAACAGGTTTACCATCTTTATCGCGTATTACATCACCCGTTTCCCTAACCCAATGAACAGAACCATTTGGCCAAATAATACGATGCTCAATATCATATTCTTTATTTTTTTCTAAACAATCATTTACAGAATCAATAACAAACTGTCTATCATCAGGATGAATACAATCCAAAAACGCTTCATAGGTTTTATCAAACTTACCCTTTTTAAAACCAAACATAGGTTCTATAGTTTCAGACCACTCCAAATCATCTGTAACTATATTCCAATCCCAACTCCCAATCTCTGCAGCTTGTTGGGCAAGACGATATCTTTCTTCACTTTTTTTTAGTGCTTTTTCAGCTAATTCAATTTGTGTTATATCTTCAAAAGTTGTATAAACCTGATAAGGTTTTTTTTCGCCAGATTTAAACTGGGGAATGGCATTAATATTTATCCAAGTATAATCATCATTTTTTGGATTAAAAACACCCATTATAACATTTCTAACTTTTTTCCCAGTTTTTAACGCTTGCATAGAAGGATGTGTATCTCCAGTAAAATCGGTTCCATCTTCACGGATAGCTTTCCAACGTGGGTCTGAAGAAGTTCTACCTTGCATTTGATCAATTGTTAAACCAAGAACACGTTCAGCTGCAGGGTTACAAGAAATAATCTTACCTTCTGCATCCTGATAAACAACACCCTGAGACATTGTATTAAATAGATTTCTATATTTTTCTTCAGAGACTTTTAAAGCTTTTTCTGATTTTTTAAAATGAGTAACATCACGATTAACTGCAACAATACCAATCGGTTTTCCTATATTATCTTTGATATAACTTCCAGACGACTGAATAACAAGATCGCTACCATTTTTATTCTTCTGAATCATTTCTCCAGTCCAATGCCCAGTTTTAGAAAATATCTTTAAAACATCATCTCTAGTGATCTTACCATATCTTGGATTAACCAAATCAACTAAACGTTTGCCAATAACCTCTTTTTCAGTCCAACCATAAATTTTCTCTGCTGCAGCATTCCAGCTTAAAATTTTGAAATCTAAATCCATAGAAATAATTGCATCAGAAACATTATCAACCAATGTAGACTGATATCTTACCTGATTACGGATTTTTTTCAACTCGGTTATATCTTCAAGAAAACCGTTTATCCGAACAATCTGTTTATTTTTGTCAAGAACAGGGATAGCCTCATCCTTTAACCATTTAATATCACGGGATTTTGTTACAATTCTATAAATCAATTTCAAAGGAGCTTTATCTTTACGATGTTTCTTAATAGCTTTCCAGACATCGTCTTTATCCTCGCCATAAACAATTTCCCCCCATAGTTCAAGTTTTTTATAAAACTCACTAGCTGAATAACCTGTAATATCTTTGATCGCATCTGTTACCAAAATCGTTGTTGAATGTTCATCTGGTAATGCTGAATAAACAACCATTGGTAAATCTTGGAAAAAATTTTTAACTGTTCTTAAATCGCTATCTATAGCTAGATTTTTTTTGTGAGAAAGATAATTACCTTTCTTTGATTTACTTTGTTGTGAAATAATAATACCCCTTTTTTGTATGTAATATTTCAATACATACAGTTAATAAATACTTTTCCCGATATTTTTTGAGATTTTCAAATAAATTACTAACTTTTATAATAATTTTAGTAGTATTTATAGATAAGTTCATGAATTTAAAATAAATTTTCTTTATTTAAAATGATAATTCTAAAATAAGTAAAAAATAACTAAAAAATAGTTTGGAATTTAAATTTGTAATTACAAAATGATTTATATAATATACTTGAAAGTTAGATAACTAAAATCTTTCCTTTTTGGTATTTTAAGATTTTTTGTAAACATGATTAATAAAAAATTGATTAAAGGTTTAAAATAAATATTCATTAAATGATATTGAGAATGTATTTTCAAATTGTTTTTTATATGTTTTTGAGTCATTGTTTAAAATATAAAGTAAATTTTAAAACTAAGGTGAGAAAATTATGAAAAATAAAAAATTGATTATCGGAATCATATCAATAATGGCAGTATTCATTATATTAGTTAGTTTGTGCGGATGTTTAGATGAAAAAAGTAAATTCATAGGAACATGGCAATATTCTGAGGGGGGAACAATTACTTTTAATAATAACAATACCGTCAATATTGATAATATTGGCCCTTTAGGTTTATCTATAACATTGAATAAAATATAATATAAGCTAGAGAAATGATAATGTT
>CAZTMK010000030.1:10043-15798 GCA_964615235.1 uncultured Thermoplasmatales archaeon
GGTTTATCTATAACATTGAATAAAATATAATATAAGCTAGAGAAATGATAATGTTATCTACTAAATCCAAACTTGTTATTTTTTTTATCTTTTTAATTCTTATTCTAATATCAATTTTTTGGTTTTCAACAGTTTTTAAAAATGAATCTATAACGTCAAAAACTTATGAAAAACCATATTTGAAAATTTTATATCCTAAAGATGGAATGGCTGTTTTTGATCGTGTCATGATCAAAGGTAATGCCTCTGACCCCAATAATAAACTTGTTAATGTTGAAGTGAAAATCAATAATGATTTTTGGAGAAACGCTACAGGTACCTATAATTGGAGTTTTGATTGGAACACATATCAGCTTGCTGATGGTTATTATGAAATTCAGGTCCGTGCATGGGATAGTATTAGGTTTTCTGATATTGATCAAATATCAGTAGAGGTTAATAACCCTAAGGAAGTAATGTCTGGTGAACACAAATGGGCGCTATTTATTAATGCAGCAAATTTTCCCCAGGATAATGAAAGTAAACTTGGAAATGGCGGTTTATATTTAGCGGAAAATATTTCTTCTTATCTTTTAGAAGACTGTAATTACCCTACTTCAAATGTTATTATTCTTTTTGACGATGGCTGGATCCGCAGCGATAATGGTTATGGTGTTCCTATAAAAAAACTACAGGAAAGGCCCCATAATTATCGAATAAGTTATGGTGGTGCAACAAAAGATAATGTTGTTACTGCAATTAACCATATTATCAGCGAATCAAATAAATTTGATGATAGCGAAGTATTCATCTGGGTTTTTGGTCATGGATATGGAGATGATAGTCTTTTTGCCGGCGGCAAAATTTTAGAGAGAAGTGCAATATTTCTTTGGGATAATATTCTAACAGATAAAGATCTTGGAAATCTTTTATCGGGTCTTCGTTCTAAAAAAACAAGTATTATTATCGATGCATGTTATAGTGGTGGTTTTGCTGATAAAACTATTTTTAATCTTCCTGAGTTTTTCCTTTTAACCTCAGGTATTACGAAACCTGGTAGAGTCGTGATTACTGGTGAAAGCAAGTTTAGGCCTGGTTACGCAGTAACTATCAGTGGTCCTGTATTTTCTCAGATATGGTTTTATGGGTTAAAAACCAGCTATGCTGATGGTTTTAGACCAGGAATATTGCACACTGGTAGACCTCCCAGAACAGGTCTTTTTAAGGATGGAGAAGTAAGCGTGGAGGAAGCGTATTATTACTCAAGTTTTATGCTCAGGAATTCTATTAGTCTAAGAGATTTTATGAAAATGGAACCTGAGATTAATGATCAATTTCCAAACAGGGGTCTGTTAAGGAGTTTAAATGGTTTAATCCTTTGAAATTAGATATAGATGAAAATTTGTATATCCAAATGAGGAATTTGTTATGAGTAATAAAAATCTAGTTACTGAAGAAGGAAAAAAGATTTCCATTGATGAAATTTTTAAACGGCTCTCTACTAGCAAACAAGGTCTTACGAGTTCTGAGGTTGAAAAACACCGTAATGACTATGGTTTTAATGAGATTCCTGAGAAAAAAGCCCATCCTGTTTTAAAATTTTTAGGCTATTTTTGGGGCCCCATCCCTTGGATGATTGAAATTGCTGCAGTACTTTCGGCAATTATTAAACATTGGGAGGATTTTTTTATAATTTTAGTTCTTTTAATGGTCAATGCTGTTGTTGGTTTTTGGCAGGAAAATAAGGCTGATAACGCTATTGAAATGTTGAAAAAAAAGCTTGCATTGAAGGCTCGAGTTCTTCGTAATGGTAAATGGACTAGTATTCCTTCCCGTGAGCTTATACCTGGAGATATTGTTCGGGTCAGATTGGGTGATGTTGTTCCTGCAGATATTAAAATTTTTGATGGTGATTACCTCCTAGTTGATGAATCTGCACTGACTGGCGAGTCTCTTCCAGTTGAGAAACATACTGGTGACGTTGCTTATTCTGGTTCCATTGTTAAACAAGGTGAGATGAATGCTGTTGTTATAGCTATTGGTTTGAATAGCTTTTTTGGTAAGACAACAAAACTTGTTGCAGAAGCTAAAAAACGTAGCCATTTTCAGAAAGCTGTCGTTAAAATTGGTGATTATCTAATAGCACTTGCTGTTACCCTTGTGGCTATTGTTTTTCTTGTGGCCATGTTTCGTCATGAGATGCTTTTAGAAACTTTGCAGTTCGCTCTTGTTTTAATTGTTGCAGCCATTCCTGTTGCTTTGCCCGCCGTCCTTACTGTTACCATGGCTGTAGGTGCAACGGTACTTGCCAGAAAGGAAGCAATTGTCAGTAAACTTACAAGTATTGAAGAGATGGCAGGTGTTGACGTTCTTTGTTCTGACAAAACTGGTACAATCACAAAAAATGAATTAACATTTGCTGAATCTGTATCTTTTAAAGGTTTCAATGAAAAAGATGTTCTTTTAACAAGCGTACTTGCATCAAGGGAAGAAGACCAGGATCCAATAGATAATGCAATTATTTCTAAAGCAAAAGATTTTCAAAAAAATCTTAATAGTTTTAAAATATTAGATTTTAAACCTTTTGATCCAGTTGTAAAAAGGACTGAAGCTACTATTGAAAATTCAAAAGGTGATAAATTCATGGTAGCAAAGGGTGCTCCACAGGTCATTTTATCATTGGTTTCTAAAGATAAAGATATTGCAGAGACTTTAGATAAAAATGTTAATTCTTTTGCATCTAAAGGTTACAGGGCATTAGGAGTTGCTAAAACTGATTCCAAAGGTAAATGGGTTTATGTTGGTCTTTTGGCATTGTATGATCCACCTCGCGATGATTCAGCTGAGACAATTAAAAACGCTCAGAATATGGGTGTAACAGTTAAAATGGTTACAGGGGATCATGTCGCTATTGCCAAAGAAATATCGAAACAAGTAGGTCTCAAGACTAATATCACGACTGCTTCTGAGTTTTTAGATAAACCTGATAATACAGCGAGAAAAATTGTTGAAAGTGCAGATGGTTTTGCCCAGGTGTTTCCCGAGCATAAGTATCACATTGTTGAAGTTCTTCAGGATAAAGATCATATTGTTGGCATGACTGGTGATGGTGTCAATGATGCACCGGCATTGAAAAAAGCTGATGCTGGTATTGCAGTATCTGGCGCAACAGATGCTGCAAAATCTGCTGCTGATATTGTTTTTACAAAATCTGGTCTGTCTACAATTGTTGATGCACTTAAAGAGAGTCGTAAGATTTTTCAGCGTATGAATAACTACGCGATTTATCGAATTGCAGAAACTATTCGTGTGTTACTTCTTGTTACATTATCAATTTTGATATTTACATTTTATCCAGTAACAGCAATTATGATTGTTATTCTTGCTATGCTTAATGATATCCCTATCATGATGATTGCATATGATCATGTGAAAATTCAGGATAAACCTGTGCGTTGGAATATGCGCGAGGTGCTAAGTATTGCAACACTTCTAGGAACCACTGGTTTGTTTTTCAGTTTTGGACTTTTTTTAATCGGTCTCAGAGTATTACATCTTGATCAAGCAACCCTACAAACTCTAATTTTTCTAAAGCTGGCTGTTGCGGGCCATATGACAATCTATCTTGCACGAACTGGTCAAAATCATTTCTGGACTAGACCATTTCCTGCTTTATCATTATTATTAACGGCTGAAATAACACAATTTGCAGGTACAGTTATTGCAGTATATGGTATTTTTATGGCACCTATTGGTTGGGCTCTTGCTGGCTTGATATGGGGATATGCATTGCTTGAATTTGTTGTAACTAATTTCATTAAAATTTACATATTTAAGTTAATAAACCATGAAGAAATTTTCTTTCATAGAAAAACGCATAAAATTCTTCAAAGTAGTCATTAAATCTCCAGATATTTAGTATCTGAGGAACAAAGATAAAATGAAAAAGGAAGGAAATCTCAGTTATTGGTCTGTTGTTTCAATAGGTATCGGAGGGATGGTAGGTGGAGGTATTTTTGCAGTACTCGGTCTTGCTGTGCAACTTGGCCATGGTGGAACACCTGTTGCTTTCGCACTAGCAGGTTTAATTGCACTTATTACATCATATTCTTATGCTCGACTTAGTGTGACATATCCCTGCCAGGGGGGCACAGTTGAATTTTTAAATCAAGGTTTTGGAACAGGTATTTTTACTGGAGGAATGAACGTTCTATTGTGGATAAGTTATATTGTAATGCTTTCTTTGTATGCTTTTGCTTTTGGAAGTTACGGCGCTAGTTTTTTTCCGGTGAACGAACAACTTCTTTGGAAGCATATACTGATATCAACTGTTATTTTGTTATTTACAGGGCTTAATGCTTTAGGTACAACTTTTGTTGGAAAAACAGAGGAATGGATCGTTGGATTAAAAATTAGTATTTTATTGATTTTTGTTTCTGTAGGCCTATGGAGTGTTAATATTAAACAAGTTCAACCTGGCACCTGGAGTAATTTACCTGAATTGATTGCTGGTGGGATGATAATCTTTCTTGCCTATGAGGGCTTTGAACTTATAGCTAATGCATCTGGTGATGTTAAAAATCCTAAGAAAAATATACCTCGTGCATTTTATACTGCTGTTTTATTTGTTATCATACTTTACATTTTTATTTCATTTGTAACAGTTGGGAATTTACAAGTAAATGATATAGTTGCTGCAAAAGATTATGCTTTAGCCGAAAGTGCAAGGCCATTTCTTGGAAATGGTGGTTTTATATTAATTGCGATAGCTGCTATTCTTTCTACTTCATCTGCAATTAATGCGACATTGTATGGTACAGCCCGTGTAAGTTATATAATTGCTAAAGACGGCGAATTGCCAAAAATATTAGATAAAAAGGTTTGGAATCGGCCAATTGAAGGTTTGATTATTACTGCTATTATAACTCTTTTTATTGCTAATTTTTTTGACCTTTCTAGTATTTCGGTTATGGGTAGTGCAGGTTTTTTACTTGTTTTTGCTGCTGTTAACGCTGCAAATGTTAAACTTTACAAAGAAACCATTAGCCATAAGTGGATTTCTATAGCTGGTGTAATAGCTTGTTTAATTGCATTCACTGTTTTATTATGGCAGAGAGCTTTTTCATCTCCAAGTAATTTAATAATATTGGCTGTAATGATTGGTTTTTCATTTATCATTGAAGTAATTTATAAAAAAATAACTGGCAGGGTAATTAAACCGATTTTTAATAATAGAAATAAGAATAAATGAATTTATTTAACTATATTTGTTATTGAAATTTGAGAGGCGAAAAAATGATAAAAAAGAGTATAATATCATTAATTTTGTTAATAGTAATTATATTAATTTTAGCATCAGTAATATTATTTATAGGTAGTCCTACAAAGGATATTGATGTTAAGGTTTTAGATATTAATCATCAAAATAATCAATATTTTGTAAATGTTTCCATTAAAAATAATCAAGATAAAACCGGTTGGATATCAGACATTTACCTTTCCTCAGTTCAAGGAGATAAAATTGATTTAACAGGGGCAGGTACAGGTTATAAAATTCAATCAGGAGAGACAATTAATTTAACTCTTTGGTCTGCAGAATTATACGGAAGTATAACTGAGGCGCCTTACACTCTTACATACACATCTTTTCCGAGTGGAAAAGAATACACAATTTATATTTAATTTTTTAATTTATTTAGTTATTCTCGAATTGTTTTATAAATGTTTTTAAGTCATCTTTTTGCATGTTCTAAGATTTAAAATATACTATATCGCA
>CAZTMK010000031.1:0-14570 GCA_964615235.1 uncultured Thermoplasmatales archaeon
AGATCAGTAAAAGCCAGTACAAAGGTATAAATTTAGAAAGTCTAAAGGTTGAACTATACAACTAAATAATACAATATTAGTAAAAATATAGATCCATAGTTTCCTCACAAGCTGGTCCCTTGATAATCTAATAATAGCAAGAAGTTTATATTCAACGTTATTATAAATATTATACATAGGAGACAATTCAAGTTTTTTAGGCTTCACTTTTACCAAACAACCTAAAAAACCTCCCGACCTGACCCCCCTTAATGTTCAATTGCTCAATTTGGCAATTATTAAATATGAAAACGTAATACAATAGATTTGATTCTAACAATAAAGGTGAGTTTTGTGAATTGTCCTTTGTATAAAAATTTTTATAGGACATGTGCTGAGGAAATCCCCTTCCTTTTGGAAATTGAAACGCAAGTTCTTTGCGAATCTGATTATCACAAGCTTTGCCCATTGTATAAGTTGATTTATGAAAAGCGCCCCCATTGTGAATATTTTCTTGATTGTGCAGAGTTTATAGTTACAAATTACATAAATTCACCGGAGCGTTTTCGTAAGCAAAATATTTTTCTTTTAAAGGATTTGGATAAATTTTGTTTTGACCTTAATAACTGTGTAAATTGTAAATTGTATAAAGTTAGGGAACAGGGCAAATCCATGAGTTTGGAGTATATTATAGGTACAAAGAAGATTTTCGAGTAGTTATAACCCAACTCAGCTATCGCAGTAAAACCTAAGGTAAAATTGTGTCAAATGAATAAATTGGGAAACCCTTTGAAATTGATGATTTAAAAAACAGAAAATAAGTAAAATATACCTGTCTAAATTCCTTTATTAACTTTTTAATCCTGACTTAAAATTACCGATCTTAACTTAAAAATCCGACATAAAAAAGAATTTCAGTGCAAAGCATTTGAAGTTTCTTTCTGAGAAGTAACGTTTGCAGGTTCTGCAAATCTCTTGATCAGATCTTAGTAATTTGGCTTCAATCAGCAGACCTTAGAGCTCGCCACACATTACTGAGGGTGATCCGTTGGCCAGACAGCAGGATCCCTGCCCGAAATACACGGGCTGCGACCCAGAGCAATATCAATGCTGTTGCGGCGATTATCCCCAGGACTGCAGCGATCTCAACACCTGACATTGTGTTTCCAGTTGCAGACCTTGTCATGAGCATCGTCGGTGCCGAGAATGGGAACCAAGTGAGTATATATGTCAATGGACTATCCGGTAAATTAAGAAGTAGTCCAGTCATATAGATAGGTATTCCGATGAGTTGGGCAAACATGGCTATGGACGAATTGGCCGTCTGCCATGAGCTTACAACCGAGGCTATGAGCAATGCTAGCGCGGAGAACAAGAAGTACCCGAAAACAAAACTCAGCAGCACAGTGATAAGCAGACCTGTTGAAATGGTCAACTCGCCGCCACCTGGAATTCCATGAAAGATCGCCGGCAGGGCGAACGCCCCGACAATGACCCAAACTACTATCTGAATCAACCTGGCGGACCACAGCGCCAGCAGCTTTCCTGTCATAATCGATAGCGGGGACGCCGTAGTGATCAACATTTCGATCATCCGGGTCTCCTTTTCTTCATAGACACTGCGCAACAGAGCACCGCTGCCACTTAGAACGGTGATCATGAGGAAAACGCCAAAGAACACTGGAATAACGATCTCTCCAGCTTCTACCGCGGAACTCTCCTCATTAATAGTCCCGTCAACCTCAATATTGAACCTTTTGTAGGAAGCAGGACTGAGAATACGCGACAGGGTGTTATTATCCAGTTTACCCTCAGCAAGATTGTAACGCAGATAACTTTCGAAAGCCCATTCGGCAGGGGTGCCATACAGGTTTCTACCTTCACCAGGTACAATGTACTCCTCGACCTTACCAGTCGTTAGATAATCGGCTGGAAGTATAAACAGAGTATCAATTTTACCTTGTTGGACAGCCTGAATCCCCATAGCAGTATCGTTGTAAAACTTCGGTGAGTCCAAAGATTCATTAGCAAGGACACCTGCCAAATCAACATAACCAACAGTAGCTAGCGCATTTTCATCCAAATTAAAAATAGCGGGTGGAGATATTACATCAAGAAGAGCGGGTACTACTGGTATGGCTATCACCATCATTGCTGCAATTACCAACGTGGCGGCAGTGAAGCTTGGGCGGCGTAGCTGCCGTCTGAACTCCTCACCAAATATAACACCTAGCTCAGGAGACGCTTTTCGCATTTTTCACCTCCTCTATGAAAATATCATTCAATGATGGTAACGACAATTCGAATTTTTCGACTTTTATCCCAGCATCAAGATACGATCTTAGTATTGTCTCAGGCGTCCTGTTGCCTTCTATAGGGTATTCAACAGTGCCACCGTGGGAGATTTTCTTCTCGTAATTGGCGAGATTATCAGGTATACGCGGAGCCTTTACGAGAACAGAGTTTGCGCCCCGCTTCCGTTTGATGTCGGTCAGATCACCAAACAGCAACAGACGGCTGTCCGCGATCAGCGCCACGCGCTCACAGAGTTCCTCAACATCGGACATTACGTGAGTGCTGAACATGATAGTGACACCAGAGCGTTGCCGCTCGAGTAGTATCTCTTTCATCAACTTGACGTTAAGCGGGTCAAGACCTGAGAAAGGCTCGTCCAGAATGATGAATTCAGGATCGTGAACAATGGCAGCAACGAACTGAACGAGTTGCGTCATACCTCGAGAAAGGTTCTCCACAGTCTTGTTCCGATGTTCATGCATGTTTACCCGCTTAAGCAACTCGATGGTACGGTCTTCTGCCTCAGTACGGGTTAACCCTTTGAGGCGGCCGATATAACGGATAGCGTCAATCACCTGGATCTTACGTGGCAGACCGCGTTCTTCTGGCAAGTAGCCAACATCCCTTAGGACATTCCGACCAGGGGGTAAGCCGAGGATGCTGACCGAACCGTCATCGGGTTGGAAAATTCCAAGGGCCATACGAATTGTTGTTGTCTTGCCCGACCCGTTGGGGCCCAAGAGACCGAAAATCTCACCACGCTTTACGTAGAATGTTATATTATTGACAACGGTGTGCTGTCCGAAGGTCTTGGTCAGATCCTCTACTTGTAGAATATGATTTTCCTTTTCAGTAGTAAATTTGAAATATCCTTTAAACTTACATTGCTCACAAGAAATAATCTTTTTTTCACCAGGGGTCCCTATGATTTCAATAATTTTACCACAATTTGGGCATTTCACTTTTTTTGAAATACTTCCATCTGACATGGTTCACCCCAACCAAACCACTTCTTCACAAATAAATCTGTTAATAATAAAACATTTGTTTTTTTAAACATGATACATAAAATATTGGCTTTTTAGACATTAGCTATCTATTGTTCATTCTTAAAATGATTTCTGGATTGGAACAAGTTACCACACCATTTTCAATACACCAATATTCAATGGAACCCAAAAAAGGGGTTTTGCACAAAAATTATTTCGTCATTGTTTTTTGCGCGTCCTTTTTTTAAACATAAACTTTGTGAAAAACATATAAAGTAAGTATCATTAAGATTAGACCTAAAAAGCCTATAAAATTATATAGTTTACACCTAAAGCCCTAACTATCAAACCATCGACGATTCCTACGACGTAATGAATCAGCAAACCAAAATGGATGAGTAGAAAAACGCCCTAGGGCCTTATACAAACCGTAAATTCTTATTAATAATAATTTTGATGAAAACAATGAAGGGATTCTAGATTTATCATCTATTTTTTGAAGAACTATTGGATTCCAGGTTAACTCGCCATCAACAAGATATAGACCATTTTTTTTGTAAAGCCATAAACTTCCACTGAAACGTCGATTTTCCTTTAGATGTGTTGGGCTACTTGGATGTATCCAGCAGAATGCCTCATGTACAATGAGTCGCCCATCATTTCTAAGATAGCTCGCAAGTTTTTCCACAAATTTGGGAGGATTAGGAACATGCTCAAGTACATCAAGACAAACTACCGCATCGTACGAATGTAGAGGTATTAGACTCTCGTTATCAAGGACTGTAATATCTTCTTTACATTCATAAAACACCTTCCTGGCAAACGATCTTTGATAACCTGATAATTCAAAGTAAGTTATGTTATAACCTACCTTTGAAAGATATACCGAGTCAAATCCCACACCGTCACCAATCATTAAAATATCTAATTTCCGATTATTTATCTTTTTTAGATATTTCGCGACCAATAGACGCATTTGATCTTTAAGTTTATTTAAATTCCAAATAATAAGTTCGTACAAAAATGAATCAGTTTCATCGTAAAAACGTGCTAATTTGTCGGTCCAAGTATAAGGTTCTAACCCCGTTTTTTTAAATTCACGACTAACGTTAATTCCAGGGTTTTCATATTCCTCTCTAAGTCTACTTTTTACGGATACTATGTCTTGTTCCGTTATCTGTGCAATCCAATTAACAATTCTTTCTTCATTATGAAGTTTTTTAGGCAAAGATCTGCACATTTTTCCTCCATCATATTAAAATTACCTATCTATAACAGGATGTATTATGTAAATTTTTTGTATAAAACACAGCACTAATAAACAATAATTAAATACTTTTAATGGGACCGGCTTTTTGGGAGGAAAAACATAATGTGAAAAAAATCACAAAAATGTTTTTCACTGGTCCCACATACTAATTAGAAGGAAATTATTTAAGATTGGTGAAAATTGTCATCATTTTTTAATCCCCCCATGTTTGTAATATAAAAGGTTCAAATAATAAAACAAAGGATGGTTCAATACTTTTTGGACAGTGTTCAACTCCTTTAGGAATAACTACCATCTGTCCCTCTGATAAATTAATATCAGGTTGTTCCTTCAATTGAATTATGAGTTTTCCTTTTAACAGATAAAAAAGTTCATCGTGATTAGTATGTTTATGCCAATGGAACTCCCCATTCACATATGACATTCTCACAACTTGATCGTTTACCCGTGCAACATCAATGGGAGAGCAATGTTTACCACTAATTTTATCCATTTTATCTTTCAAATGTATTGGCGAGATCATAATCTTCAAACAAATGAGTTTTTAGATTGTTAAATAATTATTGATAGAAGAATGAATTTTTGTGCAGAAATCGTATTTTTTGTGCAAAAGCGATTATTTGTGCAAAGCCCTCTTTTTCGGCTTTGCATTTTTATTATTGATTTTGCACTTTTATTCAAAATCAATAGATAAGAAAATGTTATTAATCTTTGATAACATCAGTCCTTTAAAATGGTAAAAGAATACAACATCGCAAACGAGACAAGGCTTATCGGATGTTGCGGTGCATATTGTAAGACTGTCCACCCCTTATTGAAAATTACTGTAAGGGTTGCAAATTAGGATACGACACTGGTAAAAGGGACATCAATGATGCAAAGTGCAAAATGAAGGTATGCTGTTTTAAGGAAAATAACTTTGAAACCTGTGCAGATTGCCCGGATTACTCAACATGTAAGTGTAAGATCATTCTTGATTTTCATAATAAAAAAGGGCATAAATACAAAAAATATAAACAATCTATTGAGTTCATAAGAAAAAATGGCTATGATGAGTTTTTAAAGAACGCCAAAGACTGGAAACGTGCTTATGGTCCACTGAATAAGAATTGAATATTAAATCATTTTAATTTGCCATAGGTTTCCGGTAGAATTTTTTCAATAAGTATCTTGTTAAACTTTTCCGGTTCTTCACCATTTGGGGCATGGGCCGACTTTTCAAACCAGATAAATTCTTTTTTGGGTGTCTTCAAAGCATCAAAATATTTTTTCGCAAGTTCGGCAGGCCAATTATAATCATGTCTTCCCATTAAGATGTATACAGGAACTTTTAGTTTGGGAACTTGTTCAAGTAGATTAACACTTAATAGTTCCTTCATCATCAACTTTGTTGAAAAAATATTTCCTTGAATTATTCTGAATAAATCGATTAGACCATATTCAGGTTTGAGTAAAGGGAGATATTTTAAAAACAATCTTAAAAAAGCATTGTAATTTCTTGCATTATAGATAATTCCTCCGTATTTTGCTACTAATCCATAAACACTCATCTTTGCTTGATAACCTCCCTTATAGAAATTATTATAAGGGTATTGTAGTCCATCAAAAGGAGGGCCAATTTTTCCTAATTTCTTTACAGCTTTCCTATCGTTTAACTCTTTAGCCTTTTGCAAAGCAAATTGATACATTATTTTTTCAGTATCAATTGTATGACTGGCCTGACCGACACCTATATATGCATAAAAAAGCTCAGGATATTTTTGCACAGTAAACGTACCCAATATACTTCCCCAAGAATGTCCCATTAAATATATTTTTTCTGTATTGAATCGTTTTTGCAATATTTCTATCAATTCATGTAAATCTGAGATGAATTGTTCAACAATCATGGTTTCCTTTGGAATCTTCCATGAAAATGATTTACCTGATCCTCTTTGTTCCCATTGAACAACGATAAAATGGTTCTCAAGAGGAGCTTGAAAATGACGAAATAATGGCATCACAGGAGTACCTGGTCCTCCATGCAGATAAATCAATAATGGATTAGTTGGACTGCTCCCCCTAATTGAAATCCACTGATAAATATCACCCAATTTTATTTTTTCAAGAGACGTGATATTATTTGGCGTTTTTCCCCTCCCCCCATTTTCAAATCCTTATCAATAGGAGGGTTATCGAATCATCAGATATATTAAGGTATTTGCCCGTAAAGCGAGTTTAATTACAAATCTATATGATACATAACTATTTAAGATTGTACATCGTATATAGGTATAGAAAAGAACAAAGATAAAAGTTTCACAATTTCTTTTTTGAGGATTTTTGAGATTTTTTATTTTCACTCTTTTAACCATGACAGACTGTACAGTCTGAGGAGGTGACAAACATATGAAAGGAACAGTAAAATGGTACAATTATAGAAAAGGATACGGATTCATCCAAGGAGAAGACGGAAGAGAGGTCTTTGTTCACAGAACAGCATTACCAATGGGAACAGACATAGATGAGAACGACCAAGTTGAATACGAGATAGAGAAATCAGAACGAGGGCCAAAAGCAACGAATGTAATAAAGCTTAAAAACACCTAAATGAAAAAAAGTTTTCTGAAGCCAGTTTTGCATTGATACGATAGATGTTGTGATAAAACAACAAAATGGCTTCTAACCAGATACAAGCGATAATACAATGTGTCCATACTAGTCGGAGGTGATTTAAAATGGAAGATATAACTCAAAAGATTAAAAATATGATGAAATCAAGAAAGAATCAAAAAATAATCTACAAACAGTCTGAGAGAATGTCGGGTAACTCATTTGTAGACTAAGCGCTTTAGCAGAGAAATAAAATATTTATAGCAAAGCAGGTGACCTTTACAAGACTAATTTAGAATGATGAGTTAATCAATAACAGATAATCCTGCTTATTATCATTTTTACTGATTTTATTTAAATCTATCTACTTTGCACTTTATTCAAAATCAATAGATAAGAAAATAATTGATTAAAAATGCAGAGTGGTTAGTTTTAAATAATCGAAGCGTTCGACTGATAAGACAAAATTGTATAACCACATAAAAAAGTCGATTCCAAGATTAAAGTGATTTCCCCATAAGAAATTTATGAGCATCGTTGGCGGTTTGTTTCGGAATTTCCTCCATAGGTGTATGGCCAACACCCACATAATCGACAAATGTACCATTTTTTAAATCCTTTCTCCATTTTTGAAAATAATGATAGGGGACCCATTTATCCTTAGTTCCCCACATAACCATTGTCTGAGTTTTTATTTCGTTAATACCTTTAGATAGATCTTTTGATTGACAGAGTTTTCTCATGACTGTAAAAAACTCCACATATGCACTCTTGTTTCTACCATACATAGCCAATTCGAAATATCGTTCTTTTATTTCATTTGTTAATTTTGATTGGTCACCGAAAACTTGTCTTACAGCAATATTAAAAAAAAGGCGCGGCATCCCACGCCTTGCCAATGGACGAATAAAAGGGTTGCTTGCAAATTTTACTATCCGGGGAACAGGCTGGTTATAACCAACTGGGTCAATTAAAATGAGTTTGTCTACCTTTTGTGGATATTTCAGTGTATATCTCCAAGATACAAATCCGCCAATAGAATTTCCGACCAGAAATAATTTGTCAATACCCAAAGCCCCGATTAACTTGTCCATAAATTCAACACCTTTGACAGGGTCATAGATATTGCTATAATCGCGACCTGAAGAAAAACCAAATCCAGGAAGATCAATGCGAATAATGCGATAGTAAGAACCCAACTCTTTTACCCACATATCCCATGTATTCAAAGATGAACATACACCATGAATCAGAAATAATACTGGACCGGTTCCTTCATCGCGATAATGGATTTTTATGTCTTCAACTGTAATAAATTTCGAATTTCTATCGAGATATTTTGCTTTTAGATTATTTAAAGCTATTTTTTGTTTTCCCAACATTATGCATCTAACAGATTTTATTTGATTGATATTAGAATTACTTTACTTTATAGCTTTTTATGTATGTGAACTTGAACAATAATCCGTGCTAATGTGTGAATTGCACAATAAATATCACTATGTATTTTGGTTTAAATTGATTGAATACACAGTTAAGGATAAATTGGAAGAGCTAAAATGGGTTTCAGGACAAAGTTAGAAAAAAAGGGCTTTGTAAACGGATTAAAATATAAAAATTTACAATAGATTTAATTAGTATCTTAACTATTCGATTTTGGAGGTGAAGAGTAATGGATTGGAAGAATCGTTCAGCATACGTTTTTATCAAAACAAAAGAGGGTAAATCGTATGATGTCTGGCGACGTTTTCAAAACTGGGAAAATATAATAGGTACGTGGATAGTCACAGGCAGTTGTGACGTTATTGCGTGGTTTGATGCACAGGATTGGGATACCATTCATCGATGTGTTGGTGAAATAAAAAACTGGAATGAAGTAGAAGAAACAAGCTCGCACATGGTATATACCGGTTATAAAAATGACAACTGGTGGTGGGAAAAACCTGCTGGAACATGGGTTTTGGTCAAGGAAGGAAGATTGGATGAAACATTAGAGAAATCAAGAAATTGGCAATGGATGACGAGTGGAGCAAGCATTCCTGGAGATTGGGATTACATGGCATGGATTGAAGGAGAAAACTGGGATGAAGTATGGAATCATTTAATGGAATTCAAATCTGAAAACTGGCAAACATCGGCACAAATACCAATAAAATCTTGGTGGAATCAAAGCTGGAAGAATAAGTGGTGGTATTAAGCATTTAAGATTTTGAATGGAGAGTTGCCAGAATCAAATGAGAATTGCGAATATTTTAACTGGATAAAAAAAATTTAAAGAATAGGTAGAACAAAAGGTTCCCATTTATGGAAAAAAGCATATCATTGTTTCCAATTTCATAAGGATGAATTTCTTGAGCATTATCATTTGAGGAGTAATGCTGAATCAACGTTTGCGGCTATTAAACTGAAATTTGGTGATTCAATTAAATCAAGAAATAAAACAGCACAAACAAATGAAATGTTGTGCAAGATTATTGCATATAATATTACTGTCCTTATTCGCGTGATGTTCAAGCTTGGAATTCATCCTGATTTTAATTAAAAAATTTCAAATTTTTCTTAATATTTTTAATCAACGAGGCTTTCAGTTAAAGGGTTGAAAAATAACATCCATTTATTAAAAAAGTTCACATAGAACTAATTCTGTTGGGCTGTTTACAACCTGCTAGGTTTGTAAAATCTTATGTGTATTGTTTCATTTTCTGGAGCCAAGGATTCTCCTTTTTCATTTTATTAATTATTTGAGCAGGTCTGCCTGAAAAATATATTTCCACTCCTCCTTTCTTTGGATTGGCAGGCCAAATGAGAACTTGATCTCCAAGATCATGGGGTATAACAGATAATGGCTTTCCAGAACCAAAATCTATGTCATATATATGAAGCTTTGTAAAATTGTTAATATGAATCACTGTTGGTATTTTTGAGTGTATCTCTGTGAAATCAAAAGGAAAAACATGTAATTTGTGATTCATTAGATTAATACTCAATGACATTATTTTTTTAAGTTCTGTTGATGGTTTTTTACGAATCGGCTCAAGAGTCTGATGAATAATTTTTGCTATTTCATTGATGCTTGAATCTGCTGAAAATGAGGGTGTAGTAACAAAAGTCGATGCATTACCTACAAAATTTGATGGAATTTCATCCAGACAGTTACGTATATTTACCACAGAGACTTGTTTACATCTTATTATTTCATCATAATTAAAAAGTTTCATGAACATTTTTGAAATGAGAGCAGAAAGAGCAACATTTGAACTGCAACGAAAACCATAATCAGTTGATATTTTTTGTTGTATTCTTTCTATTGAATCTACAGTAAAATAGAAGGCACTGGTCCGTTTTTTTAGAATACCAAACATTAATTTTGGAATAAATTTTAATAAATGTAATGTCGATATTTTTTTCCAACCCTGCTTATAAGCGACTTCTTCTACCTGTTTTTTAGTAAGGTTATCTGGGGAAGGAAATAATGATTGGTTTAGAAAAGGAGGTTTAAAATCTTTGTTTTTACATAATTGAGCCCAGTTGTATACCATGGTATAAAAACTATCTCCATCCATACACATATGAGAGCATTTTATACCCAAAACACAGCCATCTTTTAACTTTGAAATCTTTATGCTCATGGGAGGATCAATTCCACGTCTTATTTTGGATGGTTTTATATCAGTGAAAAAATATGGAAAGACATTATTTTTTTCATTCACTTCTTTTATTGATAGATCTGATTCATCTCTTACTGTGAACGGCACTCCATCATTGGTGAGATGAATGCTTTTTTTATCTTTCATTCTACCTGAAAGATGTGGGTAATAATTAAGGAGCTTCTTCAACCCAATTTTCATTTTATCGACATTTAAGGATGCATCAAAAATCCAGGTTCCTCGTAATACCATGGGGTAACATGACTGATCCAATACTGTTAATGTCCAGACATCAGATGGAAAACTATTTGTCTCTGCTTTTACATATTCAACTGTTGGATTCGTATTCATAATTACCACATGAATGTCATAATTAAAAATAATTATTTGGATTGGATAATGAATTCAATACTTGTTATTAAAACTCTATTAAATAAATTATTGAAATGAAAACAAATCTGTCAAGAGTCGATAAACTGATAGATAAAACATTAAAAATTTTGAATGGGAAAATGCCTAAATTCAAAGATAGTTGTAAATATTGTAAATGGAATTAAGAAATTATTAAGATCTAATATAAAATTGATTACTCCTCTTCCAATTTAAATAATTTAATGATTTCACTCTTTTTCATTCTGATCAGCCATTCCATAAGCTTCAACATTGGATTTCTACAGTTGATAGCTTTTGTATTTTTGGGTAGATTGGGTATATCATTTTTTATAAGATACGAAACAATATCAAAGATTATTTCTTTAAAAGACAGGAACTCAACATCTTTGGATAAAATCTCTTTTGATAACTTTTTAATTTTTTCTCTGTTGCCAGGATTCTCAGTATAGTACGCGATAATATTATGAATACTCTTATCAGCCATAAGCCAAGAATATTGATTCGTATTAGTTAAGAACTCCTCAATTTCTTTGAAATATTTTATATCACTTTCCTTTGTCTTATCATCAAGATTAGTAACAACAGACACGATATATAATTCATTTCCATTTACTGCTAACAGATCAGCATCTTTTTTTCCTGAATAAAATTTATTGATTGATGTAATATAACCTTTTATTTGATAATATGTTTCGACCAATAATTCTAAAACATTTCTTTCAGGATTATCAACTACTGGCAATCTTATCAACTTTTTAGGCATTTAAACCACTTTTTCCATTTCTAAAATCAACCAACCTTTTGAGGTTTATCTTTATTGTCTCTAACCAAATCCCACATTATTTTATATTCACCAAATAATCCACTATATATATTCTTGATATTAGGAATGTCCTTTTTTCTATGATTCTTAAAAAACTTGACAATTAATGCCAATTCTGTTCCCCACGAGTTATAATCATAATAACTTGAACAAGTATCTCTTTCCTCCTTAGGACATAGACATTTCCATATGAAATTTAATACTTCGCTCCCAGGTACGAATTTAACAGTATTCTTATCCGTTTTTGTCCGTTCAATAACGAAAATCATTGGTCTAATTATTACCGTTCCAAATTCAGTTTTAATAGGATCGGATGATAAAAATTTACCAATATATTTTGATTTATTTCTTATCATGTCCACAATTTTTGGTATTAATTCATCGATTTGTTCTTCTGAAAACAGACCAATCCAATTCAAAATTTTCTCCCAGGTTTCTCTGCTTTTAGAATCATAAAGATGTGGATTGAAGTTTATCTTTCTACTCCTAACTTCACATATCAGAATATCGATGGTATTCTCTTGATTGGAAGTATTATGATGTCCATCTCTCTCAAAAAGGAACCGTGAACATTCAACTTTCCTATCTTCTTGCAAATGTTTTGGAAATCTAATTGCAATATTATCAATTTCAGTTATTTGCTCTCCGATATTCGAGGAATGTACTATCAATCCAGATGTAAAATAACCATTAAGACGTAAATAAAGACTAACCAAATGTTCTTGTATTAAACTTTTTACCTTTTTATCATTCTCTTCTTTTTTTGATATTTTTATCGTTTTCTTTTCCTCCCGCTTCATATCTATTGAATCTTCTTTTTATTTAAAAGATTTTATCGTTTCCCAATTATCAATTATTTTTTAATGCTTTTGAATATTATCTAAAGTTGCATTATATAATTCCATTAAATATTCTGACATTTTATATCATTTATTATTGCTCATGGATAATAATTAATTCTTAACAATAAGGATCCTACCAGGTTCTGAAGAAGGGATATTATTTAGATGCTTCTCACTTAACGTTGTTTTTGAAATTTTTTGTCCAATTGGTTCTGAAAACGCTAAAATAATTGGTGCTATACCAGAACCTGCAACAAGTAATAACTCCTGCCAAGGTTCTAGTTGCAAACATTGCGATGTCAAGTATGTAAATGCAATAATATTTCCAGCAATTGCAATATCCAATTGCTTTTCTAAGGATTTAGGATAAGTTCTAACCCCGTATCTCTTTGCTAATTTCAATGCTATTTGATTAGCATCTTCTTGATCAATGTCTCTTTCAAGAATACTTAATCTAAATTTCTTGTTTTTATGATATTCATCATTGATGTTTATTATGTTATCCGCCCAAGTTTTTATTCTTTCTTCAGGTTTCGTCTCGGACATTGATCCTAAAGCCGAAAGCCATATCAATCCATCAAGTACTGGAGGAATTTTAAAATAATATTTCTTACCAATAAAAGGAATGATATTGTGTCTTAAAGGATGAGGATAATTATATCTTTCTTCACATACTGAAATAAATTCGTGAATTCTACCACGCAAGATAGCAGAAGTTAGATATGCTTTATTTACCAAATCAAACTCATTGTTTCTTATTTCCCCCCTTGCCCATTTTTTCACTTGATAAGTATCTAGAGTTTTTTTCCACAGATTGTTCAATTTATCAGTTGGCTCTTGGAGAATTATTGATAGTTCGTCTATCATATCCTTATTAAAAAGACCATTTAATCTATTAGAGTGGTCAACCCATGCATGCTCAATTGCCCATTTTTCCCAATGATCGCAACCGGGATCCTTAATAGTTTTTTCAACAGATTTAATTGCATACTCTTTATTGTTTTCAACCCATTTTTTTAAAGTATCTTTAGCAGCACCCATATAAAATGGTTCAACCTTAGATTCATATACAAATCTGCTGAGTTCATTACAGGCTAAATCATAGCATGAGTACAATTTGCTATAAGGTTCTTTTTTATTGAATTGAAAAGGAATAGGGCCTGGTGAAATCCTAAATAGACGAGAGAAAGACAATGCCCCTGTAACATTTACAAAGCTATATTTTTCCCATTGCCCCCAATCTTCAATGCTGTCATGTAAAGTAAGTGCACTAATAACATTCATAATTGATGCAGAATCAATGTAATTAATTTCGTTCATTTTTTTTAATATATCATTTTCCATTATTTCCCCCCCATGAAAATTAACATAAAATAAGTATAAATCTTTTTCGAAAAAGGAACTCGGGGATTCTCGGATAACAAATCCCAGAATATTTGTTTTTTAATAATATATAAAATTGACTGCTCTGCACTTAAATTATGATTTCTGCACTTTTATTCATGTTTTTGCACTTTTAATGGGGCTTTGCACAATAAACCGTGCTAATGTGTGAATTGCACAATAAATACCCGTTTTGCACAATAAACCCTGACAAAGTTTGTTACACATAAAATAATCAATTTTCAATTTTAATATTTGATATTGAATCCCCTCTCAAATAAAGGTTGATTCCGCCAACACTCCCAAAGAATCCTGCTTCCTCGAAATTGTTCCAATTCCTTAGATAATCCACTTAAT
>CAZTMK010000032.1:0-14168 GCA_964615235.1 uncultured Thermoplasmatales archaeon
TAATAATAATAATTATAAATTGTGCAATTGTCTCAATAATCTTAGATAAAATATTGTTTTGAACAATATTTTTTCAATAATGTTTTTATACTAAAATCTCATTTTATAATTTGGAGGATATAATATGAAAAAAATACAAAAATTATTGATAATTTTAGTGGCGCTAGCTTTTTCTTTCCAACCTTGGCTTCGGCATATTCCAACTCTGAATCAACTGAGAAGAGTCTAGGAAAGGAAATTTTTCCCGTTACAGACGATGCTTATATCAGTGCCCCAATACCAGACACAAACCTTGGAAATAATCCATATATGGGAATTAGAAACGGCGGATATGGCAATTACTGGGCAGCACAACCCGTAGTTAAATGTGACATATCATCAATTCCTTCAAATGCTTTGATCAAATCTGCAAAACTATACATTTACTACTATGATTATGGTGATAACAACCCAGCTGGCCGCCCTCTAACAATTTATCGTTTTAATTCAGATTGGGATGAGGATACCATAACATGAAATTTCAGACCTGCAAACAAGGCGGAAGCTACTTCTTCGACAAATGCACCAAGTTCCCCTGGAACCTGGATTACCTGGGATGTAAAAAATGATGTCCAAGACTTTGTCTCAGAAAAGGCAGGAAATTATGGTTGGATAATCAAAGATGAAACATACTGGGGTGGAACAGGTATTCCTGATATGTATTGCAGTCAAAAAGAAAAAGGAGATGGAAATGTCCCTGGTCTTGAAGTAGAATTCTCTGAAATAAAATCGGCCTTTATATTTGGACGCATTAAAAACCTTGATACCACAGGAGATTTCACAACATTTGAAGCGGTAAGATTAAGGGTAATGACACTCTCACCTTTTACATACAATATTTATACTTCTAGTGAAACAGTTTACATGACCTCAAAAATTGGCTTACTGAGTACAGACTTTGCCTTCGGTTTCTTCCAGGTGGCAATGTAATCTTACTTTTTCCAAATACTATCAATTAACAAAACTAATTTAAGCCCAATTAGTTAATTCCTGGTATATGGATTTTATCAATATTATTGGTTTTTTAGCAGCTGCTGGAACAACCATTGCTTTTATCCCACAAGTTATTCGTTCAGTAAAAACAAAGTCAACTAAGGATATAAGTTTTGCAATGTATTCGTTATTTTGCATAGGAATATCCTTGTGGATAATTTACGGTATTTTCTTAAATTCTTATCCAATAATTTTAGCAAACTCAATAACCCTCATACTGGCAATTACGGTCTTGATTACAAAACTTCGATATGGTTAAAAATTAAGAATTTACATTTTTAATACGCACAATAAATTTTACATTATATGTTTGATAGAATATGAAATCAAAGAAAAAATTACTATTATATTGATATCTGTTGCTTAAGCTAGAAATATTTGCTAATAAGGCTGAATTTTTTGAAAAAATATTTTATGCCACTCATTTTCTTATGTTGTATATCTCATAATAACGGTCGGCACAAAATATATAAAGTATATTTGAGATTCAATTTTGACTGACAGTCAGTTAAAATTTGTCAAATCCGGTGGAGGGAAATATATTGAAAAATTTTAAAAGCCCCCTTAGAAGACGTGATGTAATAATTGATACTGCGGAATCACTGTTTATTGGAAAAGGATTCAACAACACTTCTGTTGATGAGATAGTCAATAAATTGGGTGTAGCAAAGGGTACTTTTTATTATTACTTTAAGTCAAAAGAGGAGATACTTGATGAGCTTATAAATCGATATTTAAAAAATATAAAAATGATTGCAGATCAAATTGTTCTTAAAGACGAGTTAAACGCTCCCGATAAGATCATGCTTTTATTTAAACAGATTTCTAAATATAGCTCAAGTAGAAAAAACATATTTGATTACCTTCATAAGGAAAGCAACGCACAACTCCATATAAAGTATGAAAAAAAGAGTTTTCCTTTGTTAATTCCGTCATTTGTTACCTTGATAGAACAAGGAATTAAAGAGGGAGTTTTTAACACTAGATATCCAGAGGAGGCTGCCTTTGCAATATTGGGACTAAATGATAATTTATTTGGTAAGAAAAAAATAATTAAAAAACAAATTAAAAAATTGCAAGAACAAGCCGCAATATTTTTTGACTTTTTGGAAAGAATACTTGGTGCAAAAACTGGAACATTTTCCAAAACACGCTTCTTTTTTGATGAGGGGTGTTAAAAAATGGCAAAAGTCGTAATGACGGCTGATACAACCTTAATGTCTGAATATAACAAACACGTATTTCTTGGATTTGCAGCATGCGCTCCTAAAGTAATTCCAACATGGATTTATAGAAAAATATTTTGTCCTCCTGTTGAGGAGGTAAATGGACATGTTAAATTTGGTCATTGCGGACAAAGAAAAATCGAGGCAGCACTTATCAATAATGGTTATAGTGAAAGTGATGTTGCTGTAGTTCGTCCAGATAAACTTGAGGAGGTAGTATCAAATGAAACCAAGGTATTATGTATCACAACCCACGATCCATTGGGTTTAGGCCCCGCATCAACAACTTTCAGTAATCTAGTTGGTAGAGAATCTTACACTAGTTATTATTTTAGAAAATTGATAAATAATAGACTAATTCGTAAATACAATCTTAAGGTAATAGTTGGAGGATCAGGAGCTTGGCAGCTTACAGATGTAAGAATAATGGGAAAATTAGGAATCGATTGTGTCGTAGTTGGAGAGGGCGAAATTACAGCTGTTGATGTAATTTCTAAAGCGATTAATGGAGAAAATCTTCCTTTATTCGTGCAAGGGGAAGTGGTACCTCTTGAACAAATTCCCTTAATAAGAAATCCTACTCTAAATGGCATTATAGAGATTTGTCGAGGTTGTGGACGAGGATGCAGATTTTGTAACCCAACTATGTTGAATTTTAGATGTCAGCCGATTGAATATATTATGAAAGAGGCTCTTGTAAATGTTGAGGCGGGTAGAGGCATTCTTTTTCATGCAGAAGATGTGCTTAGATACAAAGCAAAGAAGTTCATTCCAAATGAGGAAGCAGTCTTGAAAATATTTGAAGAAGCAAAAAAGCTTTCTGATAACATAGGAATAAGTCATTTTGCTCATGCTTCCGCGGCAGCAAAACCATCTTTAATAGAAAATATCTCAGAAATTATGGAAGCAGGTTCTAAGAACTGTCCTTTTATCAGCGGTCAAGTTGGTATTGAAACCGGCTCTATTAGATTAGTTGAAAAATATATGAAAGGTAAAGCAAAACCATTTAAACCTCAGGAATGGCCCGAGATGATAATTCAATCTCATAAAATATTACATGACAATAAATGGGTTCCTCCAGAAACAATAATATTTGGACTTCCTGGAGAAGGACCTGAAGATATAAAAGATACAATGGATCTTATTGATGACTTAAAAGAATACAGATCCTTAATTATTCCTCTGTTTTTTGTACCGATTGGTAACCTGCAGGATAATGGATTTTTTAGAATTAAAAATGCTCTTCCAGAGCATTGGCAGCTCCTTTCAATGTGTCTCAAACATGATTTTAAATGGATATATTCAATTGTAGAGGAAAATCTACCTGCAGTTGGCATGGGTAGTCTCAAAATATGGGGGATAAAAAAAGTAGTCAGATATATGCACAAAAGATTAATGCCATATATAGATATAATGGATGAGGGTAAAAATCCAATAGAAGAATATGCTCAAAACAAAACCTCACGTTTTCCAATTAACCCTTTCCATGGTTATCAAGCAGGGCTATCTCCATAAATTTATCTAACATTAAGATATATTCTAGTTTAAGATACATTTTTTCCATTAATATTGTTAAAATTTTTTTTGTTGTTTTTTATTTAATTCCAATTTTCAAATAGATAACTTTAAGTAAAAATACATTAATTGAAATGATGGGTAGAAAAAAAATGTACAAAAACAAAATTGTAAGAACCGTGTTTTCGATATTAGTTTTCACTCTTTTTTTTAACGTTAATTTGATTGCATCACAAGATTCAATACATAAATCTTTCACAGAGGGTAGTAATGAAAAAATTTTACCGTCCCCCGTCTTACCAGATATGATACTTGAAGAAGCAATTTTTATGAGGAAATCTGTAAGGGCCTTTTCTGAAAATGAAGTAACTGATGAGGAACTTTCAACGATCCTTTGGGCAGCATATGGTCTTAGATCAGATGGAAGAAGAACGGTACATCCGATAGATGGCGTTCATGCAGTTGTTATCTATGTTTTTAATGAATCTGGGGTTTACAGATTCAATCCTATTAACCACTCGCTTATTTTATACAAGGAAGGTGACATGAGGGATAAAATCGATATCCTTCAATACGAGGCTCCAATACAGTTAGGACTTTGCTGGGACACCACAAAAGCCGATTCAAATCTTGGTGGAGCTGAGCTGGGTCAAGTGGGCCAAAACATCCAGTTCATGGCTGTTGCACTGGGTTTAGGAACTGTTGTAACAGGTCAATCGCCTGCGGCGATTGAGCCTGTTGGCTTACCAAAAAACGAAGAGGGTCTGATAATAATGCCTTTAGGCCATCCACTGGAAGATTACGATTTTACCTATAGGCCCTTATGGTTTTCTTTTTTACCAAGAATTAAACACTCCAAAATAACTGTATCAGATGCAATAAATCAAAGGTTAAATGGAACGGACTTTTCTGGAAAACTTTCAAGACGGGAACTGAGTCAAATTATTTGGAGCTCTTATGGTTTCTCCTACTATATTGACAATGTACATGGCCCATCAAATAAGGTTCTCCGCCATCGCACAGTGCCTAGCGCTCATGGTTACTATCCTCTTTGCATGTATATTTGCATTGAATCTGGTGTATACAAATATATTGGCGGATTACCCAATTGCGACCTTTGGGGCTTACCGATATTTTCATTTCTTTTAAGATTAAACACAAATGATGTAAGACAGTCTATTTCACAAGCATGTGGTAAACCGGAGATTTCAACATCAACTTTATTTATTGTTTCAATACTTGATTTAGAAGCAACAAAAAAATGGGATGATTTATCAAATGAATCTCTTTGGCGATTTTGGTATTATGAAGCAGGAGCCTCTGCTTACAATGTTCAACTAGAAGCAACCGCATGGAATCTGTCATCAACAATATTGGTCCCTAAAGATATTTCTTTGATGCGAAAATCTCTAAAACTGGATAACAGATTCGTTCCACTGCTTGTTGTACCTGTTGGAAAAAACTGAATTAATGTGAATTTTTTTTATTATTTATCTATGCTGAGGGTATTACAAGAAACCAAAATATTATTATAAATACCATCAGTGCGGCTACAAATATTGTATTCAACTTAATTTCGAGAGATTCAGAAATATCCATAGTGCATCTCCATCAATATCAATCCAAGACACACTTTAAAAGCATTTTTCGCAGGTAGTTGCGTAGTTGAATATTCAGAGAAGTTAATTACGTGATGTCAAAACCTTATCTATTCTTCTTTTTAGTTCATCCATTTCTATAGGTTTTTCGATATAATCCTCGCCTAAAAATTCACCTGCATTTTCGGCTATCCTATCTGTGCGTGCAGTAAGAAATACTATGGGAATGTCTTTCCATTCGGGGTTGTCTTTCAATTTGTCAAATAATTCCCATCCACTCATTTCAGGCATCATAATGTCTAACAAAATAAGGTCTGGAATTAAATTGTTGTTTAAAAGATCTAAACATTGTTGACCACTGTTCGCAGGTACAATTTCATATTCGCCATTTGTAAAAGATTCAAGGGCCGTTTTCACAGTAAAAATCTGATCAGATTCGTCATCCACCATCAAAATCCTTTTCACAGCCAATTTCACCTCCTTATTGATATGTTTTCACCCATTAATTACATTTGCTGCTTTTTTGTGAAATTTTTTAATTAATTCTTAAATCAAACATTGGTTTGCTAATAACTAATTATTTCTATAAATTTTTAAATTATAAAGTAATGACTCTTGATTTAATATACTGGGATTTGGAATGCAGAAAATTGAAAATGTCGATAAAATTTTCAAGCTTTTAAGAAAGGAACTTTCAAAATATCAACCTCCACATATATCACGAAAAAAATGGAAAGAAATAAATCGAACCCCGTTTACAACTCTTGTTTCATGCATATTAAGTTTAAGGACCAAAGATGAAGTAACCGATAAGGCATCCATAAACCTATTAAAAAATCACGATTCCCCAGAAAAAATTTTACTACTTACCGAAGATAAAATCCGATCTTTGATTTATCCAGTAGGTTTTTACAAGACAAAGTCAAAGAAAATTTTGGACATTTCAAAAATTATCATAGAAAAATATAATGGTGAAGTTCCTGAGGATTTTGATGAATTATTGACTTTGCCTGGCGTAGGAAGAAAAACTGCAAATATTGTTATGGTTTATGGGCATAAAAAGAATGGTTATTTGCCGATTGACACTCATTGCCATCGAATTCCAAATCGCCTTGGTTGGGTTATGACTAAAAAACCAGAACAAACTGAAACTGGATTAAAGCAAATTTTGCCAAAAAATTATTGGAATGAATTTAACTCACTTTTTGTACTATTTGGACAAAAAATTTGCACTCCAATATCGCCGTTCTGTAGTAAATGTCCAATTGAGCAATGTTGTAAAAAAATTGGAGTGAAAAATCACAGATAGTTATAAACAAATATTAAATATCTGTGGAATTTTGCAATTTAATATATTCCTCAATTTCTCCTATTGAGATTTCCGCATTATCTGTGATGATGTCTATCATTTTATCCCGTTCATTCCAGCTTTCGTAATATTTTTCCTGTCTTTCATTTATAGAAAAACTAATTCCCTTGCTTTCAGCAAATGATTTTAGCTGATCTTCGGTAAGTTTATCCAACAACTCTTTTTTTAATGACACTTACTTTCCCTCCTTAACAACAAGATGGAGATAAATGCTTAATCCCTATTGCATAACTTTGGATGAAATTAATTTTACGCTTTTAAAAGTTTGTAAGCGATTTATTTTTAATTTCCTAAAATTATCGATTAATTTATTAATATAAAAACTATTGCGATTTGCAACGCGAGAGGATGGGATGCAGAAAGGCGATAATAATGAGATTTCCTTAGAGCATAAAAGACCGCTCGTCACTAGATCACTGAGGAGAAGCAGTATTAGAAAAAAGATAGCTGAATACCTTTTTGAAATAAGTCCAAGTTCCAGTTACACTTCTGAAATTGCATATAATGTAAAAACAACTCCAACAAACGTAATTGGGGCAATTAGGGGCATGGATTCCAGATACAGAGAAGACGAATCTTTATTAAGCTTGGATATTGTTGAGCAGACACAAAGTGGAAAAGACATGAAATTGTATAAAATAACAGATTTTGGAAAAGAAATTATATTATCTCTTCGAAAATAAGAGATTTTTCAACCAAAGAAAACTTTCGCAATTTCGTACAAACCCATATCGACGGTTTTTGATTTTGAAACAGCGTCTTTTAGATCTAATGGTACGATTTTATTTCCTTGTAGTGCCACCATCTTGCCAAATTTACCATCCTTTATAAGTTCGACAGCACCCACACCAAAACGGGTAGCAAGTACACGATCATATGCCGTAGGACTTCCACCACGCTGTACATGCCCAAGGATAGTTACTCTTGTTTCAACATTCATTCGTTTTTCAACTTCTTTTGCAAGATAGTGTCCGATACCGCCAAGTCGCACATGACCAAATTCATCCATTTCATCTGATTGCGTTACATGAGCATCCTCACCAGCAGGTTTTGCCCCCTCTGCAGCGACTATTATGCTAAACTTTTTACCTCGATCATAACGTTTTTTCAAATTGGCAATTACCCTATCCATATCGAAGTTATCCTCAGGGATTAATATTTCATCTGCCCCACCTGCCATTCCTGCTATCGTTGCAATCCATCCAGCATGTCTTCCCATAACCTCCAATATCATTACTCGATGATGTGATTCCGCTGTTGTGTGAAGTCTGTCAATTGCATCTGTTACTATGGAAACGGCTGTGTCAAAACCAAAAGTGTAGTCAGTACCTGAAAGATCATTATCAATAGTCTTGGGAACACCCACTACAGGAATTCCTCTTTCGTTAAGTTTTAATGCTACACTAAGAGTATCGTCTCCACCAATGGCAATAATTGCTTCTATCCCAAATCTTTTGGTATTTTCTTCAACCCGCTGAACATCTTCTGGATTTTTAAATGGATTTGTTCTTGAAGTACCGATAATCGTTCCGCCTTTCGGAAGGATTCCAGAAACTGAATAATCGGTTAGAATTTCCATTTCTCCGGTAATTAGTCCTTTCCATCCATTTTTGATGCCGATAATTTCCCAATTGTACTGAAGTGATTTTTTTACAACTGCCCTTATAACAGCGTTCAAACCAGGACAATCTCCGCCACCAGTTAAAATTGCAATCTTTTTCATAAAAATTCACCTTTCCTATATTCGTAAGATTTGAGTTTTAGTCCTTCACCACATATCTATCTAAAACCATCTTTAAAACTTTTTTGTACGAAAAAATTTAAATGAATAGGTAAGAAAATAAAAATTATTTTAAACTATCTAATACCCTACTGGCCTTAACGGCAGAGTCATGCCATTGGGGCTTGTAGGTCTTTCTAATTCGTGTATCATATTCATCGATGTCAATATTTTGAAGTATCTTGAAGCCTTCTTCAAAATTCATTTTAATATTTTTGTTGATGGCTCTTGCAGTACCTCTAAACATCATAAATGGCAAACTTCCGACAAATCTAAATCCCAACGGAAGACCTTCAGGTTGCCAAACTCCTTTTGCAGGTTTTATCCAGAGATCTGCTGGGTCTTCTCCAAAGTGAGGAATGGGGATATTGTTTGGTGGTGCATGATAAAAGTCGGCAGAAACGTCACTAATTACCCATTCTCCATCTACGTAACATTCACCGCTACCATGAAGCACGAAAAAATTGAGATTATCCACCCATTTTTGGACAAGTGGATCTGCTGCCATGTATAAATTATACAATGCCTCTACACCCTGTGGGCTATAAAGTCTATATCGCGCCTTAATTCCCCCAACTCTGCAGAGGGCAATGTAAAGATTAAGCTTATCAATGCAGGTACCATGACCCCATTTTAAACATTCTAGTGCTGATTTGGGTCTAGAAAAATCAATGCGAATATTTCCGTTTACAAATTTGAAAACATCTTTTGCATATTCATAATCCTTCTTTTTAAATGCACCCAACTTATTCGCCATTGCAATAATTTCAGGTTCTAATGGATTGCATAAAAAAGTTGGTCTAAGATATCTTTCCGTTGATTCACAATATCTCATATTACTTGAAAATTTTGGGATTTTGTAAGGAAGCGTCCTTGGTCTTAAGGATAGAGGACCATCGGGGCAACCCTTATTTGCATTTATAACCAAAAGAGGATGACGAAGGGCCAATATAATTAAGGTAGGAATTGTTCTACCAAATGTTTTAGTCCAATTTAAATCAAAAAAATATCCTTTTTCTCGCCATTCCCTTAGAAGACCCATACTAATTTAGCTCCCTTTTTGTTTTTCAACCTTGCTAAATTCTTTTGCAAGCAGTCCTCTCATGAGATTGGCGCAGCCCTTTCCTTCAGCACCTTGCATTCTTGTAATGTCGGCGTCGAGGACAGGCCCTGGCTTTCCGCATTCTGGACATTTTTCTAAAAGTCTCACGCGATCTCCCGTAATAATATAACCAGGATAACTAAAGGCAACAGGATCAAGGAAAGCAAATCTCCCCCATGTGCTATAACCCATAATACCCTGATTATCGTCTAAAACCATGGGATAAATCCATGGACTTAAATGTTTGTATCCCCCCTCGCAGGAAAGTGCCAATCCATTCATTTCAGACATACCATATACGTCAACATAAGATTTGTTCGGTATTCCTAGAGTTTCGTTTACCATATCTGCAAATTCTGAAAGAGGTACTTTTCTATTTTCAAATATTTTCCAACCTCCGCCGGTGTAAACAACACTATTGCTTTTTCCAAGATCGAGATGAATCCCCCTATCCTGCATTTTGAGCATGATACTATAAAGTTGGAAGGGAGGGCTGATTATTATAGATTGTTCACCCTTTTTATCTAAATCTTGAAGTAAATCTAGCATTTTTTCTTCACCCTTCTTCATTGCCTTGCCAAGAGCCCTTAGATATAATTTCTCTTTCAGACTTTTTGCTTGACCTGTAGACATTAGTCGTGCGATAGTCATACTTATCTCACGGTCAGTGAGGAAGTGGCGTTTTTCTGGGTCAAAAACCTTTCCTGCCTCCCCTAGCCATTTACCGATTGTAAGAAATGTATTTGGGGAACCTGGATATACATAATGAGGCTCATCTTCTAACACTTCAGGTATGGCAAGTAAAGTCTTGACAGCAGCGTAATAAAATCTTTGAAAAGTTAGTTTATCACGAAACATGAAACTGTAATGACCAGTTGTTCCGGAGGAATGATTGACTAGCCCTTCCAATCTTTTCTCAGCCCACCTAAGAAATCCTTGTAAATCATTTCCTTGATAATCATATTGTCCAAGTTGTATTGTTGAAATTTTTGTAAGCCAATCAAAAACAGCCTTCGGATTTTCTGAAGGATACTCTTTAAAGAAAGTATCAGGCAGCATTGGAATTTTATCAAAATCCTCCTCGCTATTTACAGAGTCCGGTGTGAAATTATATTCCTTGCAAAGTTGATTATAAAAACGGCTATTGTTGTAGTGATGATTTAATGATTCCTTAATAGCGTTAAAACGCATCTCCTTTATTTTATCTAAATCGTAATAAAAATAATCATTCGTACCATAAATTATATGGTCCACCGCCCTCCATTGTTCTCGCGGTAATCCAAACATTTGATTGGTTCTTTTCCAAATGGCTACGTTTTCAATATTTTCCATTTTTATACCCCGGGGGAAGATAATTCACTATTAGCAATTGTTAAACATAAACAAACCATCAATTATAAGTGTTGCGTAATGTGTCTATGGGAAACGTACTGATTTAACCCTGGTATATTTATATAACTTATCTTATAAATAATCGATAATTGTCGAATACTTATCTTAAATATAGTAACAATTGTTTCTAATAAACAAGTTAATTCGCTAAATATTTATGGGGTCAACCTGGTTCTGTCTCTTGGGAAAAGGATACATTCCCTTACATTTTGAATTTCTAGAAGCTCCATAACAAATCTTTCTATTCCAAATCCAAATCCGCCATGTGGAGGCATTCCATATCGAAACGCTTTTAGATAGGATTCAAATTGAGTCGGGTCCAATCCACAATCTTTTATTCTTTTTTCTAGCAATTCTTTATTATGAATACGTTGACTTCCAGAGGCCAACTCTACTCCGTTACATTCTAAATCAAAACCTCTAGATAATTTCTCTCCATCGGGCATTGTATAAAAGGGCTTTGCTTCTAAAGGATATTTTGTAATAAAATAAAATTCATGCCCCTTTTTCTGCATTATGTCGCCAAGAATTTTTTCTTGTTCAGTTGTCAAATCGTCTCCCCATTTCATATCATGGCCGTGTTTGTTTAATAATTTTAAAACCTCATCATAAGTAAGTCGGATAAATGGGAGATTTGGAAGATTTATTTCTCTTTTTAATATTGCTAATTCTTCTTTACATTCAGAGGTTTTTTTCAACATGCTGTATACTAGATTTTCTAGAATTTGCATAACATCTTCTTCACTTTTTATAAATGCCATTTCCACGTCTATTGCAGTGGATTCATTTAGATGTCTTCTTGTATTATGTTCTTCTGCTCGAAAATACCAAGCAATTTCGTATACTTTATCTAATCCAGTTGCCATCAAGGTTTGTTTATACAATTGGGGTGATTGAGCTAAAAAAGCTTCCTTTTCAAAATATTTCAGTCTGAAAACATCTGTCCCACCTTCAGAGGAACTTGCGATAATTTTAGGTGTGTGAACCTCTATAAAATTTTCCGATCTTAGATAGTTATGAACAGAGGATATTACTTCATTTCTAATTTTAAAAAGAGCCTGTACTTCTGGTTTTCTTAAATCAATAAAACGATTATCTAGACGGGTATCAAGTTCCGATTCCACTTTGTCAACAACACCAAGGGGGAGAGGAGTCTCTGCTACAGATAGAATCTTTACTTCTTCTGGAATTATCTCGTATCCATTTCTTGCTTTATCGCTCTGTTTACAAAATCCGTGGACTGATATTACTGATTCTCGGGAAATATTAACCAGCATATCAAAAAGATCGGGGTGTTTTTTTTTAAAGGCAGTGATCTGTAAGGTCCCAAGTCTATCGCGAAGGATAACAAAGGCCAAGGAACCAATATTTCTAATATCCTCAACCCATCCTGCAACAGTAATGTTTTTACCGAAGTCATCCTTTTTAACATCTTGGGAATAATGAGTTCTATAAGTTTCCATGTTTTATCCCTAATCAAAGAAGTGAATTTAGTCTTTTTGAAAGAAATGCAAGCACGTCTCTTAACATTTGGATGTTGTCAAAGGATGAAATCATACTACGTAAATCAGCTTTATCAAAGTGTTTTAATCCAGTTACCCATCGCTCAATTGCAGGTAATGCTCTAACAACATTGTCAACAATTGTTATATGTGCCATACGAGCGGTCCTTGAAATCGGGTTTAAATCTATAGCAATAACTTTCTTTCCCATATTCCTAAGTGCTTGACAACGATCCCCATCCTCAAGAGGGACTAGCACAACATCGGCCATGTAAATACCTTCTTTGGAACATAGCCCTCTATCATGAAGTAATCCTGGGATACTTGCATTTACATTTTCTCCGTATACTTGTTTTGCGCCATTTTTTTCGAGTTCTTTTGTTATAAGTCTTACTCTCTTTTGAGTACGATGAAATAAGTTTACTTCAAGTTTTGCAGGTATAGACTCTGCTAAAGTAATACAGGCTCTTGGAGAAAGTGCGGCAACATTTCCATTTACTGATATTACAGGATTTTTAGCCAAAATTAATGATGCTGCAGCTACTCGCTCAGCATCATCGGCGAATGGAATGGTATTTTCACCAATCAAATAATCAAATGCCTCTCCCCGGCCATGGGCGATAAGTCCAGTTTCATGTGTAATTCCCCTTTTTACAGCTTTGCTTAGTTGTTCTCTTGTTTCTAAAGAAATATAGCGCGGGTGATTCTTTGGTATTTTCCGCATCACAATTAAAAACGCTATGACATATTTTAATTTTGGTTAAATTGATTAAACTTTAACCATACATATTTGGCTGGGGAACTTGACCAGCAGCTGAAACCATTGGTTTTGCCTGCTTGTGGAATTTTTGTAATTGCTTTTCAATACGCTCCGATTCCTCATACAACGGGGCAACGTTAATTTCGGTATCTGTTATTAGTGCAATCACATTTATCGCAGAGGCAGCCGCCTTAGCATCTGGATAGTTAGGATGAGCCTCGGTAAGAATTGAAATCACATCGAAATCAGTTTGCTTCCCAAGATTTAATAAAACTCCAGAAACCCCTGCGATAATGCCATTTTTGAATTGAGGAATATTTTTAGATAATAAAAGCCCCCTCACTTGACTAGTTGAACCAATTGCATATGCATCAGAAATTTTTTCCTCCTCCTCGCTTTTACCTTCAACTACCATGCCTTCTGGAGAGATAAGTAATTTACATTTCTTCTTTGAAGCCCATTCCATAATACTACATGAGATTGCATTAATTAGATTGGGTTTTGGTTTAAATTCAGATACAAAAACAACAATTTTTTCAGAGGACTTCGGATTACCTGCGTATATTCTTACTGGTGATAAAGGCTCACCAGTGTGAACGACAGATAATGCAGGGAAATGCTCAGATTGAACACATCCAATCTGCTTTAAATTTAACGCATCGATAAGATAATTTGCCGCGATAGTGCTTACAAGACCAATTGATGGAAAACCAGCAATAACGGTTGCTCCTTTTAAATCCATCTCCTCAAAATCAATAATTCTAATATCATCCAAGTGCATCACCATCTAACTTTACCATAATACAAGTTCTAGCATTTAAAATTAATTGGTAAAGCCAGTAGTTCCGAAAGTAGATTTAAAGATTGCTATTTTGTGAATGAGGTAATAATT
>CAZTMK010000033.1:0-14095 GCA_964615235.1 uncultured Thermoplasmatales archaeon
GTTATCAGCCGGGTGCTCCAACCGACCTAAGCTACGGGCCCGAGTGAAACCACGTATTACGGTTTTAATATAAAAAGTTTTAAAATTGTTATGGTTTCGTTTTTCCACAATATTAAAAATTTGCATTTTACGATAATACAATTTTAACATAGTTTAATCATTTTTCATGGTATTAATAACATATATTTTTGTTGCTGTAACTACTCCTATTTGTACAATAATATTAATATATACTAATTTTATTACCTATAATTGGAGGAAAAAATGAAAAAAAGTTCGGCAATTATACTTATTGTCCTTATATTGCCTGTTCTATTTCCAAATTCGGTTTCAAAACAAGACACTAACGATGATAATTCAAGATATTTTCGAGTTATTATTGGTCAAATTTCAAATCTTTCAATTGAAAATTCATCAATAGGTACTATTTACTTTTTCACCGTGAAAAGAGGTTTTACAATTAGAATAAGTTGGGAAAAAAACAAGATTACTTCATTTCGTTTTAGTCATATGCGTTTAATTGAAAGTCATTGGTTTGCGAAGGTGGATTCTCTACATGGGATAATTAATGATAAATTAATATTTGCATTTTATACAAATGCTTTTTATTAATTTTTTACTTAACAACCACTGAATCTTTTAATATGAAAATTAAAACTGTTTGTATATCTAATATAAAACAATAGCGACAATTTATTCTCAGATATAATATTGCTATTTTGTAGCTAATAAACTATTAAAATAACGACTAACACAACATTCTTATATACTACTGAATGATATTAAAAATGAAACAAAAATGAAGATCCTTGTTCTCAATGTCGATAGAGACAATGATTTTGGGAGAAAAGCCAACGTAAAAAGTCCAATTATCGGAATAAAGGATAATCTAGACGCTGCAAATAAATTGGGCCAGGCAGATCCAGAGGACTCTGATGTAAACGCTATTTTTTGTGCGATATCAACTTATAATCTTCTAAATAGTGAGGGAAAGGAAGTTGAGATTGCGACAATTTGTGGGGATATTCATGTTGGAATTAAATCTGATGAAATTTTGTCACGTCAATTGGAAACAGTAATTGAGAAATCTAGAGCTACGGAGGTAATACTGGTAACTGATGGAGCAGAAGATGAATATATTCAACCGATAATCCAGACCAGAATTAAGATAACATCGATTAGACGGGTGGCAGTAAAACAAAGCAAAAATTTAGAGGATACTTATTATCGAATTTTAAAAATTCTAGATGATGACAAGGTGCAAAAACAGTTTATGTTACCTGTTGGTTTAGTTTTAATTGTTTGGGCACTTTTTGTATTAATGGGGATGACGGCTAGTGGATTTGGAGCAATATTATTTACACTGGGTGCTTACCTTCTTATTAGAGTATTTCACTGGGAAAGAAACATTGAATCAATATTTGGTGAAATAAAATCAGGACTTTTAACTGGAAAATTATCGATTTATACTACGATTATTTCGATTATCATAATTGTTGCAAGTTTTATATTGGCAATAACAAACAATGATTTCGATATGAAACCTGAAATTTTGCCAATTCTATCATTTATATCTGATATTGTTTGGGGCGTTGTTGTTGCTGGTCTAATTGTCACGTTTGGAAGGGTTGTAGATACGTATGTTACTGAAAGAAAGAATCCATGGAAATATTGGATAATATTTTTTTCCCTGTTTTCATTCGGGTTTATTTCTTATGCTATGTCTGAGGCTTTTTATAAAGCTCTACAAAACTTTCCAAATAGTTTTGATATTACACATTTTTTCACTGCTACTTTTATTGGAATGCTTAGCTCAGGTGTAATGATTGCAATTGTCGGAGCTATTACTTATCACTATATTAAAGACATGTATCTAATGGAAAAGAAAAAAATCGAAATTGAAAAACAAACATCAAAAATTTTTGATAAGAATTAGTTACTATGGATTACCAATTATGGAAGCCTTTTTACGAAAAAATTCTGGTAGACCTTAAAATTGATTCAAAGATTGATAAGAAGGCCGCTTCTATTCTAGATGAATTTTTGGATAAAAATAATGAGAAAAAAACCTATCAAAAGCTTAGATTTCAAATAGAGAAAAAAGAAATTTTTGTTTTTGGTGCAGGCAATTCACTTGAAAACTCTCTGAAAAATGCTAGAGTAGATTTGAAAAATAAAACTAAAATTGCTGCAGATGGTGCTACATCTGCTCTGCTTAAATATGAAATATTGCCAGAAATTATTGTGACCGACCTGGATGGATATATACAAGATCAAATCAAAGCTAATCTGATGGGAAGTATAGTTATAATTCATGCTCATGGGGATAATATTGATAAAATATCAAAATATTTTTCAAAATTTAAAGGAGAAGTAATTGGTTCAACTCAAATTGATCCTTCCGCTTACAAATCACTATTTAATTTTGGCGGATTTACAGATGGAGATCGTGCTGTTTTTTTAGCCGATCATTTCAATGCAAAAACTATTTCCCTTATTGGTTTTGATTTTGATGGAGAGATTGGTAAATATTCTTTTGCTTCAAAAAAAGACAAGGTAATGAAATTGAAAAAATTAAGTTGGTGTAAAAAATTATTGGATTTATTTGAAGATGATTACTTGAAATATTATTGAAAATATTAATATTTTTTATAATGAAATAGTTCTGGAAAATCCTTGATATTTTATTTTATCTGCATATCTTCTAAGCGTGTCTTCGTCCTCTGGTCTCCATTGTATCCTTTGTAGCAACGAATATGATAATTCTTGATTAAAATTTTCAAGCTTCCATTTAACTGATCCGTTATACGTTCTAATAAAAATTTTACACAACTGGAATTTTTCAAATGTAAACATCGGATCACTACTCAATATCGAGGCACACATTGTTGTCACGTCCTCAACAGGTTTTGATATTCGCGATTCCTCAAAATCAAGTCCAATAATGCTATTTGAAAGAATGAAATTTCTAAGAATTGCATCTCCTCTAATTCTAAAATCTTCGCCAGTTTTAAAATAATGATGAAATCTTGCAATCCAGTCTGCAAGTAAAACGATCATTCTCTGTTTTTCATGAAATGGACGTCTACTGTCATTTATCACATCACAAAGATTTTCCCCGATAAAATAATTCAAAATTAGTACATTGTTGATATCATCTTTCTCAAAAACAAAAGGCATGTCTAATTCTCTGGTGCCTTTTATTAAAATCTCGTATTCCCTGTCCATATTATTTTTTAAACCAGGTGGAAACCATTTTAAAATCCTTGGTTGATTATCTTTCAATACATAAGCTACTGTATTTTTTCTACTCTCAAAACGACGTTGAATCAAACAGTCATTGTATTTTTTGACATTATTTATTAGTTCATCTATGTCCTTCATATATTTTCCCAATTACCTTTATGTATTTTCATTGTTTCTCGTGGTCAAATAGATTCCTAAGAATATAACACCCCCACCCAAAATAGTGAATTCTGAGGGTATTTGGTGAATCCATGGAATTAGAAATGCAAATAAAGTTGAAAAGAAAGGTTCACCCAATAAAAAAACAGAAGCAACTGAAGCTCTAACATACTCAAGGGACCAGTTGTATAAGGTATGGCCAAAAATTCCAGCTATTAGAGCCATTAGAAATATTAGACCCATATCCTTTGTTCCAATATTATATAGTGGAGCGTTAAAAAATAAACATATGAAAAAAAGAAAAATGGTTCCAATTGCATATACTACAAATGCATAAGAAAAAACCGAGAGATTTTTACGTATTTTTCTACCCCCAATTATATAAAAACCTGCAGCTATGCCGCCAAAAATTGCCAATATATTTCCACCAAGAGTATCGATATTTCCAGAAATACCGTAGTTACCATAAACCAAAACCACTACTCCAGCAATTGAAATCATTATTCCAATTAAATTGTAAATGGAGAGTTTTTCTTTTAATAAAAAATGACAAACTGGCCCTACAAGAACCGGGTGAGATGTAACAAGTATTACTGAGCTTGCCACCGAAGTAAATTCAAGAGATGTGATCCAAAATGCAAAATGAGCCGCCAATATTCCCCCAATTAAAAAAAGTAAAATAAAAGTCGATTTCTGTATTTTTTTTATTTCCTCTCTAATATTTGCATTAAATAAAACGATAGGGGTTATTAATAACGTTGTAAAAAGCAGACGATAAAAAGCAATGGTTAATTTAGATGTGCTTTCGTCACAAGATACTATTATTATTGCGGCAGAGGATGCCGATAGAACAGAGATGAAAAGAGTTAAAAGTGCCTTGTTTTTCATTTCCAAATTTCCATATATATAAACTTACTTTTTTCAATTCTGTTTTTAAAAAATTTGATAAACAATTTATTATTTGTACTTTTAATGAATGAATTTAAATGTTTTGCTCTTGGTTTTTATGGCGATTCAAATTCAGGAAAAACAAACCTTATTGTTGATTTAATAAAAAAACTCAAAAAATTAAATATTGAAGTCGCAACAATTAAAATTTCAGATAAAAAAATCGGTATTGACAAAGAAGGAAAAGATACATGGAAACATAAGATGGCAGGATCTTTAATCACAGTTTTTTCTTCTCCTATTGAAACAGATTTTATTTTAAATAAAAATCTCTCTGTGTTAGAGATTATTGATTATATAACAAAATTTCAAAAAATTGAAGTTGTAATCATAGAGGGTGCATATGATCCAAAAATCCCAAAAATTAGAGTTGGCCAGATTGAAAAAAGAAAAAACACTTTATTTACATATGACGGAGATATATCGAAAATAATTTCTTTGATTTTAGAAAATATTAAAAAATTGTAGATATATCTTTGTTTAGATTTAAAACCAAATTTAACAATTCATAAATTGCTAGATTATTTTGCATTAATATGTATTTAAAAATTTGTTGCTGATTTGAAGTTATCTAACTTTAGACTTGATATCCAAATTAAAAATCGTCTTACGGATTGTCAACAATTGCTTTTGCAGTACCGTTTAGTGAAATGTTTTTAAACTTTTAGCACATTTATTATAATGTTTAGTCTGAAAATATAATAAAATTTAGTTCGATAATGTATTTAACCTATATTAAACCAATCTTAACCCAATTTTAGTCAAAATTATTTATATGAAAAACCTATTGTATTTGATAACATTTGTTATTAGTTAAGTACCTATATGTCAAATTTGGTCTCAATCTGGGGATTTTTGGTATGGGCCAAATAGGAAAAGGAGTTAGATAATATGGCAAAAAACAGTAGAAAACAGATAGATGAGGATGAGAGAAGAGTAGTAGCGGAACTACAAAAAAATGCGAACGAAAACATTGGTGAAATTGCCAAAAAATGTGGTTTTTCTCGTCAGAAAGCTTGGAGGATTATTAAAAGACTGGAAGGAAATAAAACAATTTGGGGATACCGGGCAATTGTCAGTAATTATAAAACAAATATGAATAACTATGTTTTACTAATAAAAGCAAAACATTTACCAATTGAAAATCCAGTCGAAAAGAAATTGATAGGTAAAGATATTGACAAAATGGCAGAGGAAATGGATGTTTTTGTTGAAGGTAGCTATTGGACACACGGAAATTATGATGTTATGGTAAATTTCTCTGCAAGAAATATAAGGGAAGCTAAAAAATTCCAGGAATTATATCTTAATGCTTTTGACGATAGTATATCAGAAATCGACCTGCTTGAAAAAATAGTAATTATCAAAGATGGTGGATTTATAAATCCAACACTTTCAAAAACAAAAAGCTTATTGAAAGTGTAATTTTATAATTTAAGTAAAGGGAGAAAGGCGAGATATTAAGATACATAAGGGGGCAATCAATTGAAGAAATTTCTGCCTTCCTTCCCTCCTTCCTTATTTTTGGCTAGCTCGTATCTTGTTCTCATATATAAAGTTTATTTAAGCAAACAGTTACTGCTAATATTTTGCAATATTTGTAACATATAGTAAATTTCCATTAAATTAACTTATCCTAAATGATTCAATTCAGTTTTAGATAACACTACGATTTTTTATTGAAAATTTAATTAATAATTTAAATAGAAAACACATAGCACTTTTTAATATTTGAAAAAAAATAATACATTTGCGGATCTTTAAATGGCATCTAAAGGTAATTAAATGACAGTAAATTTTAGTCTTTCTCTGAAATTGACCTTGATAGTGGTATTTGTTTCAGCGACAATTATTTTCTCATTGACCTATATAAACATCAGTGAACAGGCAATTAATCTTGATGGGGTTTATACTGATAAAGCAAAATCAATTGCAAAAAATTTGGATATTATTATTGGTAGTAATTACGCAATAGAAGATGAAGAAAAACTGCAAAATATTTTAATTGATTATTTTAAAAATAGTACAGAGATTACAGAGATCAGTTTAAACCTTGTAAACGGAAATAATTTTTCAACTGTTGCTTCGACAAATCTTAGCAAATTAGGAAAACAATCGGACAAATATAGTAGATTTTCTTATGAAAATGATACCGTTTTATATATACCTCTACACAAAAGTGATAGTCATTTAATTACCGTTGTAGTTCCGATGAATATATCTGGTCAGATATTAGGGACTTACGAATTCAAACTAAATATGAACAAAAGCTACGAGGCGTTCAATGCAAGAGCAACAAATCTGGTAATGATATCAATAATTAGCTTATTTTTTCTTGTTTTTGGTCTACTTCTTCTTTTGCGCAGATCTGTCGTTAAACCAGTTATTACATTTAGAGACGCTGCAAAAAAGATAGGAAAAGGGGATTTGGATAAAAAAATCGACATTAAATCAAATGATGAGCTCGGCGAATTGTCAAATGCTTTTAATAAAATGACTGCAGATCTTAAAAAATCCCGTGAGAAGATAGAGGACTACAATCGAATTTTGGAAAAGCTTCTTGATCAAAAAGATGCTTTTATTGGTCAGTTAGGTCATGATTTAAAAAACCCTCTTCAGCCACTTGTGGGGCTTCTCCCTGTCATAATGGAACGTGAAAAAGATCCAAAAATAAAGGAACACCTCAGAATAATGAGTGAAAATGTCGAATATATGCGAGATTTGATAGTAAAAACTCTTCAGCTTGCAAGGTTAAGATCATCAAACACAAAGTTTGACATTGAGGATTTAAATCTCAAGGAGGAGGTGGAGACAATTGTTACCTCCCAAAAATTGCTATTCAATGAAAAAAACGTTGAAATTGATAATAAAATTACCAGTAACATTTTTATTGAGGCGGATAAACTTAGATTAAGAGAATTGTTTAATAACTTATTGACTAACTCGGTTAAATATACACCAGATTCGGGAGGTAAAATAACCTTGGATGCAGAGCTTGAAAAAGATTTTGTAAAAATTTCAGTTGTAGACAATGGAATTGGAATGACTAATGAACAACTTGAAAAAGTTTTTGATGAATTTTACAAAGCTGATGCTTCACAACAAGAAATGATATCAACTGGTCTTGGTCTATCGATTTGTAAACACATTGTTGAAAAACATGGTGGAAAGATATGGGTCGATAGTCCGGGTGTTGGAAAGGGATCTACTTTTTATTTTACTCTTAAAACCTCTAATAAATAATTTTATTAATTTAAATACATGTTAATTTCGAAAATTAAATAAAGGCTCATACAGATTTTAATCTGGTGTAAATTTGGTAAAAACAATTTTAATCGTCGATGATGAACCTGGGGTGGGCTATACTGTAAAAGCAGGTTTAGAATCCTTGGATAATCAATACAATGTAATTACACTTAATGGGGGGAAAGAATGTTTACAATACTTGAAAAAAAATCAGAAACCAGATATTATTTTACTAGATGTTATGATGCCTGGAATGACTGGTTGGGAGACTTATGATAAAATTAAAGAAAACAGTTCTTGGAGCGATATACCAATTATTTTTTTGACAGCAAGAACAGATGAAATTGCACGTAAGGCTGGTAACTTTTTGGCTGAAGATTACATTGAAAAACCAGCAAGGATACCTGACATAAAACAAAGAATTGACAATGTCCTAAAATAATAATATAAGACATTAAAATAATAGATTCTGCTTAACTATGATAATACTGAAGATGATAATTTTAGATTTGTGAATATTTTTGATTGTCATCTATTGTTGGTTTTGTATTTATTTTGTTTTTGACTTGCTTACCACATTTTTCATCAAAATAAATATATCTGGATCTGAAGAGAATAAAGATTAATATTGCCGAAGAGGTGACAATTATTGCTAAATTTAAAATCCAAGGTATTTCCGGAACTTCTTCTACATAGGATGCCGATACTTCAACTATTTCACTACCAACAACAGCAAATGTAGATAATCCAGGAGTCTCTGACTCAAAAATCAAACAAGTTTCGTTTTCAGATATTAAGGTGGTATTAAGATGCTGCCATTCGCCATCGTGATATCTTAGCATTTCAATTGTATTTTTATCGATATTGTACTCTGTTATCCAAGACTTTTCAATGTCGAAAGTAAAAAACATTGATTCTATTCCAGTTTCACCCACATATGTTTCATTTGATGTTAACTTGATATCTAAATATTTATATACCTCTATACTTCTGTTTTCCAATACTGTAATATTTTTAATCTCTTCAGGCTTATTCTCAAGTTTTGAAACACTTAATTTTACATTTTTTAAATTTGAAGATGTTTCGAATTTTATCTCGTAAATACTTGTTTCTATAACGTTTTCAGGTACCACACTGGTGACCTCTCCTTCATCAATGTCACCAAGAACTTTTACAGATGTTGATACAATATTTGATAAATCGGTTGAAGTTGTTTTCACAAGTGATACATTATCATTATAATCGAAATAATCATTACTTTTTGTGGAGTCATTATTATCTATAGACATATCAGAGATTTCTGGAGATACTAGTGTTGGGGAGGTAGAAGAAGTAGTTGTAACGCTAGTAGTTGAAATTGTATCTTTTTCTGATGGAGTAGTAGTGGTTTGGGTTGGTTCGGTTGTAGGGGTAGTAGTTATTTGATCATCCTCTGGCGTTGAAGTTGTGGTTGTAGTGGTTTCAGTTTTTTCAGTCTCTTCTGATGTTGATGTCGTAGTTGTCGATGTTTCAGTTTCATCAGTTGTTGTTGTTTTAATATCATTTGATGACTCATCGGTAGTCTTTTCTGTTGTAGTAGGCGATGTCATTTTGGATTCATCGCCACCAACAATTTCGATTGAAGCAGAAGATGATGAAAAAAAACCTATTAAAAAGGATACTAATAAAAAATAACAAATTACTTTTTGAAGGTCTGCTCTTATTCCAGCAGAAAGTATTTTGTTAAGATTTATTTTTCTCATCTGTCCTCCTCACTTTTAAATCGATTGACGTGTTATATTCTCTCACTTATAGTATTTAAAACTAACGTGAAAAAATGACAAAATGAAAATCTAAAAAATGTAGATTTATAAGGAGAAATATTTAATTTAATTTGTAATTCAGTTACTTTTTATTTTTAAGTTTGTCGTAACATTCCTTACATATTAAACCATATATCTGATGATTGTTTAAATCACACTTGAGAAAATATCTTCTACAGTATTGACATCGTCTTTTTCTTTCTTCTATATTTTTCATATTTCATCCTCCCATATAGGATTAATTATTTATTATGCCTAGTGGATTATTTTTGATATAGGTATCAAGTTTTTTATTTATTTAAATTTAAATTTTCAATTATTTGATAAATGGGAAAAATATTAAACCGAAATATATATAGCAATTTTAAAGATTTCAAAAGGTATTTTTAATGCCTGATTTAAGAGTAATTGATGAACTTAGTGAAAATTTTCCAGAATCTTGGAATAAATCTTCAAGTAGAAAAATTGCAGAACACATTGCTAAATTTTTGTTAGAAAATAATTTTGAAGTGAATGATTTTGACATCGGTAAGTTTGTTATATTTATTAAAACATCAGATGATCCTGAAAAGATTGCAAGACAAATAATTGCATTTAAAAAAATTGATGATGAAACAGAAAAATTTGAAAAAAAACTCATTGAGATTATTAAAATTGAGTTTGAAAAAGAACTCAAAAAAGATTTTGACGAATTAAAAATGGAAACCCCGGATGAATGATTTTAACTCACTATTATTCTTAAAATCACGATAAAGAATTATTTTTATAATTAAATTTATATATTATTAAATTAATTTATAATCATGAATGGGGAAATCATATTTGATTCACCTCTTATCTCCAGATATTCACATTCCCCATTCTTTTATCCCAAAAAGTATTTTTTCAATATGAGTTTTATTCGCCGTATACACAGATTCCAAATATTCAACACCTTTTGCAGTTATTTCAAACTCGTCATCCGAGCTGTGGTCAATAAGCCCAATCTTTTGCAATAAATCTAAAGAGTTATTTAGTTCATTCATCGAAATCGAGAGCTTTTCTGTTATATTTTCAGCTGTAATATCGTTTGAGTAAATCATTCTTAAAACATCAAATGTTTTTCTCCATTCTGATGTTGACAAATATTCATAGTTTTCTTGAAATATATAACGGCGATAAATCCATCCAATCGAAATTACTATCAAAATCATAAAAATTATTTGAAACCACGGAAATCCTATTGAATTTTCATTTTTATTAGTAATTGAAGATTGACCTGCATTTATAATAAAAGCAATTGTGTCTGTTCTAAGATTATCCTCTTCATCTTTTACAGTAATTGAAAGTGTATAATTACCATCTGATAAACCTGCAGAAAAGTTACAATGAAATGTTAGATTATCTGATGTTATTATATTTACTGGGTTGCCATTTAATAATACTGTAACTATCTCAACATATTCTGAATAACTAAAATTTACTAACGGTTTTGAATCATTGTATACTGTTCCACTAATAAAGCTAAATTCCGGTTCAAGGATATTTTCATAAATATTTACTGAAGTGTAATCGATATCAGTTGCACCATCATTGTCCTTTACCTTAAGAGATACAGTAAAAGAACCAGTTTGCAAATATCTGTGTGTAGTAACCTTTCCATATCCAATTGACCCATCGCCAAAGATCCATGTATAATTCACAATTATGCCGTCCGAATCTGAACTGCTTGATCCACTGAAAGAAATTGATGAATTTAGTTCCCCGTTGTAAGGTCCTCCTGCCTTGGAAATGGGTGCGGTATTTGTGGAAGGTATTGATATTGTGACAGTAGTTGTGTCACTATCGGTAGCATTATCATTATCTTTTACTTGAACCTTTACAGTATAGGTTCCCGTAGAACTGAAACTATGTGTAGTAGTATTAGTAGTTAGCCAGCTTGTATCCCAGGTTCCGTCATTGTTCCAATCCCATATATATCCTGTGATACTACCATCTGAATCTGTACTTTGAGATGCATCAAATGTAATCGAGGTATTTGGCTGCCCGCTATAAGGTCCTCCTGCGTCTGCTGTTGGAGCAGAGTTGGATGTCTGATTTGAGATAGTAACGGGGGCAGTATCATTATCTGTTGCAAGGTCATTGTCTCTCACCTGTAGTTTTACTGTATATTCTCCAGACAAATTGTAACTATGTGTAGTAGTATTAGTAGTTAGCCAGCTTGTATCCCAGGTTCCGTCATTGTTCCAATCCCATCTATATCCAGTAATCGTCCCATCAGAATCGGAGGAGCCTGATGCATTAAATGTTATTGTGGAATTTACTAAACCACTATAAGGTCCATTTGCTTCGGCGGTTGGTGGGGTGTTTAAAACCGTTACGTTCTTTGAGATAGTATCAGTCCCATTTTCGTTGTCCTTTACTGTTAAGTTGATTTGGTATGTGCTATTTTCACAATAATCGTGAGTTACATTTTGCTGATATGAAAAAGACCCATCGCCAAATTCCCATGTCCAATTAACTATATTTCCATCATAATCGATTGAAGTATCATTAAATTGAACGGAGTTCGATGTTGATGGGTTTGATGGACTATAGGTAAAGTTAGCAACTGGTGGATGGTTGATAAAAAACCCAAGAGGAAAGTGGTCCTGATTACCTCCACCTGATATATTGTAAAAAATATCGCCGATTCCATCATCGTTGTCATCATACCAATTATAGTCATCCCAATAATTGCCACTTGTCGGATTGTTCCAATCGTTTGAACCATTATCATAAGAGTTGTTTATTGCATTATTAGTAAACGTATTCAAATAAATGCTATTATTAATAGAAGATATAAGGAAAGCCCCGTATAAGGAATTATTGCTGAATTCATTTAAAAAAACCGTGTTATTATCGGAATAATTTAATCTTATTCCGTAATTGTTGTTGTAAATTTTATTTCTTGAAATATTTACATTTGAGGTATTAACCAAATATATGCCAGAGCTAGAAGAGTTATTTATGTAGCAAAAATTAATTGTAATATTTGTGGAATTCTTTATTGTAATTCCATAAGAACAATTATTTATTGAAATATTTTCTAGAGAAATATTTTGTAATATTTTTATTGGATTAAAAACAATAATTCCGGATGAATTATTTTTTGTACAATTTGTAATAATTAAATTTTGAATAGTTGTGTCGTTAGCAGAAATATTAAATGCATTTGCAGATTGACCATCTATTGTTGGACGTGAAGAATTATTTCCTATAATTACAAGACTTTTATTTACATTTATATTTTCCTTATATGATTGCATACTACTATTTATTATAATAATATCACCGGATGAAGACGCGTTGATTGCATCCTGAATTTTTGTAAAATCTCCACCCCCATCGCCATCTACATAAATGGTGTCAGCCGATATTGTATTTATTGCAATAGTTAAACAAATTAACAAAAATCCGGGAATAATGATTCTTACACACTCATTCCTTCCTTTCATTAGAGGATTCCACCATTTCCTTCCACATATGTATGATATTAAATATCATGCTATTCTCTAACACTACTCATATATGAATTTAATGTGTAAAAACGTCAAAATGAGAAATTGATTTAAATTTCCGAAAAGGGGGAAAAAAGTTATTTTAAAACTCAATCGTTAGCAATTCAAATATGGATTGAAGATCGATGATAATTTGATAGAAAGACTGCATGGAACGGTAAGAGATAGAAACAAAACTCAAAGGGGTTTAGAAAAAGAAGATTCTATGTTTATCAAAGGTCATCAGTTATATTATAATTTTATCAGACCACATGATGCATTAGATGGATTTACACCTGCTGAGAAAGCAAACATAAACTTAAATCTTGGAAAAAATAAATGGATGGATTTATTACTAAAATCTATTATAAAATGAAATAGTAACATTAATATTTAGATTTGTACTACATATTTTCGTATGAGAGAGTTAGATAAAAAATTTTACAAGGCATTAATAATTTTTGATAAAGAAACAAAGGCTAGATTAGATCGTTTGAAAAATGAGAATCTTGTATTGTATAGGGAACATGTTGCCGAAGACATTGAAAACGATCTTTATGAATTGGGATATGTTGATCCTGATCCAAAGAAAAATAGAACTTATGCATTGACTCCAATGGGTCAAAAAGAGCTAAGAGTTTTAGATCAAATATTGATAAATAAAAAGTCAATTATTATATCGATTATCGCTTTATTTATAGCAGGTATAAGTATTATAGTAAATATTTGGGGGTTAAATTAAATGGCAATAAGGGAAGATGCTGGAAGATTATTAAAATATATATATGACCAATATGTGGGTGGAAATGAGGATATAGGCTCTCAATTGGTCTACGATCATTTTGTAGATTGGGGGGATGAAAGAGCAGGTAGAATAAATAGAGCAATTGATTATTTAAGAGACCTATATACAATAAAAATTACTTTATTTATAGGAAATTATAATGATGTTTATAACTTCCAGATTACAGGCTTAACAGATGTTGGTGTAACGATAATTGAAGAAGAGGGAGAATTTCGAACCAAATTTGGTATAGATCTGCCAGCATGATTGATTACATTCCACTACAAATGCACCACTACATTTGCACCACGCCTAAATACACCAGTACCATGATAGTGGTTCTGTCTCTTTTAAGGGTGATAAATCATAGTGTCGCTTTCGGGTGATAAAGT
>CAZTMK010000034.1:0-13496 GCA_964615235.1 uncultured Thermoplasmatales archaeon
TATACGTTTTTCACTAATTACAAAGATTGGAGTTTACATTCAATGCTGGAATTTGGAGATTGTCTAAGTTGTGGACTATGTTGTAAATTATTTCATTCTATTGAGGTATATAAAGATGAAATTAAACTTATTATAAAATATCTGAATATTGATGAAAAACAATTCAAAATCCAATATTTAAAATTGGATAAAAGTAATGGTGATTCAAGCAATATATCGTTAAAAACACCATGTCCCTTCCAAGTAAATAATCATTGTAAAATTCATGAAGTTAAACCATTTGACTGTAAAACATTTCCATTGATTATAAATTTTACAAGGAAAATTGCAGTCTTGAATGGAATTTATGTTTGTCCACAGGCAACTCAATTTTATGAGGGATTTTTAGAATTCTGCAAGATTAACCAAACCTCAACCTATGAAAAAATTATTTTTAAGGAAAACAATACTCAAATTTCTCAGTTGGGAATGAAACTTACTATTGATTCCAAACAATTTATTAGTTACATTGATTGGATTTATTCAAACAAAAAAAGATAATATTTATATTGTAAATTTTTTATTAAACCTTGATCATTAAAAAATTTCCAGTTCTTTGTGCTTTTCTGCTTCATTTATAATGGGGCCCTTGAATGCAAATCCTAAACCTAATCCGCTCCCCCTTATTGCCAGTAAACGACTGCATAGTGACACCCCGAACAATTTCAAAGTATTTATTGGAAGGATAAAACTACCATCTTTATCAATAATTGTCCAACACAAAATTCTTGAGCTTTTCTTAAGCGGTTTTCCCCTTGGAACTTTTAAAATATTTGTATTATTATCGTCTAAAATAATTGATAGGAAAGACGATTTCAATTTTTCAATTTTAACTATGCTAAAACCACCTGAAGCTTTACTGCCAGAGATAACAATTAATTTATCACCAGTTTTTAAACTATATTCACTCATGGCTTCAGGGGGAATCTTGATTCTTCCTGAGGAATACACATTTGACCAACCAAATGCATATTTGCCACCTTTAACAAGCTTTGGCATAACAACCTACATTTATGAGTTATTGATTAAAATATTTGTTTAAATTATTGCGGACTAAAACTATCAAAAACCTTTAGATATTATACTATTTTATATAAAACCTAAGAAAATTTTAAGTAATGAAGTATTCTTTATTATTATGACAAACTTTGTGGGGGCTTAAAATCACGAAGATATCAAACAAAAAAATATTTTATATTTTAATAATAACGTTGTTTTTTGTACCTTCAACTTTGGCAATTAATACATCATCTCTAAACAATCATTTTTTAGATATCGATCCCTTAGTAGATGTTTCAGTCACGGTTGATATAATTAAAATCCGCTCATTGGAAAAAGAGGACATACAACTCTTTTTTGAGGAGATAATTGACGAGAATTCAGATCCTGATTTCTATGTTAAGGTCTTTATCAACGATCAAGAATTTGTCAGCGATGTATGGTATAATACAAGATACATTTATGATCCTCAATGGTCTGCAACATTAAATGTTTCTGATGATGAAGAATTTGTTGATATAAAAATACAATTGTGGGATTTTAAAGACGAAAATGCTAAGGATAGGCTTTGCGATATAAGTGGAGATTATGATAATTCTGATGATAGCTATGATGTTGAACTTACATATAGCATAAAAACAGGTCGATGGACTGGCGATGACTCTTTAACTGACGATCCAAATGGTTACGGTAGATTAAACGGTTGTGATGATGGAACCATATATGAAAAAGATCGGGACTGTGAGCTTTGGTTTAACATTTATCAGAATGATTACGATAACGATGGAATTCCTTACTGGGCCGAGGTGAATGTTTATGGAACTGATCCAGAAGTGGATGATTCAGAACTTGACCCGGATGGTGATGGAATCCCAACGGAATGGGAATGGAAATGGGGATACGATCCATTCGCATGGGATGATCATGTAAACATCGACCCTGATATAGATAGCATCAATAATTACGAGGAATACCTAACTTCGGAATGGTTTTCTGATCCTTTTAGAAAAGACATATTTGTCGAAATGGATATGATGGACGAGGGTCCAAACGGCGAAATAACCTATTTTCCGGAAGGTTCAAAAGAAATAATTCAGACTGCATTCAACAGAAGAAATATGGTTTTTCATTTAGACGATGGTTGTATGGGCGGTAGCGAATTAGTTCCCTTTAATGAAAAATCTACATATGCAGATGTATATAATTTTTACAAAGATTATTTCTTGCATGGGGACCCGAATAACTGGAGAAGAGGTGTTTTTCATTATGGAATTGTTCTTTACAGTGTTGAAGGTGCAGCAGGTTTTATGTTTCGACCCAATGCGTTTCAAGTAGCAAGTAAAGGTCATGAGAAAATTTCAGATAGGTGGTTGACAGATAGAGACGTGGTTTATGCTAGTGCATACATGCATGAGCTCGGACACACATTCAATTTTTGGCCAATACCAGGACACAATAAAATAAGTAATTTCCCTTGGCAAATAGGTTGGTGGATTAATCGGCCGTATAAGAGCTGTATGAACTATGGATATATGTACTATACAGTTGATTATTCTGATGGATCGCGTCGTTTTCCAGATCTAAACGATTGGGAAAGAATGGGCTTTACCTATTTTGAGAGAAATTGGGGATAGCTGTAAAATTCTAAATTTTTCGCTAATTTTTCGAAAAATATTTTATAAACTATCTTACATGTATGGCACAAATAAATTATAATTAATATGGCTCTATATGTTATAGCTAATGGATAAGTAGGATGGGAGATAACAAAAATGATGGCAAGAAAAGTTTCATGCCCAAAATGTAAAAATGAGGTTGAAGTTCAAGGTAATCCCGGAGAAAAAATCGAAATTACCTGTCCAAATTGCAATACTAGAGGATATTTTACATTCCAAGAAGAAATGCCTTTCTCAACCCCAAAAACTGATTCTTATGTAATTGAAGTGAACAATCTTGAATTTACGTATCCTAAATCTAAAAAAAAGGCAGTAAACGGAGTTACATTTGGTATAGGAAAGGGAGAGATTTTTGGTTTTTTGGGTCCAAATGGAGCTGGAAAAAGTACTACCCAAAAAGTAATAATTGGACTTTTAAAAGGATATGACGGGAGTGTTGAAATACTTAAAAAAAATCTTCAAAGTTGGAAATCGGATCTATACAATAAAATCGGTGTGTGTTTCGAACTTCCAAATCATTATCAAAAACTCACTGCTTTTGAAAATTTGGAACTTTTTGCATCATTTTATCGAGGAAAGACAATTCCACCTATGGAACTACTAAAAATGGTCGAACTTGAGAAAGATGCAAATCACCGTGTAGCAACATTTTCAAAAGGTATGAGAACAAAACTCAACTTTGCTAGATCTTTGATTAACGATCCCGAAGTGCTTTTCCTCGATGAACCAACAACAGGCCTCGACCCCGTGAGTTCGAGATTGATTAAGAACATAATTATTAATAAAAAAAAGGAAGGTAAATCAATATTTCTTACAACTCACAATATGACAGATGCTGACGAACTATGCGATCGTGTAGGGTTTATTGTAGAAGGAAAGCTAAACCTTGTTGAAAATCCCAAGGAATTAAAATTCAAACACGGAAAAAGAATTGTAAAAGTTGAATATCTGAATAATGGAATACTTGAAAATGCAGAGTTTGATCTTAAAACTCTGGCAGACAACAATAAATTTTTTAATCTTTTGAGAACGGGTTCCGTGCAGACAATACATACAGCAGAAGCATCCTTGGAGGATATATTTATTAAAGCAACAGGTAGGCAATTATTATGAGCAATCTGAAAACAATGCTCAGATGGGAATTTCTCCTCCAATCAAGATATAAGATCATTCATATCTCAATACTAAGTGTTATTCTTTCTTTTCTAAGCACTCAGGCCCTTCCCGCAATTGCTTCTGAAGAATTTCATGTTTTATTATTGTTTTTCGACTCTGCCCTTGTAGGAATTATGTTTATCGGGGCCTTAGTTTTATTTGAAAAAAGTGAAAATACTCTTCAGGCGTTAGTTGTAACTCCCATGAGTACCGATGATTATCTGCTATCAAAAATAATTTCTCTTACAATCCTTTCAGTTGCATCTGCACTAATTTTTATGGGTTTGAATTTTGTTTTCAATGGAACTGAATTTAACATCTTATTGTTAATCTTAGGAATTATTCTCACGTCAGTTATGCTTATTCTAATTGGATTTATTTTGGTCTCACGAGTCAATAGTATAAACGAATATTTGCTAAGTATGATGATGGCATTTCTTGGACTTTCATTTCCACCCCTTCTTCATCTGTCTGGCATATATGAAAATGTTTTATTTTATCTATGGCCAACACAGGCTTCTTTTATTTTGATAGGTGGGGTTTTTACTGAAATTGAGACGTGGGAGCTAGCCTATTCAATTATTTATCTTATAGTTTTGATTGGACTTCTTTTTTTCCTCGCAAAAAAAGCTTTTTACAAGCATATAATAATGAAGGGAGGATAAAAAATGGTATATTTTGTTAAACTTGCTATTAATGATTTAAAAAATATTGTTCGAGACAAATTCCTTGTTTATGCATTGATTGCCTTTCCAGTGATGACGATTATTATCGCAAGAATATTTGTCCATTGGATTTCGGAATTATATGCAATAGAGGGAATTTATCCACTTTTTTTTATGTTACTTGTAATAATGCTACCGATGATTTTCGGTTTTATTACAGCATTTTTGATTATTGACGAACGAGATGAACATATATTGACAGTACTTCGTGTAATGCCCATGTCAAGGAACAGTTATCTATTATACAGAATGTTTTTTATGTCAATTTTCTCTTTTATAACCGTGCTTTTGTTTCCAGGCTTATCAGGTCTTCTAGAAGAAACTCAATTTTCTTACGTTCAATACATACCAGTTGCCGTTTTGTTTTCCCTTTTCACGCCTTTTTCGGCATTGCTTGTAAGTACATTTGCAAATAATAAAGTACAAGCTTTTGCAATATTCAAAATTGGAGGAACGGTTTTTTTAGTCCCACTTTTTGCTTTTTTTATTGCTGATAATTTGAAGTATGTATTTGGGGTAATTCCAAATTTTTGGTCATTTATTGCAATGGATAGTGTTATAAAAGAAGGAACATTGGATTTTATACCATTGACAATTGGATTTGTATTTCACATCGCTTTATTGGCAGTGCTATTTTACAAATTCAACAATAAATATTAACTGCAAATAAACTTGATCAATGGGTCAAGTAAAGGTTTCAGCATTGAAAAACACTCCTCTAGTTTAAAAATCAAATCCAGAATAAACAATAAAAAATCCGATTTTGTAACATATACGACAAATGATTCTGACCAAACGGTTTCAGAACCAGTTTTATTTTTTATAAATCCGAAAAAATAAAAAAAAGAAGAGATGGGATTTTAATTTTTTATTTTATATTTACCTTTTTAGGTTTAAGTTCTGGCTTTGGTTCAACTTTTGATAATTTCACTGTAAGAATTCCATCTCTAAGTTCAGCATCTACATGATCTGTTTTTAGTTCTTCTGGCAGTTCAAGAGCTCTGTAAAAACTTGTGCTGCATCTTTCTCTACGTAACCAATTTTTATCTTTGTCTTCTTTTCTTTCTTCGTGTTTTGCAGAGATCTCTATTGTGTTTTGCGTTACTTCTATGTTGATATCATCCTTTGGAATTCCTGGCATTTCAACTCTCATCTCATAGCGGTCTCCCATATCTGCAATGTCCATTGGTGGTGTGCGTCTTTGAATCATTGACGTACCGGCTTGTGTTCTTTGTCCCCATGGCCAGAATAAATCGTCAAAGTTTGTTTTGAAATTATCAAACATTCTGTCCATTTCTGACCAAAGATCAAGCGGCCTCATGCTTGTTATTTCTCCTTTAGGTTCTGATGGTCGTACTGCTAGTTTATTATCTTTTTTCTTTCTTAAATCCATATTTTTCACCTCCATTAGTTAAACATTATCTATTTATGTCAATTTTAAGTTGACAATATGTATATATTAATACTTCTATATAAATCTTTTTGTTTAGTCAATTTTAAGTTAACTAAATTTAATATTTATTAGAAATATTTATATAATCTTAAAAACATAACTATTGCTATGTCTCAGCAAATATTAATTAAAAAAATTAGATCACCTGCTCCAGGTAGCCTCGATGAAGATATTGACTATCTATGTAAATCACTAGGATATTTTTCAAGAAGGGACAAACAGGATACTGCAGGTAAAATATTCAGATTACTAGTAAAAGAGGCTTGCGAACCAGAAAATTGTTTAACAAGTGATGAAATTGCTGAGAAACTACGTCTTACTAGGGGGGCTATAGTTCATCATCTTAATAGTTTCATATCTGCAGGAATTGTTATCAAAGAACATAATAGATACAGGTTAAGATCTGCAAGTTTACAAAAGAGTATGGAAGAAATCAGGGCAGATATTGATAGGATAATGGAACAGATGATCAAAATTGCTGTTGAAATTGATGAAAAATTAGGACATTATTATAGATGATATTATTGCATTAATTTAGTGTAAATTTCATTTTGAAGTAATTATTGCTTATTTGGCTATATAAATAAACACTTTTGAGATTCTATTTTTTTATTGCTTTAATAACCATACCTCTAGGAACCAAATATCCCTTTATTGGTAGCCAATAAGCTTTATAATAATTTATGAAGACATCTACGAATCCAGATTCCATTAATAATTTCTTCATTTCTTCTTCGCTATAAAATTTTAAGTTCAATTTTTTTACAAGTTTAGAATGATCGATTCCATCATCCTTATTATATGCCATTTCTATAACTAATCTACCACCAGGCATGAGAACTCTGTTTATCTCTTTAAGTGATTTCTCTGGTTCGGACCAGAAAAAAAATGTCTCAATTGCTACAACAATTGAAAACTCATTATCATTCCATGGTAAAGATGATGAAGAACCATGTTTAAATTCAGCTTTTCCAGATTCAACAAGCTCTTTATTAATATCACTTGCTAATTTGACCATATCTTCAGAGGAGTCTAAACCAACTATTCTTGAAACATCTGATATGTGTTTTTTTATAAATAATCCAGAACCAAATCCAATTTCAAGATATTTATCATCGGCCATGAGATTTAGGACCTTTGCTGTATTTTTATAGAACTCTTTGTGACCACGAGCCATACCTTTTGCCAGAATTTTTCCAAAAAAACCTGTAGGTTTAGCAAATTGTGACTTACTATTTTTTTTCAATATCTTCACCATCGACACAAATACATAAAATGCCGCCTAACACACAATATGCTATCCGATTTCTCCAATCTATTGAAACGACACATTTACATTTATTGCAAAAGAGCTGTCCGGTTGATTTATCTATGTAGCATTTATCCATCAATTTTTTTAAAAAGAGTATATTGAGTTGTTTTTCTTTTTCAGTGAACTTATGAATGTTTTCCATAATAATCAAACTTAATATTTTTAAAGATTATTTAAATTTCCTGATTGTTTTGAAACCATTCTCGAATTTTTATATCTTTTATATCAATAACATTTTTTTGTTTTTTCCTCTTTTACTAAAAGCAACAAAATACCAGATACAATAGTCAACCCGATTGAAAAATATAGTGGAGTTACAATGCTAATATTATCCCATAAAATACCTGCAATAAGTGATGCGGGAAGAGCACATAGACCAATAATCATTTGAAAACCCCCTAACCCACTTGCTCTATATTCTACTGGGGCAAGTTCACAGACAAATGTTTTTTGTACAGTATCCATCCCTGCCCTGTGCATTCCATAGAGGACAAATATTAATAAAATTGCCAAATAGCTATGAATGAAAATAAAAGCAAGGCAAACTAAACCCCAGAGAGTATACGAGATAAACAAAACTTTTTTTCTGCCGATTCTATCAGAGAGCTTACCAAATGGTAAAGAAAAGATTGCAGCAAAGATGGTAAATATCAAATAGAGGACCGGCACAAAAATAATTTCAAAACCATATTCCTTAGCATATATAAGTAAAAATGAATAACTGAAGGAACCAAGGGCAAACAGAGCACTTAATAAAAGAAATAACCGGAAATTCTTGTCAAGATCCTTTAACCTAAGCCCTTTATAGATTTTTTTATCTGTTGATTTTCGTTCTTTTATTAAAAGAAAAATTAGTATTGCTCCAATTGCTGAAGGTATTGCTGCTAACAAGAATAATGTTCTGTACCCAAGTATTTGAAAGAATAAAATACAAATTATAATCCCGCAAACCGCTCCGAAATTATCTAAGGTTCTTAAAAATCCGAAATTTTTACCTCGATTTTCATTTGTTGATGCATCAGCAATAATCGCATCTCTTGGCGCGCCTCTTATTTTTCCTGTTCTATCAAGAACTCTGAAAGGGATTACATGCTGCCAGACAGTTGATAATCCATAACCTATTCTTGACAACGAACCAAATAAATATCCAGTCCAAACGAAAACCTTTCTTTTTCTAGTTCTGTCTGATAAGTATCCAGAGACTGCCTGAGCAATTGAGACTATGGCTTCTCCCAGACCATCAATAAATCCAAGCACAGCCATATTTGCCCCTAAAATAGTTGTCAAGAACAATGGCCAAATTGGATAAATTATATCTGAACCAAGATCATTTAAAAATGACGCCACAGCAAATGTTCGTATCGTTTTTTTCGTATCTTTTTTATCCATAAAAGCCATATTTTTGAATGGTGAATTGGTATTAAAACATTGATTTACTGAGTTTTAGAGTTTAGATCTCTTATTTAATTACAAAAACAAAGTCATACAATACATGATGTTTTTTCTCCTTAAAATTAATCGTAATAATAATTGTCATGCCAGTAATGGGATACTAGCTCCTAAATGACACCACATTAATAGATTTTGTATCTGTTGAAGATTGTGATTTTTGGAATTCTTAGAATCGATTTTTATTGAGGAGAAATAGTTCAAATAAATATTATCAACAAAAACTATAAATAAAAAATAACAATTGTTAATATGAATTATTGTGATTTGATTATGAAAAATGTGAAGATAAAAATAATACTTATTTTGGTCATATTGAATATTCTTTTAATTAATTTCAGTGGATGTATAAATAAAGATTTTGAATTAGATGCTGTTGAAATAAATGAGTATCAGGGAGAAAAACTTGGGTCGGTATATGATTTTAGGGAAAATTCCATTAAAGGCCCTCAATATATCTTAGAAGAGGACTATATTTTAAGTATAAATGGGCTGGTAAATCCAAAATTGAATTTAACATATGAAAATATCTTACAAAATTTTAAACACTATAAAAAACTGGTTACAATACACTGTGTCGAAGGATGGAGCGTTAAAATCCTTTGGGAAGGAATGTTGATCAAGGACATTTTAGAATTAACAAATATCTCTGATGATGCATCAATTATGATTTTCCATGCATACGACGGATACACAACATCATTTCCGATAGATTATATTTTAGACAATGATATAATAATTGCATTTAAAATGAATAATGTGACAATTCCGCCTGAAAGAGGTTTTCCATTCCAACTTGTGGCTGAAAGCAAATGGGGTTATAAATGGATTAAATGGATAACTGAAATTGAAATCTCGGATAATGATTCATATGAGGGCTACTGGGAGAGCAGAGGATATTCAAATAATGCAGATTTAAACAGAAGTTTCTTTGATTAGGATAATTATGAATCAAATGAAAATAATAAGATGTACACACTGGTTTCTTACAATATTTATTATTTTTTACATTATTACTGGATTTGGAATTTCTAATTACCAATTAATTGAGGCTATTACATTTGGTTTAATTACAAAAACAATAGCATTTCAATTGCATTATATATTGATTTATCCATTTGTAGCTCTTTTATTTATTCATATATTATCAACACTAAAATTTAGAACGGGAAAAAATGAAAGTGGATGAAGAAGAAACTCAAGAATCAATTCCAACAAAAAAAGACCTTATTTATAAATTAATAGTATGGTTTATAGTCCTCTTTATATCATTAATGCTTATTATCCTAGTGATTTTCCAACCAAGATTTTACACTTTTGTTAATATCATAAAGATAATGTTTTTCCAATAAATTACATAATTTTATAACTAAATTTATGCTAAATTCAATATTCTAAGAATTTAACACTCTTTTTTCATCTTTAACAATGTTAAGTACCAATTGAGTATTTGATCTTTCAACAAAATCCATTGAAAGAATTCTTTTAATGAAACTATTTAAATCTCGCCGATCCTTAAAATGAGCTACGATTAATGAGTCCCAATCTCCAGTAATATCGTATACTGCGCTAACATGATTATCTTTTGATATTTTTTCTTGTACCTCAATAAGCTTACCATGTGTTAATTTGATATTTATAATAGCAGTTAAGTTATAACCGATCTTCTCTCGATTTATTACTGGAATATATCTCTCAATTATTCCTATTTCTTCTAATCTTTTTACTCTATTTGATATCGTTGATAAAGATACTTTCAACTCCTTTGAAATATGTCTAAAACTTTTTCGACCATTTGCGTTTAAAGAGAGGATAATATTCCAATCTAACTTGTCCATGTATGTTAACTAGGTTGTACATATTAATAAACATTACCATTTTATTTGAATAATATTTATTCAATGTTTAATTATTTTTATTTTTTTTTGAACATTTGAATGATTTTTTTTGCAAATAATATATATTATATTATTTCCATAGGTGTGTGACATGGATAAAAACGCATGGTTTAGTATTTGGACAGATTATTGGTTTTCGGAATTAGAGAAAAGTGAATCTAAAAACGATATCAAAAAGAATTAATTGTAATAATGGATCATCATAGATATTCGGTCGTTTTTTGGATATTTTATATGTGTTTTCCCTTATAAATTTAAAATCACGGGTTTAATTAAGAAAAAGAATATATCTTAGATTGCAATGTAATTTGGAGGAGGCAAAAAATTGGAGGTTAAACAGAACAACAAGATTAATTCGATAGACATTATCTTCATATGTTCTGCAATTATTTTCAATATTTTTGTGAGTCTAGTATATCTCGCAACTAAATTTGATAATAATTTACTCTTACAAGTGAGTGGTTTTTTTGTCATTGTTCTCATAATTCCTTTCAGCATTACATTACGTGGATATACAAGGAATGAAGCAAAAAGGAAAATTATCATATCACATATAGCTATTCTCTTCTATCTATTTCTGGAAATATTGTTAGATTATATACTTATGATTCCGTTTCGTGATATATTTGCAATTCATATCCCATATATTATTGTCTTTTATGCTGCTGAATTTAGTATGATTGGTGTCTCTTTTGAGAGAAACAGGAAAATGGGATTTGTGGTGCTATTAACATTCTTTATTTTATTAGGTTGTCTGATTTACCTGTATATAGCTTAGATATATCCATGAGACGAATTCTAGTTTTTATAATAGTGCTTTTAATATCATGTTCGCATCGGGATACGGGCTCTCAAATGACGCCACATTAATGGATTTTGTATCTGTTGAAGATTGCGATTTTTGAAATTCTTCGAATCGATTTATTTACATTGATCACTGAACAAAATTCCATTTTTGTAGGATATGTTTTTGTCGAGAGGTCACTGGAATTACCAGTATATATTTAAAATGATAATGAGGGAATGTAACTTTAAGGCACCCTATTAGTTGATTGTATTATGATTATTTTTTTGAGAATAAGATATAGTGGTTATGATGGGCTCCTTAACTTTTAATTTTTCAACGAAAAATTCAACGAAAATCTCAGCGATATTTTCCACAGACTCAATAAAACTCTCCTTTTCTTTTTATTTTGGAAATACCAAAGATATTTGAGGTTTCTACAATTATATCTCGCAACCAATTTTATAAAACAATAGATATTATGAAATTGTAGGTTGAGGTAATTTATTGAAGAGAAGTGTTCAGAGACTTTTGGCTATTTGCGGTATCCTTGGTCCCATATCGTTTACAATTGTGTTAACCAGCCTCGGTTTCTTTCAGCCTGGATATAATCACGTTACACAATATATGAGTGAACTGGGTGCAGTCAATGCGCCATATGCCATTATAATGAATGCTGCTGGATTCTCCCTATTGGGCTTTTGTATTATTGCATTTGCATTTGGTCTTAACAGTAGCATGAACGACGTTAGGAACTCGATTATTGGAAAGATTGGTCCTATGTTAATCGCTGTTTCTGGTCTTGCATTTGTGATGATTGGGGTTTTTCCTTGCGATCCGGGTTGTGTAACTGTCTCAACAGTTGGGGTCATTCACGGTAATGTAGCTTTCGTAGCTCGATTTGCATTGACCATTGCCCCCTTATTTATTTTTCAAAGGTTAATGAAAGATAGTAGATGGCACAACTATCATATTTATTCCTTAGTAATTGTAGTTGTATCTTTAGTATTTGCTGCTGTATACAATTTCAATGTTTTTGAGAATTTGACAGGAGCATTTCAAAGAATCACCTTTGGAGTGCCATTGTTATGGGTGGAGCTTATGTCAATGAAGCTACTCCGATTATCATAAAAACAGTGATATTTTTTAATATATAGAGCTGGGCAGAAACTACTTAGAAGGAAATTATTCAAAGAAATTCACACTTTTCAACACCTTTTTAAAATCTTCTGTTTTCAGGAGAAAAACAGGCTTATAGGATATTATAAAAATAAAATCAGTATGACTGATGTAACAAATGTTGCAAAAAATTTGGGAGAAACATTTATATCAATCCGTTAGATTCGTGTAACTGTATTTTGAGGAGAGATGTTAGATGAAAGTTAATAATCCGCATGAATTAATTGGAAAAGAAATATGTGATGCAAAAGGAAACACTATGGGCACAATAGATAAATGGTGGAATAGCTGGAATCAAGAATACCCTGGATATTTCTTTGGTATAAAAACCAACGACAATATTAGAGATACATGGTTTAGAGGTACGACTAAACTCATACCGATATACAGTGACTATATACGAGAAGTAGGTGAACATATAACCCTAAGCAAAACAACAGAGGAATTAGGTCGTTTTTGGAATAAAACAGTTCACTTTGGTCCTAAAACTTGGCCAATGGATGACCTAGTTGAGAAACCTGTTTATGACAGGAATCATTCTAGGATTGGAACATTCTATGCTTGGGTAGAAACCGATGGAGTATTCAAGAATTACGGATGTTTTGTAGATCCGTACCTATGTGACATTTGGAAAATGCCATTTAATACAATGATGCCAGTGCCCACGGAGTATATAACTGATGTAAAAGATACTATAAACCTGGATAAAACGCTGGATGAGTTAAAAGAATACTGGAAGCAACGCCATAGGTTCTAGATAAAAAATAAATACTTTTTCTGTTTGACTTTTCCGTTTCATCTTGCCTTTTTCCGTTCTCTTTTGTTTT
>CAZTMK010000035.1:0-12937 GCA_964615235.1 uncultured Thermoplasmatales archaeon
GGGCTGGTATTGGTCATATGAAAATAGTTGATAGAGATATTATTGAACTAAATAATCTCCAGAGACAAAATCTTTTTGATGAGGATGATATTGGTTTTCCAAAGGCTTCCACTGCATCAAAAAAGCTGAAAAAAATTAACTCTGATGTAAAAATTGAATCCTTTGTTGAAGATGTTAATCATAAGAATATTGAGCATATTATTAGCGGTATGGATCTGGTTTTAGATGGAACAGACAATATGATTATTCGATTTTTAATTAATGATGCATGTATTAAGCATAATATTCCTTGGATTTATGGTGGAGCAATCGAGACTTATGGAATAACTATGAATATAATCCCACACCTAACACCATGCTTCAGATGCCTGATTAATGATATTCCAGAAGCTGGAGCATTGCCAACATGTGATACAGTCGGTGTTTTAAATTCAATTCCCAACATTATAGCTTCTATTCAAAGTACTGAAGCATTAAAAATATTGCTTGGAAAGGAAATTAATACAAATATTTTAACATATGATGTATGGAGTCATAATTATAACAGCATCAAATTAGAAAAAAGAAGGGATTGTGAATGCTGTGGGAAACATAATTTTGAATTTTTAAATAAAAAAACTGCTGATAGGATTATTATGTTGTGCGGTTCGGGTGTTTTTCAAATTACACCCGTCAAAAAAACCAATATTTCTTTTAAAGAAATGTCGGAGAAATTAAAGAAAGTTGGAAAAGTAGATTTCCAGGAAGATATTTTAAGATTTAGCCATAACGATTATCATTTTTATCTCTTTAAAGATGGTAGAGCCTTAATTTATGGTACAACTGATGAAAAAGTTGCAAAATCGCTATATTCAAAATATGTTGGTACTTAATTATGAGAAGAAAGGAATTTATGGAAAAGTATCGCTTTCTCTTAAAAACATTAAAAGAAAAAAAGAAAATTGCAATTGCATTTTCTGGAGGAATAGATAGTACTCTTCTTGCCTATGCTGCAAAACAAGCGGAGATAGAGACCTTACTTATTACTATTACATCACCTTTTTTTTCTAAGTTTGATGAAAACATGGCGGTGGAAATTGCATCCGACCTTGGTTTTTTTCATGTTCTAATTCCTCATGATCTTGATATTAATGTTATCCAAAATCTGAGTAATAGATGCTATTATTGTAAGAAAGATGAGGCGAAAATTTGGAAAAGAATTGCAGCAGAACAAGGATACTCAATCGTTGCTGATGGATGTAATATAGATGATGTTCGAGATGAACATAGACCAGGTATTTTGGCTTGTAATGAACTAGACATTTGGCATCCTTTGGCAGAGGCAAATATTAAAAAAATTGAAATAAGAAATATCGCAAGAATTATAGGTGTTTCAATTTGGGATAGACCTTCTAATGCATGCCTTGCATCTCGGATTCAATTTGGTGAGGAAATAACTATTCAAAAACTTCAGATGATTGAGAGGGGCGAAGATTTTTTAAGAAAATTTTCACCACAGGTACGTATTCGTCTTCATCAAAACATTGCTAGAATCGAGGTTCCAATTTCACATTTCAAAGTTATATTAGCCATGAGGGAGAAGATCACGTCGTTTATGTATAAAACAGGATTTGTATACATAGCTCTTGATCTTGGGGGATACAGATCTGGAAGTATGCATGAAGATGTAGCGAAAAGGGATGTCTGATTATGCCTTCCCAGTGTTCTATTAAGGCTATAGGTTTACTATCTGGTGGTCTGGATAGTACTCTTGCTGTCAAGATGATGATTGACCAAGGTGTTGAGGTACATGTTCTTAATTTAATTACTCCCTTTTGCACATGTACTCGCAAAGGATGTAAACATGAGGCAAGCCGGGTGGCAAAGTTTTTAAATGTTCCAGTAAAAATAATTTCAGTAGGGCAAACTTACATTGATATGATAAAAAATCCGAAACACGGGTATGGAAGGAATATGAATCCATGTATTGATTGTCGAATATTTTTATTTCAAAAAGCAAAAAAATATATGGGGGAGTTAGGCGCTCGTTTTATTTTTACAGGTGAAGTGCTTGGACAACGACCAATGTCACAACATAGAAAAGCACTCAATTTAATTGAAAAAGAATCTGAAACAGAAGGATTTGTTGTTAGACCATTGTCAGCTAGGCTTCTACCGCCGACAATACCCGAAGAAAAGAAATGGATCGACAGAGAAAAACTGCTATCTATTCGGGGCAGACGACGCATTCCTCAGATGGAACTTGCGGAGGATTTTGGAATTAACGACTATCCCTGCCCTGCTGGGGGATGTAGACTGACAGATCCTGGATTTGCCAAAAGACTAAGAGAAGCCTTTGAACACGGAGAGGATACTACCAAAGACATCAATCTTCTTAGATACGGAAGACATTTTAGAACGGAGAGTGGTGCCAAGGTTATAGTTGGAAGAAACGAAGAAGAAAATAAAATTCTAAAAGGATTTCAACGTGAAAATGATATTTTAATCGAGGTAATTGGAGTAGGCAGTCCAATTGTATTACTAAAGAAAAATAAGAATAAGAATGATGTGAAAAAGGCGGCAATACTCTGCGCTCGTTACAGTGATGTTGCCAAAGATGTAGATCCCAATATTAGGATAATATATGGGGATGGGAAGGAAGAATTATCGAAGATGTCATTCATATAATTTCTTCAATCATACATTGTTTTAGTAAAAATTTGATATTCACCATGACGGGCCCCCATTGACTATAAACCATGGACAATTTCTGCAACCGTCTTGTTTGCTATAACCAAAGCAACCTGTTCCGATTTCCTTTGCAACTAGCCAACATTCCTGACCCAGATTTCTCTTGTATGCTTCACAATTTTCCTTTATTTCGTTTGAGCATTTCATGAATTCCCAACAATTCAGAGGCTTTTTTATTTTCATTTTTTCCACTAATATCTTAATGTTGTTGACAACCTAAGATGTTTTGAAAATATTTTTTAATGTCAATAATTATTTTTTCAACCATTTCAACCTTTTTTTCATTTTTGGTTTTTTCATAATAATCAAAAATTGCGGCAATGAGTGCCTGAATGGCCGTTGGTGGACAATGCCAGCTGTTTTTCGGGATATTTCCAAGTTTTTCCCCGACTAATCCCATTAATTTCTCCAAGGTTTTTCCACCATCGACTATATCATCAAGATTTCTTCCCTTAACCGATTCAGTAAGAACAGATGCCGATGCAATAGTTGCTGTACAACCTAAGGTTTTAAACTTTATATCTTGAATCCTATCTTTTTCCACTCTAAGATAAATGTCTGTCGTATAACCATTTACCGGGTTTTCTACTCTAGCATATCCATCCGGTTTTTCAATAATTCCAACGTTTCGGGGATTTAGGAAATACTCTAGCAACTTATCATTTATTCTAGACATTTCTAATTCTCCACCGTGGAAAATCTCCTTAAATTTTTACAAGAATTATTGCTATTCACGTATGATATGACTATTGGAGCTGGCTTTCCTGTATCTAGATCATCTTCAATTTCCTCGACTTCTTTAACGGATATAGTTACGCCTGGACCTACTTTTTCTTGGTATACTTTTTTTATTTTCCAAGCAATTTCCTTAAATGAAGGGCCTATTGATCTTAGATCTTCATCAATGACAATTAGGATATCTATTTCATCAATTTCATTCTGAACGATTTGGAATTTTTTTACCTTAAATGTATTTAGATTTTTGAGTACTGAGGTAATAAATAGGAACTTACTTGGTGAATATACATTTCCATTAGGTAAAATGATGTTTGACGCAATTCTGCCCTCCACTGGACCCCCTAAAATCGGGCTTTTAATTCCGCAACTACATTTTTCACCGTTACCTAGAGTTATCCAATCCTCCATGCCAGTGTATCTAATAATCGGAGTGCCGCTACCCCATAATTTAGTTATCACCAGACGACCTCGTTCACCCGGTCCAACGGGTAACATATCCTCATCAACAGCCTCTAAGTGGAAAAAATCAGAGTGGATATGCCAATTTCTTTCTGTACACTCAAATGAAATCTCAGCGCCTGCTTCACAAGATGCATAGGTATTAAACATTTTACAGCGAAAAATATCCTCGACGTAATGCCTGGTATATTCATCGAGCATAGCACCTCCCACCAGAAGAAGTTTAGGTCTAATATTTTCACCAAATCCCTTTCGCATAAGAAAAGTAAGGTCCTGAAATATTGCAGGATAAGAAATGATCACATCAGGCCTAAAAGTATCTAATTTTTCAAGAATTTCTTTGGTACGGTTTGATGCTTGCATAGACAAATAATTATGGAATGGCAAAAAGGATTTGATATGGGAAGCAACATTCTTTTCAAATACCTCGTCGAACTTGAAAGGATTAAAGTTACCAATATGTGCAAATCTTGTTTTTCTAAAATTTAATTTAAAAAAACGATTTTCACGAAGGGAGATAAGACTACCACGAAGCAAGGTTGGAATATCAGTATAAGTACACACAGGCTTAGATCCACTATTACAACAATATTTTGTAGTTGTTCCACCTGTGCAGATAACATGTCCTTTCTCCTTTTTAAAATTTGGTGGTATAATGCCATCTGGAAAATTTTCACTAAAATCTTCCCGTGAAACGAAAGGAATTTTTTTGATATCCTTTATTGTTCGAATATCTTTGGGATTTATTCCTGCTTCTTTATATTTCTTTTTATAAACTGGAACAGTGTATGCATATGATATCATTTTTCTAAAAGCTCTATCTCTGTAACGATTTACATTACGAGGACTTGATCTTTCTATTCTCCCAGGATCCAGGATATAATTCCTTATAAACGGAATAGTTATTAACGGATTAATAAATGGATTCATTTGAAATCAGTCCATTGCAGTTACTTTATCTCTATATTCTTGATTGAGTAAGCCAACCTAGCTTTATACTTACCAATCGGTAATTACAAATAATATATGTAATATATAGACTTTATGGAGAAAATTAGATGAAAGTTCCTTGCGAAAACATAATTTGGGATCATCTACCAATTATAAGAAAAGAGTTAGCGATTAGTCTGATGAAAAATTTTTTTCTGAATCAAAAAGAAACTGCGACATTACTTGATTTAACCCCTGCAACAATATGTCAATATTTGTCCCATAAAAGAGGAGTGGCCAACATTGCAGATGAAAATATATTAACCGAGATTGATAAATCTGCCAAAATCATAATTACCAAAGGATCGAAAGTAGTAGTCAATGAAATATGTAGAATATGCCAACTGATGAATCCAGGAGTATGTCCACCTTATAATGAGAACACAGATACTTTTTAATGCTGATAATAAATAAAATAAGTAACGTCAGAATTGACGGATTCTTATTTAGATAATGAGATTAACAAGATAATTTTTTAGTTTAAACACTATTAGTGATAAAAATCCACTTGCTAACCTAAAGGGGACATCTCTCTTAATCTATGCACCGTCTCCTTTACTCCTTTGACTATCTCTGAAACCTGTTTAATATTATTAGATCGACCTAGAGTCATTACCATCGACCCGTGAGCCTCCTCATGTTTTAAGCCTATGGCAAGTAGAACATGTGACGGTTCAAGAGTTTTTGATGAACATGCAGAGCCTGTCGCGACTTGAATTCCGTACATATCCATGTTTAGTAGAATACTTTCACCTTCGATATGACTAAACCGAAAACTTGCATGATTTGGAAGGCGTTGTGTTGGATGACCAGTCAAATAGGTTTCATCAATCTCAAGAATTTTTTTAATAAGTTTATCCCTGATGTTTTTGAGTCTAACCGATTCCTCCTCCATTTCATTTGATATCAATCTTGCAGCTTCACCCATACCTGCTATTCCAAAAACATTTTCTGTTCCTGATCTTAGCCCTCTTTCTTGTCCTCCACCTGGTAATACAGTTTGAATTTTTATACCAGGCTTTATGTACAATATAGCAGCAGCTCGGGGACCGTACAGTTCATTTGATGATAAAGTTAACAAGTCTATGTTGTTCTTTTGGACATCAATTGGTATTAATCCCCCTGCAGCTGTTGCATCGACATGTAGATATTGGCCCTTTTCATGAACAATCTCACTGACCTTCTGGACTGGCTCAATTGTTCCAATTTCATTGTTAGCATACATAACAGATGTAACTACCGTATTTTTCGTAATTTTTTCTTGTAACTTATCTATGTCAATTATTCCGGTTGAATCCACTGGGGTTATCTGAAAATTAAAACCATTTTTTTGGAGATACTTCATCGGATTTAATATTGAGATGTGCTCTATTGCACTAGCCAAAACTTCTTTTCCAATTTTGATATTTCTTAATGATACTCCTCGAATTGCTAAATTATTTGATTCGGTTGCACTACCTGTAAATATTATCGTCTTTTCATCTTCAGCATTGATAAATTCGGCAATTTTTTTTCTAGAATCTTCGATAACCTTCAATGATTCGAGGCCTTTTGAATACAATGAGGACGGATTTCCATATTTTTCAATCAGGAATTTTTTTGCATATTTAAAAACACGCGAATCAACGGGTCTTTCAGATGCATGATCTAAATATATGTCACCCATGTTTAATCACTAAAACCACATTGTTGCATCAGCATCTAATGCCAAATCATTTAAAGTAGCGGCACCGACTATTTTTACCCCTGGAATTAGATCGGCTTTTTCCCATCCAAGCATTTGTTTTGAAGCCTGACAGACAAAGATTTCTATTCCCATATCAAGAGTTTTCTTAATCATATCGGAAAGACTTGGAAAAGAGCTCAATTTGATTTTTTCAGCTGCACCAGGCTTTAAAATTTTCAATCCTAGACCTAAATAGTATACAATAGGTTTAATATCCATCATTTTTGCCGTCTGAGCAAGAACTAAAGGAGAATATTGTCTCTCAGGAATATCAGTTGTCTGAATATATAAAATAGATTGTTTTTTTTTCATAATATCCCATTATTTCTTTCTTATATAAAAGGTCATTAACACTCCTACTTTTTCAAATTTTAACACTTCATTTCCCGTCCTTTTTGCCCATCTTGTTATATCTTCCTCAGCTGCCGGATCATCAGCTTCAATTTTCAGCACCTGACCTTTTTTAATCTTTTCAATTTTTTCTTTTGTCATTTCAATTGGTATTGGGCAGAAGTATCCCAAACAATCTAATTCCGAATCATATTTCATACATGAAACCATCAGTTGACTATATCATTTATTGGAAAGATTAAACAGCAATTCCACCATCTAACTTACCAATCGGTAAGTATTTATATGGCCAACGTGATATATATAATTTGTGGTGAAAAAATGAAAACACCTTGCGAAGTAATAGTCTGGAATGTTGTTCCAGTTATAAAAAGAGAATTAGCAAAAAATTTAGTCAGTGAGTTCAAATTAACTCAAAGAGAGACAGCGGATAAGTTGGGTACAACAGAAGCAGCAGTATCAAGGTACATCTCTGGAAAAAGAGGCGTTTTGGAAATTACTGATGATGAAATTTTGCACGAGATAAAAAATTCAGCGAACAGAATTACCAAAGAAAACGGACCTGCGGTTATTGAAGAAACATGTAAAATTTGTAAACTAATGCGCTCAAAAAATTTAATTGAAAATATCGAAAATTCATGCTGAATTGAAGATATAGAATTAATATTTTGGATTGGTGAATAATGTCAAATTTTCCGCTTGTTGTTATGAATGGTTACGATTTTCATCACATGATGGACTGGGATCATATGATGGATTGGTGGGGAATCCCGTATTTGGGTTTTGGTGGGTCGCAGTATGGGTTGTACAGTTGATGCTTGCCTTTCTTGTTTACAAAGATGCAGAAAAAAGGAATAAAAACGGCATATTGTGGTTTGTACTGGTATTTCTACCTTGGGCAGGGATTATTTTTCTAATAGTGTATCTCATAATCCGAGAAGAAAAAGATGAAATGATTTCTACACTGAAGGATGTGCAGAAAATACTTGATGAGAGATACGCAAAAGGTGAAATCACCAGGGAGAAATATCTTCAAGCCAAGAAGGACATTAGTGATAAGATAGAGGAGGAGAATAAAAATGAAGATTAAATTTTATATTATCGGACTTTTACTGATTATTGTTGGTTTTATCTCATTTAGTTCAATAGCAATATTAAATAGAAATCCTGAAATGAATTTTACAATCCACATATTAATGTTAACGATAGGTTTAGTTCTCATTTTTTTGGGAATTATATCAATGATAATTTTTACAAAAGAGAAAAAAAATAAAAATTCAAACTAATTTACCATGAGGTCCTTTCCAAGAATCAGCGATTTTAATAAATTTGTCGTATCCATTTTTTCTGATAAATTCTATTGATTGCTTGTATTTTTTATATTTGTATCCTCTTTTATCATAAAAACCATGGATAATTTTGCAAGTAGAATAATCTGGACAATCAGCGCAGGTTTCAAATTTTCTTTCTTTAAAGCAGCATATCTTCATTTTACATTTAGTCTTATTAATATCTCTTTCTCCACGCTCATATCCTAATTTACAACCACGACAAGTCCTTTCATTGGGGTATTTGTCCTTTTGCCATTCTATACAGGTTCTGCAGTATGCACCGCAACATCCAATCTCTATTATTGACATACATCTTCTAATCTTTCTTTATGAATATTTCTCACAACATTTGAAACAACATAAGCCTAAAGATTATTTTTGATACATTCAAGAGTTTTTTTAGCATCAGAAGCCATTTCAAAAAATTTGTTTAGTTTATCGCAAGCATATTCATTACAATATGCACAATTTATAACGTTCTTATTTTGCCCGCATTTTCTGATTTCACAGATATTACAATAACCTATATGTCGTCCATTCTCTGATAAGCAACCATCGCAATTAACATCCTCAGGTTTAATATCTGAACCAAATTGCTTCGACCATTCCTCAGCAATCTTTTTTCTTTCAACATCATCATTGTTTTTAGTTGCAATAAATCCCTTACACTCGGTGCATACTATTCCACAAAATCCAATCATCTGTTCCATATTTATCTCCTTTTTTACTTTTTAGTTTTTAACCCAAATTCATTTTAAATATTATTTGATAAATAATTGAAGGTTTCTTCTTCTTTTTCTGCAATTTCTTCAAATAAATTGCTTGCTCTATCAATTCTTTCATTTATATCTTTCACAGTTTCTGAATCCTTAAAAAGAAGACCAACTTCTGAAAACAATTTACCTGAATCATTTATCATTTTTGATGCATTTTCTAATTTTTTATTTCCAGTGATTTTGGTTGCTTCCTTTAAAAATCTTGAATACATATATCGGAAACATCCACCACCCGTTCCACCGATCTCAATGAATATATATAGGGAAAACAGGTTCATTCTTAAATCATAATCTGGGAAGATTTCAGGCCATTTAGGAAGCATTTTTGCTGTTTTTCTCATTCCTTTAACACCAAGATTTTTTATTGGTGGATTTAACATGAAATCGATCGTTTGCTTTATTGAAGAGTAAATATCCTCTTTTTTTGGCTTGTGAAAATTACTGAAGTTAAATTCAAGGTAGTTATTTTTTGGAGGAAATGGTTTGAATTTTGAACCTCTTGCTTTGGCAAGTTGCTCAAGGGTTATTGGATAATAAAAACCTTTTTTGAGACCTGATGCCTGATGATCCATATCTGATGCAAGAACTGTGTCCTTTCCATCGTATCCACAAACAACAAAGGTGTGTCCTCCAAAGTGATATTCCACAGGAAACTCAAACCATGGAAGAAAACCCATATCTCCAAAAACCAACACAGGTTCTTTTTTATTTAGTTTTTCAAGAAGTGCTTTTTCCGCCTTTTTTTGACTACCTGTTGTTATTTGTTGGATATTTACTCCTGTTCTTTTTCCCAAATCTTCAAAAAAGTTTTTTGTATTTCCTCTCCCCCCAATAAAAACATAATCACTTGTGCCAAATTTCATCTGCCAGTAGATAAATCCCATTCCTGCACCAAGTCCTAATATCATTTCTTCTGATAGTGGGCATTTATTAAAGTGATATATTTTTGCAAGAGAGTTACTTTGACAGTGATATCCATCCAGTGCTGGGCAGTTGGGGAATGGTTTTATTTCTTCCATATTGTTTTCTCCTTTTATTTAGGTTGGAAAGCATTTGCAGGACACTCTGATGCATCCCTGTCCGGAGATACCTCATGTCCAAAACAATCACCTTTGGTTTCATCTATTTCTTTGTAGAATTTACAATCTTTACATGTTGGCATTTTTATTTTCCTCCTTTGTTTATTTTATTTAAGAAATTGTCATCATCTTGTATTTTCTCGATGATGTCATCCATTATATTTTGACGCAATAGAATTATTCCTGCGCTGTCTCTTCTTTTTACTACAAGGAATCTATCTCCCGTTTTAATGTCTAAGTCTCTACGAATGTCAACTGGCAGAGCGATTTGTCCTTTTTCACTTACCGTTATCATTCCATAGAATATTCTATCATGTGTGCAGATTCCTTTTTTTGTCATAAAAATGTAAATAAAGTAAGAATATATAAATATTTCTTACATATCTTACTTATCTAGATTGCCGGTCTCATTTATTCACAGATATTGAATTACATTAAGAATCCATATTTTTTAATTCAAATATTAGAAAGATGAATGGCAGTTCTGGCGAGCGTCATGGCAGAGACGTCATGGCGGACTTCATCGCCTACAGTTAATTATTAAATTGCAATAATATAAATTTTATGGTTGTTTAGAAGTGATTGTCAACTACAGGGGAAATAATATGATAGAGCATTTATTGCTTCTTGGCTGGTAATTTTATCATCAAGAACATCTTTTTGTTTAGGGGGAATATCGGTTTACCTATGAAGAGAATTAAAATTTTTCGTCGAAAAATTAAGAGATAAGGCGTCTCTCATAACCACTATATCTTATTCTCAAAAAATAATCATACAATCAACTAATAGGGCGCCTTAAAGTTACATTCCCCCATTATCATTTTAAATATATACTGGTAATTCCAGTCACCTCTCGACAAGAACATATCGTACAAAAATGGAACTTTGTTCATTGATCAATGTAAATAAATCGATTTGAAGAATTTCAAAAATTTCAATCCTCAACAAAAAATAAAAAAACTAAATAAAGTTTCCTTATTTTAAGAAGAAATAATATGATAGAGCAACTATTGCCTTGTGGATGGAAATTTCATCACCAAGAACATCTTTTTGTTCGAGCGAATATAGGTGCACCCATAATACGATTAAAATTTTTTCATTATCCCTCTTATCGACAAACAGTAAAGATCATTCAATCCCCTATAGATTGTACATTAAAAACAAAAGGAAATAACATATTTTTCCTTTTTCAACGGAAAATCAGAAAAAAGTATACAATTTCCTTAGAAAGAACGATAACAGTTTTTCCCATCCCATCTTCCATTCCGCCAAACGTGAAATGGGGCGAGATATCAAAGCTCCAGCAAGAGCTTCGACAGAAATACAAACAAAGTTCACAGTATTGGCCCACTCAATCATCGGTACTTAAAAAGGTATCCCAAGAAAAATGGTTTGCAGATGATGATCTTTTCACATGGGTAAAAGCAATAGGCCATTACCTGATACAGACCATAAAACATCCTGAAAAACAAGAAAAACGATTAGGTGCAGAAACAGCCTTTCTCGTTGGTACTGGCGATTGTGATGAATTCATTGATCTTTTCATTACGCTAGCTCGAATGCGAGGAATTCCTTGTAGACGATTAACTGGATATTTTATACGTAGTGAAAAAGCAGAAGCAGAACCACATGCATGGGGAGAAATTCTATCACCAACTCTTGGATGGATTCCAATCGATATTGCATTACACAACATTGGCAATCATACAATTCATTATGTTATTTCTAAGATTGAAGAATTTAACCCTGCATTATCGGACTATCAAATTCTCAAACCATCAGCTTCTGTCCATTATCATTGGGAACGACCTATTCCGCTTATCACACCAATCTATTAATCATCACGTTTTTATCAATTAATAAAGAGAAAAAAAATATTCCACTAGATGTTCAAATCTTGTCACCCTTGAATTTAAACTTGTAAAAAGTCATTATTTTTACTACGTCTTTCTTCCTATAAATTAGTCTTTCCTTCGCCAAATTTCTACTTTCGGAGGTGCTGCATACCTATCAGATTTTATAACTATATATTATTTCATGTTAATAATGATTAAAGATTTAATTGCTCCCTGCGGGATGAATTGTGGGATCTGCATGGCGTTTTTACGGGAAAAAAATCCATGTCATGGCTGTCGGCAGGCTCATTTGAATAAAGCAAAAACAAGAGCTGTATGTCAGATTAAGAATTGCGAGAATCTCAAAGCGGTTAATGGATCTTTCTGTTATGAATGCGCCTCATTTCCCTGCAAACGACTAAAACATCTCGATACTCGGTATACCTCGAAATATCATATGAGTATGGTGGAGAATCTTGTAATGATAAAGAACCAAGGTATGAACGCATTTTTGGAGCACCAGCAGAAACAGTGGACTTGTCCAACCTGTGGATCTACGATCTGTTGTCATAATGGACTTTGTTATCAGTGTCAACGTGATGAGGTAAAAGCACGGAAGAATAGATTGGGATGGGCAACCGATGCTGAGAAACAAGTAAAGAAAAAAATAAAGTAGAGGTGAACCAATGATATTTTTCAAGTAAAGGTTTTATTTCTTGATGAATACTTTCAAGTTCATATCTCGCTCTTGTCGATGTTATAGAAAGAAAAAATGTTGTATTGATTTTTTATTCTTCTACGTATGCTTTCTCACCATGCAATGCTTCATCGAGTTTCGATTCATCTTCCTCGGTCACCCGCACTGGAGTAATTTTGTTGATAATCCAGAACATCACATATGTAAAAATAAAAGCCCATATAC
>CAZTMK010000036.1:0-12006 GCA_964615235.1 uncultured Thermoplasmatales archaeon
TTTTTCTGTTTGACTTTTCCGTTTCATCTTGCCTTTTTCCGTTCTCTTTTGTTTTTTACATGCTTCATTTTTAACCGTTCCAATTTTGTAGCCATTATGTCACCTTATAATTCAATCTGCGCTTGTGAGCACCTTCTCGCATAGCTTACCCCCTTATAAACTTCGTTTTTTGCTTAATAACAGGTTTATAGAAGAATGTAAGGAGTATAGGATTACTACAAAAATAGTATTATAAAGCACTTGTTTCTTCAAAATACGCGAGAAAGTGTAAACAGTGTTTTTCGGGAAGTGAGACTATATGATAGAAATAAAAGTACAAAATATTGTAGCCTCTACAACATTTGCGGAGAAATTGGATTTAGACGTGATAGCACAATCGTTAGAAGACGCAGAATATGAACCGGAACAATTCCCAGGGCTCGTATTTCGCCTTGTTAATCCGAAGACAGCTACACTCCTCTTTAGAAGCGGAACAGCCAACTGTACCGGCGCAAAGAACGTTGAGGATGTACGTAAGACTGTTAATATTATAGCGGAGAAACTTGAGAAACTAGGTGTAGATGTGTATAAAAACCCAGAGATAATCATTCAGAATATAGTGGCGACAGGTGACTTGAAAGGCGAGCTTAATCTCAATGAAACAGCTGCAGGTTTGGGTTTAGAAAACGTAGAATATGAACCAGAGCAGTTCCCGGGGCTTGTTTACCGTATAAAGGAACCTAAAGTAGCTATGTTACTTTTTTCATCTGGTAAAATAGTTTGTGCTGGTGCTAGAAGTATAGAAGATGCTTCAAAAGCAGTGGAGAGATTATCGGAAGAGCTTACTTCATTGGGGCTGCTTCACTAAAGTATCTTCTTTTTTTGTAGCAGAAGGTGACAAGGATAAAATATAAGACCAACTTACATAAAACGGATAGCCAAAGAACTTACAAGTGGAACAAGCCCGACTGGTGTTGTATCTGTAGCTTGAAACATTGCATCTGTACTTTGTGGTAAACGAAGAACGCATAGTGAGGTTGCAGGTGTTACAGGAGCAACTATTCGGAATAGATACAAAGAGCTTGCAGAAAAACTAGATAAGATATTATAACATAGGCCTATCGTTCTATCCATTTGCTTTTTTGCTCTTCTTTTTCGTTAGGCATATTTCAATTGAAGATACATTTGATGTTCTGCCTTCTTCCTCATTGGTAATACTCTCAGTACCGATTTTTATGTCTTTGATTTCCGCCTCTGTAACAAATCTATTTCTTGTTATTTCTGCTGTGTCCACCGCTCTGCTAATTGCTCTACCTCTCGCTTTAATTACCACTTCATCTGATCCACTGTTGAACTGTGTTACTACAGCAAGCACATAGCTCATTGGGGGTTTGTTTCCTACATATATTGTGTTTTCATCTGTTCTTTTTTCTTCTGCCATAATTTTTTCCTCTTAACTCATTAATTTCAAAACATTTATTCATTTATAAAACGAATCCCCTGTGGGTTTTTAGGAGGATTAATTATTGGAAAAAATGACTCCTGGCGGTTGGCGATGTTTAAGGTGATTTAATACATTTCATTTTATCTCTTTTATTTCTTGCTTGTTTGTTTCCCAAGCAACTGACGGCATTTTTCTAACTCATCAAGCACCCTAAGATGTTCTTCAATGAGTTCACCGTAACTCCCGCCAAATTTATCATAGATTTCCTTGAATTTTTTATTACCGTTCATTTTACTGTCCTCTTCTCGTCACAAATGTCTTATAAAACTTACAAAGCTTATTATTGCAATAATATATGAATTTAAATCTTCCATGCTGTGTCATTTTATGTCCACATTCATTGCAAACCCATTTTTTCATTTAGTCTGCATCCATTTGCATTTACCATGGCCAGAGTCCCAAAAATAACATTTATCTTCTATACAATCTTGAGGTTCTCTAGTAATAAGTACCATTGGACATTTCATTTTATTCCTCCAAAGTTGTGTTCTTTGATTTCCCCTTTTGACATTATTTTTTTGGTTACAATATCTTTAGCGTGCCATCTTACCAGTCCATAGGTAATACCCATCTTCCTTGCTGTTCCTATCTTTGAGCCGTATTTCCTTGCATTGTCTCTTATTTCCTGTACGAATTCGGACGATCTTTTCTGTTTTTATTTTGTTTAGGTCTATTGGTATTTTTGATAACAAGTTTTTTCATCTCCAAAAATACATCGTGTTTTTGTTATAGATTTAATTCTTTTTCATTGGTCCAAAGCCCATGGATGTTACAGTATGAGAACACAATGATTTTCCCTGGTTTGTCTGTTTTAAAAACAATGTTGCCCTCTGGATGAGTATAGACAGTGCTTGTATTGGGCCCATTTACTGATGCTCCATGTGATGTGAACTCTATTCTTCCAATACGATATGGAAACTTTTCTCCGTTTGGGTAGAAATACAAATCAATCCATTCGATATGATGTTCTGTTGTGTTTGGATGCGGTATTTCCTTTCCAATGCTTACCTTGAGATTTATATTTTCACCCTTTGTGATTGTATCAGGTATTTCAATCACGGGTACATGTTTTTCTTGCTTCCAGTCTGCGGTTTGAAATATTTCAAACATCTGTTCCATATATTTATGACCTCCCAATATTCTTATTCTTTACGACCTAACCAATATAGGTTATAAATAATTTAGTATTTCATTCATTATTATCCAATTTATATCAATTTTCAGGACGAGATATTGTCTCGGTTTTACCGGTAAAAAACATAGTTTTCTCCTGTTGGAACCATAAGGATGCAGGGGAAGGGATTTGAACTTTATAATACTAAAAACTTGCTTATTCGTATCATTTCGGCTATTATCATAAACCACGGAAAAATATAAAAAAGATGACTTGATTTTTCTCCTGTTGATGCGGATGTGATCTAGTGGTTAGGAGAGGCTCCTTAACTCTTAATTTTTCGACGAAAAAATCGACGAGAATCTCTGCGATATTTTCCGCAGACTCTGTAAAATCCTTCCTTTTTCTTTCTATTTTTCGTCTTTTGAAAGTCCATTTTAATGGGAATATGGTTTCTTAATATATCCCTACTTAACATTTGGCCGCTTCATCCAAAAATTTGGGATATTTTTTCCAGTTTGAAAATCAATAAAGGAGCGTCAAGGTCGGGATGGTATATTATCATCAATTTCTTTAACCAGGTACCATCCACACGACTTTTCGGTTTTTTCATTTGCAATACCCTCGATTGAAAGGTCGGGGTCAGGCGAATGCCGTTTTTTACATTGATGGATAAAAAAATTAACAGATTACTATAACACCGACTGTAATACTATAAGATTTGTCACAGGGTGCTCCACTTTTTAGCGTTCTTGTAACCATTTTATCTACCGAAACGCCTACGCCTTTCATTAAACTCCTTCATTATCTTATCAACCTCTTTTGTGGTGAAGTCAGGCCATAATGTATCAATGAAAAAAAGCTCAGCGTATTCAATCTGGTAAAGCATGAAACCTGAAAGTCTTTTCTCACCACCAGTCCTGATAACTATATCTAGGGGTTTGGGCATCATTAAAAACTTCTCGAAGACGCCCTCATGCATTTTTGCCATTGTAGGATTCTTCCTCAACCATTTTGATGATGCCATCACAGCCTCAAGTATTTCCTCTTTTCCACCGTAGCCTATGCATATATTCAGATTCCTACCTTTATGATGATCCTTGGTTTTATCAAGAACGTCCAATACAATGTTTCTCACTTTTTCAGGAACTTCTCCAAACCTAGATCCAATGACGTTTACTTTGATGCCTCTTTTGTAAATTATTTGTTTTTCTTTGAGTATATTGAATTCCCTTTCGAGAATTTTATATACGTGCTCCTTCTGTTTCTGGGGACGTTTCATGTTTTCAGTTGATAGTGCCCAGACAGAAATATCTGTCACATCATTGTATTTTTTAAAAATATGGGTAACTATGTTTTCAACAACGTTTCCTGACTGCCTGCCATCATAATTCTTTATTTTGTTTTTTTCAGCCCAACGCCTACTTCCATCAGGTATTATTCCGATATGGATACCATGTCTATGACTGTTTGTATTCATATGATCTACATCGTTTTGTATTTGCCATGATCCAAGTCCAAAAATAGGCTTTTATTTTTATAGAATCTTGAGTTTCTATGGTAATGGTCATCACAGGATATCTTATGATATGGAAAGGATAACATCTCAAAACATATATTTAATCGTATCTATTATACAAAAACCCTTTTTCTACTTTTTATTTTTCTATAGCAAATTACTAAAGCAAAAAGCGTATTTTGCTCCATTAAAATGCGGATATAATCTAGTGGTTATGATGAATTCATTATCTCTTAATTTTTCGACGAAAAATTTTAATTCTCTTCATAGGTAAACCGATATTCCCCCTAAACAAAAAGATGTTCTTGATGATAAAATTACCAGCCAAGAAGCAATAAATGCTCTATCATATTATTTCCCCTGTAGTTGACAATCACTTCTAAACAACCATAAAATTTATATTATTGCAATTTAATAATTAACTGTAGGCGATGAAGTCCGCCATGACGTCCGCCATGACGTCTCTGCCATGACGCTCGCCAGAACTGCCATTCATTAGGCTGACGACTTCTGCTCAAAAAAATATTTGTGAGGTAGAAGCATGAAGAGACCTGGATCTTAACTCGTAAGATCTTATTTTTCTGAGGGAATTAAATGAGTGTTATAAATAATGATATTAAGATTCCTATGTTTTTTATTTATTCAATTATTTGTAATCAAATCAATGAAAATCTATACTTAGATTTCAATCACTTCTTAAAAAAGGAGAAGAATAGAATGAAGCTATCGAAAATATCTGATTCAGAATTTCAACTTTCAAGTCCCAAAAAATCAATAATTATTAAATTTCTGATAAATACGATATCTCATAAAATTTTTTATGATATTTACTTGACTAAATACAATGTTCATTTAAAAGAACAGACTCTGTATAATTTTGAAAGACTTTGTTCTATAATAAAAAAACAAGGAAATCAACATATTCCTTATTCCATCCCAGATATAGTGTCAATTATAGATTATTTTTTGTTATGGGCACAAAAAAATAATTATCATATCAAATGGAAAGAATTGAGTTAGATTTTGTTAATATTAAACTGAGGTAATTAGATGAAAAAGGAAAAAATTGATGGTAAAATCAAGGATTTAAATGCAATTAGAGCAATGTATCAAAGGGATTTCAATGATTTGGAAAGGAAACATAGAGAAAAGAAAATATCTGATAAAGACTTTGAAAAGCATAAAGGAAAATATGAATCAAAAATGGAAAAAATTAAATTTAAAATTCGTGAATTGGAGGAAAAATCGATCAATTAAGTATTGATAAATATTTGGAGGCGAAAGTTCAATGGACGTTCTTGAAGAAGCAAAGGAAATAATTGAAAAAGCAGGATGTAAAAACGCATATGCCGTTTATAAATTGAATATAGATGAGATAGCAGAGATTAGAGAATGCAATAAAAAATGTGAATTCATAGAACTTAAAAGGAATCCACATGATCTAGACCCAGGAATAGTGAAGGAATTAGAAATTGATAAGGAAAAACCGATTGAATGCCCGCTAGGTTCGTCATCTAGCAAATATTTAGAAATTTCATTGATAAATAGAAGCATAGTTCCCTACGATATAAATAATATCGAACTTGAAAGGATTGAACAAGAGATAAAACCTTTACTTGAAAAATATCATTGGTCAATAAAAAAATTATGATTAATAAGCAATTGAATCTCTTGATTTTGCATTATAGAATAAAAATGAGTTTTTTAATAAATTAAATAAATTGCCTTCTAATTTTTTGATTCAATCTCTTGCGAATTTGATCTAGCGATCATTACTTAATCCTTTTCTAGCAATTTTTCGACTAAAAAATCGTAGTTATTTTCGCAAGAAATTTTTTTCTAAATGTCACCCAAAACACCTTTATGGATCAATCCAAGTTTCTTCATAGTCATCATTCTATATTGTTCTCTCCCACCTGCCTCTTCAATAATACGTTTTCCATCTTCTCTTAACTCTTGAAAAAGTATTTCTGCATCTTTCATTGTTTTCATTAGAAATAACATTGGGATTCTCATAAAAAATTTCATAATCTTTAAGGTTGGAATAGCATATCCATATCTTAGAAGAGTAACGGGTTTTTGGTTATCCAATCCAATTGTAACCATTTCTCCACCAAGTTCAGATAGTGGATTTCCAAGAGCAGCTTGAACAAAATCATCCAACGCAGTTTCTCCACAAATCCATTTTCCATCAACAAAAAACTCAGCACCCATGTGGGGACCGCCAATGATACCGAATAAATCAAACATCTTTTTCCAAAATGGATTGCTCTCTAATTTTTCTCCATATCGTTCGATGATTACATCTTGTGTAAAAGCTGGAAGTTTTATGTAGTCAATCTTACATCTAGCGGGAACACCTCCAGCTCTAGCTAAGGTAACTGCCAATGCCGATTGTTCGAAACAAAGTCCTTCACCTGTTCTCAAGAGTGTGAGGGTATCCTGATATGGAGCACATATTGTTTCACCTACCCCGAATTTAATCTTATCTCTAACAAAATTAAAAACACGTTCACAATATTCCTTTTTAGTTATTTTTTCATCAAAAGCTCCCAGTTTCTTTGCTAGGGCAACAATAGGAGGAGCATTTACTTGAAAACCTTTTGTTGGTCTCAAGTTTTTAGAGTTAAATGTAGCTTTTTGAATATCTTCATCTGTTAAAGAATTGATTTCATCATCTGCTACACCAATATAGTTCGTATGGTTTTGATCTATAATAACTCCTTTTATTGGAAGGGTATGATTTTTCAATCTATGATAGAAATAAGGAAGATTCTCTTTGAAAATTATCTCTGGTCTTTGTAAAAATAGCATTAAAAACGCAGGTAGTATGCCTATGCTAGATTTTAATAGGGTCCATGAACCCATTTTATGATGCCTCCCAAATATATTACGTTTAATGGATATTTATATTTGTTGAATATTTTCTCGTCTTTTAACGAAAAAAAGAATTTAAATTAATAATTAATTTGAGTGACTGGATTATTAAGAAATAAGCTAGGCAAATTCCTTTAAATTTTTATAATCATTGAAATTCGACAGTCACATCAGTCAGGGAGGCGAAAGGAGGGTTAAGAAAGGGCCGGTGAAAGGAGATTCCTCCCCTTAAAAATACTATGTCACCTTTTTTAAAAAACCGGAATATCTATTATACTATTCCTAATTATAAGCTTATTAAAAATTTTATCTTTTCTAACAGAGTTTTTTCCTAGATTAAATCTTTTATATTAAATTTAAATTATCTAATTGTCCTTCATAACCACATTTAATGCATCTAACATGCATTACTTCGTTTAAATACCCAATTTCTTCAACTTCTACAATCTCATTGCATAGACCTCTTATACAATGTGTCTTATAGGTTTTAAGAATTCCCCCATTTGGTTCGTTTTCCATTTTAGCACCTTTTAAAGAATTAAGCACTGTTATTAACTAAATATAATAGTAACTAATAAATATTACCATTTTGTCTATAATTAATGAATTATTTCGGACAAATCATGAATATTTGAAGAATTTATTTAATAAAAACTGAAATAAATTGGACAAAGAAAGCATTAATAAGACAATAATTATACAATATTACAAAATATATGGGGAGAATACGTGATATGCCGGATAAAAAAATCGATGATTTAGATATAAAAATAATAAGATTGCTGCAACAGGATGCTAGAGCATCTTTAAAAGACATTGCATCTCAATGTAAAACTTCCTCAGACACAATAAAAAACCGATTCAATACGATGAAGAAAAATGGTACACTTCTAGGTTCAACAATTGTCATTGACCCAAAAAAAATAGGTGAAGGAAATCTGGTTATGGTTGGTATAAAGATAGTTCAACCATACTCAGATTCCATCATTAGTATGATTAAAAAAATATCTGGGGCATGTATTGTTACAAGGGCAATTGGCAAATATGATATAGAAGCAATATTTATTCTTAGAGATATTGAACAAATTGGTAGTACTAAGGAGACAATTGAAGATCTTCCACAAGTTAAAAGCGTAAATGTTGGTATTTTTGTTGATAAACCTCTTTTATGTCCAAAAAATTTTGAGTTTAAATAGGGGATATTTATGGATATAGATAAGATTGATACCACTATAATCGAAACGCTAAAAAAAAATGCTAGAACATCATTTAGAGAAATTGCTAGAAAATTACAAGTATCGCCAGATACGATCAGTAGTAGATTTGAGAAGCTTGTAAAACAAGGGATTATTGTTGGATCCACTATTATAATAGATCCAACAAAGATTGGTTATTCATTTATCACTCGATTCGGTATTAATGTTAAACCCGCTTATTCATCTCAGGCACTTGAAAACATCATAAAAATTCCAAGTGTAATTGTGGCCACAAAATTAGTTGGAGATTGTGATTTAATTGCTATTAGTGTAATAAAAGATTTTCAACACTTATGCAAAATAAGTGACACGATACTTGAGATGCCATATGTAAATAACGTAGATGTGAGTATGTGGATAAAAACCATGAAACTTTGCCCATATTACTTTCTAATTTAGATTATAACGTATCATAAGTACCATAAAGATAAAATATTTTTGTATTTTGTCCAAATTGGTTACCAATGAACTAGAAAAATCCGACATAATCGTAATAAATTTTTAATATATTTAGAATAAATTAAATTTTTAATGGACATATATTTTATCTTATCTTTACTTTTTCCTATTATGTCCGAAATATTTGGATAATTTTAAAAAACTTTAGTATATACATAATTATAATTTCAGGGGGAGAAAAATGTCTGGATTATATGAAAATGCAAGATCAACAACTGGAACAGCTACAAGAGTTAAGGACATTAGCCCATTGAGCGGAATGTGTCCTATATGTATTAGAGAATGTCCAGTTTTGTGTGAAATAAGTAAATCAGCTTTTAGGGGAAGAGAAGTCCTTTATCCTTTACCAGAATATTTTGGATGTAGTACTCAAGCAGCAAATAAGGATTATTTCATGGATTGGTCATACTTTCAAATACTAGTAGATGTGATAGGAGCAAAAGGCATTGATGCAGATTCTGATAAGGCACTTTTTGAAAATGTAAATATTAGCACAAATGTAGGCGGCGTACCTTTAAAGATACCTGTATTGGTTGCAGCACTTGGATCCACAGCTGTTGCGAAAAATAACTGGGAGTCACTTGCGATGGGTTGTGCACTTTCAGGAACAATTCAAACTGTTGGTGAGAACGTCTGTGGAATGGATATGGAATCTAAATATACAGGGGGCAAGGTTCAGCATTCAACAGATATGAAGTTTAGAGTTGAAACTTATAGAAAGTACTGGGATGGAAAACATGGAGATATTGTCATACAAACAAATGTAGAAGATCAAAGGGGTGGTGTGGATTTATATGTGCTCTCAAAATTAGATGTAAATATCATTGAACGGAAATGGGGACAAGGAGCTAAGGCAATAGGTGGAGAGGTGCGTATTCATGACTTGAAAAAGGCTCAGGAGTTAAAACGCAGAGGATATATCGTATTACCGGATCCCGAAGATAAAGAAGTTATAGAGACTTTTAAGGCAGGGTCATTTAAAACATTTGAACGGCATAGTAGAGTTGGTTTCCCTGAGTTTAAAGGTTTTGTAGAAGATATTGAGTGGTTAAGAGAACAAGGAGCTAAGAAAGTATTTTTGAAAACTGGTGCCTACAGACCAGAAGTTGTTGCATTCACGTTTAAATGCGCTTCCGAAGCCAAAATTGACATGCTAACATTTGATGGAGCGGGAGGAGGAACAGGTATGAGCCCAGTTCCAATGATGCAAGAGTGTAGCACTCCAACGGTTTATCTCGAAGCGCAGTTGCTAAAATGTGCAGAACTTCTTAAAAAGAAAGGGAGACACGTACCTGACATTGCTATGGCCGGTGGATTTGTCAATGAGACACAAATTTTCAAATCAATAGCTTTGAGTAATTTTGGAAAGGGACCACATATTAAAGCTATTTCAATGGCTAGAGCGCCAATAACTGCTGCAATGAAATCAGATTATTTCGCCGAACTTGCAGATTGCAAAAAATTACCTAAAAAATTCGCTGATGAATACGGTGAAAAACCTGAAACTTTCTTTATAACAGCAAAAAACCTTGAGAAAAAATATCCAAAAGCAAAACTAGGAAAGGACATTCCATGGGGTGCAGTGGGTATTTATACCTATTTTACCGAAAGAATTGGTGTGGGATTGAAGCAACTAATGGCAGGGTGCAGAAAATGGAAACTTGATCTATTGAGTAGAGGAGATCTGGGGGCACTAACTCTTCGAGCAAGCAAAATCACGGGCATACCGTTAATCGAAGAAATTGAACAAGAAAAGATGGAGAGTATTTTATATTCCTAAAGGAGGAGGCGATTATGGAAATTGAAGAACCTGTTATGAGTAGTAAAATAAAGATATATGGACCACCAATTGATAAAGCAGTAACTGCACTTCAAAAACTTGCAGAAGAGCTACCAAATATTCAAAACGGCAATATTGCTAGTGGCATTATTCCATCTGGTGAAACGTTGATTGGTGATTTTGATTTTGTTTTTCATTGGTCAAAAAAACCAGATGAAAAACAACTCAGAAAGTTGATAAATCGAATCGACGAAGCACTTAAAAATCTAAATTGTAGATATACGATAACAACAACCAAAGGGTCTACGTATCCTTACAGATTATAACATAATTATTTATCCTTTCAAAATAATCTCAAAACTGGATTTAAATTGTTTTCAAAATTAGATAGAATATTTTAAATAAGATTTGCAATTCGGTGGAAATCTATGTTTGATACAGGAAACATTGGTTTTATGCTTGTAGCAACAAGCCTTGTGATGTTAATGACTCCTGGCTTAGCGTTTTTTTATGGGGGATTGGTTGGTAGAAAAAATGTTTTAGCCATTATGATCCAAAGTTTTGTATCAATGGCTATTGTTGATATTATCTGGTTCACAGTTGGATATTCCTTATGTTTCAGTGGTGATGTTGGGGGAATCATTGGGAATCTTGACTATGCTTTTTTAATGGGAATAACACCCACGACTGAATTTGCTGGAAATACCAGTATCCCTTTGTATGTCTTCATAGTGTATCAGATGATGTTTGCGATTATCACTCCTGCGTTGATTACTGGTGCCTTTACAAATCGTGTTCGTTTTAAATTCTATTTAATCTTCCTTGTTGCATGGTTATTCTTAGTTTATTTCCCATTCGTACATATGATCTGGGGCGGTGGACTGCTTGCCCAGTGGGGTGTGAAAGATTTTGCTGGTGGAATCGTTGTCCATGCTTCCGCAGGAATGGCCGCTTTAGCTTCGGTCTTCTTTGTTGGGAAACGAAAAACGTTGAAGAAAGATGTCCCACATAGTCTTCCACTCGTCGCCATTGGAGCTGGTCTTCTCTGGTTTGGTTGGTACGGTTTTAATGCGGGCAGTGAACTGAGCGTTGACCCAGTGACCGTCCTTGCGTTTTTAAACACTGATCTTGCCGCGTCTGTTGCTGCATTCACCTGGCTTATTTTAGCATGGATTTTTGAGAAAAAACCAAAGTTCCTTGGTCTGCTAACTGGTTCGATTGCTGGTCTTGCAACCATTACACCTTGCGCTGGTTTTGTCACACCAGCAAGTGCGATATTCATCGGTATGATGGCTGGTATTGTTTGCTATGCAGCAATATGGTATAAAAATAAAAAGAACTGGGATGATGCATTGGACGTCTGGGGTGTTCATGGTGTCGGTGGTGTTATTGGAACAATCTTCCTGGGTGTATTTGCGACTACTGCAGTAAACGCAGCAGGTGCAGAAGGTCTCATCTCTGGTAATACAACATTTTTCGGTATTCAGGTATTTGCTGCAATTTTAGTCAGTATATGGG
>CAZTMK010000037.1:0-9701 GCA_964615235.1 uncultured Thermoplasmatales archaeon
TTGAAAAAAATTTGTTAAAATATCATGGTTTTTCTGATGAAACGATTGATACGTTTTTACAAAGACTATTGGAAATGGATGACGAATATTATTTTGAGGCGATTGATAGTTTTCCTCAAAAATATAAGAATTTCTCACTAATAGTTGATGGTTTAGTAAATTCAATTGCAAAACCTCAGGATGGTTTGGTGATTGTCAATTTGGAATTAGAAAATAACTCCATAGATAAATTTTCCCCTCCATCAGAAATCAATTGTTATCTTGAATTTGAAAATATTTCTAATTTATCAGGTTACCATATCAGTTCACTACTATTATTAAATCAAATTCAACCAACATATATTTCACAATTACCTGGTGATTATGATAATGATGGTTTGCAGGATTTTCTGGTTAGGTTCAACATATCTGAGCTACTTTCGTTGATTGTGGAGGGTAATAATTTGTTTATTATTACAGGAAACATTACAAATTCGTCATCCGTTACATCTTACCTGGCAGGTGCCTCTGTTCTTATGTTTAATGGGGAACCGCCGAATGTTCCTGAAAAACCCATGAGTAATATTTCTGTAAATCCCTATGTGATTTTAACCATTGCAACATCAAGTTTTGATCCTGAAAATTCAGGTATCTATTTTAGATTCGACTGGGGGGATGAGAATATTTCCAATTGGTTTGGGCCTTATAAATCGGGGGAAAATTGTATAACAAATCACTCATGGATTCATTGCGGTGAATACCTTATCCGAGCTCAGGCAATGGACGTTTGGGGGCATAAAGGTGGATGGTCGGATTCTTTAGGTATAATAGTACCGCACCGGTTGCAAATGCCAATGGACCATACAGTGGACTAGAGGGTTCAAATGTAACATTTGATGCGACTGGTTCGTATGATCCAGATGACGATCCATTGCAATATTTCTGGGATTTAGATGACGATGGGCTTTTTGACGATTCGACAGACATCATGCCATCAGTCATGTGGTGTGATGATTACGTTGGGAAAGTTAATTTAAAAGTTACAGATTGGCGGTATAATGACACAGACTCGTCTCTAATTGAGATATTTAATGTAGCGCCAACCGTAAATGCTGGGCCTGATACCACAATATTAATGACAAATGCCATTGAAAGAATTGGAGTAGTTTCTGATCCTGGATGTGACAAATGGGACATCAAAATAGATTACGGTGATGGTTCGCCAAGTGAAACATATCTTAATCTAACTATGAAAACATTTGATATCTACCATGAATATAACTTACCTGGTAATTATTTTGTACAAGTTGAAGTTAAAGATGATGATGGTGGATTTGGGTCCGATACTGTCTTAGTCCAAGTTATCTGTCTTCCAGAGGTTTGGGTTGACGATGATTGGTTCTGCCAAGCCGACGTTGATAAGTATGACCCAAGTCTTACATGGCATTGGGGTGCCTGGAATTCTATTCAGGATGCTGTTGATGTTATCTGTGGGGGAGGAACCATCCATGTACTCAACGGAATGTATTGGGAAGTTAATGATATCTTATTGTATAAGGAAGATATCTTGATTACAGGTGTCAATCAGCCACCATTTGATGTTTCTTATAGTACCGCTGCAGTGATCTACAATCCCATAACTGTTTCTGCCGATGGCGTAGGCATTCAACAGTTTGCATTTATTCCTGAACCTGGTGTTCCCTCAGTAACAGTGGATATTAATTCTGAGATTGATATCGCCCGTGATAATATTGTTGTTAAGATCAATCATAACAAGTTCATGCAAGGATGCGAGGGTGACGCGATTGCAATCGAAAACAAAGCTTATGGTGTAGTTGATGCTCGCTTTAATTGGTGGGGTGCAATGGATGGACCCAGCGGTGAAGTGGTAGACCCATATACCGGTCGTGTTGCAGAGGGATTTGGCGCAAGTATTGTTGTTGATAACGGCCCTGTCCATTTTGATCCATGGGCTGGACTGGATGCATGTGGAACTATTAGACAAATTAGATGCTTGATGATATATGATGGCAGCTGTAGTTTTGCTTATCATCTTGATGGTACGCCAAATTCAAATATCGAATATTTGTGGAATTTTGGTGATGGCCAATACAGTCATGATAAATCTGGTGCTCATTTCTACGTTAATCCTGGTATGTATACAGTTAAATTGCGAATAAAAGCATCGGATCCAGATCTGCACCATACATTTATGTATGACTGGGAATATTTTGAGGTTCTAGTTAAGTAGTAAGATTTAATTAAAATTCAATTTAATTGTTTAAGAAACCTCTTGTTGGTGATAAATAAACAGTAATTTAAATCAGATATCTCTCTGATTTTTTGAATTTGATATTATTAACTGGTTTTAATGAAAATGATTTACCTTTTTTAAATGAATGAGAAGAAAAATCTGGGAAAACTCCTCATTTCGGTTGAGATGGGATGATGCACATAATCAAAAAACCACCAGCCCAGATTTTTAATTACTTCCATCTTTAAAGAATTCAAAGATACTTTAAGTACCTTTTTCGCAGGTAATGACGCATCTAAATCTCCTTAAGAAGAAATAATATGGTAGTTTGAGTTATACTTATAATAAGAGAAAAATATGTGATAAATATTGATAAAAAGCCAAGATTTTTAAATCATTCGGCAATACTAGTTGCAAGGGTGGAGGAGATGGAACAGCGAATGAAATTTATGTATACGACCCCGAGACAATTACCTTTATTTGAAGAGGAAAAAGATGGAAACCTAACTCAATATTGTGAGGAAAGTTGAAAATTTATCAGTAGTACTTTTTTAATTGATTACTTGTAACTTCTGTTGCCACTTCCATCTACTATCAATTCACTTGACTCAATGACAGAATATCTAGTTATTTCAGAAAAGGATTTTATACTAATTTCCAAATTTTTTTCATACTCGACCTTTGGTCCAGACATATAAGCTTTTAAGGATTCGTCGCTTCCGTCATCCTCAAATAATCTAAGATGATATACATTTTCCACACCTAAATTCTGGTTCAAATCTGTTTTAATGTCTGCATTACACGAGCATTCGACAGGCATCCATCCGTTACCTGTTATTCTTGGACCAACAAAAATTTCAACCCATGCGTGACCAACAGATGAAATAATACCATTATTTTCCTCGATGAGAAATCCGCTAATAAATCTTGAAGGAATTCCAATTGACCTACAAAGCGAAATATACAAAAATGATAAATCATCACAATCTCCTGAACCTTTTGTGAAAGTATCTTCAGCAGATTGAACAATGTTATTTTCTTTATGAATTTGATAAATTGTATTTTGTTTAAGCCAGATAAATAATTTTTTTGCGACTATGAAAGAGTTACTTGAATTTGCATTATTTAAAACATTTAGTGCAATAGATTTTATGTTTGATTTTTCAGGATCAATGTATGTAATGTTATCATAACTTTGTTTTTTACAATATTTATCATAGATGTCATAATGATTGCTTTTAATTTCCATTAAACTCAATGCTTCTTTTCCTTCAAGGGAATTAACAAGAAAGACTTCTGATGTGACGTTAGCTGTGACGCCATAAATCAAATTATTAGTACCAATATTGCTTTCGTTCCATTGTACAAGTGTATTGTTTGCAACAGATACGATTTCATATGAATCCTTATTTATTAGTTCTGCATTTAATGTTCCTTTTAGGATCTCGGGGAGATTACATTCATAAAATACTGTGAATTTGCCTTCTCCACTAATATTAATGTAGTAACCATAATTAATATCGTAGCTAATTTTAGTAGGATGTGATTTATATATTGCGACATTTTGATAGAAATCTATGCATCCAGAAAAAAATGAAATAAATAAGATAATTATAAATGCAAATATTATGTGTAATTTTTTATTATTCATTTTTCAAGTTTATTTTCTCCTGAGAAATCCTATTCTTTTTCCTTGTGAAGCCCTAAAACGACAACCATCTTTCATTGGACAGTTGATACATTCAGGATTGTTTTGATTACAATAGTTTTTACCAATTTTTGCCAGCGATTCAAGATATCGAAAAACATTTTCATTCATTTTTTCCGCTTCTTTTGATAAAATCCTTATTGTTTCTTCTGGATCATCTGTTTCTACCCATCCTAATCTTGAAGCGACTCTGTGTACTGTAATAGTTTTTTCTGTCGGATGACCCTTCCCACCTTCGTGTTTTTGCGTTTCTTGTACTTGCTTTAATTGTTGAATGGGTTTTTCGTGATTTATTGGTTCGTAAGACCTTTCGGTCCTTTCGTAATCCCCCTTTTTTGAAATGTCAACCGATCGCCCACCATGGCTGGTTTCCCTCGTTCGAACCTCAGTTAATATGGGAATCTGAAGTGATCCACCTGAAACTAAGGCAACTCCGATGGGCAATCTTTGTATTTCGTCATAGGTTTTATTGGTTAATCCCTCGACTGATTGAATTATTGCTTTTAAGTCGTTTGGATTTGTTACCTTTAAAATTAAATGAGTGTTACATTGAGAAATTATGTTTTTGTCAACCTTTGCTGGACGTTGACTAACGATACACAAGCCCATGCCGAATTTTCTACCCTCTGATGCAACTGTTCTAAGAATATTTGAAGAAACAGCACTTTTAAATCCTCTTTCAGGACAATAGTTATGAGCCTCCTCTACAATCATAAGAAATGGTGGGATTTTTCCGGCTTTTCTGCAGTCAAAAAGTTCCTTTGTTAGCTGGGCAACAACTACTTCCTGTACATCTGGGGGTACACCCTTCATGTTAATTAATGAACATTTTCCATTTTTTACAATTTCATTAACCGGTGTTGAATTTTCTGAAAAAACACCAATTGAATCCAGAGATTCCAACGATGCGATGACATTCCATCTTGCATTACTTTTACTTCTGTTAACCGCATCGATAATGTCTCTAAGATTGTAGACTTGTTTGTATTCTTTAACTTCTTTTATCGCCTGGTATAGCACTCCGATTTGGGGACCCGAGAGCTTTGCTGAAAGAAGATCAATAATTTCTCTTGCGCTGAGATTTAAACCACTAAGTTTTAAATGTTTTGCATTGCCTTTACTATTTATAGGGCAATATTCAATCAATTGGCTGGAGTAATCCCTTTCTTTAACATAGTATCTCTCCATGTTTTTTTGCTCTTTTCTATTTTTATTAGGTTTAGAAAGTGATTGATATTCTCCATGCGTATCAATAATAACCATTGGGATTTTTTTCTTTAATAACTCTTCAACAAGAACACCGCATGCGTAGCTTTTTCCACCTCCAGTTTTTGCAAGAATACAAATATGTTTTTGAACTAAGGAATCGATGTTTAGAAAGACCTTGATATCATGGCCCTTTAACAAACCGATGTATGCTCCATTTTCCTTATCAGCATTTAAACCTAGGACCTGTCTAATTAAATCCTCATTGGCACGCCAAATTCCACTGCCTGAATCGAAAGGTGTTCTAGGTGACTGTAATAAACCTCTTTTATCCCTGTAACCAATGACATCTGCAAAGGCTGAGAGTTTGTTTTTAATATTGGGAAGCTCACTTTCAGATGTTATGCAAGAAGCATCCTCAAACTTAAGGTTAGAAATTTGTTTGATATCCATTACAAGAGCTAGCATATTGCCCTCCTTATGAGGGGCAAAAATATAATCAAATTTCTTTACCTTCTCCCCATTAACCGCAAAATTAAATTCTGTTGAACCTACATCTCCGTAAATAAATCCGATAATATTCTCTTTTTGAAGCATCCAGATCCCCTAGTTTCTGAGTAATAATTGATTCTGTTATTATAGTTTTTGTAATTTTTTACCAATATCTGAGGGAAGCCCTGCCAATTTTTCCAGAGCCTCGATCTCTATAAAATGTAGTTGACCTGGAATGACTAAACTATGTAATGGAAGTCCAAAATTTCTTTTTTTTAACTCTTCAATAGTGTTAGAAATTACAACTGGTTCTGGTGATCCCGCTCTACCAACTACACAGATAACAGTTTCTTTTGTAATTATATTTTCATTTCTAATATTTTCTATATCTAACAACAAACTAACTGCTTTGTTTGCATCCATATAAAGTTCCTTGTCTTGCTGGATATCAAGAAGAACTAGGGTGTGCAGGCCATGGCTTTTATTTTCCTTAATGACATCATATGGACTTGTTGGAAAATAGTTCCCTTCTGGAAATGCTAGTGTTGTGGTTCTCCCAAATTTATAAATTTGTAAACCCAGAAGGCCTGCTACAGCAGTAAAAATACTACTACCATGAATTAGTTTTGTTTCTATTTCTTTGTCAATTGCCCTAAGTCTCAGATCTACATGAGTTGTTGCCGTCATCGGATCTCCAGCAACCAATAGTGCAACCCTTCTTATGGTTGCACATTTTAAAATTTGATCTCCCTTTTCAACATCCTCCCTTGAAAGGATTATGATTTTTTTATTAAAGATTGTTTCTAACTTTTTAATATCCGTTCCACCTAATTTTGAAGTATAAAATTCACAAAAGATTTTATCACAATTCCTTGCTGCTTCTAAGCCCTTAAGTGAAATATCTTTCTCATCATGAAGACCTAGACCTATGAATGTTAAAGTTCCCTTTGTCATTTTTTACCAAAATAGCAGAATCTTTGCGTATAATAAAGTTTTTAAGCATAAAAAGGTCAATGTTTATCTGCGTAGCTGTTTTAAACATCGTCTCCTATTTACTATTTATTATGCTCTCTATCGAATTAGCTGTAATCGCATTCATTTTTGGGGTTGGTTTTCTATACAAAGGATCGGACATATTGGTAGAAGGAACATCAAAAACTGCAGCTCATTTAGGTGTTTCCTCCCTAATAATATCAGTTATTGTTGTAGCATTTGGAACATCTGCTCCGGAATTTGCAATTTCGGTTGGCGCGGCAGTTCAATCCTATGCGGATATTTCAGTTGGCAATATTGTTGGATCATGTATTGCAAATCTTTTATTAATCATTGGAATAAGTGCGGTTATTAGGCCATTAAATATCCAACGAGGGATAATTAAAAGAGAAATGCCAATTGTTGCAATTGCAACAGTAATTTTTTTATTATTTTCATATGCCACCCTGCTCGATGGATATCATTACGTTGGAGGGATATTCTTTCTGGCCTTTTTTGTTGCATTCATTTTTTATTTTATAAAATGTGCACAAAAGGAGAGGAAACAAAATTTTTATTTAGTTGCCAAAGAAAATCTAGTAAAAAATATTACATATATTTTTCTTGGCATAGTAGGAGTAGTTGCAGGAGCATGGCTGCTTATAGAATCAGCATTGGCCTTTGCAGAGTTATTTGGTATTCCTGAGATAATTATCTCCCTTTCAATGGTGGCAATAGGAACATCTCTTCCCGAACTGGTTGTATCGGCTGTTGCATCTTACAAAAAAGAATCAGATATTGCGGTTGGAAATGTATTAGGTTCCAATGTTTTCAATATCCTTCTTATTCTAGGTATATGCGCTCTTTTTATACCCTTAAATGTCGCTCAATCAATAGATCACATAATTATTCTGACTATTATTACCTTTGTTATGTTTCCAATTGTTCTTTCTGGTAAAAAAATATCTCGAATAGAAGGGGTTTTTCTTTTGGCATTATATTCAATTTATATCTGTTATTTATTCTTTTTTTAATTTCTTAATATGAAAAATGTATTATTATAAATAATAAAAAAGCATTTGGAGATTTAAATGCCGGATAATAAAAGTGATACTAAGGAGTTTTTATCTATTTTCATTATGGGATGTTTGTTTGTTATTATCCATGGACTTGCCTTAACAGTTACAACACCTTTTCAGGATGCAGGCATTACTCCAGCATTTGAAAATCCTAACGATCCAGTAAACATATTTTACATCTTGATAATTATGTTAACGTTTACAGCAATAATTTTACTAATTGCAAAATTTTGGAAAAAAAGGGTCATTCAATATATCATTCTGGGTGCAGTTGGATATACGTCATTTTATGCATTTTTTCTCCCTATTTTCGCTTTATCATTTGGTAATTTTATTGGATGGTTTTCCCAAATTTTAGCACTCATTGGGGCTATAGTATTAATTATTGCTTTATTCAAATATCCTGAATGGTATGTTATTGATATCACAGGTATTATCATTGGAACAAGTGCCATAGTAATCTTCGGAATCTCTTTAGGTGTTATGTTAGTTATTGTCTTACTAGTGTTTTTAGCAATTTATGATGCAATTTCTGTTTATAAAACAAAACACATGATAGATTTAGCAGATACTGTTGTTGATCTTAAGCTGCCTGTTTTATTAGTAATTCCAAAGGTTAAAGGATATTCAATAATAAAAGAAAAAAAATCTTTAAAAGAAAAGCTAAATGAAGGAGCAGAACGTGACGCATTTTTTATGGGGCTTGGTGATATTGTCATGCCCGGTATCTTGGTTGTCGCTGCATACAATTACGGTTTATCTAGCGGCTTGAATAGCTTACCCCTTGCATTATCCATATTGTTAGGAACCCTTGTTGGATTTTGTATTCTTATGATATTTGTTATAAAAGGTAAACCTCAGGCCGGTCTTCCTTGTCTTTGCGGTGGTGCAATTGCAGGATATTTTATTGCTAGTTTCCTTCTTTACGGTGAATTTATTGGTCTGAGTTTCATAATTTTTTGAAAATCAATACTTTGATTTGAAACCACAGTTTTCACACCAAATATCCCTATCGAAATTTTTTAGTTTTTCACCACATTTTGGACATCTTGCTTTATCTAAAAAATGTTCAATCCAAACCTCTCTAACCTGTGGGACATTTTCATTTTCTATTCTTTTCAGATCACTTTGGAGCTCTGAATTTGTTGCAAGTTTTCTTAAGACAGACATATTAATATTTTTAAGCCTTTGAGGACCAAAGGTGTCATAATAAATAAATTGAGATGAATCTGAATCTTTTGGTTTTTGCCGTTTTATTAAGATAGGAGCAATAATAAACCCACTAATGAAACCTCCAATGTGTGCCAGATAGGCTACACCAGGGTCTTGCTGTATAAAAAAATAAACTGTTTGAAATCCCATGAAGGCAATACCTGCCCATAACATGGGAACTCTTGTTATAAAATAACCTATCGGGAAAAAAACCCTATCTTTTGGAAAGGAATAAGTGTAAGCCCCAATAATTCCAGATATTGCACCAGATGCCCCAATAAGACCAATGTATGGATCGGATGTATATGGTTGGGGGAGCATGGGACCGATTATTGAGTGAAATAGACCAGCACACACACCTGTTGTTAAATATATAAATAAAATCTTATTTCTGCCAATTCGATTTTCAAATGATGGTGCAATTAGTAAAAACATGAAAACATTGAATATAATATGTAAAAAGTCGGTCGTACTATGTAAAAACATTGAGGTAAATAGAGTGTAAATCTGGGGAAAAAGTTCAAATGACAAGTAAATAGGTCTAAACGCTAATTCACCGATTATTTCTGTTCTAAATGCTAAAGAAATAATGAAAACAACGAAATTGGTTAAAATAATTGCGTATGTCATCATCCATTTTCTTATGTATGATATTAGCAATAATGCAATTATTACACAAATGGCAATTATAGATATCCATGATAAAGAAAAAATCACTATGTCCATTTCCTTTTTCTCCAGTCACGAGCAACGAGTATGAATGTCATAGTAAATAAACCAACTATATAAATAGTATTTT
>CAZTMK010000038.1:0-9389 GCA_964615235.1 uncultured Thermoplasmatales archaeon
AATTCCCTCCAGCGGCTCTAGGATAATAGTATATTTCATTCAATTAATCTAATTTTCTAATAAATACTAATTTTTTTCTCGTTTTTTAGATAAAATAATCAAAATGTTTAAATTTGAGTAGTATAATTATAAATGGGGGTAAAAATATGATTAAAAAAATTTTTACCATATTGGCAATATCAATTTTTTTTCTAAACCCGGTTTATGCAAATGTGTTTAATGAAGATACAATCTCAAAGGAAATTTATATTTTCAACTTTTCTGATCTCAATATAGAAGAAAAAGAAAATGGTTTATCAATAAACCTCAATGGTGCTAACTCTTTTTTGTATAAAGAAAATCATTATGTTTTGCCCACGAGAATTGAATCGTTTATCTTACCATTCGGTTCAGAGGTGAAAAATATAAAATGTACTACCGCAAATATTTATGAAATTACGATTTCTAAAGAGCTAGCTTTCACACTTCCAGCTGTATTGATTGAAAACTATAATGAAACGCTTTGTTATGCAAATGGAAATCCAAAATCTCCTCCAGGATGGTTCTCATATAAAATTGGCACCGGGATTGTTGATCAAAAGCGATCGACAATTGTAAATCTGCAATTGTTCCCTGTGCAATTCAACTCTTCAACTAGTTTAATTAGTTGGACAGAAAAAATCGAAATCGAGATAGAGTACAAGGCACCCTCACAATCTAAAAAACCAAGAAGTGACAACAAATATGATTTTCTAATAATTTCACCAAATGATTACTACAATAATTTAAAAATTTTTGTAAATCATAAGTTAAGTAGAGGGATTTCAACCAAATGGATATCTACTGAAGATATTGTACAAAGCAAATATTTCCTAGCAGAAGGGAGGGACACACCGGAAAAAATCAAATATTTTATTAAAAATTCAATTGAAAGTTGGGATACAAAATACATATTACTCGTCGGTGGAGCAGAGCAAATACCTGCCCGCTACACACATATTTATCACGAGTACACTTATCAGAACGAATTCGTATTTCTAACAGATTTGTATTATGCAGATATATATGGTGAAAATCTAGAATTTTCAAGTTGGGATACGAACGGAAATGACATTTTTGGAGAAAAAGATTGGTTCGGTGCAAACGATACAATTGATCTTTTTCCTGATGTATATTTAGGAAGCCTTGCATGTATCAATAAAGAAGAAGTTGACGCATGTATTTCCAAGATTATTACATATGAAAATGAAGAATCTCACAAACAAAACTGGTTTAGAAATGTTGTTTTTATCGGCGGAGATTCAGGACCAGGGGATGCAGAAGGAATTGACGAAGGAGAATATATCCAGACAAATGTAGGCAATCTGCTAAAAGGTTTTATACCTGTTAAAATTTGGGCATCTAATGGTATGTTATACGAAAAATCAAATATTAACGATGCAATAAACAGTGGTGCGGGTTTTGTTTTCTTCAATGGTCATGGCAACGAACATTCTTGGGCTACGCACCCCCATGAAAACAAAAATCTGTGGATACCTCAGGGGTTTTATTCAACTCAAAATATTGAGAAACTCAACAATAAAAACATGCTTCCAATTGTAATCTCAGATGCATGTTTTCACTGCGCTTATGACAGTGCAAAAGATTGTTTCGGTTGGACTTTTGTAAAGCATCCAGCAGGTGGAAGCATTGCTTTTTTAGGTGGTGCAAATTTTGATTTAGCTACTTACGGTTCCGTAGTTATAAATTCCGGAATTGAAAAAATGTGTATCGATCTAGCATATCACTATATGGATAGGAACATAGAAACATTGGGAGAATTGTGTCATAAAATAATTAATTCACATATTTCTTCTTATATGCAAAATTCCGACTATATTAATCTTGAGGAATTTCATTTATTTGGAGATCCAACATTAACAATAGCTACAAATTCCTTACCCCCTGCCAGACCAAAGTTTAGTGGTACATCATTTGGGAGGACTGGGGTAAGTTATCAATACTATGCAAATTCTACTGACCCAGAAAATGATAATATTTATTACCTATTTGATTGGGGAGATGAAGAATATTCTGGATGGATTGGACCATATGCATCTGGAGATAAAGCTAATATTTTCCATTCTTGGAGCTCAAACGGCAACCGTACAATTAGAGTTATGGCAAGGGATGAAAATGGTGTAAGTAGCCAATGGTCTGATTCTTTACATGTTGTAATGAGATTCGTCAAACCAAATTTCATTAGCTTTCTTGATTATTTGTTAAAATTAATTTACAATTTACTTAATCTTATCTTAATAAATTAAAAACTTTTTACCAATATTGCCTGACAATCATACAAAAAGGAAATTATGGCATTAATTTTTTCATTTTGTTCAAATTCTTGATAAAAAGAAATAAGAACATTGATAACACTATATAAATAATATAAAAAACGGGGGCGAATGATTGAACAAGAAAAAAAATATGATTAGTTTGTTTATCTTTTCAATTTTAATTGTAAGTACTTGTTTTACCTCAATTACAGTTAAAGGGACAAACGAAAATGATTTTGATTGGGTTTATATGTTTTATTTAGATGGTGACAATAAACTTTCTGCTTTTTTACAACAAACATTGAATACCATAAGATTGGTCGGTTCCACCGAAGATGTTCAGCTTGTTGCCCTATATGACGGCGATGATATAGGCGACACTAAACTTTACTATATTGTTGAAAACAACCTGGTGGAGCAGGATTGGCCCGAAGAATCAGACATGGATGATTCAGATACTCTAGCCCAATTTGCACAAAAAGTAATGGGGGATTTTAGCGCCGCAAATTACGCTCTAAATATCCATAGCAATATGGGAAGCGGGTGGCAAGGAGTTTGTACTGATGGCAATGGCGATGGTTTAATGATAACAATGCCTGAGTTGCATGATGCTTTAAAAACGATTACAAATGATGGTGGAAACAAACTAGCGATAGTACTGATTGAATCTTGTTTATGCGGCAATCTTGAACTAAGATACCAAATCAGAAATTATTGCGATTACACGATCGGATATGCAGACTGTGGACTAGTTGGAGATATACCTTATGAAAATATTCTTTCCGAGCTTGTTGACAATCCCTTGATGTCTGCCGAAGAGTTAGCCAGGTATGTTGTAGAGGTTTTCGTCCCACAAGATTATCCTGATATTAAACAATCATTTGGATTATTAGATTCAACAAAACTAGATGCCTTGGCAAATACAATTAGTGAATTAGGACTCTATTTCATCAAAAATATTGATGAAAACCGAAATAAAATTTTAACAGCATTAGATTCTGTAAGAAAGTACGGAATAACTTGGGACATTGATTATTTTGTTGATCTTGGTCATTTTCTCGAACTACTTGATATTGACGATACAGAATTTTTAACACTAAAAAGTAACGTAGAGAATGAAATAAACAATGCGGTGATTGCAAAAGCAATTTTACCAGGGGATCATTCAGAAGGATTCAATATTTATATTCCTCAGAGAACAGCAGACTACAATGACGCACTTAGATATGACCATGATCTTCCCTCTCCCTATGAAGAAACTCTTTTTGCTATTGATACATATTGGGATGAATTTCTAAAAATGCTGTTAGGACTGTTGGATAATCTTTTACCAACAACTCCATCAATATCAGGTCCAAGCAAAGGAAAAGCTGGAGAACAATATGATTACATTGTTTGTTCAACTGATCCAGACGGGGATCAAATTTCATACTATTTCGACTGGGGAGATCAAACATCAACTTTAGAGGGAAAATACCCTTCAGGTCAAGAGGTAACAGTATCTCACACCTTCAAAAAAGAAGGTAATTTTGATATAAAAGTAAAAGCCATTGATGAAAACAATGGTGAAAGTGATTGGTCAATACATTCTGTTACAATGCCAAAGGCAAAAGATATAATCAATCTCTTATCATTTTCAATATTACTAGGGAAAATTACCGATATAGAAAAAAATCAAGACGGCGGATTCAGATTTTTGCCCATAAACATGTTTGAACTAAGCTTCTCACCGGGGTATGGAATTGACATATATTTTAGAGAGGAAACATACGGAGGTTTTCCATGTTGTGGCTATATTGATCAAGAAAACTTCCGAGGTTTGCTTTTACAAAATTATATTGTTGGTATTTGGCTAAAAGATAGTTAGTTTGATATGTATTAACCGACGTTCAAGGATTAAAAATCCATACTTTTTCCTCATCGCTTGCAATGTTGCCACCAGCATCAAATGTACTAACACTTATTGTGTGATAACCAAATATAGTCTCATCCCAAAACCACTCGTATGGAGGGGTCGAAATTTTTGCTTTTAGCTCTCCATCAATGAAAAACATCACCTTTTTTATTCCAGATTCGCCGTCAGATGCCCAAGCATTTATAGTAATTCCACCAAAAATTATTGAAAATGGAGTTGTAATTAATTTTTTATCAAGTAGATACAAACCATTATCTGGTTCATCAATGTCGATTTCTGGAGGAAAATTATCATTTACTGGTTCAAGTATTTCAAGTTCGTCTACAAATTTTGGCCAATGCGGTGCATCGGTTATTAGATCATCATTACTTACCCAAGCTATTCTAAGAGGACCGCCATTATAATAAGTAACTCCTTCCTCTTCATATGCTAAAAGCATTGTTACTCCACCTGTGCCAACTGGGTTTCCGTTTACATCATATACTTGTACATTGCCTTTTATTTGATTGTTTGTAAATTTGCATACATAGCCATCTCTTGAAAACGTCAATAATTCAAAATTGGAAGGAATGTTTTGAAATTCTTGTGCTAGTTTTGAAATTCTAACTCCAGTATATGTAAAAGGTCCCTGAATTATATCTAAAACATTCAAACGACCACCTCTTCCAGAATACGAATCTAAATTTTCTAAATCTTCTAGTGTATATGTCTTTTGTTGCCCTTCAAAGGTTAGAGTTAAAAGAATGGAATTTGTTGCTTGTGAATTTTTTTCTGCTATTTCAGATATGGAAGAAGTTCCAATGGCAGTTACTAATAATAGACCTATCAATATAAAACTCAATAAATTTAACTTCATATTTCAATCGGTAAAGAAACTGCATTTAAAAAAGAATTGGTTGAATATAAATTAGTTTTTCTCTGCCTAACAATGATTTTATAAAACGTTTCTTATTTCCAGGAGGATAGAAAACAATGCATAATAAGGATTACAACTACATTTCAATAGAAGAAAAATGGCAAAAAAAGTGGTTTGACAAAAAAATCTATCTTGCCAAAAAAGAAAATGGTGACAAATTCTTTCTTCATTTTGCCTACCCGGGTGTTTCTGGTTATCTTCATGTTGGACATATGAGGGGATTTACCTACTGTGATATAATTGCAAGATACAAGAGAATGACAGGTTATGATGTTATTTTTCCCGCAGGTTTTCATGCATCTGGAATTCCGTCAATCGGGTTTGCAAAAAAGGTTGAAAGAGGCGATGAAGCAACAATTAACGCACTAAAAGAATACGGATGTTCAGAAGAAACAATTCAAAAACTGAAAGATCCAAGAGAGGTAGTAAATTATTTTGGACATATATATGTTGAAGATTACTGGAAAAAATTTGGATTTTTAATTGACTACTCAAGAATAATGAGTACGATATCCGAAGGTTACAAGAAGTTTATAGAATGGCAATTTTACAAATTAAAAGAAAAGCAATTGCTAATTCAAAAACCCCATTATGCTCCATTCTGTCCTAACTGTGGACCTGTTGCAGTTGACAAATCCGAAACAGATATTTCAGCTGGAGGAGCGGCAGAAATACTAGAATTTACTACAATTAAATTCACTTTAAAAGATGGAACAGTTCTACCTGCCGCAACACTAAGACCAGAGACCATTTTCGGTGTTACTAACATGTGGGTTAACCCAGATGTAGAACATGTTAAAATAAAAGTTGACAACGAAGCATGGATATGCTCAAAACAAGCCGCAGAAAAACTTGCTTATCAGATTGAGAATGTAAAAATTGTTGAGGAAAAAATTCTTGGAAAAAGACTTATTGGAAAAACGGTAAAAATTCCACTTGTTAATCGAGAAGTGCCCGTTTTATCAGGACCTTTTGCGGACCCGGGTGTTGCAACAGGAATTGTTATGTCGGTTCCTGCACATGCGCCATTTGACTGGATTGCCCTTGTTGAATCGGGAGAAGATATTTCACCGATTACAATAATTGATGTAAAAGGTTTTGGTAAAAATCCCGCAAAAGAGGTATGCGACCAACTCGGTATTAAAAGCCAGACGGAAACTGAAAAACTTGAGCTAGCCACAGAAGAAGTTTACAAAAAAGAGTTTCACAAAGGATACCTAAACGATAAGTGCGGCCCATATGCTGGAATCAAAATCTCTGAAATAAAAGATGATGTAAAAAACGAGCTACTTGATAAAAACCTAGCCGTCGTGATGCGTGAGTTTTCAGAAAAAGTAATTTGCAGATGTAATGAAAAGGTGATGATTAAAAAAATTCCTGATCAGTGGTTTATTAAATACAGCGATTACAACCTAACCCAAGATTCCAAAGACCACGTTTCCTACATGAATATTTTTCCTGAAGATTACAAAAGGGAACTTCCCGGAGTTTTAGACTGGTTTGACGATCGCGCTTGCATCAGAAAGGGATCTTGGCTCGGGACTGAATTTCCATTCAAAAAAGGCTGGATAATCGAGCCGATTTCAGATTCTACGCTTTATCCTGCCTATTATTTAATTTCAAAATTTGTAAATGAAGGCAAAATCAAACCCGAGGAGATGACTGAAGAATTCTTTGATTATGTATTCCTTGGGAGAGGCAGGCAAAAAAACGATATTTGGGACGAGATAAAATCAGATATTGATTACTGGTATCCAGTTGACATTAATCTTGGCGGAAAAGAACATAAAACCGTGCATTTCCCAGTCTTTATTATGAACCATGTAGCAATTATGCCTGAGAGTAAAAGACCTCAAGGGATCTTTGTACACTGGTGGGTAACTCAGAAAGGTAAGGAAAAAATCAGCAAATCAAAAGGTGGTGCCGAACATATCAACGAGGCTGCAACTACATATGGTGTAGATGCAATGAGACTATATTATGCCCACATAGGTTCGCCGTTTGTGGATGTTGAATGGGATTCTGAGGCAATTTTAAAGTATAAAAGCAGACTGAAAAACATATGGAATCAAATTAATCAGCTTGGAAAGTTAAACGAAAATAATCCTAATGAACAAATTGATAACTGGCTCATAAGCTCTTTACAAAGACGAATTAAAAAATCGACCGATGCTTTTAACATATATGATCTCAGAATTGCAACAAATGAAATCTTTTTCGAGTGTCAAAAAGACATTCGATGGTACGTAAAAAGAGGCGGATGCAATAAAACAGCCGTTGAAACCTTTGTGTCATCTTGGATAAAGATGATGACACCTGTAACTCCTCACTTGGCAGAAGAGCTTTGGGAAATGTTTCACGAAAACAAATTTGTATCAAACGAAACATATCCAACTTTTGAAATTGAAAAAATTTCTATAAATACAGAAGTCGGAGAGTATCTATTGGAAAAGATCGTTGATGATGTAAATGAAATTATTAAGGTTACAAATCTTAAACCAAAAAAGATTCACATCTATACAGCCCCATCCTGGAAAACAGAAATGATGACCAAGGCAATAAAAGAAGCAGAATCTGGAAAAATTAACATCGGTGATTTAATAAAGGAAGCAATGGCCGATCCAGAAAAGAAAATGATTGCAAAAGAAATTTCACAATTTGCTGGTAAACTTCTTGGAGAAGTAAATAAATTAAACGATTCGGATAAAGAGCGATACCTTGCAGGGATTGATGAAAAAAATTATCTTGGATGTGCAAAAATTTATCTAAAAGAACTTTTCGACTACGAAGTTGAAATAGTTGCGGCAGACGACAAAGAAATCTATGATCCTGCAAATAAAAAGCGCTTTGCAATACCGCTTAAGCCTGCAATTTATTTAGAATAGCGCTTTAAAATTTTAAAAATTATATTAAGCTTAATTTCTAATCTGATTTTTAATGACTGATGCTTATTGGTTTAAGGATTCAATTATTTACCACATTCTTATAGATCGTTTTGCAGGTTTTAATTCTTCAAAAAATTGGGAGAAACCAGACTTCGTTGGTGGAAATTTAAAGGGAATTACAAAATCTATAGATTATTTAAAAGATCTTGGAGTAAATACGATTTGGATATCTCCATTTTATCAAACAAGTGCATATCATGGCTATCATATCACCGATTTTTTCAAGGTTGACCCGCATTTTGGTACACGAAAAGATTTGGAAAAACTTATTTTAACAATTCATAAAAAGGATATGAAAATTATTGCAGATTTCGTTCCCAATCACTGCTCAAAATATCATCCATTTTTTATAGAGGCTCAAGGCAATAAATCGAGCAAATACTACAAATGGTTTTATTTTACAAATTGGCCTGATGATTATCTTTGTTTCTTAAGTATTGCAGACATTACAAAATTAAATCTCGAACATATTCCTGCAAGAAATCATATTATCGATGCAGCCAAATATTGGTTATCGCTTGGTTTTGATGGATATCGTCTGGATCATGTGATTGGACCCTCGCATAATTTTTGGAAAACCTTTAGAAAAGAAATTAAAACAAATTTTCCAGAAGCAGTTTTAATCGGTGAAGCTTGGATGCAAGGAATAAAATTCAACGAACTAAAAACAATAAATTTAAGATTCAAATTTTTAAAATGGCTCTTGGGTGCTTCATCTGACCGTCTTTTAAAAGAATACATTGGAGAATTGGATGGAGTGCTGGATTTTAGGTTTCAAGAGATAATGAAATCCTTTTTCTCTTCAGATAAATCGGATTCTGATAAAAAATTATTAGTAAAAACTCTGAAAAATCATTATAAAAAATTTCCAAAAGGTTACTTTCTTCCGTCTTTTTTAGATAATCATGATATGGATCGGTTTTTGTACTCATGTAAAAATGATAAATCCAAATTGAAAGAAGCTGCAGAAATTCAATTTTCGTTAAATCAACCCCCGATAATATATTATGGAACAGAAGCAGGATTTGGTCAAAAAAAATCAATTTGGAATTTTAAGTCACATGGGGATCTGCAATCAAGAAAAACTATGAATTTTAATTATAAAGATAAAGAATTATTTAACTTTTACAAAAATCTTATTTTACAAAGAAAATTGGAAACTAACATTATTAAATAAAAAATATAATTATACGAAAGTTTTAAAGCATTTAAATGCATTACATGTTATCATAAATCAAATGGGAGGCAATGTAAAATGCAAATTCATTCAAAAGCAGTTGCTATTCTTATTATGTTCTTGTTTTTAATGGCATCAGTTG
>CAZTMK010000039.1:0-8231 GCA_964615235.1 uncultured Thermoplasmatales archaeon
TAGACAAGGAGGTAAACAGGACAAATATTGAAGGAACTCCGATAATTAATAAGAAAGAATTACGACGTTCAAAGGAACCTGAGGATATACTTGAACTGATTATCGAAAGAATTTGTTCCTAGTTGACCAAACTTTTATAAATAGGGTTGTCATTCCCGAGACCTACATCTCCATATACATATGGAGTAGAAGGCATTAATAAACACTCTTAGATTGATATCTATGGCGGATAAAAAGATAGTCGAAGCTGTAAATAAGGTCTTGGAAGAATCCAAGAAACTTGACAGAAAATTCAAACAGAGAATTGACATAGTTTTTAATCTAAAAAATATTGATTTAAATGCCCCTCAAAATCGTATTGATGAAGAAATTATTTTGCCCCATGGTAGAGGCGATGAAGCCAAAGTTGCTTTGTTTGCTAGTGGTGAACTTGCTGCCAAATCAAAAAAATTTGTTGATTTATTAGTCAAACCAGAGGAAATCGAAGAGTTATCATCCGATAAAAAGAAATTCAAAAAAATTGCTGATTCTCATGCCTTTTTCATTGCAGAGGCTCCACTGATGCCAACAATCGGTCGAACTCTTGGTACTGTGCTTGGTCCTCGTGGTAAAATGCCTAAACCCGTTCCACCTAATGCAGATATTGCTGGAATGGTTTCAAATTTGAGAAACACTATAAAATTACACTCAAAGACAAATAAAACATTTCATGCAATTGCCGGAAGCGAAGACATGTCAAGTGAAAATATTGCCGAAAACATTTCTGCAATTGTTAAAAGACTAGAAACAAGACTAGAACGCGGACGAATGAATATAGGCTCCATATATATCAAAACAACGATGGGGTCCTCAGAGAAAATAAGTCTAGGGTGATTCTGTGGCACACGTAGCTAAATGGAAGCTTAACGAGGTCGAGGAACTTACAAAAATTATAACAGAAAATAAAGTTGTTGGTATAGCCCAAATAGGTGGTATACCCGCTCCACAGATGCAACAAATGAGAGGTAATCTTCGTGGAAATGTTTCCATGAGATCATCAAAAAATTCATTGATATCTTTAGCTATTGATAATGCAGAAGGAAAAATTAAAGGCATTTCTGAACTAAAAGACTACGTTAGCGGACAAGCGGCAATTATTGCAACAGAAATGAATCCTTTTAAACTATTTGGGCAACTGAAGCAAACTAGAACCATGGCTCCAGCAAAAGGCGGCGAGATAGCCCCAAGCAATATTGAGGTAAAGGCTGGAGATACCCCTTTTAAACCTGGTCCTATTGTTGGGGAATTGCAAAAAGTAGGTATCCCCGCTCAAATCAAAGAAGGCAAGGTAGTAATAAAAAGCGACAAAGTTTTGGTAAAGAAAGGGGAGAAAATACCAAGAGATGCGGCTCAGATGCTTACTAGACTTGAGATTTTCCCCATCCAAATTGGAATTTCTTTAAATGCAGTATTTGAGGAAGGGAACTCATTTAAACCAGATGTGTTGGATATTGATATTGATCAATTTAGATTAAAGATTCATCAAGCATCTTTCAATGCTCTAACACTAGCGTTAGAGACTGCTTGGGTAAACAAACAAACTGTTACACCTTTGATAACTAAGGCACATAGAGACGCTTTCGGTCTTGCAATGGAGCTTGGAATTATTAACAAGGAAACCGTTAAGCATATAATTGCAAAAACTCATAGAGCCATGCTGGCCTTGGCATCTAAATCTAAAGATGCAGTAGATGATGATTTAAAAAAGATGTTAACATAAGCTAATGGAGGAAAATAGAAATGGAATACATATACAGCGCAATGCTTCTTCACTCCGCAGGCAAAAAGATAACAGAAGAAAATGTAAAAAAGGTACTAACTGCAGCGGGAGTAAAAGCAGACGATGGAAGAATCAAGGCATTGACAGCATCCCTTGAGGGCGTTGACATCGAGGAAGCTATCAAAAATGCTGCCGCTGTCCCTGTCGCGGCTGCACCAGCTGCCAAAGATGAAGGGGCAAAAAAAGAAGAAGGTAAAAAAGAAGAAAAGAAGAAGGAAGAAGAGGAAGAAGTCTCCGAAGAGGAAGCTGCAGCAGGTCTTGGCGCATTATTTGGATAAAACTCCTCACAATTTCAATTCAATCGAGGGTTGCAAAACATCAAATTAGTTTTACCAAGTTTTGCCTCCCTTAATTTAATTCTATTTTTCTTTTTCTATTGTTTTTAACCCTTTTAAATAAACGTTTTTTACTCCGTTATTTTTTTCCTTTTTTATCAATTCCTTTATTTCAGATATAAGATCTTTTTGTTTATCTAAATTGTACTTTGCGATTTCGGTTAAAGCAAAAGCTGCACACCATCTAACCACTGTACTTTTGTCTGTTGTGTTAAGCATTAATTTAGGAATTGCTTGCTCAACTTCTTTAGGATATTTTTCTGCCAAATTTCCAATTGTTTCGGGAATTCCCCATTTAACCCTTGGGGCTCTATAATTTATGTATTTAATTAAATCCAAAATATATGGCTTAAAAATTTCACGTTCCTTTGCAGAAACTATTTTCATGACATGAGCACATGTTCCCTTTTCAACATCAGATCCATTTTTGAAACGATCAATTAATTCTTCTATCTTATTTTTATCATTTATTATAACCTTTGAAATCTGTTCGATCTTTTCCTTCGGTTTTATTTTTAATTTCAAAATCTCATCAATTTTTGTCATATTAATCATCAAAATTGCTACTTTTTTAGGAAATTATTTGCAGTTTAAATGAAATATTTTTCGAAAAATTTAAGGAAAAAGGGGGACGGGATGCGTTGATAGGAGAAAAAAGCCTTTAGCATGAATTCCAATGTTAAAGGATTCCTCACAATTAAGCAAAGTCCCCCATTTCAAAATTAATTTCCCAGCTAAATATTTTTCTATTAATTGTAACTTTTTATCATTTAGAATTTTAAAAATTACATTCTGTTATAGTCAATTAATTAAACCATTTCATTTATTGAATTGGTAAATACATTAAATTTTTTGCAATAATTAATCTAATATATTTTGAAAATTTTTCTCATTTAATAATGAAAGTAATGTTTCTGTGTCAATTTCAATCATGCTTAAAAATCTAAGTAATACTACCAACGTTACAAATAACAGAGCCAAATTCGGATTAAGAGTAAATAGAACAGTAAATATAATAATAGTAAGAGGCTCTATAACCTTATAAAGGAAATCTGCTATTTCAACTATTTGTTTTAGTATTAACTTTAAAATATCCCAGAAATCAGTTGATTTTATAAACGGAAATCTACCAAGATTTTCATCTAAAAAATAGTTGTTTTTAACATTCTCAAAATTTTCCTTTTCTTCAATTACTTTCATAATTGGACTTGCATTTGAAAAAGCAACTAATGTGCTAGATAAGATAATAATTAATCCTGAAAACAAACAAAAAATTCTTGGTTTTTTTAGATTTAAATGATTTAAATATTTCATTTTTATACCTCATTTCAAATTAGAATTAACAGCAATTTTTTTGCTGTAGCCCACCAAATTGCATATTATACTGTTTCAAAAATATAATTGTTTACAACTTATAAAAATATGTTGTTTCAAAATATGAGCTTTTCAGTAATTACTACATCCAGGCATCTAGCCCCTGTTGTTCGGTGATTTTAGCTTCAGATAAACCAAACGCTCCCTGGACATAATTTTCGACCATATTTTTATACCAACTTAAGTCGATTTCTCTTTTATCTTTCAACAAATCAACAGGATACATGTAATCTATGGGCTTTACACCACTTTTTGATGGTTTCGTAATTCCAGGAAGAGGCTTTTTTGTTATCACAAATTTCATTTTTATTCTTGTTTTTATTGGATTTTCAATAAGTTTTTCTAAAGCCTTTGCCCTTTTTGCAAAAGTTGAATCAGAACCATCTTGATTACATTTGTATCTTGATGCCGGCTGGACGGATTGAATTAAAGTTAAATCGTCGATATCAACTTTTGTTAAATCCAATTGAGAAACGATTTCCTTAGTTTTATTTGAAATACTGGCTTTCACATTACTTCGGGCCTCTTCTTCGTTATCCCAACTGGCGTTTTCTTTTAAGACTTCAATCATTATCTGCTTTAACACCTTTCTAGCAATATTTGCTTTATCAGAACCTTTGAAATTATTGCCTTTTGTAATCATCTCGATTTTTTCGTTTTTTCCATCAAAGATAAGATAATTCTTGTGTTTTACAAAAATCATTGCATCGTGATTTTCAGGTTCAAGTTCAAAATCTGGATAGTTCAATTCCTCTTGCCATTTTTTGTTACATTTTTCAATAGCGGAAAAAGCCACTTCAGGTTTAGTTAACCATATATTTTCTGATGGTTCAGAAGTAATCCCAAGTGATTGTTTTAATCCTATTGTACTTGTTACAGAACGAGAACAGCCAAGATAAATTCCATCGGTATCACCATAAACTACTCTAATACCCTCTTTTTCCAAAAATGATAGTGTGTCGGCCAAAATCATTTGACCCTTTGTCGTAATTGTTGCAGCGCCCCATAGATTAAATTGCCTTCCTGATACTCCTGGGGCACTTAGTATCCCATGTGTTCCTGCATTTCTTGCACCTTTAACACTTTGATACATCATTTTCAATCTTTGTAGTTCCTCTTGGTTGCCTGACTTTTCGACTCCTTTTAATTCTCTTTTAATTTGGGCAATCAGGCTCATGATTCCTGTCATTGAGCAGTTTACCACACCAGGATTTTTATCAATTTTTACACCTAGCATATAGCCTTTATCTGCATAAGTATCATTCGTATCTATGCTTCGCCAGGAAACATCTCTTTTATTTAAAAAGCCTTGAGGAAGTTTTTTTAGCCAAATCCAGGCATCAGGTTTTTCAGATTTGGAGGCCAAACGAACTGTATCTGCGCCTATATTCATTGCTTTTAGAATCGTGGGATACATAGCTCCTACGTCTGCAACAACTACATACCACCAGGGAATAAAGTGAGAAAAAGCATCTTTATCAGGTTTTATCGTCATTCCACCAGGCATATGATAATTTAACCTGTCATCTGCATCTTTTGCTTGAGTATTGTAAATTACATATGGATCTTCTACCCAAGTTGGCATTTCATCTCCATATTTTACAACTCTTAATATTTCTTTAGAAAGATGATCCCTATTTTTTAGTGCTCTTTTTACGATATCTTCCCTACTTTCACAACCTTTAAAATCGTGTAATAATGTTTGAGCAATCGACATCACTCTGCAAATTGGAGGCATGATTTTCTTTTGGTGAGCTGCACGTATCATAGACATATGATCCCACATGTTAACTGCTCCCGAAGATAGCAGCATGTCAAATGACATGCCTGTGGTGAATGCTAGAGGCAAAGACTGTTGAATAAGATTGAGAGTTACTCCGAGTTGTTCCTGCATGTCATGTTTATTGTACTGAAGGGTTTTACTATCGAGTTTAATTTGAGATGGTGTAAGAATTAACCGATTTTTGATTTTAATTCCCAAAAAAGGGGCAATAGCTTTCAAACTAAAATCATCCAAAAATGAGTAAAATTTTCTTGCACCGAGATAAGTATCAAGACTAGCTGGATAAAATTGTACAATCTGAGATCGAATACCAAAATGAAAAGATTTATCTATTCTTGCATAGGTAGTTAAAAATTCCTTGAAAAGCGAAAGCATTTTTTGCGATAAATTTCGTTTGTAATTTTTTAGAATCCATTCAAGACGATTGTAAATTTGTGTGTTATCAAAACCCAGGATATTGTGACCAGAAATTATATGCGCGTTCGTTAGTATTTTGCAAAAATTGTAGAGATTTTCAATTTCCTCATCAACGTTTTTGGACATTAACTGTTTTATTTCAATATTTTCCCAATTGGTTGGACAATCTAAGATATCAAAACTAAATTTTTCTGTTTCAAGGCTTTTATTTGATTCAAATGAAATATCAAATGTTGAATAGCCGATAATATCAATGGGGATGTTTTTTGCCATCTGGTCAAACTGTGTGGTTTCGATATCGTACACCAATACTTTTAAAGTGGTTTTTTTTCCAGAAGTGTCAAAAATCCAACCAAACTTTGTAGCTTCTAAATCCACTAACGCTCTTTGATCATAGGGGATATCGTGTTCAGCTGTATATAAACCGTAATTTAAAAAAAAGAAATTTGTTACCTCAGGTACATAATATGATTTCTTAGTATAAACCTTAAAAATCTTTATTTTTTTGTTGAAATCCCAAAAGCTTCTATATTCTTCAATATCGCCTATAGAATCAATTTTTGCTAGAATGTGATCTGGAGATACATTTTCTTCTATTTTTTTAATTAATTGTTTTCTTTCCAGTTCAATATTTTTTCCTTTGGGACAAAATACAAGAAAATACGGCTTGTGAAATTTTGATACTTCCTGTATCCCATTTCCGTATGTGTAAACGTTTTCTGGTGAAATCCCAAGTATCATATCATTCATAATGTTTCCTTCCCCGAATGAATCTCTTTTCCAAAATGCGTTGTTTGTACTTAAATTATTATAACTTTATCAAAAGTAAAAGTTATCAAATATTTTTGGAATAATTAATGTTATATTCACGTTTTTGATTCTATAATTTGGTTTGCAATGACCACTCAGATAATATTTTCAGAAAAATTTAACCGACACAATATAGAGGGACATCCGGAAAATGCAGAAAGAACAGCTATAATGCTTCATGAAATTAAAAAATCGTCATTAGTTAATAATCTTGAATTTTCTGAACCAGAAGTTTTAGCAAGCAACTTCATTTTCGAGCTCCACTCGGAAAGAATGATTGATCAGGTTAAGGAAAGAAGCAAACTCAAAGAGTCATGGATTGATCTTGACACATATGTATGTCGAAATGATTACGAAACATCGAGACTTGCAGCAGGAGGAGTACTGAATGCATGTAAACAGGTTCTAGATGGAAAAATTGATAATGCTTTCTGTTTAGCAAGGCCCCCGGGTCACCATGCTACAAAGGATAGATCGATGGGATTTTGCCTATTTAATAATGCAGCGCTAGCTGCCCATGCGATTTCAAAAGAGGGAAAAAGGGCACTAATTTTTGATTGTGATGTGCACCACGGTAATGGCACTCAAGATATTTTTTACGATAGAAATGATGTGATGTACCAGTCTTTTCACCTATATCCCCACTTTCCTGGAACCGGTAGAATTGATGAAATTGGAAATGGAAATGGAATGGGATACACAATAAACGCTCCACTTTTTTTTGGTAATGGAGATCATGCCGTTTCGCTGTTACTTGATGAGATTTTCTCTCCTATTGCTTCGCAATTTAACCCAGATCTTATTATAGTTTCTTCTGGATTTGATTCTCATCATACAGATCCTCTTGGGGGCCTTCGTTTAACGGCAAATTTTTTTGGAGAGGTAATATCGCGACTTCAACAGATTCAGCCTAAAATCGTATGTACTTTGGAAGGAGGATATAGTACAAAATGGATAGGAAAGTGCCTCCTTTCTCAGGTTTCCCAATTAAGTTATTCTCCAATTAAATTTACAGATTCTGTAAAGGAAGAAGAAAGCGTTAAACCGGTTATTGAAGAAATAAAAAATAGAATTGATCGATACTGGAAAATATAAAAAAATTAAATGATATTAACAATCATTATTATTTAAGCACCTAATTTTAAAAAATAAATATAAAATTATACTTATACGAAAAATTTAAGCCATAATATTGCATTAGAAGAAGTATAAAGTCAATTGGGGGGCATATAAAATGCGAATACATGCAAAATTAATTGCGATAATTTTGATGCTTTTGTTAATCACTGCATCTGCAACCTTAAGTGTTGGATACGTTGAGAAAAGTGACCATGAAATTAATTCTAATTTTGGTTATCCTCCAGAGACTGAATGGTATAAAACTTATGGAAATAATGATACTAATGATTTTGCCTGTGGGATAATTCCATCTGAGGATGGTGGATACATATTAGCAGGATATCTTTATCCTTTTGGAATTTGGGAAGGTGAATCTTGGGTTATGAAAATAGGTTCCAATGGAGAAATTATTTGGAACAAAACATACGATGCTAACCATTATGCCTTTTGCCTTACTCCAGCTATTGATGGAGGATATGTTATTGTTGGTTGTAAGGAATCATATTCTTTGGATGATATTTGGCTTTTGAAAATTGATGATAATGGAAATGAGCAGTGGAATAAAACTTATGGA
>CAZTMK010000040.1:0-3819 GCA_964615235.1 uncultured Thermoplasmatales archaeon
AATGGGCTTAGCCGGATTTGAACCGGCGACCTCCGCCGTGTGAAGGCGACGTCATAACCACTAGACCATAAGCCCTCCCTTTTGCAATCTGTAAAAGAAATATTAGATTTTTCCTTCACTAAAATAAAAATGCTGAAAGTCCCAATATAACTATCAGAATCAAAGCAATTATAAAAGCTACAAAAATACTCATCAACCAGGCTAAAATTGCCTTGATCCATCCAACATTGTATAGGCTTTTAATTAAAAACCAATATCCTATTAATCCAATCAACCAAACGAATGGTATTGAAATTAAATTAAGAATGGACAAAAATACTCCACCAACAATTACCACTGCAATTGCTATCGTAAAACTTCTTTTTTCAAATTTTAATAATCCTGTTGCAATATGAAGTAAAATTCCTCCCAATATTACGGTAATTACAAATTGAATTAATGTGGAAGTAACCAATTCCCCAATTTCAAAGCCAAACAATTCCATGAAAAAAGATAGCAAAATTTGTTATTTAAATTATCACTATTGTAAAGACAAAAATATAAAAAATAAAAGCCAAAATGTCAAATTTATTTATAGATAACCAAAAGAAAAAGATTTATCAATACAGATAACTTTAAGATATGATAGAAAACCGTTTTTAGGACGGCTTTATATGGTAGAATGGAATATATTTAAAAAATTAAAACCCACTCAAAAGAAATCCAAAGATGTTAAAGTAGAGACTCCCAAAAAAACATCAACGCATAATCTAGCTGAATATCATGAAACACTTTATTCAAACGAAAACATTCAGCCTAGGTCTCAACCAACAAATCAAAAAACTGATGCTTATTCTTGTCAAAGAATTTGGAGAGATGTAGATACAATAAGCGAAAAGATTGATAATTTGTCACCTATTCAAGAATCTTTGACTGGTTATAAGGACAGTGCACTTGAAAGAAGAATAGATAGAATTGTTACTTCAAAAAAAGATAAAAAAACCCCAAAACCTTCAAATGTAATTTATGTTGTAAGCAAACCTCAACCTGGTCAGGTGAGGGGTGACTGGGCTGTAAGAAGCCATGGTAAAATTTACAGTTATCATAGAAAAAAGGAGAAGGCTATCGAAGAAGCTAGAAAAATTGCCAGGGATCGAGATGCAACAGTTATGGTTCAAAATACAGATGGTACGTTTAGTGAAGGGTTCAAACCAAGACCAAAGAAATAGTAATAGCAAGATATGAATAAGAATTTTTATGAGTTAATTATTAGATTGAAGGATAAAAATTTTATTTATAGTATTTAGTAATGTGAGATAATGATTGTTGTATTAAGACTTGGGCACAGAATTGGCCGTGATAAGCGTATCACAACTCATGTCGCTCTTGTTGCTCGTGCTTTTGGAGCAGATAAGGTAATTATTGAAACTCAAGACAAGCAAATCGAAAAAAATATAAAATCAATTTGCGAGCGTTTTGGCGGTAAATTTGAAATTGAAACAGGAATTGATAGAAAAAAAATAATAAAAAAATGGAAAGGCGTTATTGTTCATCTTACAATGTATGGTCAGAGATTTGATGAAGCTATACCAAAAATTGATGAAAATAAAGATATACTAATTATAATTGGAGCAGAAAAAGTACCACCAGAAATGTATCTTATTTCAGATTACAATATATCGGTGGGAAGTCAACCACATTCTGAAGTCGCTGCTTTAGCACTTTTTTTAGATAGATTTACCAACGGCAAGTGGTCTGAAAAGCAATTTAAAGGAAAGCTAAAAATTCTCCCGTGTGATAAGGGAAAAAAAGTAGTGCCGTTTGAGGAGTGAAGTTAGTTAATGAATATTAAGGACCTATCGCCAAAAAAATGTTTAGATTTGTTAAAAGAGAGTGGATGTTCAGATGAAGTAATTAAACATTCACTAGCGGTAAGGGATATTGCAGTTAGAATTGCAGATAGAACGAATGCAAATCGAGAACTTGTTGAAGCAGGGGCATTGTTACATGACATCGGACGGTCAAAAACACATGGTATTTTTCATGCGATTGAAGGAGCATCAATTGCCAAAAAACTTCGTCTTCCAGAATCCATAATCCGAATTATTGAAAGACACATTGGTGCGGGACTAACAAAAGAAGAAGCAAAAAAACTCCATCTACCTGTTAAGAGTTTTCTTCCAGAGACATTGGAAGAAAAAATTGTTTGTCATGCAGACAATCTAATTGACAATTCCTCTAGGCAAAAAATTGAAATTGAAATTGAAAAGGCTTTGATGGATGGAAATAAGGAATATGCCATAAGGTTAGTAAAACTTCATAAAGAGCTATCTGAAATATGTGGGATAGACTTAAACGACATCTGAGACAATACCAGAAAAAATAAATACGATATCTAGATTAAACCCCTAAAACGAATACTTTACGGAGGTGTATTTGTGGCTGCAAGAGTCAAAAAAGATGAATGTATAGCATGTGGTACTTGTGTTGATGCTTGTCCTGTTGAGGCTATTACCCTTGAGGATATTGCAATTATCGACGAGGAGAAATGTACTGAGTGCGGGGCGTGTGTTGACGAATGTCCAACTGACGCAATAGAGCTCTAATAAATTGTGAGATAAGTTATTCTAAAAATATTTTTTGCAGGGGTAGCCAAGCCTGGCCAACGGCGCAAGGTTGAGGGCCTTGTCCTGCAGAGGTCCGCGAGTTCAAATCTCGTCCCCTGCATACCGTTTTTTCCAACAGGAGGAAATTGACTAATTTTATTAATTTATTAGAAGAGAATAAGAAATGTAAGATTTGAACTTGAGATGAACATCTCGCGAGATAGGGTTTTAATGAAAACTGCAATTTTATACTAATCGAGAACTGGAAATACAGAAAATGCTGCAGTAATTCAAACCTAATCAATCCATCTTGATAAAAAGATACTAAGGTTTCTTTTTCATCTCATGGTGTATCCACCAGATAGCTCCAATGGTAATTGGAATTCCGATTATGATTAAAACCCATATTAATGCCCAAAGATAAGAATACACGAGATAGTCAAATTTCCAAGTGGCAATGGGAACATCCCAGTTTCCATCAACGTAAACCTTGATGATGAACACAATATTTACAAATAGCGATATTGCGCTTCCTCCATCTGTTCTGCGCGATCGTTTGCCAAATAGATGCCCACGCCTATATTCTTGTCTTTCCTCATCAAGTATTCTTTTCCACCATAGGAAATATATGGCTGCTGCAGTAACAATTACTGGGATTCCAATGAATATAAATTCCCAGAATATCAAATGCAGCAAAAATGTCACGATATGCCCCACTGTCCATAGATTTAAAGTTGCAGGAACAAGACCAGTTACTTGAGCATCTCCAACAAACCATAAAAAGACATAAATTGCGCCAAAAACTGCTAAAGCAGCAACTACTACAAATATAACAAGCATTTTCCAATGCTTTCTCAAGAATTTTTTCCAGATCTTTTCTCCATTTTCTGATTGATTATCCACCATCATAAATTTCCTCTTCCCTTTAAATCAAAAACAATATTTGATAATTGTATAACATATAAAACTATATGCTTTGCGTCCGCTTGGCTTGACAAGGTTCGTTGCTGGCTGCATAGAGATTTGGTAAAAAAATTAGAGTAGAAAAAAGAATGAAAAGTATCAAGTTTGAATAAGATTTACTAAAATTAACTTTATATTCTATCTTATAACTTTAATCTCCAGTTGCTTCCAATTTCTATTTATCCCTTTTAATGGAGAAATTGCGCCCTTTATTGTTCCTCCTAAAAACCCACAGGGGATTCGTTTTATAAATGAATAAATGTTTTGAAAT